>JAEOSU010000024.1 GCA_016840165.1 Promethearchaeota archaeon
ATTTATAATATCTTTTTTAGCTTTATTTTGAATATCTCTCCAACTAACCACCTTATTATGTTTATTTACATGGTGTATTTCTAAAGCGGGTAAATTTTCTATACCTGTTTGACAATAACTACATCTAACTAATCTATAATTAGAGATTAGTTTAAAAACAAATAATTTTTTCTTAAAATTGTGAATGGATTTCTTTATAGAAAAACAATTTTTACAAATTGACCGTAGTCGATTTCTGCTTATAGCAAATTCACTATGAGCTTTTATTTCACCACAGAAACTACATTCTTTATATCCATCCTTGTTATACAGATTCTTTTTTTTCAATCTTGTAAGATAAAATTCTTCATTAGACTTCTTTAAATAATCAAAAATTTCAACGATATTATATTCCAAAGAAGATCTAGTTAGACCTAATGTTACATTTTCTTTAAATAATTGAGATGCATAATTTTTTCTCTTAAAATTCTCATCTTTAATTGTGGAAAATCCACGAATAATTCTGATTAAATCTAATAAGTAATTAACAACCCCTATTCTCCTGAAATTATTTAATAAATTAGCCTTTACTTTCCTAAAAGATTTTAACCCTAATTTTCGCTGGAAGGAATAATCATAAATTTCAAATTTAAGTAATACCAATTCAAGAATTAAATTTTCATCAAATATATCGTTAGTATTAATTAATTTGAAAATGAAATCTGCTAATCTTAAACGTGTACTTTTTGGAAATTTCTTTTCATATTCCGGATTATTTAACTCTTCTTTTTCATCCATTAAAGATTTTATTTGGATGTGGTTATTGGGAACTAAATTATTTTGTCTCAAATTTTTGCTTTCATTCTTGTGAAAGGAGTCATATAATAAGAGTAAAAACACAATAAAAAATATAATCAAAGCGAAAATCTTTAAGAATATTCCATTTTCCAACATTCCTATTTGATACTATTTTATTAATATTTAAAGGAAAAACGGACCATAAAATTAGTATTAAAAAAAGAATAATGCAATGATTCAAATCCTTTTATATCATCTGATAAAATTAATAAAACCTATAATTTTGAAATGTTTATTAAATCTTAATAAACTGTATTATGCTAAGTGTTTTTTATGACAATGAATGAGGCATCCAAAATAATTCGTGCTCCGATTGCATGCATTCTTGGACATATAGATCATGGTAAAACTAGCCTTCTTGATTATGTGAGAGGAACAGTTGTCCAAAAAAGAGAAGCTGCTGGTATAACCCAACATATTGGTGCTTCTTATTTTCCTACAGAAGATATTAAGGAGTTTTTAAAGAAATCAAAGCAAGAATTTGCTGATAAAGAAATCAAGCTCCCTGGATTATTAATCGTTGATACACCGGGGCATGCAGCCTTCATGAATCTTAGAAGGAGAGGGGGGGCAGTGGCTGATATTGCAATTCTTGTAATTGATGTTACTGCTGGGACAATGCCAATTACTTGGGAGTCAGTGCGGATTTTACGTGAACGGAAAACACCATTCGTCATCGCTGCTAATAAAATAGATCGTATCACAGGATGGAAACCAAAAAAGGATGCTGATTTTTTAGATACATACAATAGTCAAAAACCTCATGTTAGAGACTTCTTAGATGAAAAATTATTAGAAATAATTGGTAATTTCCTAGAAGAGGGATTTAAGGGTATTGATAGGTATGATAAAATTAAGGATTTTACAAAGAAAATCGCAATTATTCCTACCAGCGCTAAAACAGGAGAGGGAATTTCAACACTTTTAATGGTCCTAATGGGCTTAGTTCAACAATATCTTACCCAAAACCTAAAATTTTCTGAGGGTGCGGCTAAAGGAGTCGTATTAGAGGTAAAAAAGGAGAAAGGACAAGGAGTTACTTTAGACGTGTTGATATACGATGGTATACTTCATAAAGGAGACGAATTTATCGTTGGTGGATTAGAAAAACCAATCAAATCTAAAGTACGTGCGCTTTTAATTCCTAAACCGATGGATGAAATTAGAGATCCCCGACAAAAATTCGATCACGAAGATTTTGTAAGTGCTGCGGCTGGTATTAAAATACTAGCTCCTAATATTGATGATGTGGTGGCGGGTTCTCCCTTTAAAAGCATTAGTGACCCTTCTCAAGAAGAACAAGTATATTCGGAAATAGAAGAGGAAGTACAAAGTATACGTATTAAAACAGATAAAGCGGGAGTAGTCTTAAAAGCAGATACCCTCGGATCATTGGAAGCACTTGAAAATCATTTTACAAAAAATGGCGTAAAGATAAGCATTGCTGATGTAGGACCGATTAAAAAGGAAGATATCATTAATGCAAATATTGTAAAAGGTCTTGACCCCTACTCCGCCACCGTTTTAGGGTTTAATGTGCCGATCTTGCCCGAAGCAAAAGAACAAGCATCTACTGATAATATACGAATTTTTACTAATAATGTGATATACCGATTGCTTGAAGATTATATTGAGTATGCTGAGACAAGAAAGGCTGAAGACACCGCAAAAGGATTGAGTGAATTAATTCTACCCGCAAAACTGTCTATGATGCCTGACTTTATATTTAGAAATTCAAATCCCGCTGTATTTGGAGTTCATGTGGATCTCGGCACACTTTATCCCCGAGTTCCTTTAATAACTCAAAATGGAAAAAAAGTTAGGCGAATTCATCAAATTCAGGATAAGGGAAAAACTCTTGAAAAAGCTAATAAAGACGAAGAGGTCGCGATCTCTATTCGAGGTATAGAAGTAGGCAAAGACATAGAAAAAGATGAAATACTCTTTGTTAGCGTTCCAGAATCCCATGTGAGACAATTACTTGGCAAATTCGTTGATGAATTAACCACCGACCAAAAGACAGCATTGAGAGAATATATTATTTTAATGCGAAAATCAACCCATCCTTGGTGGGGAATGTAATAGCAATGATTAAAACTAGCCTTTTATGAGTTCTCATAATAAAATTCTCATTTCTTATCTACCTTATTTATTACTTAAAAAAACATATTTTATATAACCAATAAAATAATATCAATTTTCAAGTAGTTTTCTCGAAAATAATCTCTATTCTCTGATAGTTATGAATTCCGTAAATCAAGTCTTTAATAAAGTCTTACTGGACATTCTTCCCTCCAAAAAAGAACTGGAGAAGACTATGAATATAGTAAAAAAAATTAGAGACTTATTGTCTTCGAAAGCAAAAGAGTTAAATATAGAATATACAAAAATTGAAGCTCAAGGTTCAACCGGGATAAAAAACACGCAATTAAAAGGTGATTTCGATATTGACCTTTTCATTGGTTTAGATTATGAAAAAATCAGGCATAATTTTAAAGGGTTGAGTAAAAATAAATTAAAAAAAGAATTAAAATCACTTTTTCTAAAGTATTGTAATACATGGCTCATAAAATCATTACCCAAAGAATATTTTTCAGAACCACGATTACTGTATGCAGAACATCCCTATGTGACTGTATCTTATTTAGCAGAAGATGAGGAGATTAAGGTCGATATCGTCTTATACTTTGATCTAACCCTTGATTACATTGGAAAATATGGTCCAATAACCGCTGTAGACAGATCTCCATTGCATGGTCGCTTCATAAGAGACAATCTATCTTCCGAACAAAAAAATGATGTGCGATTGTTAAAACAATTTTTTAAGGCAGCTCACTGTTATGGTGATAAAAGTGCACTTGGAAAGGTTGGATTTATAGGTTATAGCGCAGAATTATTAGTCTATTATTTTGGTGATTTAACTACACTATTTAACCGATTTCATGAGCTTGAGTCAAAATCGCTTGATTATTATAACCGATCGGAAAAAGAATTAAGTGACATCATTCATTTTCAAAATGATTATTTAATTATCATCGATCCGATCGATAAAAATAGAAACGTGGCATCTGCGATTTCAAAGCGAGCATATAAGTATTGCAAGCACTTGATTTCTAAGTTTTTAGAAAAACCCAGTGAGTCATATTTCGAACAACGTGAAATTCAAGAAGCAAATTTAACCAAATTTGATGAAGGAAAAATAAAACACTTTTTTATTGCAGAGTTATTTAACCAAAATGAAGAGATACACTATACGGTAAATCGAGACAAACTTTATTCGCTCGCAGACAGTATAAAAGCTACAGGAGAGCGGGAATACAGTCATGATAAACGATTTGGGTCTATAGAATTTGAACTTTATTTTGATGACAACTTAAATGAGTACGATTTAGCCTTTTATGTGCAACATCCAAAAATATCAGAAACCTATTTGAGACAAGGACCGCCTCTAAAGGAGAAATATCACGTTACAAAATTTAAAGAAAAAAATCCCAATTTTATTATCAAAAATGACTATCTCTGGGTGGAAACTAAAAGAGATTATAACGACTTTTTAAGCTATTTGAGAACATATATGAATGAAAATATTCCTAAGAATTTCAAAATTAAGAATATTTCAAATATTGTTGAGATCCAAACTAGTTTAGCTAGAAAAGCTTTATATATTCTTGATAATATGGTTCTTCCATTTATTTAAAAATGATTAATTTCTTTTAACCAGTTTTTAGTCTTTTTTTTATTTAAATAAAACGGGTTTATAAGGTAAATTAAAAAAGCTAATCGATAAAATGTACGATAATCAAAATTACTTGGAATATGAGGATGATAATTTATTTGATTCTTATAAAAATGAATATGTCTCTACCATCTCAAATCTTTCCAGACAAGTTCGAACTTTATTGAATTATAGAGCTGCATTAATATATCATAGATTAAAACGTATTGAAGTAAAAACTGATGATCTTATACTTTCTAAATTTCAAATTAATAAAAGTAAATTTGAATCTCTAGCATTAAGATTTATCAAATTATCTCGTAATTTAACTCTTTATGAGGATCAACATCATAATCTATCAAACTTTAGAAAAAAGAAATACTCCTCGATTTTAAAGGATATCGCACGTTTAACTAATCAAATATTTATTCTTTTACATTTTTTCTCAGAAGAAAACATGCTTTTACGTCCATTATTTTTTAAAGTACTAATGAGGATAGCACAAGAAGCGTGCAAAATAGAAATGTATCGAATTAAAGGGCATTTTGAATTCTATAAAGAATTATGTAAAAACTATAGATCAATAGAAAAGGAGGTTTCAAGACTATTTTTGAATACTGATTGCCAAAAACTTGAAAAACAAGAAGAAGGTGAAATAATAAGTATATGAAAACATATACAATGGTAAGTCGGAAATCTCTGGAAGAAGATCGAATAGCAATATGTCCTAAATTTGGTTGTGAAAGTTTAACTAGAGTTAAACCATTGAAATTTGGATTTTTAGGATTCGGAAAGTATCCAAAATGTAAAAAACATAAAATGCCATTAATATATATTGATGAAAGAATTGGAGATTTTGTGGATGCTGCTCTATCATGCCTTTTCGATATATCAAGTTTACCTCCTAAAAATCTACTCTCTATGATTTCGGAGAAAATTCCCAATGAACTAGATACATTTGTTAAAATCTGGATATCTTGTATAACAATTGGAAGAGGAGCACCCATAATATCTAGGTATATGGATTCGATTTCTAACTCATATCTTAAACATTTAACTAAAAAGCAAATTAAGTCGATTAATAACTGCGATAAAACAAAAAAGAATAATTATCAAACAATTAAGAATGGACTTCAAGAAGTTACGAATCAATATACAAGATTACTTAAACACTTGAGAACTCATCATGAAGTTTTTAACTACCCTAAACAACTCAAACCATTTTCAAATAGCCTGAGAACTATACTTACAATTTGGCTTGAAAATTGTAAAAAAGTAGAAAAAGAAATAATTTCGAATGAACAAAAATCCGATAAATCTTTAACTGAAGTAAAAAATATGTATGATTCTCTCCTTAATATAGGAATACTCATGTGCTTACTTGGATATTCAACAAAAAAGAGAGAAAAATTAACAAATAAAATAACGGCATTCGATCGTTTTAATGCTTATCACGAATTTTATACAAATGGAATTACTAGAAAATTTACTAAGAATGATATTTTGGCATTATATCAAAATATTTTCCAAAATTCTGAAGAAAATTTATGTACTTTCGCTTCATTCGGACGAAAATTATCGGTCAATAACCCTGGGTTAAAAATTATCACCCCTAAGAGAGATATTATTAATCAATATACTCATTCTAACGAGAAAAACATGATTTATAATTCATTTCTTAAAAAACTAAAATCTCCATCTGATAATTCAAATACTAATGCTAATAATTGGTTTACACAGATCCTATTAGAGACTATGAAACATTACTCCTTCCTGAAAGAATATGCTAGTCTTAGAAAAATGAGCATTCCTTTTGGATTATCGGATTCTTATCTTTATGATAAGAGATACAAAAAATCGGTCATTTCTCATGAATATCTCGATGAAATGAGGAAAAATATAAGTGAATTTATTAAAAAAAAAATAAGATCAGATACTAATTTAACAAAAAAAGCATTAAAAGCACGAAATCAAATTGTTACTATTATTGAGAAATATAGGAATGAAAATAATCCGAAATTGACTGCAAATACTCAGATAAGTAAAAAACTGAAAAAAAGTTATTTTCATGATATTTCTTCACCTCAACAAGCTTACTATCTAGGATTATTATTCGCTGATGGTTGGATAACTATTGCTCGAAGTAAAGGCGGTTCTCGTTCATTCAGAATCTCATTATCCCTAAAAGTTGAAGATAAACCAATCATTAAACGTTTTGCACAAGAGATTGGCTTAAACGAATCAAGAGTTCTTGAACGTGACAGCAAGGACCCAAAGACTGGAAATGTTTATCGCATGGCTTATCTACAATTTGGTGTTGGTAGCACATCAATAAAAAACTCCATGGCACGTGATCTTATAAAGTTAGGAATGACATACAAAAAAGATACTATGGGAAAACGCAGCAAAGTTCCTATTCTCCCCGTTTTTTGTAACATTAAAGGCGAAGTAGACCAAGATCTAATGTTAGCATTTTTACTAGGTTATTTTGATGGCGATGGCACTTTGAAGGGATCTAATGGCGGAGAGATATATTCTAGCAATTATAATTTTATTTCCGCTATAAAGATTGTGTATAATTTAGGAAAAATATGTAAAATCGAAAGAGTAAAATTTGATCCCCTTAAAAAATTTCATACAAAACGATCTCTTTATTCCTTATATATTAATAAAGAAATGTTTAAAGATATAATGAGTCTTAACTTGAATTCGATGGAAAGAAAAAGAGTCGACCCTAAATCGATTGTTCTTAATGCTCCTTTAATGACTAAACAAAGATTGTGGATAAAGAAAGAATTACCTAAAGAATATCTCAAGACAATCCTAAAAACCCATTCACCTAGTAAGATCGCGAAATTAATTGGGATCGATCATAATACGTTTCTAAAATTCTTGAGAGTTGTTTACAATATCAAACCAAAAGAAAAGGGATATTATATAGCATTATCATATGATAGAAAACAACAATCAGATAATAGTGAGTTAAATAGAATATATGTCGAAACAACAAGACACTTAATAGATATTGGTAAAAGAAATCCTTTCATTCAATAAAATTTATAAAAATAATCCTTGTTAGTCTAATAAATCTCTTAATTTTTAATAAAAGCATAAAATTTTTATGAATTAGAGTATTCAAACAATTAATTATAATATTTAAAATAGTTGTGAATTTAATATGGTGAAAGTTAAAAACCCTGAGGACATCGTCCGGATGGTTACCAGCAAAAACTATGCGAAAAAGAGAATTTTTTCGATTGTTGCACATATTGATCACGGTAAAACAACCGCATCCGACTATCTATTACGAAGAGCAGGTCTGATGCGGGAAGAGGATGCAGGACAGCTCCAAATGACCGATTCAGATTTAGAATAAGAATTACTTCTTCTACTGAAAGACGAGGAGCAAGAAAGAGGTATTACTATATTTACAAGTGTTGTACTCTTGTCGTTTAATGATCCTCGAGTACCTGATGATAAAGAACCATATATCTTTCAAATTAATGACACTCCAGGACATATCTCGTTTACAGGAGAAGTTTCCCGTGCTTTAAGAGGTTCTGATGGAGCAATTATCCTTGTTGATGCGTTAGAGGGAGTTATGACCCAGACTGAAACCAACATTCGGTTAGCTGTGGGCAAGGAACTCTGTAAACCGGTTTTATTCATTAATAAGGTTGATCGTTTGATTAGTGAGCTGAAATTAAGTCCAAAAGATACCTATGCCAAGATTGATGAGATTACGAAACAAGTAAATGAATTAATCAAAAAAGTTAGACCTGAAGGAGAGGACTTTAGCGATTGGGGAGTAGATTTCGCTAAGAATAGTGTTGCCGTTGGCTCTGCGAAACATGGGTGGGGCTTTACTTATCAGATATTAAAAGATAAAGGACTAACTCCTTTAACTGTGTTTGAAAAGTACACCGAAGGCGATATCAATTGGTTGCGAGAAAACCTTCCGCTTGACGAACCAATGTTAAGAATGGTTGTTGATCATTTACCTGATCCTGTAACTGCAGCAAAATATAGACTACCCCATATCTGGGGCGGCGACTTGAATTCTGAGTTAGGAAAAGCGTTACAAAAAAGTGATCCCAAAGGACCTCTCTATGGGATGATTACAAAAATATTTTTAGACCCTAAAAGGAATTATCAACCCACACTTATCGGAAGAGTATTTTCTGGAACGTTTGATCAATCAGATACCGTTTATTTAATAACTGGTCATGAAAAGCAGCGAGTAAAACGATTAGGAGTTATGGAGATCACTGATATTTTAGATATACCCCAAGTACCTGCGGGAAATTTATTTGCTTTATACGGATTCATGTGTCCCTCAGGAGAAACATTTATGTCTGCTGAAGATTTACCCAAAGAAAAGGAAGAAATAGACAGACTTCCTTCCTTCGAAAAGATAAGTTATGCTTGTGAAGCGGTAGTATCAAGAAGTATTAAACCCCATGATCCTCAAGATTTAGCCAAACTCGGAGATGTCGTCCAAAGATGGATTCAAGCTGATCCTACTGCAGAATTCCGTCGTAATGTTGAATCGGGTGAGTATATTTTAAGTGGAATTGATCCATTACAAATCGAGATCTTAGTTAAACGTATTAATAACTTAGTAAAAATTGATGTTGGAGAGCCAATCATTGTTTATCGAGAAAAAATCAATAAGAGAAGTAAAGAAATTTATACTAAATCTACAAATACACATAACCGGATATTACTCTACGTAGAGCCTGTGGATGAAAAAACTCATAAATTATTGGAATCTGGGAAGATAACACAGTACATGAATGAAAAAGATCGTGCAGTTTTATTTAGAGAAGAAGCAGGTTGGGATGCCAAGGAAGCCAGAAGAATAATTGATATTTATAATGGCAATCTATTGGTTAACGGAGCCTCTGGATTACAAAGGTTTGACCGCATTAAAAATGATCTTATTAGTGCGTATAGAGATTGGGTCAGTGAATGCATCATTGCAAAGGAACCTGCCATGGGCATTAAAGCAACATTTACAGATTTAGTGATTCATGAAGATCCCAGACATACGCAATACGCTCAAACTGCCAGTATGACTTTCTCAGCACTCTCCATTGCTACGCTGCAAGCTGACGCTCATTTATATGAACCAATACAAAAAATTGATGTGAAGACACCTCAAGGCACTGAAGGTGGAGTGTTAGCAATTATAAATAAACATCGTGGCCAAGTTAATAACGTTATTCCTGAAGGTGAATATGTAAGAGTACAAGGACAACTTCCAGCAGCAGAACTCATCGGTATTGCGGATGAAATTCGTGGTACAACTCAAGGAAGAGCTTTTTTTGGGTATGAATTTAAAGGGTTTGAAAAAGTCCCGGCAAGTTTAGAAGAGGATTTAATATTGGAAATACGTAGGAGAAAAGGAATGCCAGAAACGATGCCATCCGCAGATAGTTGGTTGCGTTTCTTGTATAAAAAGACTTAATTTTCTCTTCTTTTGTAATATTTTATATATCTTATTTTTTAAATTCTAATCTAATCCAAAGTATTTTCTAGTTCAATTTTTATCTGTTTAAATATTAAAATTTAAAGAATTGATTAGTTATTATTAATATTAGAGAATATAAAATAGAAGAAAATGACCTAATATAATCAACTATGTCTGAAGAACCAGAAGAATCACAACCTAGTAATGCAGGAGACTCTTTAAAAGAGAAGGAGGGCTCTGAGAATAATGATCTCGAAACTTATATGAAGGAAATTCAAAATCTTGAGACTGATTTCTCTGATCTGGATGAGCTAGATATGGAAGAGATATTAGAAATGCAAGAAGCGATAGCACAAGTTCGAGAGAGTGAAAAGTCTGATTCTATGAATAAAAAAGCAGATAATTATCTTCAAACAGATTCATTTGATTTATCACAAGAAAAAGCAGATTATTTATCCCAAAGGAAAACGATGACCGCCGATTTTTCCGATCTTGAAGAGATTGATTTAGATGAATTAAAAGAGATGCAAGAAGCGATTGAAGAGGTTAAAGAAGAAGAACGATTACACACTGAAGACGAGGAAGGAGTAGTAGAACCAGTTGTTGGCATTAGTAGTGAGCTTGAAGACCGCATTAAACAAGAACTTTTAGAAAGAAAGAGGGTTGAAAAAAAAGAAATAATCACCCCTGAGTTATTTTTTGATTATATCAAGGATAAAAGGAATAAGATTTGGTATCACGCCTTATATTATATTCTATTTAATACTGAGGATTTCACTGCAAGTAAAGAATTATTATATGAAATGTTAAAGGAAGTCACCAGCAAAAGTCCTATTGATCCTATCCCTGAACATCAATTTTATTTTGGATTAGGTTATCTTTTAAAGCTCAGCTTAAATGATAGAAAAATTATTCGATATTATAAAGGTGGTAAGTTTAAGATCAATACTTCAGCAGAAGAATTGCAGGAAATCTTTACCGAAGCTGGAGAGCCAATTAGCACACGACCAATTATTAAAGAAGAAGAAAAGAAAAAAATGTTTAAGGATTTCTTAGAAGATGATTTTCAAGATATATAGCAAAATTGTTTTATTGTACTAGTTTTGAACCACATTTTTTGCAATAACTACTTGATTTCTCATTTGGTTGGCCACATTGAGGGCAGTAAGTAATAGATTCTTGAGTTGATTGTATCCAATCTATCGCTTTAATACCTCTAAATGTATTTAAATAAGAAGGATCTTGACTTCGAATCAATTTCATCGGGGAACATCCAATTTCTAATGCCCATTTTTTCATAATGCCCTGAGGTTTTAACCATTGCATTCCATAACCGAACTGAAGGCTCACTTCTACACTTACATAAGTCACCGCTTCTTGAGGATTATAGCCAATATTCATAATATATGTTTCACCATAGGACATCGCAGAAATATCACGTTTGATGACCAAATTATAAAATAAATTATTTTCTGACTGTTGTTTTTGAGTGATAGATCCCCGATTTTCTTTCCAAAAGTTTAATGTCCTTTCTAATACATTTTCCAGAGGTAAATTAACTTTATAAAATCCAAATTTATGACCCATATCTTCCAACCATGAGTAAAAAAGATTAATGAAATAATATTATATCCCTAATAAAGTCTAGATTAAAAAATCTTAGTGTCATATCTATTTTATGCAAGAAAAACCCATTTTACTAATAATTGGAAATTCTAATGTGGGTAAAAGTTCAATTACTCGCCTATTAGTTCCAAACCCCAAGTTGCTTAAAGGGAAAACTGGAAAAAAGCCAGGAAGTACATTATTAATTAGATCAATTTTCCAACCAAATATGCAATATCAAATCGTTGACCTACCGGGATTTGGTTATATAAAACATTCTAGTAAAAGACGTGAAGAACATATTAAACGTAGAATCATAGGCTATATAGAAAAGCACCATCAGGATTGTTTTCTTGCCCTCATAATCATTAATATTTTGCGAATTGAAGATGAAATTCAAAAATATTATATTGATAATCAAACAACTATTCCCCTAAGTTTTGAATTAATTAATTTCTTAAGAGAACTTAGTCTTCCAATTCTAATTGTAATAAATAAAATCGACAAGGTCTCTAATTTAGATAAAAAGAAAAGTATTTTACTCTTTTTAGAGACCTCCAGAGATTATAACATACCTCTCTCTGAGTTTAAAAATATTACTGATCTTTCCATTAATTTTATTAATTATATAGAGTTTTCAGCCCTAAAAAAGACTAATCTCCATGATTTAAAAAAAATAATAAAATATTTTCTAATTACAAGGGATTCCTAGTTATAGCTTTTTTTAATAATCCATAAACTAAATTTAAGCGTGGAACTCTTTTCTTATATACGGAATAATCATTACCGAATTTTTGAATCAATCTTTTATCCAAGAGAAAAGTCTCACCATAGACAAAGCTACTAGCAAGAATCCCCAAAAACACTATTAACCAATGCTGTGACATTAATGCTAAGGATAAACTTAATAATATCCACGATAACCAATACGGATGTCGTATTACACTATAAATACCGGTAGTAACCAATTTTGTTGTGCTCAAAAAACTTTTTCCCTTTTCTGATCCCCCTTTCTTTTTAAATTCATTGCGAGGTAAAGCCCCAATTATTAAAAATAGAACTAAAAGTCCCCAACCAACTAAATTAATTATAATTAATTGGTAGTAATTATAAAAAAAGAATATTAGAACAGCTTGCAGAAGAATTGCGCTTCCATATACCAATCCTGGTAGCATAGATTGTAAGCTATATCCTTTTCGATCACTCTTTTCATTTTTTACCTCTGAAGGAATATCTTCTCACCATTATTAAATATATGATATTCTAAAATTGCTAACAAGTGTTACTATTGCAATTTCTATTAAGTGATATTATTAAGGTTAAATATTTAAATAATTAAGAGTCCATCGTTTCTTCAATTATTAATTTAAATTTTGAAAATGAATCCAATCAAGGTTTTTCGGATGTAAAATTAAGGTTGAGTTATTTTAGGGTTTGTATTTTTGTCCCAATTCACTGCAAATAAGAAATCTCGGCTTGCTTCATTAGTATAAATTAATGAAAAGTTCCCAATTTCTTCAAATTTCAATGCAATCTTCTCTAAATAGTCATAATCAGGGAAATAATATTGTAGGGGTTTCTTTTCTTTCATTCTCTCACTAATAAGAAGTGCTTTTGCTTGAAGTGTAAAACCTTTTATTTCAAAGAAATGTGGATTCGCTTTTTCAACGAGATTTACATATTCTCTTATCAATTCTTCATTTATATTCAAATTTTTTACCGCAGTTAATCTTACAAGAGTTCGGCAAGAAAGAGAGTCTAATAAATCAAGTGTTTCTATAAGATTTTGCCATCCATGTTTTACCATTGGGCGGCATACTTTTTTATAAAGATTTTCATTCGGAGCGGGAAGAGTCACATAAAGCTGCGATGGAAGAGAATCCATATTGTTTATTACTTTTGGTAAGGTACCATTAGATACAATAAAGGTAGTCATATCTCTATTTCTAAATTCCTCAACCAAACCGCTTATGTTAGGATATAATAATGGTTCTCCATCAAGCGAGATAGCAGCGTGGTTTGGATTCATTGCCTCGCCATGAGCTTGCATTATCTCGTCAGGTGTCGTCAATTCTCTTTGAATTAAAGTCTCAACTTCTTCTCGGGAATCAATACAACAAGAAATTTCATTGTCAACTCTATAGTTTCTAAGTGAATTGTCACTAGCAGTTAAAAACTGCTGATTCTTGAGGAGATTAAAAGCACGCTCAATTTTGTTTTTACTTACATGGAGGGTTTTAGGAAGTGAATTAATGTTTTCAGTATTGTTATGAAGAAGCATGTAATTTAAAATATCTAGCATTATCTCATAATTATCTAAGTATCTTCTTAGTGGTAAATGATTTTCAATAATATCTCGATGGTGACGGAACATCTCATCTACTAATTCTTTTGGTTCATCAGGTTCCACCGAAAAATCACCTCCTAAGCTGCCTAATTCAATATCCCTCCAGCAAAATACGCATTGATGATTACAAAATGGCATAGAAGGAGAGTTTTGTAAACACCTATGGCTTTGAATACCAAAAACTCCTTTATAACAATTACGATTATCCCTTCCAGTCATTAACTTTTGTTCAAGCCAATGGCAAGGTTTAATAGCAGAATGTTTATTATTACCGACGATTCGATAGGTTGTTTTGGTATATGCCTCAACAAATTCATTCGTAATTTTATTATCAACGATATATCTATTCTTCATAACAGTACTCTACTTGATTGTTCGAATATTACACTAACCTATAATTATAGATAAATGTATTTTATTAAAGTATTAAAAATTATTATTAACAATTATAAGTCAGATAATAATTAGAGACCTACTTATAAATTATAATTGAAGAGAAATAATTGATTAATTATGCTAAACAAGATTAAAAGTGAACTTCTTAATTTTGGATTAAAGTTTATTAATGTTGATGAAAAAATCGTGAGGATGGTATTAGAGACATCCTCTAATAATATTAACGAAATTGTCTTATTACCCGCAATCAAGATGGTAATGAAAAAACTAGTTAATAAATTATCTCAAAAAATTGTATATGGGCGTGTTTATAACGGTAAACTGAATGGAATCCGAGTAAGTATTATTCAAACCCAGATTGGTTGTCCTAATGCGGCTTTAGTTATGGAATGTCTAAAAAGATCTAAAGCGAAAGTTGTTGTTCGGGTTGATTTTTGTGGAGGTGTTTCAACTACTGAAAGTCCGGTTGAAATCGGAGACGTCATAATTCCCAATCTAGTGTATTGCGATGATGGGACAAGCCCTCAATACATCAGGACTAATCCTTCATTAGCTAATCAAATTGAAACAATTAAAAATCCCTTGATAGCCTCCCAGAACATGATCACGGGAAATCATAACGTAGGTATAGTAAAATCTAATGACATATTAAGTGAAATCTTGAAAAAAGAAGCTGCTGATATAGCGGGTGGAAAAGGTAAAACAGGAAAGCTTTGGACGACTGATGCATTATTCTGTGAAGATTTTGAATTCGTACGAGGTCTCCAAACCTTAAATATCAGTGGAATAGATATGGAATCCTCCGTTATCTTCTTGCTTGGGATGTTATATAATCTCAAAAGTGCTGCGATCCTTTCGGTTTCAGACCTTCCTGGACATCCAAAATATGATCTACTTAACTCCAATGAGATTCATCCAAATATGGAAAAAGGAATAAATGATGCGATTAATATTTTAATCAAATCCTTACCAAAAATAAAATCTATTATAAAATAGTATTCTAATATTAATTATTATAATCCTTTAAGAATATCAGAAAAATCGGGTTCTTTAAAGAACTCATTATATTGTTTTAATAATTCCACATTAACCAAATGTATAGTCTCCCCATTTTTATTTTTTGCACTTCTTACTAAATCTAAAGATTTGAGCTTTTTTATGTGATATTGAATTGTACCAGAATACACATCCAATTCATCTCCTATTTTCGAGATAGGAATGGACTCTTCTTTGAACAATTCAATTAAAATTTTGGGGATAAGTGGATTAGAAAAAATCACTTTATATTTATCATAATCCTCAGGAACATCTGTCAGAAAATAATGAAGAGATTTTCCTATTTTTTTTGATCGGATTAATTTAAATCGTTCTAAAGTCATAATATGTTTTAGGAAGGGTGTACGAGTAATACCAAGAATTTCTTCCACCTTATCATCTCGGGCATGAACCCCTGGATTTTCTTTAATAAACTCAAGAATTGCAACTAGTTTCTCATTTTGTAATATTTCAAGTTTAGTTCGCCTCTCATTAGTCACAATCCAATTTTTCTCTTCTAATCCCCTAATGGCTAAGAAAAGTTCTTCCTTGCTATATCCTTTTTTATAAGCTAATTTAGCAATACATTTTGCATATAATTTCTCAATTATCGGAAATTTCTGGAATTCTGCTTGAGTTTCAACATCTAAATCAAATTCTGCATCATATCTTTTTAGCTTCAAGATATCTTCAGCAATTTCTAAGACATCTCTTTCAATTATTGTCAATTCATCCAAAACTTCACTAATTTCAGGTTCCTCTTCTCGTTTCTTTTCTTTTCTGCCGATCGGAGTGAAATCTAAACGCCTAAATTGACTTTCCTCTAACATATTTTCACCTTGAGAATTTTCTGTTTCTCTTCTTTTTTCTAATGACATTTTTATGGCAGATTTCTTTTATTTAATATTTAGGCATTCTTTTCTAAAAATTGGACAAATTTAAGTTGTTCCTCATCGTCCATGAACTTTAGTTGCTCAATAATTTTCTCATAATATTTAGGTTTGATATTGGGAAGTTTTCTAATTCTTTCTATTAATTTGATGGGCAATTCTTTATAGAGTTCAATTATAGCTCTAATATATTTTTCCTGTTCCTGTCTATTTAAAAACGCGAGTTCTTTTAAAAGCTCCTTTCTTTCTTTCTTAGGAATACTTAAATCCTTGATTTGAGCTCGTAAATCTTTTGAAAGGACATTAAAAATCTTAGAAAAGTATTCTCTTACTAATTTCTTGTCTTTTTCATTTTTCACGGGTAATAACGATTCATGAAGCTTTAATTGTACCTCTGGCTTTTTCTCCGCTTTTTCTGCTAACTCAGCAGTAGTTTCTGTGATTTCTTTAATTACTTCCACTTCCTCTTTTTCCTCTTCTTCTCTTACAGATGTTTTTTCTGTCGTTTCCTCTTCTTCTATAATTTGAGGGATTTTCTCTTGTGTTATTTCATCAACAGTGGGAATAATAGATGGTTCATCTTTAGGTTGCAGATCAATAGGTTCCTTAAATGAATCCCTTTTTGTGCTCTCAACCACTTGCTGTGCTTGAGTAGATTCAAATTTTTCAGTATCAAATGGTTTTCCTACAAATAATGACAGGAGAAGTAAACCCTTCAAAAAGATAAAAATACCTATTCCAAATATTATAGTTCCAAAAATTCCTAAAATTATTACTGATATTGCATCTCCAAATGTGAAGATTTTTTTTCTCGCAATTTTATCCCTCTTCCTTAAATCGATAGATAAAATTGTTATTGGAATTAGGCAAAAACCGATAATAATTACTACTACAATAAGTATACGTAACCAATCTTCAAAACCCGCTAAAATATTAATAATATAATCAAGTCCAAATGGAATGAATTGTATGGTTGCAATATTTTCAAATATATTGAATGCAACTAAAAGTATGATTATCAATCCTGCTTTTGCCGAAAAATAATTGATTGAATTCTTGAGTTTTAAACCAAAATGATAAACCTTGTTTTTTTCTTCTTTTGGATTGGCCATTACATAGATAATTATGAAAACTCCTTTAATTAATAGAATGACTCCCGTTCCAAAAATGATGCATCCTAAAATTCCATAGCAAAAAGCATCCAGTACAATCTCATCGTATTTCTCCTCTTTAACTTTAGGTGTGATGCGATTTATATCATAAAATGTAATAAATAAAGCAGTTATTCCGATAATTAAGGATTTTATTAAAAAGTTTAACCATTCATACTGAATAAAAATAATTTGGAAATTAGTGCCTAACACGATTCCCGCGAAGATCAAAAGTGGAAGATAAGATATTTTGTTTAGAGCTTTAATAAGCCCTGATAATTTAGATTTGCTTTTGTCTCCCCTTTTATAAGGAATATATGGCCCTTTTTGTTCACTGGGAGCCAAAGGGGAACTTCTTTTAAAATCAACTCCCACTAAAGAAAATGGAGTGCCACACATTTCACAATAAACTTGAATTTTATTCTCTATATATTCCGATAACTCTTCTGGGTACACATGCCCACATTCTCGACAGATATATAACTTTTTAACCATCTACTTCTCACTTAATCATATTTATTATTTTATTTAAAATTTTATTTACAGATTTTAGAGAGAGCTTTTAGTTTTACAAGGAAAAGCACAAATTTATTTCTTAAATTATACCAAATCTCCCCATATACCAATATCATGCAATTTCTATATTCAAATAATATCATTTTTCTTTCAACTCTGAAATGAGTCGGGTAATTCATAAATTGTATCCTAACATACTACAAATGGAATAATATAATTAAAAACAAAATGGAGTCCAATAATTGAGCTTTTTTTCCTAATATTCAATATTTTGTATATAATGAAAAAGCTATAGTTTTTGGTACTCTATTTATATGGAGCTAATAGACTGTACCAGTCAATTTTAGAAACCGTCTTATGAAGTTGATGATCATCTTCAACCAAATTATAGGTCAAGTTGCTAAATAGTCTTTCAGCGCTTTTTTTCGATTTCGATGCCAATACAATGTTATCCCTCGTGCCATGATATGCTATAACGGGTATTTCTGCAGGCTGATATGCTTCGACTTGAAGTAGACTGGAATTCAGGAAAGGTGCTAATAAGATAAGTAGTTTCACTTTATCAGGATTCTGGAGCACAAATAACGTACCCATCAATCCCCCAAAACTTGATCCGATAATTATCCAATTACTTTTTTTAACCATAATTGATTCTAATTCGCCCATTCTCGTTTGAAATATATCTTTAAGAGATAGTTTATTGTTAAATGCAAAAAAATCTGGTGTTAAAATCTGGGGTATAATCTTACGGAACAAATTTCCCTTAAACCCATGTCCCGAACTTTCTAGTCCATGGATAAAAATAATATTGTTCACTTTAATCATCCTCCTCATCAGATAATTGGTCTAAATCTTTACTTACTTGCTTTATCATCTTTCGGTTTCCTAAATATATTAGAAAGAACAGAATTCCAAAATAAATACTAATGATTATCATCATAAGAAAATAATAACTTTCTGTATATAGTACTAACCGCCATGCTACTCCAAGTAAAAATCCCGTTAACAATCGTGATTCAGTACTGCTTTTCCTCAGCAATAGTCTCTGTGTTCCCCAATCACCGAGAGCAATTAGAGGAACAATAATGCAGATAATAAAGGAAATTTCTGCGTTAAATGGACGTAAGTACATCAGTTCAAATATATGAGAGACAAACACTGAAAAAATCGCACCAATTACCAGACCTGAGCATCGTGAACAAAAATAAATCTTGGTTTTTCCTAACTCTAAATAGAAGGTATGATCTTTGGCGATTAGAGGATGGTGAGTCAAAAGAATATTATATATCTCACGTTCCTCTGATGCGAGTAATTTATCATAGAGAACAAGTAGAAATGGAGTCAAAAATACTGTGGAAATCAAACATTGGGTCAAAAACTTGAACCCATAGTTAATAAATATTGTTTCAAGATTTGCTGGATTCATATACAACAGTATTTGAACAATCGGTAATAATATAATAAAAATAAATGAGGTAATTAATAATAACAAGAAAGTATAATAAATCTTCATTCCATCACGGTATTTCGAGGGTCTATATTTATAAGATCCACAAATAAACCCATAAATTGCCACAAGAATAACCCAATCCCAATAAATATTTTCATAAAAAACCAATTGATAAATAAATTCGCCTAAGAAGCCAGCGATCAACGAGAGATAGTTTCCGGCTAATATTGAAAAGAACGTAAATAAGAGTAGACTCCCTCCAAATATGATACTATATCCCGTATTTAGGATATAAGGTGTTGAGATAGCTCCATAAAGTTCAGAGACGTAAAAATAACACATAATAATAAATGATACTTTTAATAAATCTAAAAAAACAGTTCTTAGAATGCTAAATTTTTCATTTTTAGAACTAATATTATTCACAATAATCAGATTATATATTTTACAAATTAATTAAAAATCAAATCAAGATCTTCTAAGAGCTTTTGTTTTGTTAACTCAAAACCTTTTCTAAGGACTGTTACGATTATGTTCCTTCCTGTTGGAACTTTCAGAATTGAATTATCCTGTTCTACGATTTCTATTCCCGCTTCGTTGTAATCTAACTGCCTTTTGAGCGCTTTATACGCTTTCGCTTTATCATTGCTAAACGCAATACGAGATAATTGATCATAGTTATAAACATCTTCTTTTACACTTAAAAAGATAATACTCTCCTCCACTTGAGTAATAAAGCATTTTTTTGTGATTTCTTTTAGTTTTTCATAATTATTATGCTTTTTATCACACTGTCTATCTGTTTGATCATTTTCTAAGTATATATTGAAATTATTGTTTATCAATTTCTCATATACCTCTTTAGTAACCTTCCCATTCTTAACTATAGCTTTTGCTGTGTCTAAAGTGATCTTGATCTGTTCTAACGTACCAACTTTTGCATCTTTATCGCTCCAGTATTTATAAAATGATTTTACAATAGGTTTAACAACAAAATTAAACATCCCTGCATCCAATTCTGAATCGATAAGAGATTTCCCAAAACCAAGTGAAAGTTCCATTTGCTCAATCATTTTCTTTTTTAAGATCTCATAATTTCTCTCAATATAATCCACCGCCAAATCACCGTATTATTTAATCCATTCTTTAGGTTTTAGATTTAAAATTTGTCCTTCCATTAATATTTTCGTTATTCTTAATCATAAGTCTCATTAATCGATTTAATGAAGTCCTTTCTTGTTTGTTCAAATCCTTTTCTTAATGCTTTAATAATGATCCTTTTTCCTACAGGTACGGAAAGAATAGAAGGATCCTTTTCAATCAAACTAATGCTCTTATCTGTATATTCTAATTGTTTCATGAGCGTTTCTTTAGCATAATCTTTATTCTTAAAAGCACTTCGACATAGATCGCCATAATCATTAACCTCCTCTTCCACCTGTAAAAATGCTACGACTTTTCTTACGTAATTAATAAATGTCTTCTTCGTTATTGATTCTAACTCGACATAATTTTTATGCTTCTTATCACACTGATATGTAGTTTGATCGTATTTAAGGTATATAGGAAAATTTTTATCAACTATTCTAAGCAATCCCTCTTCTGAATTTCCATTTAGTAATAATTCTTTTCCACTTTCTAAAGTAATTTCTATCTGCTTTAATGTTCCCACTCTGGCTTCATGCTGCGTCCAATAGTCATAAAAAGCCTTTAATATAGGTTTTACTACAAAATTAAGCCATCCAGCATCTAATTCAGTATCGATTAATTCTCTTCCGAGTTTTAATGATTCCTCCATTTGTTCAATCATCCTTTCTTGAACAAGATGATAATTACGCTCAATGTAATCCATTGCCATCATGACTCAAAATAGCTTATATTAAATAAAATCCGATAAAATTAATACTTTTACTAGATAAAACAAGGTTAAAAAGTTTTTAATAATAATAATATTTTTAAAGATTTGAGATTTTGATAAGTAAAACCCTTGCTAATATAAAATCCTATCCTAAACTATAATAAAGATCAAAATACTATTTAGATCAATCTATCATGCGCTATATCTTTAAGGTATTAATTTTAAGTTTAAATTCTGAATTTTTATCCAGTTATATTTCGCAAGCATTTTTAGAAGAGGGAGAGGATAAAGAGACTTATACGGAATGGTATAAAGAAATTAATGTTTTTGAGGATGTGTGTGATTTAGAGATTGATACCGTTTTTGATGTGATCAATACAGATTATGATGTCTTACTTCCTTCGGTTGATGGGATTGTTTACTTTTTGAATCCTCTCATTCAAGAAGAAGTTGAATTTTTCGAAATGATTTTACCAATCATTAATTCTGTTAAGCGAAATATTCCTCTAGTTATAGTGTACAATAATGGTTTTGATCTACTTCCACTTTCTGTCAATGAATTATTAGAAAATCTCTGGATACAATATCCTGATTTAGAGGGTTATGCGAATCTCTCACCATCCCAATTTAATCAAGCTCTCCAATGTTTATGTCTATCGATGATTTCAGGTGACACTCCACTCAATATCGAAAACGCATGGATGAGATTTCCAATTTTTATTCAACTTGCTAATATATACTTTAAAGTCGCTACTAATGAACAAAAACCAGAATATTATTATTATGCTGCACAAGCTATTAAAAAAGCAGCATTAATTGCAGAAATATTTAATAAACACGAATATTATATTATCTGTGATAAAGCAGCACTCCTTTATTCCAAAGTGAATCTCTATCTGGAGGCATCTAAGATTTTGGAGAATGTAGATAAACATAAATCTAAAAATTATCAGAGATTATACGTAGAAGCGATGCTTACCGAAGGTAACAAACTCTTTAACCGTCAAAAATACGAACTTGCTGCAAAAAAGTATCTCTTTGTCGCTCAGCGGTCAGCAATAGAATTAAAAGATCCACAATTAATGAATGAGACATTTAAGCTAGCAATTAATTCCTGGATTTCAGCGTGTAGAGTGGAATATGCCTTTCAAATTCTTGAAAGTTTGCCTCATGAAATGGTAATCGCTATTTTAAATGAAGTGGCAGATAAAATAACAGGTGCTGTTAAATTTCTATCCAAAGAAAAAAAGTATTTTGAAGCAAGAGATCAATTATATAAAACTATCTCTGTTTATCAAAGAGAAAATTTAAAGGATCATCTGAATAAATTTACTCAGAGCTTAGAAGTTATACTCATAAAAATTTTTGAAATCCAAGTAGAAGATAAGGATCCATATTCTGCCAAGCAGTCTTATGATGAAATAGAGAATTTATGGGAAGCTTATGATGTGAAAAAAAGTGATTTAGATAAAACATTGGGAAAATTAACCGAGCAATTTCTCGATGTACTTAACTTTGGGATGGCAACTATTATAACAAATAAAATAAATTCGCTCTCATTGAAGAAGAAGTTAACTAAATTAAGCTCTAAGGTAGAAGATGATTATAAAGCAGAAATAAAGCAAAAGATCCAAGCTAACATTCAGCAAGGGCTTCTAATTGTGTCTGAATATATCCGCGAAGAACAAGAAATTATTACTCAACTTAATGAGGAAGCTATTAACGAAGCCAACAATTTCATACAAGAGCATCAATACCTTAATGCTGCAAATCATATTAAATCTCATGCAAATTATCTTGCTAGCCTTGGTAAGGAAGAGGATAGAAATCAGATTTTATCTAAGAGTTTAGATATTCATTTGGTAGGAAAGAACTTCAATGAGTTTTTTATAATTTATAATGAATTATCAGAACAGACAAAAAGAAAATATTTAGTAAACAAACTAAATTTAATAATTGGAAAAATAAAGGAAATATCTATTGCAGAATCTTTCGAGAAAAACACTCTTATATTTGAAAAACTTTTGACTATCTATCGTGAACAGCTACTATATGAACAATCTAAGCAAATTGGCGAAATCTATCTAAACTTCCTAGAAAACAAAGCTCACAGTATTATCAATAATGAGCGAACTAATAAAGGAATCGAAGGAACTTTTAACCTCATTCGAAAGAGTGGTGATATTAATGCGGCCTATTTAGATAATATTAAAAGAAATTTTGATGATCTTTACAAGCAAATTTTTATTGTGTATACAGAATTAGAAGATCTCTCTGGCGCTCGGGCTTCATTAGATAAGGTTGAAAATAAAATGCTTAAAGAAGAATTACATAAAACCTTAAGTAAATTAGATGATAAAAAGCGGGAGATTGAACTCAGGAGGGTTGATGAGACTTATCAGGAAGAGCGGCTTCGAGACTTATTTTCTTTTATGAAAAAAAAAGCACAGAGTGCATATGTTGAACGGCAAAATCTTTTAAATCAGAGAAAAGGATATAGGAGAGCCTACTTAAAGGATGCCTTAATGATGATTAATAATAATGATCTTAGTTCTGCAATTAAAGAGTATGAATCTAGTATTGATAACTTAATAAGAATAAAACAATATGACTTAGCTAGTGTTTCTTTGGCGATGATAAGCCTTATTTTACTCAACGAAAATCGGGGAAGTGAAATTAACCAATATCTACGCAATTTTAAATCAAAGTTTTCGAGTTTTAGTACTTTAATTTCCGAAATTTTCGCTTTTTCACTGGTAGAATATTTAGTAAATATAATCCCGTTTGAAGATGTTATATTATTAAATGAGACAGTTAATTTAATGGAGAGTCTACCCTTATTTGAAGAGGAAATGCAATTTTTATATAGCTATTTAGGAAAAACATTCAAAAAAGAGAAGTCGATGGATACTATTATAAAAAAAAGCTTGGAACTTGATAAGATAAAGGTTGAACTTGAGCAGTATGCTTCTAAAATAATTAAAGAAAAGAAAGATATCGCTCGAAGAAAGCTTATGAAAAATCAATATTGGAGATTATCATTGGAAGACCTCTCTCTTGGAAAATTGGAAAACGCTTATTTAGATTACTTTGAAACAATACCAAAACTTATTGAGAAGTTCGAAAAAGAAGCAGCGGTTAGCTTAATAATTGGCACTGCGATTCTAATGAATTATCAAAATTCTTTAGTTGGGAAGAAAAAATTCTTTGAAATGTTGACTAGATTAGAACGATTTAAATCTAATATTGAAAAATTACCTGAAATACTTTTGATGAAAGAACTTTTCTTCCTTTTGGATAATGACTTGAATGAACTTTTTAAGTTTGGACTGGATTTACTCATTGAAAATTTAGTCTTATTTGAGTCCGAAATTGAGATATTGAATAAATTAAAACCAAAAAAAACTGAAAGTATTGATGAGGATAAGGAAATACTCACTCGAGAAGATCTTGGCAAAATTAGCAAACTTCAGATCCAACTGGATCAAGACCTTGCCATACTAAAACAGATGCGGGGCGATGTATATCGGGAACGAGAGGACTTTTTAAACAAACGAACGCCCATGAGAAAACGCTATTACAATAAGATAATTGAATTACTTAATGACGATAAATTTAGAGAGGCGGGAGATGAGTATTTTGAATTAGCAAAAAATATGGTACGGAGACAAGATTTGCAAACCGCTTCCCTAATGATGCTATTGCATGGATTAAGTTTTTTAAAAGCAAATCAATCTCTTCAAATTATCCGTTCAAATATTGAATTTTTTTTAGATTCGCTTGGGCTTAATAAAAGATTAATTGAGGAGACCTTTTATATTCGGTGTATAAAATTTATTATATTCGTAAAATCAAATAAAATAGATAAATACTTAATACAAATCCAGGATCTTTTGGATGTATTACCCATTTTCGAAGAAGAAAAAGCACTAATTAATATCATAAATAAAGTTTAATTAGTATCCGCATATTTCATCAGGTCTTTTACCCGCATTCTAAGCGTAACCTCGGTCACACGGGCGAGCTTGCTGATTTCTTTCTGTGTTTTATTTTCATTACATATTTTTGAACCGATATAGATAGCAGCTGCCGCAATTCCTTTAGGATCCTTACCTGCTGAATTAAAACCATGCTCTTTAGCACTTTCTATTAATTTTACAGCAATATTTCGACATTGCATAGACAATTTTAGCTCATCATTAAATTTATCCACATATCTATCAGGAGTAAAATGCTGTACCTTTAAATTTAAATTTGGTAATACTTCCATTAAAATTAGACGATAACTCTTAATTACTTTTTTTTTTGGAATTTGGGCGACTTTTGTAATTTCTTCAACAGTTCGGGGAATTCCATGCACTCTGAGTGCACAAAATATTGATGCGGACAATAAAGTGTCGATACTTCTCCCCATGGTTAACTTTTTCTTTACTGTTTGGGTATAGATACGAAGTGCATCTTCGGCTACCGTATCTGGTATACCAAGCCTTTTCTGCAATCGTTGCAAATTCGGTAATGCAATCCATAGATTTCGCTCATAACTGGTTGTTAATGAACGATGGATCTTTGCCAATCGGTTAAATTTAGATTTATATTTTGGGCTAAGTAACGTACCCCGTGCATCACGACTCCCTCGAATAATGGTTCTCGGACCAATAGGACTATATACACGCTCATTACTTTTCCGTTTTTGAATTTCTTCTTGCGTAAAAGCTCTTCGTGGAGAATCATCAAGAATTCTACTATACACCGATCCACAATTTAAACATACATAAAACCCATCTTCCTCTGAAATTTTAGGAGAGTCACAACAAGAATCCTCCTTGTTTTCCTCAAAAAATCCATTTTCTTCAAAATGTGACGGCATAAAATATTATAAATCTAAATTCTTATATTGGAGTATAATAGTTAAAATAAAATACATATTTAAATTTTAATGTAAACTGGAATCTCTAGAGAAAATTTATATCTTTAAGTATTTAACTATTATCTTAAAAAAGAAAAAAAAATTAGAAAAAATAGAATAAATCCAAAATATATCGTTAACTTGCTGAGATCGTTATGTCAATAAATATCACTAATATCATCAATATTTTTTCCAAATTCTTAGATGAGAATTCTGTTAAAATTAATAAGCTCAAAACACTCGAGGACGTGAAGGAACTTCCTATCTATTCCTATAAGTTTTTAAATAAGAGTGAAGCTAAGGTATTAAAAGACATCTTAGATATTACTTCTATCGAAGATGCGTCAAAGCTTAATAAAGAGGATCCCTTTGAACATATCAACAAAGGTGAATCTACGAAAGATCCTATCAAATATGCTGAAATTCAGGAAGAATTGCTCAATAAACTCGAAGAATTGAAAGTCAAGAACCCTTCCCTAAAAGGAAATCTCCAAAAAGCCATCACTATAAGCTCAATTATAATGAATATCAAAGAAGATGAAGATTTTTTCAAAAAAGCCCGGCAAAAGGTCATGGTTGTTGGTTTAGATAATGCAGGTAAAACGGCGATATTAAATAAATTTGGAGGAAAACTGGGAATAGAAGGCCTTGCAACTTTAACTCCAACGAAAGGGGTAGACAGAAGGAATATACAGATGGAAGATTCTGATGTGGAGCTATTTATCTGGGATATGGGCGGACAAAAACAATATCGTGATAAATATTTAAAAAATCCCGAGCAATATTTTCTTGAAATTGATTTGCTTATCTATGTAATTGATATCCAAGATGCCGAACGCTTTGCTGAATCCTTTGAATATTTTGAGGAGATTCTACAGATTTTGAAAACGCTTGAAGAAGACCCATTTATTATGGTCTATATCCATAAACATGACCCTGATTTACGGCGTAATCCTGAAATTGAATTGAGCGTTGAACTTTTAAAAGATAATCTCAACCAGCTTTTAACACAATATGGATTTGATTTTGAGGCTTATCTTACCTCAATCTATTCACTCATCTCTAATGAGCCTGAATTTTCCAAATACATTAAAGATGTTATGAAATCAGCACATTCGCTTACTAATCCTACACTAAAAAAGGTAGAAGGTCTCGGTAAAACACTTGAGGAAACGATGAATGCAGTAATTCGTCTCTCAGAAAGTATTTCAAAACAATTAAATGATCTTGACAGCAGAATGAGAGCAATTGAAAGTGGAGCATTTGAGATTGCTCAAAGTGGTATTCCAATAAGTATTGCAGGTTCAGCTCAGACCAGAGGACATGCAAGCCCCGCAGATTCGCGCTCTCAGGTCTTAAATGAGTTGAAACAATTATTTGATAAGAAACGCAAATTAAATCTCTGATTTCTACAGATTAGAATTCTTTTTAAAATAATCTCGTATCCATTTATAGTTAGCTATAATAAAAATTATAATAATCAGTCCTGAACATAAAGCACTATACCAGAAATTTTGAAATAATAGACTGTTCAATTTTTGATATTCAATTGGGATAGTAATAAAGCTTTCAAAAAAATTAAGTATTGTATAGGATATTGGTGCGATAACATATAAAGCTATTAAAAAGCCAAGTATCCCAAAAAGTCCTCCTGCTATGACATCACTAGGATAATGGACACCCAGTTGAATTCTTGAAATTGCGACAATTATAGAACAAACAATAGCAACGACAATTATAATTAAATTATTAAAGAGATAGATAAACATCAATCCCTGGGATACAACGTTATATACATGCCATGAAGGAAAACTCTGCGAACTTGGTTTTCTTTCTAAAACCCTAATTTGATTCAAACTATCAAAGGGACGTGTTCTTTTTACAAAATTCTTACTCGGGACGATTATTATCAGTCCTGCTAAAAATGTAGAACCAATATACGAAAATAAGATCGGATCATACCATATTAATAAAAAAAATACTATTAGAATAAGCCATATTGTTTCCCTGCCAAGAAAAGAGATAATTCTAAGGAAAAATGCTAATAGTTTTCCACCATATCCATTCCATTTGATTATAATTTTTTTATCCCAGCTATCGATTTTTTCAATTAGGCTTGAGCTGTCCATTAGTAATCACTTCTATTATAACTATTATAATTTGATAAAATGATACGCATCTTTTACTTTAGGTATCTGTTCTTCAAAATATTCAAGAGAATGAGAATCCGAACCAATAAAGAATTTTGCTCCTTCTTTCTGTAAAATTCGTATCACTTCTCTCGAAGGAAAAGGGCGCTTTATTGGAAATCGCAGACCCGAGAGATTGTATTCTATTGATATATTATTTTTAATACATAATCTTCCTAATTCTAAGACTTTCTTGTTTGATGTATCGCAATCCTTTTCGGGTTTTATATCATTCTCATTAATATAGCGGAAAATAGTATCAATGTGACATATATTTTTAAAGATTTTTGATTCCACCATCTTCTGAGATTCTAAAAAATATTCTGTAATCACATCTTTCATTGACTTCCTCTCTAACAATTCCACCAATTTCTCTCTTGTCGTAATGGGGTAAAAAGGGACCCATTCATGAACTGTACCCGCAATAAAGTCAAGTTCTTTGCTATAATCATCCATAAATTCCCTCAATTCTTCTTCTTTTTCCGCATAGTAATCAACTTCGAGTCCCGCTAATATAAAATCGTAGGTTTCCTTAAGAATGTCTAACTCTTCTAAATAATTATTAATGTTTTCATTTGAGAAAGGATTAGAGAATTGCTTATCCATATAGCGTAATTCATAGTGTTCTAAAAAACAAACATTAATTCTATTCAATTCCGCGATCTGAATATAATCTTCAAATGAAGGACCATCATCTTTGATATCTATGCTCCAGTTGGTGTGCAGATGATAATCGGTGTATTTATATCTCATCACAAAACATAATACATAATTAAAACAAAATCAAAAAAGTATGGTTTCTCTATCTCAATCGATTGAATTTTCTTTGTCAAAAAATACTTCATAGAACAATTCTTTCTCTCCCGCTTCAGGAGGAGTGATTTTGGTATAGCCCCCTTTTCGAATGATTTGTACGGTCTTTTTATTCTGGATATGAATATTTCCATAAAACCCCTTAATACCTAATTCTTTGGCAATAATAATTAAATGATGGTATAAAAAGGATCCTAATCCTTTTCCCCGATAATCTTCTCGTATCAGAAAACTATATTCTGCCATATTATTTTCAGGATTAAGGTAATAAGTCGCGCTCCCTACCATCTCTTCTTTTATAATGTCTCCAATGAACGCCCCAATTGAAAATATATTTTTATAATCGATATTTACTTCACTTTGAGTTTTTGAATGGGTAAATTCTTTGCGAAGCTCAAAAAAGCGCAAATAACGATCTCGCTCATTTAGAGAATAATAAAGTTCTTTTAATAAATATTCATCAGTAGTCTTTACGGGTCTAATCTTCACCACTTCGCCCGTTCTGGTGTGAAAAATGGTCTCATACTTATAAGGATAAATGCATATCCGACCTTCCTCATCGCATGGTAGTAATTGATCTTGAAATATATAATTCAATTTTTTAGCCTCATCCAATAATTCCTGACGGAATTTAGGGTGAGCAATGCAAATTAGCTCAATCACTCGGTCGCGAATGGTTTTTCCGTGAAGGTATGCAACTCCCCATTCAGTAACGACATAATGAACGTCCGCTCGGGATAAAATCACTCCCGCACCCTCATCCAGATGTGGTACGATATTTGAAATAGAATCATCTTTTCTAGTAGATGACAGAACGATAATAGGTTTACCTCCCTTAGAAAATGCTGCCCCCCGCATGAAATCAACCGTATCTCCAATACCTGAGTAAAAATCGTAGCCTTTTGTTGATGTGTTTACTTGCCCTGTAAGATCTATTTGTAACGCCTGATTAATGGATACCATCTTTTTATTCATGCCAATATACTTCGGATTACATACGTAATCGGATGGATAAAATTCAATATAAGGATTATTATTGATAAAATCATACAATTTTTTGGTCCCTAAAGTGAAACTGGTGATTATCTTTTCTGGATGAAAATTCTTTTTCCTACAGGTTAATACACCACTCTCAATCAAAGGAATGATATTGTCTGTAACATAATGGCTATGCATTCCTAAATCCTTTTTACCATTAAGATACTTCAAACATGCATTAGGTAACGAGCCATTACCGATATGAATGGTAGATTTATTCTCGATAAGAGTTGCCACACTCTTTCCGATTTGCTCTACAACCTCATTTTTTTCCTTGAAATGGAATTCTAAAAGTGGCGTATCATTAATCACAAAGTAATCAATCTCTTTCATATGAATAAAACTATTCCCCAATGTTCTTGGCATTTGAGGATTAATTTCGGCAATAGTTAGAAAAGTCGCTTTCGAAATTGGCTTCGCAAAATCAACATTTATCCCAAAAGAACAAAAACCATAGCGATCCGGAGGAGTGATTTGAATAAGTGCCACATCACAATTCTTTCTACCCGAAAGAAATAAGGATGGGATCTCACTCGCTAATATAGGAGTATAATCAGCTTGCCCTTTATTTATTTCCTCACGTAAGGTCTTACCAATAAAAAACGCGTTATGCCGAAACAAATCTTCCGCTTTATCTTTAAAATACTTTTCAGGTCCAATAGTGAAAAAATGGATGATCTCGGTGTCGATGAGGTTATTTGAAGCCTTAATCAGTTCAGAAGTTAATGCTTGTGGCTCTGAACAAGCAGATCCAATAAAGACACGATTTCCAGGGATAATTTTACCTATAGCCTCTTTTACCGTAATCTCTTTATCCTTCCACTTTTCTCTCCACTCATCATCCATATAATGCTTACTCATATTATTCCACCAATAGATAAACTCATTACAACTATAACTATCGTTATATACTTATTATCTCCTATTTCTATAATAGGTTTTACCTTCCATATAATACTTTCGAAGTTCATAGTATTCTTTGAGCTTTAAATGAGGTCGAGTCAACTAATATCAATTATTTCAAAAAAATTGACAGAAAAGTAAGCTTTTAATATTAAGGCTATTTATTGGAATTTGATTTCCAATTTTTCTAAAATTTATAAAAAATCTCAAAATATTATGTGAATAAAATGACCGAAATTAAACTACTTACAAAAATCGCCCTTATAGTAGATGCTATTATCTGGTTGATATTTGGGATCTTACTTCTCTTTTTTTATGATATAACTTTGAATTATGAGGGTTGGACAAATCCCCTTCATGTAAGAGCATTTGGAGGGCTCTGTCTAGTTACATTCGTTTTCGCAGTGTTAATGCTTCTTAAAAAAGAATGGGAAAAGATTCAATTCCTTTTTCTATATACGATTTGCATGTGTGTAACAGTTTTAATTGTTGAAATATCTGTATTCGCGGTGTTCGGGTCGACATTTCTGCCTGCAACTGTATCGCAAATGATCTTCGATTTTATTATTCTTGGTGCAAAGATAGCTCTAAGTATTATCGCTTATATTAGACAGTGAGTTTACTATTAAGGCTTAATAATTAAAAAATTTCAAACTTTTTTTTTGAATTTTCTCTTGTTTATTGAATTTCATAAGAATATTGTTATTTTACTAATCTGTCTATTTTTCAAATCATTTATGAACCATTAGAATTACATTTTTAACCCCCGACAAATTTATTTTGATAATATTATGGAAGATAATAAGAAAATTGAAAAACGCTTGGAAAAGAACCTCGGCTTTGAAACGTGCAAAGTAAGTCAGCCCCAAAACAAGACTCAAGGAGAGTTCGAAGCAGAATGCCAAAATTCATATCAAGATACATTCTCTTGCCAAGGAAAAATTTCTAAAGAAGGTGTCCTTAATAGGACCGATTGTGAAAAAAAGGAATAATTTTTTTTATTAATTTTCTCTCTTTCATGCTTATCTCTCGCAATTATAACCCCTTATCTTTCAATGTTTTATAAATAAAATGTTTAAATTCAATTCCATATATCTCCTTTTTGAAGCAAATATTATCCATTTGAATGAGTAAAATTTAAATAGGATGAGTTTGCTGAAAAAGCTTTAAAATTTTTAAAGAATTTACCTAATAAAGAAAGTTTTACAAATAAATTCAATATAACAATCGAAAATGTGAGATTTAATGTCGAAAGAAGATAAAAAGATGGAAAGCATCCTCACTGAAACACGTAAATTTGACCCTGTTAAATTTGGCACCGAATTTGTGAAATCAGGGATGACTTTTGAAGAGTATAAAACATTATACACCAAGTCCATTGAAGATATGGAAGGTTTCTGGGGAGAACAAGCACAATCGCTCGATTGGTTTAAACCATATGAAAAAATATGGGAAAAAACCGATTTATTTCCAGGAAAATGGTTTGTGGGTGGAAAACTAAACGTCGCGTATAATTGTCTTGACCGACACGTCAAAACAGGAAATGGTGATCGTGTCGCAATCATCTGGGAAGCAGATGAACCGGGCCAGGTACGAAAATTTACCTACAGTGAACTAATGAAAGAAGTTAATAAAGTTGCGAATGGAATGAGAAAACTTGGTTTGAAAAAAGGGGACCGGGTAACCATTTGGTTGCCTATGATTCCCGAACTCGCCATTATCATGCTTGCATGTGCCCGTATCGGTGTTATTCACTCAATTGTGTTCGGAGGATTCTCAAAAGAAGCAGTAAAAGATAGAATTGACGATTCTAACTCTCGATTACTCTTTACCAGTGATGAAACAGTACGCGCTGGAAAATTTTATCCAAAGATGGCTGATGTTGCTGAAATTATCGATGATGTACCTACCATTGAGCATGTTATTGTCGTTGAGCGCACAGGTAATGAGGTCCCACA
>JAEOSU010000025.1 GCA_016840165.1 Promethearchaeota archaeon
AAATGACTAAATCTGTGAAAAATCCTATTCCAAATATACTCCAAGCTGGTCAATGGGTATATAGTCCTTCTGGAATACCCATTGCGATCCTTACAGGATTGGCAGCTGCCAAGAATTTAATGAAAAACAAAAAATGACTTTTTTACCCAAACTTATAGGAAGAGTAGTATTAGTAAAAATACTATTGTACTGATAAGTCCTAGGTAAGAAATTAAGATCATTCTATAAATAGGTTTTTTGATATCATCGCCTGACATGCCTTTAAATCCAGTTCTAGTAAGAAAAGTCTTTATTTCAGAATCTAAATCTTGTTGATTTTTAACCCCATATTTTTGCAAATCCTGCCTAATAATGAAGTGCTGGCTATGAGGAAAGATAAGAGCGTTTACTGGCTTAAAAGGATCAATGATATTAGCCAGATAGGAGTTTGCCTTGATTGAAACTTGTTCTAAAGGTATGTTTGCCGCTTCTTTCACCATATCTGAGTCAAAAATTAGGGTAAAAGGCTCTGAAAACTCACTTTTTATCTCTCCACCATAATCAACAATAAAATTTCCTTCAATCCAGAGAGATTCGTCTAATTGCCTTGAATCTTGTTTTGTTAAGTCAACCGATAAAATGAATTCTTTATTTTTGGTGGGATTTCTAATATCAACCATTAATTCCCCGTAGTATGTAATGGCAAACAAGGCAGGATCACAGGTGTATCCACAAAATCCGTTCTTTGGGTCATAACTATTGGTATTCGTTTCATAATCACAAATAACCCAAGATAACATCCCAGTTTCTTTATTACGAGCAATAATATAAAACTCGACTCGCGTGCCTATAAATCCGGATGTTCGAGCGGTAAATACGCTTGCAATTGCCATTGGGTACTTTTCATCACTTTTAAAAATTGAAGCTTCTGCCAGTTCATATCCTTCAGGAAGCATATCTTGCGCTGTTGAAGTATCAGTTATCTTAAAAGATAGAAAGAAACTATAGGGGTCTACTATGAATCCCATATACGGGACTTTTTTCTTGCCGCTCTCTGTAAATTTATGTTGCGTTTTTTTAGGAAGAGATGCACTGAAGCTACTCAAAAAACTAATGGCAGTTACATCTTGAGGCTTTACAAGAGATTCAGTCTTTTTTATAAAATTCCTTTTTTCTTCTTTGTCCATTTATATCACAGTGCAACATTTTTCAAATCCATCTTCATAGATTAATTATCAATAAAATAAAAATGAATATAAATAATAACATAAATAAAGATAAGCCTATTAATAACATTTTTTTTATACCTCGTGTTGAAAAGGTTTTCATTTCTTTCATTTCTGCAATTTTGTTATAAGTTTCGATCATATCATCGACATTTTTGATATAGGTACGACAACCTGGACTATCAGCCATATAATGTTGAGCAAAGGGAAAACATAACACCTTGCATAGTTCTGGTTTTGCAAAATCTGGATTAAGATTATTAAACTTTAAGTGAATATCTTCAATTGGAATATCTAAAGCCTTTTCAACTTCAGCAGGATCAAATATTACAGCAAGTGTATCATCTTTATTATCTGATTTCTTATCTGAAAATTTTATACTATGACCAATCGATGTATTTCCTAGCACCCAAAGGGGTTTATCAAGGTTGCGCATTTTTCCATTGTTAATATTACCCGTTAAGATTATCTGTCGATCAGTCTTGTCTTCTTTAAAATCAAGTAGTATGTCTCCCTTTGAAGTAGTCGTATATATCGCATTTGTACTGTTTCTATCTGCGACCCCTACTGAAGGATCAGCAATAATTGTGTTGCTCAGAATATCGATAAAAATCCAAGAGATAAGACCAGTTTGTTTATCTTCTGCGATGAGATACGTTTCTAATCTAGAGCCCCAGAAAGTACTTGCTCGTGTATTAAAAACCCCCATTCCAAAATAATACTCTGGTTCTTCATCTGCAAAAATTCTGGACTTTTTCAACTCATAGCGTTGCGGTAATAACGATTTTGCCTTCTCGATATTTTTAAGCTTAAAGAATAAAAACAGACAATAAGGTTCAATTACAAAACCCATGTAGGGAGTCTTTTTTGAAGTCTTAATTAAAAGTTTTTTAAAAAGGGAGCGAGGTAAAAGCCGTTTGAATGATTGGAAGAAATACAAATGGCTAACTTCCTTTGGATCAATTAAGTTTTCCACATTTCTGATAAATTTTTTATCATCTAAAATTTTCATATTCAAAAATAGAAATAATTCCCCATATTAAAGTGCGTTACTAATAGATCATTAATAGTAATCAAAAACCAATTATAATTAATCTTTTTGCTCTGCAAAAGGATAAATTGGCCCCAACAAATTTATCGGGATTTTTGAGTGTGATTTATTTGTCTAAAATAGTATTAGTTTGTATGGCTTTTGGAAGCTGGTCGAAAATGGTTTTTGTTCCTTTTGTCTTATAAAGATCAATTAATTCATCCATATTAGTTATTTTTCCTTTAATGGCGGATAAATAAGCTAAAAGTGCTGTAGCAACCGCTTCTTTTGCATCCTCCGGCTTAAAATCGGGTTTTTTGTCCTCAAGGATACACTCTGTAAAGTAAGCATCTTCAATACCCATGGAAATGAAATAATATTTTGGAAATGCTCCATGATTAATTTTTGGAAGATACCACCCATCAGATTTTTCAGCATCTAATTCTTTAGAAGAATATAATCTTATAGGATCCTTCCAAGAATGATTTTCTATCAATGTTCCTTTTGTTCCATAAACTTCTAAATGATTTGATGGAGTGGCGTTAACTGTAAAACTTAAGGTACATTCAACAACAATCCCTGAACGATATTTTAAAAGGATGAAGGCATTATCTTCTGCTTTTCCCGGTAAATTAGTAATTTGTTTTGTAATCCAACAATAAGCTGATTCCACTTTATCATTTAAAATCCAATTCAGAGTAGCAAATTTATGAACTCCCATGTCCATTAATGCACCACCCCCCGCTTTTTCAATACTGGCTTTCCAAGATTTAGGATTATTAACATTATGAGTCTCATAGACACCTTCAAAGGTCCGGACCATGAAAGGATTTCCAATAAAACCTTGTTTAATAAAATCATAGATAGATTGATGTGCTGGTAGGAATCGATGATTCTCTGCAATCATGAACTTCACACCCGCTTTATTTGTTGCTTCTATCATGTGATCACATCCTTCAAGGGAGGTTGCCATAGGTTTTTCACATAATATATGCTTTCCGGCTTTTGCTGCTTTAACTACAACCTCCTCATGGGCATGATGTGGAACTAAAATAAGCACAGCATCAATATCACTTTCCAACATTGCTTCATACGTATCATAACACTTAAGATTAAAGATTTTAGCTAACTTTTTTCCTTTTTTGATATCGATATCAAATACTGATGTGAAATTTATATTCGGATTATCTTTACTTCCCGCATAATGATAAGGCCAAGCAGAATTAACTGTATTTCCAATACCAACTAAACCATAATTAACACTATCCATAGGTATCAAAAATCATTCCATTTTAATTAGACTTTTCATTTTATATAGACTCTTGGACATAGAGGTAAAATTATAATTAATGCTACTAGATTTAGAATATTAAACATTTTTAACGGAATACATATTTTTATCAGTAATTAAGAGTAATTAGGTATGTTGAAATGGCAGAACCAATTGGTTATAATAAAAAAAGAGTTAAAGAAATACTTAGCAAGAAAAATATTGACCTATTGATAGCCTCTACACCAGTAAATGTATTTTATACAACAGGGCTCCCAGTTACTCATGTTGCACCGAATCCTATTCTCTATGTATTATCAAATCAATATCCTAACCTTTCTATGGTCCGTAGAGATGGTGAGGAAAGTGCTATTGTATGGTCATTGTATGATAGTGTGGAAGAGTTTTCATGGGTACCCCCTAGCGATGTTTTTCGTGTGGGATCCTTAGAAGGCGCTGTAAAGAAGTTATTAGAAAAAATTGAAGAATGGGATTTAGGGAACAAAACTATTGGCCTTGAATCGTATATGCCACGATATCAATCTGAGGCTTTAGGAGGTAAATTTCCTGATGCAAATTTCGTAAATGGAGATCAAGCATTTATTGAAATGCGATTGATTAAAACTGAGGAAGAAATTCGAAGAATAAAGAAATCCACTGAAGTTGCAGAAAAAGCTATAGAAAGATGCATTGAATCGGTTGAGTTAGGTGTAAAGGATACTGAGTTATTGAAAATTGCAAGAAGAACTATAGTAGATGAAGGAGCGTGGGGTTGGGATCATTTAACTATGAATATCGGACCGTCGGATCCAGAAGCACCCGGTTTAGGAATTCCTGTGACTCCAAATGACATTGTAAGGTTCGATTTTGGTGCTGTTTGGGAAGGATATATTTCTGATGTGAGTCGAGGAGTAGTAATTGGTGAAGTTCCTAAGAAAGCTCAAGAAGCAATGGATTATATGATTCAAGTTCAAGAATATTGTGCAGAAAATATTAAGCCTGGGGTGAATGCAAAGGAATTAAAAGAAGAAGCAACTAATTATTTGAAATCAATTACAAAAAGAGGTTTTTACCTCATTACTGCCCACAGCATAGGATTGGAATGTGAGGAAACGCATTTATTTGGACCTAGTGGCGCAATGGATATTCCTTTTGAAGAGAATATGGTTCTTGATCTTGAAGTATGGCTTAATGTTCGGAGTCAGGGTTTGGTAGGAATAGAGGATTGCTATCGAGTTAGTGGTACTGGTTGTGAGCGGTTATCTAAACTTGATAAACAAATCATAGTAAAATAGAGATGATTTTATATGCGAATGGAAGATAAAGTAGTTGTCATAACAGGAGCGGCATCAGGTATAGGTCAAGCCACCGCTAAGTTATTTGCCCAAGAAGGAGCAATTCAAATTCTCTCCGATATTGATGAAGAAGGATTAAGAGAGACATTTGATATGTTAAAGGAAGAAGAACAGAATAGAACTACAATCATGAAGATTGATGTGACTCAACCAGAAGAAGTAAAAGAAATGATGCAACATATTATTGAAGTATTTAATAAGATAGATGTATTAATTGTGAATGCGGGAGTAGTACGAGTAGGTCCAGTTGAAACCTTTCCAGATGCGGATTATGACCTATTAATCAATGTAAATTTAAAGGGAACTCATTATACATGCAAGTTTGCGATACCCTATTTTAAAAAGCAAAAATTTGGATCAATTATAACTCTAGCTTCTGTTGCGGCTCATATCGGCCAAACTGCTCATGCTAATTATTGTTCAACGAAAGCAGGTGTCCTTGGGTATACCAGAGCGTTAGCATTGGATTTAGCTCCATATAATGTTAGAGTTAATAGTGTTTCACCTGGAGCAACAGATACACCGATGTTGCAAAGTGATGTTGCAAAACAAGCTCGTGATAGAGGTATGTCATATGAAGAAGTAAAGAAAGAATTTGAAGAAGAAGGAGTACTGGGGCGATGGGCTACACCCGAAGAAATTGCTAATGGAATCCTCTTTTTAGCCTCTGAAGAATCCTCCTATATCACTGGAGCTGACTTGAGAATAGATGGTGGATGGACTACGAGATAATAGCCGAGAAAGAAAAGATATTACATAGTCATTCCGCCATCAATCAAAAGGCTTACACCAGTGCAAAATTCATTTGTAGCTAAAAATAATACCCCTTCAGCGATTTCCTCAGGTTTTCCAAGACGTTTTAGTGGTTGTCTATCAATATAGCTTTGCCTAGTTTTATTATAATCGCCCCCACGACTTTTAATTCTCTCAGTTAGAGAAGGAGTGTCAGTGGTACCTGGACATATTCCGTTTACCCTAATACCATCTTGAAGATAATCCGAAGCCATCGCTCTCGTCATTGAAAGGACTGCTCCTTTGGATGCAGTATAAGCCGCACGATTAGGAACTCCTTTGAAAGCTACAGAAGAGGCATTATTTATGATACATCCTTTAGTTTTTTTTAAATAAGGAATTGCGTATTTTGATACTAAATACACGCCTCGAACATTTACAGCCATTGTTCGATCCCAATCTTCAGTTGAAATAGAGTCAATAGCTCCACCCAAAACTATGCCAGCATTGTTAAATAAAATATCTATCTTTTCATACTCATTAATTGTCTGCTCTATTATATATCTTGCCTCTTGCTCATTTGATACATCTCCTTGAATAAAAATTGCATCTCCACCTTTTTCAAGTATATCATCAGCAACATTTAATGCTGATTGAGAAAGAGAGTTGCAACAGACTATAGCACCCTCCCTAGCAAATAATTTAGCAGTAGCTTCTCCTATACCTGCTCCTGCTCCCGTAATAATTGCCACTTTATTTTTCAGTTTCATATTTATACCCTTAAATTTTTTATTTAAAATTATAAATCAATAATTTTACGTGCTTCAGAAGGATCTGCTATTTCACGATTCATTTCTCTACTAATTTTAACCATTCTTGACACTAATTCGGCATTATTTTTTGCTGGATGTCCCTCTTTGATAAAAGGGAAATCTTCTGTCCCAACCCGCACATTACCTCCATTGGCAATAGATAAAGTCGCGATTTTAGTTTGTTCTGGTCCCATTATGCTTACGGAATGAAGACAATTTTCGGGCATATACTTCACTCTATGAAGATACTCATCTGCTGTGGCAGGAGACCAGGTCCCACCTGGCCAATTAAAAAATAAAGTTAAAACATGGGGAGCTTCTACTAATCCTTTCTTGATTAAAAAATTCAGATTCCAATATGATCCAGTATGCCAAACTTCCCATTCAGGCTTGATTTTGAACTTTTTACACGTCAGACAATATTGCTCTAATTCATCTAGATCGTGTATTTGATTGACACTTAATCCAGTGAAATGCTCATCATGATGGTTGAGTATAATTGAGAGCATATCTGGTTTTGCATAAAAATCTGGAGTACGTTCTTCTATAGGATAGCTAGACATCCCTCCTTGAATAATAATATCGCATTTTTCTCTAATTCTTTTTACAATTTCTTCTTCTTCTCCTCTTGGAAGATGGACATGAGCAATAGCAGCTCCCGCTTCATAGCATTGCACTACGTCGTTAATTAAGTCATTGGTATTTTCCGCCCAATTTTTTACATTAGGATATATCCAGGAATTTGCAGTTGTTGCGGTAATTATCATCTTTTCATATTTTTCCATCAAAATTATCACGTAAATATTGAATTTTATATTAATGTTAGAAATTATTACTGAGATATAAATTGTATTTTCATTAGAAGAAAACTAGCATTATCGAGAGACTCTCCCTGAAAGGTCTCCTTTCATAATTTTTAATACTTCATCAACAGATACTAAATTAAAATCTCCAAAAATCGTGTGCTTAAGACAAGATGACGCAACAGCAAAGTTTAAAGCTTTCTGAGGGGTATTTTCAAAATTTTGAAGTCCATATATCAATCCTGCCGCAAAAGAATCCCCTCCTCCAACTCTATCAATAATATAAGCAATGTCATAGTGAGGAGCAAAATATGTTCTCTTTTTATCATAAAGAATACCAGACCATGTATTATGGCTAGCAGAGAGAGAACCTCGTAAAGTAATAGCGATATACTTCAAATTGGGGTACTTTTGTGAAATTTCCTTAACAACTGTTTCGTATTTACTTGAATCAATTTTTCCAGAAGTAACATCAATAGCGGGTGCTTTGATGCCGAGTACTTTTTCCGCATCCTCTTCGTTACCAATAGCAATATCACAAAAACTTACTAATTTGGGCATAATATCAATTGGTTTCTTACCATACTTCCAGAGTTTACTCCGATAATTAAGATCACATGAAATAGTTATGTTTTTCGATTTAGCTACTTGAAGAGCATCGAGACATATATCTGCTAAATTTTGAGATATCGCAGGAGTAATTCCCGTCCAATGAAACCATGATACACCCTCGAAGTTTTGTTCCCAATCAAACATATCAGGAGTAGCTGTAGCAATTGCTGAATTATCACGATCGTATATTACTTTACTTGCACGGGCAGAAGCACCTACCTCAAGAAAATAGATTCCTATTCGCTCTCCCCCCATTATGATTTTCTCTGTATTAACTCCATATTGCCGTAAATATTGAATACAAGCCAAACCTAGATCATTATTTGGTAATCGGGTAATAAATTCGACGGGAAGCCCAAAATTTGCTAGTGATACCGCTACATTTGCTTCTCCTCCTCCATAAATTACATCAAATGATCGAGCTTGAGTAAATCTTTTAAAATTTGGAGGAGAAAGCCTTAACATGATTTCTCCAAAAGTAAGAATGGAGTTTTTCAATTTAATTCACTTTTATCAATAATAAATCTGACTATTTTTATCTAGTAATAGATCTTATATTAAGGATAAACGTTTTATTAGTAAAATAAATAAAAAAAATTTTAAAGAAAAATTATAATTTTGAGCCACAAAAGGCACAATATTGAGAGCCTTCTCTAATTTTATTGCCACAATATACACAGTAACTTTTTCCTTCTGAAGGAAGTGCTGAATCAAGTTTTTTAGGAGCTTGAAAGTTTTCTACCGGAGTATAACTTACGTCTTCTCCTAAAATAACCTCACCTGTATCTGAATTAAAGCGATAGGTTATAGCTCCAATTGCTCGCAAATCTACTAGTACTCGGAGTACATCTTTAGGTTTTATTCCAACCTCAAGTGCTAAATCTTCTAAATTAAATGTTGATTGTTTTCCCCGATCTAAGATGGCATTCTTAACAGCTTTTTTAAATTTACTATTGGTATATAGTTGTGAAAATCCACCAATGAAAATAAAGAATGCTGGAATAAATAACCAATATCCCCAGTAGGAAAGTCCGATGAAATCGAAATCGGGAAAATATCTTAACACCAAGGAGATTATCGCTACAAATAAGAAAACAATACCTGTAGCAAAAGTTCCTATTGCTGCTTCATATTTTTGTTTTGAATAATATCTCTGTTTGTCTCTATCATAAGACATTTCTTAATCACTTCTTAGTATTGAATTATATTTTCAATATAATTTAAGATTCAAAATAATGTAATATATATTAGGATTATAGAGTCCAATATTTAATGAATTGGTTGTTATTTAAATTACTTAATTTTTAGACTTATATTATAATTAAAAAATATTGAAAACTTTGCCCATCCAGTAAACCACTAAATAAGAATTAGGGATGACTTGTTTCAATCCATCTCCAGTTGGGTTTCCTCCTTCGCCAAAAAACTTACTGTGTTCCCACTCGAAATGATGTACTCCCATTTCTGATACTGTCAGGGGTAATGAATATTGAATATCATCAAAATCGATCAGATCACCAAGCCATGCAAATAAGCTGCCATAAATATTATTCTCGAAGAAATTTTGCCATTTTGCCCTGTCTGGATTTACTTCCATAATAGCAATCTCAGGATTAAGGCTTGTGGCTCGAGTAGAATTCGGTCGTTGAGTTAAGTTATAATTGCGAATACCTTCACCCCAACCGGAGGTATTGAACCGCCATAATTGATCTAGTACATCCCATCTAATCATCTCATCGGTGTATTCTGATTTTTCAAAAAGTGATGAATCTGGTACTAATGTCATAAACGCTAAATGAATAATATTAAAGTAAGCATTTCTATGATAGCGTAAATAATCATAAAATCCCTTTTCGAAATTTTTAATATAATGTAATTGTAATTGAGGATCATCTTCTAACATGATAAGAGAAAACATGACATCCATGGAAAACGCTAATGCATAGGTATCATAAGCAGTATTTGCTCTGTCTGATTTACCTAAACCATTCATCGAAAGCATCTTAGTCGCTGCGTAATGATATAATGAATCATATTTTTCGGGAAGCGCAGTTGCTCCAATTCTTAATAAAGTAATTTGCCAGGGACTACCCTCGAAAATTGGATTGAGATCAGAGCCAGTTGGTTCTCCGTTCCCACCTAACACAAGCCAATTAGTTTTTCTAAATCCTTCAATCATTTGCTCAGTTAAGAGTTTAATTCGTTCGACACACCATCTACTATCTTCATTAAGCGTAGGATCGATAAATTTTAAAACTGAGGCAAACCCTAAATAATATCCAGCAAGTTCATCCCTACTGGTGTGGAGTCGCACTCTCCAGTTACTATATTTACCCGTACCATTAAAATGGCGAGGATGAGGCTGGAATAACCATTCATGATATTTTCTATTTTCTGGAGCACATACAAATCTAGCGGGTGTACCGGGATACTCAGGTCCTATCCCTCCATTTGGGGCTGCGAGCATATTACTAAATCCTGATACACATTTCTTTACCATTCTCGTTGCATTTTCAATTTCAGCAGGATCTCCACTATCTACTGCTGCTTTATAGCGAAAGCATTGAGAAGCTAAAGTATAACCCAAATGAAGAGCACCATTGTCTGTTCCATACCATTCTTGAACATCTGTATAGCTATCATTAGAAAAAGTCACATCTATACTAATATTAGTTGGTATATGATATTTTTCTAGTTGATAATCATATCTATGGGCCATTTGTTCAAGATAGGATTGATTTCCTAGTAGTTGTTCAAGTGGAGTGAAATAGTTAGTATTTGGGGGATCCAATTCGAGAGTAAATGATGCAATATCATCAATAATATATAAAGCAAATCCTGCATAGCTACCAAACCCAATAAGTGGAATTAGAAACAGGATCGTAATTAGAATGTTTTTCTTCGGTAAATTCTTTCGTGTTCTTATTCTCATTTGAAAGAGATGATTTTTTTCTTGATAATTTTTTGATGATATTAATTTAGAGTTAAAAATATTTAAGCTTTAAAACAAAGCTAGCTATTGAAAAAAGAAGAAGATATCCTAAGGAACTAATCTTTTAATCCAATTATTATTCTTTTTAAGTTTTTCGTAAATCTCCAGATTTCCCATATCTCCCCTAAATTGATTATTTCTCATCTTTAAAACACGAATTTTCCAATTCATCTTATGTAATCCAAGTGAGAGTGCTTGGGGTAGCTCAATCTCACCTCTACTAGAAGCTTTTAGACTTTTAAGAACTTTAAAAATCTCTGTTGAAAGGATAAAGATACCACAATTATTTAGTTTTGAATCGATGGTGCCATGTGGCGGTTTTTCAATAATATCAAGACAATAATCGTCCTGACATACCACTGCAGCTCCCTGAGAAGTATCTTCACTGTAATTTGCGACAAGGATAAAGTCCTGTTTTTCATTTTTATGAATAGTATATACTTTTTTATAGATCTCATAAGGCACAATTATATCACCCCAAGTTAGATAAAAATGATCATTCTTAAGTAAACTTTCACAGAGTAATAGCGCAGCACCTGTCCCATTCAACTTCTTTTGCTCAACATATTCGATATTTACTCCCCATTCTGTTCCCTTATTAAAATAATTAATAATTTGTTCTTTTTTATAGCCAACTACCATGATAATCTTGTCTAAACCAGCATAAATTAATCCATTTAAAATATATTCTAAAACTGGTTTATCATATAATGGTAGCATCGTTTTTTGGTATTGATTCGTATAGGTTCCTAAACGTTTTCCTAAACCAGCACACAATATCACTGCTTTCAAGATACTTCAATTTGGGGCTATTTTGTGTTTTTCCTTTTAATTCAATATCTATAGACCATAATGATTGATTTCTAAAAAAGATATTATTAGGATATTACATTTTTTTTTCTTTTTTTCCACTTAGAGTTTATTGCAAGACTCATACAGATTTTCTTTAGGTTTTTTAATTTATCTAGATAATAAATGTAAGTACTGAATTGGAATTAGATTCATCCTATGATTAAGGATATAATAATTATTAAAGACGGTTTACCATTACTTAACAAACACTTTAGTGAGCGTGGGGACTCAACAGGACCAAATAAATCCTTCACACAAGGAGATTCTCTAATTATGGTCTCTGGTTTCTTTACAGCACTTAATTCCTTTTCAGATTCATTTGACGACCTTGGAACAATTAGTGAACTAAAACTATCCAACAATGATTTAAAACTCTCATTCTTAAAAGATCCAAGTATTCCAAATCTCATTTATCTCGCTACTTATAACGATACTTCTAAATCTGTCAATGTTTTAAGGACGCTAAGAAAGATTGCGCAGACTTTCATGAGGAAATATGATATCAACAAGATCTTGAATTGGAATGGAAAACGAGATTACTTTGACTCTTTTGGAGATATATTAGCGTTCTTTGTCGAGGAGGAGCGTAAAGAGCGTGAAGGTCAATTTAAAGAAAGAGTAATTGATTTATTTAAAACCGTCGAAGATAAAATAAACGAAGAGTCGAATTTTAAGATATTAAAACATAATATTTCTGAGGATCCCAATTTACCAGAATATTGCCGAAAAATACCCAAATTTAGTAGCCCAAAGAAAATTAATCCTAAATATTATTTAACGGGTGATACCTCGATTAATGTTTTTCATAGAATTAATGGGCGAAGATCAATTGGACAAATCACTCAAGAATTAGAATTGCAACATGAGCAGGTTTACAATATCTGCAAAAATTTAGTTAAACTCGGGTTTATTAATTTGCATTAAATAGTGACTTGATAATTACGAGTTATTTCTGAACTCTTTTTTGATGTTGTTTTTTTCTTTTCCGTTCATCATCTTGTACTTCCTTATTTAATTCACTTAATGCCAGACTGTCTTTTCCTGTAAATTTGAAATTACCTACAATTTTACTTTCTTCTTTTGCGCCAGATTTACCGATTTTTTCAAAAGAAAGAGTAACTGGTATGTCTTGATTTAGGGCAAGATTAATAAAATTAATAAAGCCTAAATGTTTGCTTGGGGCGATATTGAACTTAATAACGTGCTCTTTATTCTTTTTTGAAAGGGTTTTGAGAATCAATCGAAGTTTCAATTTCAGTCACATCCTTTATAATAATTTTTGTAATTATGATGGTTATGATTTAAACTTATTAAATTAAAAAAGTTATATTATTGATATAATTAAATATAATATAAAAATAAAAAGAATTTCAAGATTGCTCCATGTCTACTAATTTATTTCCCTTTATTTTTAAAAATGAACGTTGGTATAATGCTGAAGGTGTTAATGAGAGCGATATAGGAGTTATTGTGGATACTGACCGTGCTATAATATGGTTTTTTGAAGGTTCGAAGAGTTCTGCTAGGAATCGAAGCAGTGCTAAAGAATTATTAGCTGAATTAAGACAAAAGTACGAGCTATATGCCTTTAAACATATTTCTAAGGACGCCCCAAAGGATATTCTAGATTATTTAGAAGAACTCAAGAGGCATGATTATATTACCCGAATTAGGCATTTCCAATATGATTTAGGGAAGATTTCAAAGTATTATTTTTATTTATGCAATATCGGATGTTTACTATTGATTATTGCTATAACTTTTTTGATTGGCTTTCTTTTAAACTCCAATACATCCTATATAAACCCTTATGATTATTTTTCCGAAAATTTTAACAGGTTTTTGGTTAATGTAAATTTCTTCTCAATATTATTAATATTTTCTTTTACAGTTTTCGTTATTACCTCTTTCTTCGGAGTAATTTTAAATAAAAGAGCCTTATTGATTTATAATTTAAGTACTAGTATATTTGTATTTATGGCATTCTTCATGTTGAGGATCTGGGATATTATTTTATATTACGATATAATTGGGAACACAATTTACATACGAAAAGATGTGATTTTCCTTTTCATATTCAATTTATTTATCTTTCAGATATTAGGATTATTAGTTGGCTATACTGCTGTCTTTACGAGTTTTTTTGAAAGTAAAAGAATTATAAGATTAGAATTTAAAAGTAGTTAACTTCCAAAATGGCTTCCAAATTTAGGCTAAGGATTATATTTCGTCCTATGATTACAATTCTTGCTAAATTATCAATTAAAATGGGGATTTCTCCTAACTTAGCTACTTGTATTATGTTTAGTCTTTCAATCTTTAGCCTTATATGTTTAGTGGTTTTTTCGAATCTTATATTATTTGCTTTAGGCGTATTTTTAGTGGGCATTTTCGATGGATTAGACGGGGCGATTGCGAGATTATCTGGAAGATCAACATCCTTTGGAGCATTTTTTGATTCAATTATGGATAGATTAAGCGAATTTGTTATATTTTTTTCCCTATTAATTCATTATCGAGATCAATTATTATGGAACATAATAAATCTTAATCTTGTAATTATAATATCATTTATTGCTTCGATTATGATTAGCTATATCAGAGCAAAGGCAGAAAATGTATATGAAGGTGATTTCGACGTAGGATTAATGGCAAGATCAGAAAGACTATTCTACATTGTTGTTTCTATGATTTTTGTATACCTTTATGGATACATTGGAGAAATTTTATTTCTATTTATGGTATTAGTTATTCTTACTGCCTTATTTAGATTTTATAAAATAAACAAACTTATCAAACAGTTTGAGGAGCAAAATAATTAAAGAGATTAGAGAGAATGGGAACTTAATTTATCTTTAGAAATATCAATGATAAGTTTATCTCCATCGTTAAGATGAAAATAATCTCTAAGATAAGGTTTTGCTAATATCTCTATAATGTTTTCTTTATGGTGAGTACGCTGAATATCTAAAATTGCTGCTTTTCGCTTATTATTTTTATCATCCATTCGGGAGATATAGACATCATAGCATTTTACAGGTCCATACTCTCTATTTAAATCTTTAAATCCGTCAATGATAATAGGAGTAATATTTTTTAGCTTTTCTCGTAAAAGTTCAATATCTGTATCACTTAATCTTAAATTTAATGTCCCTTTATATGGTTCAAAACCTAATTTTTCTTTAAATTGTTGATAATATCCTTTTATAGAAACATAGTAGCCTCCTTCATGAATACCTTCCGTTACCTCCCCAATAATCAAGATAGATTCTAATAATTTCTTTAGTTCCTTATATATCATTAACATGATATTCGCCCCTTCTTTGGTAATAGAAATTTTTTGAGTTTTGCCAGTTATCTTCCGTTTTATCCAACCTAATTGTTCTAAATCATTAATTCTTCTACTTCCAGTTTGTTGACTTAATCCTAAGATCTCTCCAAATTTAACAGTACTTATTTCAATATATCTACGTTCTTTTGCCAAATGGCATAACTGATATAAAGCAAACCAATTTGCATAATTATCCGGCGATATATCTCCACTATTATTCATTAACTTACCAACTTATTTGGTATAGGTATCAATGATTTTTTTTTTAATTAAACTTGATGAGTTTAATTCAAATTTATCATAAAACGAATTTAATCTTCTAACCTCAATACGGTTAAGTCCTATCTTATTTAAACCTTCTTTTAAAACATTTAAATCATATTTTTGATTTGGACCCAGTAAAATTATATCAGGATTAATTTCCTCTACAGTTTTAAGAGTATTATTATCACTTCGTCCTAAAACTGCTTTCTTTACATATTTTAAATTACTAATAACTTCTAATCTCTGTTCTTGTGGAACAATTGGAGGTTCTCCGGAGTATCGCTCTCTATTTTTATCAGTAGAAACTACTACATAGACATCCCCTAATTTAGCAGCTTCCTTTATTAAAAAAATATGGCCTGGATGGACAATATCAAAGGTCCCTGCTATCATGACTTTTTTTTTCGACATGTTTCTTCATAATTTTACCATTATACTTCAGTTATAATTCTAAACGAAAATCTAACTTCAATCTTTTTTATTTTTTTCTATACATTTTTTCAAATCGTTCATTTGCAAAGAAATGGATATATCGCCCCTAGTCTTTTCAATTAAAGAACGAGCACGATCTGTTTTGGGTCTTAAATCTTGAGTTATTCCTGCAGGGTAATCAAGAGAGAATAAATTAGTATAAATTTCATCCATATCTTCTAATATTTGATTTAATTCTGATAATTGAGAATTTCTTATATTATCTAATGCATATCTTCTTAATTCCCCAATAACATCCGCTAATCCGAAAGCATAATTAAGTGGATCAATATTTAATTGACTAGGTGTAGGTAATTCTTGTTTGTTTACAATCGCATAAAAAGAAACAGCTTCTGCATATTCTTGCTCTGGAGTTTTTAAAAACTTTACGAAAGCGCCTGGTTCTAGATTAACCATTTCTTTTAATTCTGTGTGAGTTTGTTTAATCAAGCTTATTTTCTCATTATACAGGTCAAATTCCTTTCTATGAATATGCTTTATTGCATTGCTACAATCACGTATTATCGAACGAGTCTTGGGTAAGATTGTTTCTCGACCTTTATCTAATTTATCTAAATTAGTTGTTAATTCCGAAAAAATTTTTATAAGATTCATATTTGATGGGAAATTTTTTAGTAAAAATTAATTTAAATTTTAGATTTATTTAATCTACGAAAGTATGTAAAATATTTAGAATTTTTTATTAAAATTAGCTTTTAAAAAATAAGGTAATGAGTTGTTATGAAGATTTTATTAATCCATTCTGAAGGTGTTGAAGTTCATAAACACAAACCAGCCACCAGTGCTCCACAGGAGTTTTCAGAAGATGTTATTAGAATGGAAGGTTTAGTACTTGTAGCGTATGTATCTGTTGAGGATCAAGATACATATGATATAAATCTTATTGCAAAACAAGGAGCAGAGGTTATCGAAGAGGCTATTTTACAAATTAATTCTTTTCCTGATAAAGTGAGAGAGAAAAATGAGGAAATACGTGAATATAATAAAAAAATTGAATCGGGGAAAATAAAAGGAAAACCAAAGAAACTTGTAGATTTAATTAAAGAGCGATCCCTTTATCGTGTTGACAAGGTTTTGGTATATCCTTGGGCACACTTAAGTAAATTTCTTAGTAATGAGCAAATTGCTATGGAAGTATGTCCAAAAATAGCGAAAAATTTAGAAGAAAGAGGTATTGAGGCAAAATTTTCTCCATTTGGTTGGTATAAATCATTTGAAATCAATTGTTTAGGTCATGAATTAGCAGAGATGTATAGAGATGTTAGACTAGCTATTAAACCTGAAGAGCAAGTCAAAAATTCAGTATTTAAAATAATAACACCATCAGGAAAGGAACTTGATCTAAATTTTGATAAAGACCAGAAGATTATTGTACCAGAAGAGATTAAAGATAAAGATTATCACGTATTCCTTAATTCAGAATTAGGTTCCAGAGTAATGAAGAGAGCAATTGAACCAGCCCATATAAAAGTTATGAAAGATTTTGAATTAATAGATTTTGATCCCAATACTGATGCTGGACACTTCAGATGGTATACAAAAGGGATTATTATGAAAAATCTGATGAAGAATTACATTGAAGAGAGACTAATAGATTATGGGGCGATTCTTATTGATACTCCTGTTATGTATACTGTAAAGAATAAGAAATTAACAGCACAAACGGCTCGATTTCCAGCAAGAAGTTATTGGGTTGAATCTGGAAGTGATAGATATCTTTTAAGATATGCCTGCGATTTCCTCTTATTTGACTTGTTTTCTCAAATGAATTTGAAGCCACATTATTTTCCGCTGAGAGCTTATGAATATGAACAATATGCGTTTCGGCGAGAATTAGAAGGTGAAGTAAGCGGTTTAAGAAGATTACGGGCTTTTATAATGCCAGATATGCATACGCTATGTAAAGATCTTGAGTCTTCTATTGATGAATTTAAAAAACAGTATGATTTAATCAAGAGCCTTGAAAATGATTTAGGGATTAAAACTTACGTCATATTCAGAACAACTCAAGAATTTTATAAGGAAAATAAAAACTGGATTATTGATTTAATCAAATCGGAGCAACATCCAGCATTAATAGAACTATGGGAGGAAAGATATTATTATTACATTTTAAAATTTGAAAGAAATGTTCTTTCAGCTCAAGGTAAGAGTGCAACATTAGCAACTAATCAAATAGATGTAGAAAGTTCCTTAGAATATATGTTTGATAATGATGGTGTTAAAAGACAGAAATACAATATCTCTTTTATAGATACTGATGGTCAAGTAAAACATCCAATAATTCTCCATAACTCTCCAACTGGCGCTATAGAAAGGATTTTTTGGGGATTAATTGAATCAGCAATAAGAAATAAAGATCAACTTGTACCTGGATTTAAAACATGGTTATCACCGATTCAAGTGAGAATATTGACTATAAGTAATGAACAAAACGATTATGCAGAAAAGATATTAGATATCTTAAACCGGGAGCCCTATAGAGCAGATTTCGACGATAGAGATGAAACAATCGGAAAAAAAATCCGTCAAGCAGAAATCGAATGGATACCCTACACGATTATCATAGGAAACAAAGAATTGACCAATCAAACAGTTTCTATCAGAAAGCGACTTATTGGCAAACCATTTGGACCAAAAAAATCTACAACAGAACAAATTAATGATGTGAAATTAAGCCGATTATTGGAACTATTAGAAGAGGACACGAAGCAATTCCCATCTTATAAATTACCTATCCCATTTCGAAGGATGTCTACTAAAGTATATTTTAGACACTAAATTAGATAATCAAGATTGAGGTTTATAGATAAGGATGAAAATAAAATGCGTCATTTTTGACTTAGGAGATGTTATTGTGGATTTGGATTTCAGTCGATTCTTTAATGAAGTAATTACACCCTCCCCTCTTAATAAACCTCATTCATCTATTTATTTAGAATTTTTTAGGCAATCGGATATATATCACCAAGGGAAGATATCTGATGAGGAGTTCTTTAAACAATCGTCTGAATTGCTCGAATTAGAAGAAAAATTGACTCAAAAACAGTTCTTTGAAGCATTTAATAGTATAATTTCAAATCTTAAATACGACGTAGTAGATATCGTAAAAAAAATCAGGCAAAACAACCATGTTAAAATTATGAGCATGTCAAATATTAATGCCAGTCATTGGAAGTATTTAAAAAAACAAAATTGGGATATTTGGCAATTAATTGATGAATTTATCCTTTCCCATGAAATTCAAATGACTAAACCCGATCCAGAAATCTTTAAGTATGCGATAAGGAAAGCACGATGTAAACCAAGAGAAATAGTTTTTATCGATGACGGTTTAAATAATATAAGAGCCGCTCTTGAACTTGGATTTAATTGTATCCGTTTTACAAATTCCGAGAATCTTATAGTGGAGTTAAAAAAGCTAGGAATCAAATTAGGGATTTAAAAACAGATTTATTCAATAATACTGTCTAAACAGGCCCTAGCAATCTTTTTAAAGGCGACCTCAACATTTTCTCCTGTCTTAGCAGAGGTTTCTAAATATTCACAGTTTAAACGTTTTGAAAGATCTTCAGCTTCGCTTTTTTCCACTTTTCGCTCTAAATCTATCTTGTTACCAAGTAATAACATAGGTATTGATTTTTTAACGGTTTTTTTTATGCTACTTACCCACCCAGGTAATTTCAGTAATGATTGTGGACTTGTCACATCATACACACCTAATGCAGCATTGCTTCCCTTAAAGTATATAGTTCTTAACTTGCTAAATTGCTCTTGTCCTCCAATATCCCATAATAACAACCGAACATTCTTATCCTCAAGTTCTACATCCTTAATTAAGAAGTTAGAGCCAATAGTTTGCTTTAAATCGGGATTAAAGTAATCTTTGATGTACCTGATTAATAAGGAGGTTTTTCCAACTCCACCAGGACCAAAGAGCGTAATTTTGAACTTATAAGTCTCAGAAATAATAATAACCTCTAATATAATTGAATTGAACGAGTAATTAATTATGGTTTTTTATATTTGTTATATTATCTTACGGATATTTATATGTTTAGAATTATGAGTTCTTGACTAATATAATATCATATGAGAAAACATATAAAAAAATAAAGGAAGAAACACTAAAGTAATCTCGAATCTTCTCATGGAAACAAAATCAATCGTGCTTTTTTATCTTTTTCACACTTTCTTTTAATTCTTCCTTAATTACGTGCGTTTCTTTTTTGATACTTTTACCCGTTTTTTGCCCAATCCTTCCTATTTGTACCATTATCCATTCGGGAGTTCCCACACCACCAGCAAATTCAATCCAGACGTATAATAGAAATCCCATGAATCCAACGAAAGCAAAATAGAGGAAGGGAAAAAATACGATATTAAAAAATCCTACAAACAAGGTAATAAAAGCATAATGCACCAAAAACATACTTAAAGAAACTTTTCCATAATATTTCAACATACTAATGAAGTTATTATTCTTCTTTTTTATATCAATATAATAAAAGCTGACTGCTATGATAACAAGAGCACATCCTAAGTTATACCACATATTTGGCCCTCTTCCTCTTATTAAAAATTCTGGCATCCCTGGAATTCGAAAACTTGGTATTATCATCTGAGAATTGGCTATCCTTAGCAATTGAATATGAGGAAATTCATTTTCTGAAAGAACAGGAAGACCATAAGCGGGGTCATAGTGATATAAGGTAAAGCCCGTACCTATTCCATATAAAATTAAAAATATGCCCCAATAAAAGAAAATTCGAAACAACATTGTATATGCTTGTTTACTTCCATCGATCATTGCATCATATAAATATTCCCCAAAAATGGTAGAGATAAAACATATTGATATCCAAGGGATTAAAGGAGTCATCGGTGATGGAGAGATTATAATATAATGAAGTACCGTCAATATAGGATTACCCGCTTCTTTTCCAGCAAATAAGAAGTTATGAATAGTGTCCGAAGAAAAAATAATAAAAATTCCAATGATTACGCGAGCCAATTTATTTAATTTTAAAGCATAGAATGAAAAGATCTGAGAAAATCCGATAAACATTAAAATATTCCAACCCCATAGATTTAAAGGGAACGGATATCCCTCGATATTGAACTCAATAGAAATTAAATTAAAAAAAATGCCAATAATGGCAATAACTATACCCCGATTTAGGATTTTCATCCTTATCACCTTATCAGGTAAGACACCTTGCTTTCTTTTGATGCTAAATATTACACTTAACGCAGAAAGAAACACGAATAGGGAGGGGCCAAGTATATCTAATAAAGCATAAAGCATCCCATACAAATAAATCCACTCTGAATCAAACCAAGCGCTAGCTGTATGTGCGAGTATTATGAATACGATTGCGAAGCCTTTGACAAAGTCTATAGAATAGATTCGCTTTGGGCTGGAGAAATCTCTGATATCTTCAACTGGGATTTCTTGCTTTAAGTAATCAAAGAGCGGAACGGAATCCATATCAATTTCTTCTTTTTCATCCGATGACATTTTTAATCATGTGAATTGGTGATAATTGTTATATTAAATTAATAATAATTTAGTATTTGAATATTTATAATTATTTTACATGAATAAGATGTTGGATGTCGATTCTTTTAACTGGCTTTGAAAAATTTAGTAAATATAATAATAATCTGAGTGAGCTTCTTGTTGATAAATTTCCAGACAATTTCTACCATCATTCGATTGAAAAATTAATCATCCCTGTAAAATGGAAGCAAAGCTGGCATTTAATTCAGCAGAAGATTGAAAACATAGATTTTTTACCTTCTATATTTGTTTTAACTGGAATTCAAGAAGCAAACTATATTTCACTTGAAGATCGAGCATATAATTTCAATTTTGGTATGGATGAGGAAAAGCATTTTAAATGTAGTCTAATAACCATAAGGAACAGTCTTTGTCTAAAATCAAATGTGAATGTAGAACAATTATTAAAGAGAATAAAAGTTCATGAAAGAATTAGAATTTCCGTTTACCCTGGAATATATTTATGCAATTACATTTATTACCTTACATTAAAATATTATAAAAGATATTCTTATGTTGTATTTGTACACTTTCCTAAAGCTGGATCATTTTCTAGCTGTTTTAGAGCACTTAATTCAATAATTACGAATCTTATTAGTATGTATAAATCCTAGGGCATAGGTAATGAAACTATTAACTCTTCACAATTAAATTAAATTAATATTAGTAGTTTTTCTTATAGTATTTGAATATTTAGATGTAATAAAGTGTTTGATTGATGATGAGATGCAATTAAAAAAATACTTGGATTTTAGGTTATTGGGGATAATTGGAGCGATCTTTTTAATTTTATCTGAATTTCTCCCTTGGTTTTCTGGAAATTCTTTAATCGATTTGTATATACTTTACCTTAGCTTAGAAATAGAGTTTTCGTTTTTGTATATATTCCCTATTATCAGTGGAATAATCTGTTTAATTGGCACTATTCTTATTTTATACAAGGAGGATTATAGGATAAATACCGTTGTCATTAATTTTATTGGTTTAGGGTTTTTCCTGATTTTTCTTTTTGAATTAATTCCTAGAGAATTTCCTTATGTGAATAATGCAGAAATTGGTTTTTATTTCGCAATTGCTGGGGGAATATTGATTCTCTTTGATATTTTAAATATACTATTACTACAAGATAAAGAATAGGAAGGGGTATTGCCATTAAGAACAATAAACAAATAAAATTTGAGAGGACCGAGGAGGATAACGACCTCGAGGCGGATTTTTATTATGCCCTTGGACATGAATTGCGACGAAAAATTATTAAAATCATAGGGGATAATGATTGTTCTTCCTTTACAATTTTAAAAAACGAGCTTAAGGTTAGCACTGGCACCATCTATCACCATTTAGAATCTTTATCCCAATTAATAGAGCAAAAAGAGGATAAAAAATATTATTTAAATGATCTTGGAATTCATGCATATAATTCATTACAGGATAATATCGAGACTTATGTTACTAGAGAGTTTTCAAAGAAGGAATTTAATTCTCCAATTCTAAAAGCCTTAATATATATCACCCCAAAAAGGTTCATAACAGCAAATAATTTCAACTATCTCCAGATTATTATTTTTAGTCTTATTATTTTAATTTTTGGAGCAATCCTTTCGAGGTTAAGTGCCTTATTTCCTTTATTTTTATACTTTGGAGATTTTTATCAAAATATCGAAGGGTTTTCTGATATAATACTTCAATTACTTCCTTTATTTTTTGTTTTGAACTATATGATTTATTATATAATCATAGAAGGTTTATGTCGCTTATTTTACAAGAAAAGAGAGAATTCATTAAAACTTTTCTTAAGTTTTTCTTTTATTCTTTTCCCTATGCTTATATATCTGTTTTTACATTACCTTTTTATATTAATAGGTTCTTTAAATTTACAGATTATCAGTATTATCGATTATATCATACTTATTATTCTCCAAGTATGGTCTTTATGGATTCAAACCTATAATCTAAGCGTCTATAAATATTTAAAAATTGAAAATTCATTCATCATTTCTTTATTGGTCCATTATGGTGCGTTTTCCTTACTCTTAATATTATCTATTTGATTGAACAAAATCATGTTTTTTTAAAGATTCTATGATTTGGCTCTTTCTTTGCTTAGAAGAAAGAAGATCTCTTGTTTTGGTAGCGATAAAACAAGAATACCTATTAAAATCTGATTCATCTAATAAGATAGGAGGAGTAATTAGTTCAGGAATTTTTTTTAGGATTAATGGGGTAAGCTTAGTTCGAATTGAAGCCGCGGACTCCTTCCCGACATATTTTAAATCTAATCGAAAATATTCAGAAAAATGTTTTAGGTGAGATGATAAATTTTCGGTCTCCGCCTTTATTGGATTAACTATTACTTTAAGAGGATTGGCATCATAAATATTTCTGATACCTAAATAGGAAGTTGTGAGTCGCGGATTAATTTCAATAAATTGGAATGAATTCTCACGAGTAAAAATAAAATCTATACCAAAATATCCTTTGAAATGAAAAAGATCTAGCTTTTGTAGAAATTCATTTAAAGATTCTTGAATTAGATTAAAATTTACCGAGGGAGTCATACCTCCATTATATTGTGAGCCAAAACATCCTTTAGGAAGAAATACATTTTGGTCATTTATACCTAAGATAAAGGGTGTAATTTGATTATCTTCTGTTATTCCAATTAATGAAATGCTCATATCATAGCCTTCAATAAATCTCTGAAGAATGTAAGTTCTTGAACTATCAAATGAGATATTTTGTGACTCATAAAATTTACTTATTTGTGTTTCATTGTTTATATGAATGACAGATTCAGCCCCAACACCATCTTCGGGTTTAATTATTATTGAGTGATTTAATTCATCAAATTTTTTGTAAACAAAATCTAAATCCAACCCATTCTCAACTGTTGGGATCATATATGTTTCAGGAGTAGGTACTTCGGACTGTTTAAAAAATCTATAGGTGTTCATCTTTGAAGAACCAAGTTTAATACCTTCCAATCCTATACTGTAGATTTCTTTATTATAATTTACCGCAATTTTTGTGAGTTTATAGAGGATATTTGAAAATTCAGGAGCAATGATGAAACAGCATTCTGATTTTAGTATCATTTGTTTATATTTATCTAAATAATTATCGCTAGTATCAACTAAGGAAATGTAGTTTGTTTTCAAGTAGGGAGTCAGGAATGTGATACGTTTATCCAAAAGGGTGGTGATTTCGAAGCCTAACCGATGAAAATCCTCAATCAAGGATTTAAGCATACTATATCCTTCGCAAAATAGTGATGAGGGGATATTCACCCCATTAAATCCCCCACCTGAGACAAATTCAAAAATAAATATCTTCTTTTTTTTCATTATTTAGAGGAAAACTCACTAATCAAATAGAATCAAGGATCTTTTTCATAAAAACATTTAGATATAGATTAGTTTTAAAACAATGCTTAAATTATCTTTATTAACTGGAATTTAATTATAAATTAGGATGGAATAATGATAACTCCTTTTGAAGACGAAGATATTAAACGTCGAATTAGATATCTTCATTTTAAAATAAAACATTTAGAGGAAGCTTTAGAAAAAGTAGATGAGAGTTTTAGCCTTGATGATTTGAACCTGATATTAGAATACACACGTATCTTGAATATAAACTATCAGAATCTTGACCATTCAAAAATTTTAACAGATTTAGATATCACACCCACATTTCAAGATCCCTTAGAAAATAATAAGGAGTTTAAAATTAATGATATTATGTTTGAATGCAGTCGAGTTTTGTGGGTGATGGCGAGAGCGTATGCATATCTCTCAGAAAAATTTGAGGATGAGGAAGAATGGGAAGATGCAGTCATCGCGATGGTTGAATGTAGTAAAATGTATAAATGTGCTGCCTACTTCAGTTCCTCTACAGTCTATCAGAATTATATAGGCATAACTCTTTCATCAGAAAACTTAGAGTTAAATTCGGAAGAGGCACGAATTTTTGCTCAGAGTTTAGCAGCACTAAGAGAAGAAAATAAAGGTAATATCTATTTTGCTTCAAAATTATATGCGGGATTAAGCGCTTTATCAAAACGGTTATTTTATCTGAAGAAGCATGTTGAGAAAAAGAAACAACAACTACGAGGTCAATTTCATTTTGATATGGGAAAGTCATGTCAATTAAAAGCTCGAGCAACCACTGAATCATCGTTAACTTCGATCAATCAGAACAAAGTCTTAAAATTAAAGCAAAAGGCTTTTTTCTATTATGAAAAAGCCCAAAAAATCTGGGAAGGAATCTTAGAAAATTTAAGTGAACTATCCAAGGATGAACGCGAAATCTTTGAAAATAATATAGCGATTGTAAAGGATCTAATAAATGAAATGGAAATTGAACCATTAGATTATGAGGAAATTAAAAAAATCCAAGATCCTGAACCAATTATTATTATACCAGAGAATCTAGCTCCATTCGTTCCAAAAAATATCGTATTTTTGACCAAATTTGTACCAAAAGATCTCAATATTAAGCGATTTAAATCATTCCAAAAAAAGAAGTTAGAACAGAAAATTCCGTATAGCAAAAAAGAGAAGCTAATTGATAAGAAGGTAGGAATTATAAGAACAATAAATGAGTTAAAGCAACTAAAGGAAAGTAATGAATTAGATGCTGATAAATTCGCAGAATTATTGGAAAAATATTCTACCAAACTTAAGATGATTGAGACAGCGATTGAAAAAATCTCAAAATAATGAAAACATTCTAAAGGATTGATATCTCAGACTTTTTTATAATTATGTACTTCAATTTAGTCAAAATACAACTTACGATTTTGTTCCAAATCAAACTTTCTGTTTGTGGGGTTTTTAAAAACAAGATCGTACACTTCTTTAAAAATTATGCCTAAAAGAAGTAGTTTAATTGCTAGTAATAAAAATAACATCATTTTTAGAAGACTATGTAATTCTTTAATAAATAAAGAACAAAATACTATAACGTTTGGGAAATAAAGCATAGAAATAATTCCTATTCTTTTTCCAAACTTTCTGATGTTTTTTTCCTCTAATTTAAAGATATTTTTCATATAGAGTCCTTCAATTAGACAATAGACAGAAAAAAGAATATTAATTCCACTGATAATAACAATTAAATCCCTATCGGCGGGTTCTAAGGCAATAAAAGGTTTTAATGCAATACTACTGATCAAAAGAGTTGTTGAAAACAACGCTAGAATAGATGACAATGATAAAAGTCCGTTGCGAAAATCTTTATAATCCATTTCAGTTTTTAATTAAATTGTGCTTTTTCAATCAAACTAGTTGAACTTTTATAAAAGAAAAAAATAAAAGATATATTAATATATTCAAAATTTTAGGGGATATGGCTATTTTAAACGAAGCGGAGATAGAAAGATTAAAGCAGACACATTCTAAAAAGAAGGTTCTTAGGATGTTGTTTTTAATTAGCGGAACAATAATTTCAATATTAGGGTTATTACTCTTTACATTTGGGGCTGATTTTGGATTTAGCGTAGAAGGTGTAAACCTTTCAATATTAATTGATATCTTAATCAGCATAATCGGTCTTATTCTCGCTTCTAAATATTTTATCGCTCCATATTATCTACGAGAAAATTCTATTACTATAAAAAATGCTCATAATTTAAGAGAAGCTCCAATTAATGGGGTCAGATTCACTTCTTGCGCACTTTCTCGGTTAATAGCAGGTATCATTTTGATATTAATAGGGATAGCCTCTTATTTGACCTTTGGAATAGATGTTGGTCATGAAATTGAATTTGGAAGTGCTGTTGTTCTTGGAGGACCCTCATTTTTTTATTTAACGGGTCTACCTATGTTTATAGTTGGTCTTAGCTTAGTATTATATTTTATTTTAAGCCTATTCAGAGGGAAATTTTCAGAATCTGAGAATTTTTATTTTTTTTATGAAATTCGACCCGGTTTTCCATGGTTGACAGAGATCCCAAAAAAAGATATCGAAGCAATAAGATATCAAAACGATCATCTTGGATCTAAACTAGCCTGGGTCGTGTTCTTCACTCCATTTATCGTATTGCAGTTGATGACTGCGATTCCATTATTTTTCGTTGAAAAGGCAGGCCCAGAATATGTATTGTCTTGGTCATTTTTATTATATACCTTGTTAGAAATTATAGTGCTAATAATTCTAGTTTTATTTCAGCAGCACTATTTTGAAATTGCAACAAAAGATATACTTTATGAAATGTGGTTTTCCCCGATTAGATTCAGAAATCAGAAAAAGGTGAACGGAGAGTTTAAAGAATTTTTTGATGCCGCCCTATCAAACTCAGATCAAAACCTAAAAGAAAGTTCGAGAAATAAGTCGCATAGTAAAAGATCTTTTAATGAAGAAATTTCCGAATTAAATATAAACCAAACCCATTTTCTATTATTTCAGTTATTATTTGGGTGTTTCTTGGTAATAATCTCGATTATTATGATGGCACAAATGGTTCTTTTTGGACCATTTACTTGGTGGATCGGATTAAGTTATGGAATTATCCTCCTTATTAGAACAATTAATCAAGATTTTAGTGATTATAATAGAAACGTCATCTCATATGATTTGAAACAAAAGAGATTTATTTTAAACCAAAAATTTAAGTATAAATTTCGATATTTTGTAATGAAAAACGTTCAATCATTAGAAATAACTAAATGGTACAGAAAGTTAGATTTTTTTGATATTGTGGCAATAGTGGGATTACTCATATTTCTACCAATTCAACAATTTCAAGCTTGGCTCTTTACTGACACCTTAGGATTAATCCTTGATAATATCTTTAGTACTATGATTATGTTAGTCATCCTAATCTTTGTATTTCTATTTCTTTGTTGGCCTATTAATGTAATTTACTTAAAAACACCCTCAATTACTTATAGGATGAATATAACCTTAAAAAAAGTGAAAAAATCCTTCATCAAAAGATTAAAGTCAACCTTTATGGAGAATTTTAAGATAATTTCGGGAAGAGAAATGAAAAGAGTCTTTTTGATAAGATTTATTGGGATGCTTTCAATAATTCTAGGTGTAGCTGTTTATATGATTATGTATTTTATCTTTTTCTTTTAAAAGATAAAAAGGATTTTATTTAGCTAATTCTCTGCTCTTTAATCGCAGATCTTTTCCATGACACCTTCGACACTTTCTTGCTTTAATTGGGTTTAAAGCCCCACATCTTCTGCAAACACTTTTTTCTAATAAATGATATCGAGCAATTCTGCGCTTTTCTGGATCATCAATAGGTGCCACTATTTATTTCATCTCACAGCTATTCTTGTAGGTAATAAAAATTAATCCCAATTAATAGGGATTGTAGTGTAAAATTGTTTTAAAAATTAAAATTTTTGTATCTAATGAAAAAATTAAAATTTTATAAATAATAGAATTTAATATATTAAATTTTAAGATCACCAATTAAGTGTCGATTAAATTGCCAAAAGAGATATTAAGTGAGGAAAAATTCCTAGAATTAGCGGATTTTGCTATTCATTGTAGGGTTAAGCGTGTAAAAGATGTAGTTAAGCTCAAATTGAGAACTCGGAAATATCTTTATACTTATAAAACTGATCCCAATTCTGCTGATAGACTATTAAGCAGTATTAGTTGCGACGTAATTGAGCTTTAAAAGATCAAATTAATTTAAATAAAATTTATTGATTTTTATATAATGAGAAAGCTTCCAGCGTGTAACACATGTGTTCGAACAGGTTTTTTGTGTACAAATTGCCAAGAAAACCTCGAATCTGGTAAAATAACTCAATTCGAATTAGATTTAGCTAAAGATTTACTTGATTTGGAAGAAGAAAAGTTTAGTTACTTGAAAGAAGTTACTTTCTATAAGGCGATTGATTTTGAAGATGTCGTAATTCTAGTGGTTGGTAAAAAAGATAAATTACGAATCACTGATGAGTTAAAAAGCTGGATTAAACAGACTTATGAAATTGATGAGCTGATTATTATCGAAAACACTAAAAAACCACGACCTGTTATTGAAGCTTTAATTGCTCCTTATAAAATACTTTCATTAAATGAAATTTTCTTAGCTACTGGAGACATTCAATTTAAAGCCATTCTTTTCAAAAAAGATGTAGATAATATATTGTTTACAAAAGAAGAGCTTGAGGATTTAATCTTAGAACTAACTGGAAATATCACCAGAATAGAATTTGAATAACTCTCTTAATTAAGTCCCACTTAGTTTTTAATTTGGATGATTTATTATGGATGAGTACAAACAAGTTATACTAATAAGAACTGATTTAAAGATGGGAGTTGGTAAAAAATGTGCTCAATCTTGTCATGCTTCAGTATCGGCTTCCGATTTAGTTAGAAGGAAAAACAAGGTTAGTTGGAAGCAATGGAAAAACAGTGGCCAAAAGAAAGTAGTGCTTAAAATAGATAATGTTGATATTATAAAAGATATCATTATCCAGTTAGAAAAAGAAAAAATCGATTACTTTTTAGTGAAGGATGCTGGATTGACTCAGCTAACACCTGGAACAATAACAGCCTTAGGAATAGGTCCCGCACGTTCTTCCCAGATCGATGAAATAACTGGAGATTTAAAGCTATTATAACCCATATATGAAAGGTCTCGCATTTGGTAGATATTTCTCAGCCTCACCGTGAATTTCAAAGGAATAGTGAAAGGGAATTAGAAAAGTATGTAGGCATTAGTGTCTATTCTTCCTCCCATTTGAAAGGAGTAGGGGGTATATATAAATATAGCTACAAGGATTTCATCGTAAAAGAAATAAACGGAGAAGGAAAGATATTCGAAATTAAAGAAGATGTTCCAATTTCTATTTATGATGAATCAAGTCATAACTATACGACTTTTAATCTAATAAAGATTAATAGGGACACTTTTGAAACTGTAAGGATCTTAAGCCGATTGTTAGATGTACCAGTCGATAGTATTCACTACTGTGGATTAAAAGATAAACTTTCATTGAGTGTTCAACAGTTTTCCATTCGAGGTAATTATGTTAATAAATTGAAAAAATTTAGGTATAAAGATGTTTTTGTTAGGAATATCACTCCAACAAAAAAACCAGTGAAAATTGGAAGCAATTGGGGCAATAACTTTAATATCACTATAAGGGATATCGATCCTGGACAGAAAAAGTTAGAGACAATTCAAGAGATCTTAAAAATTTTACATAAATACGGTTTTCCTAATTACTATGGACTGCAGAGATTCGGTACTTTTAGACCAAATTCGCATTTAGTGGGCAGGTACATTCTTGAAGAAAAGTATAAGGATGCTTTTGAGGAGATGGTATTAACAACCTATTCCACTGAGGACTTAAAGAGTCAAAAAATTCGGGAAAAGCTTAGGAAGACAAGGGATTATGGAAATTTACTGAAGAAAATTCCCAATAGCTTAAATTATGAAAAAATGTTATTAAAATCCATCATTGATCACCCTCATAATTATGAAAGAGCTATTAAAAAGTTGCCTTCTTATCTATTAAGGCTTCTAATTAGCTCTTTTCAATCCTATCTTTTTAACAAATTAATAACCTTACGGGTGAAAAATGGTTTTTCCTTATTTCAACCAGTAAGTGGAGATGTAATTGGTATATTAGATGAAGAGAATGGCCATCTAACGAAAGTTAAATATTTATATGGAAGAACATATGATAAATATTTGGATGAAGCAATCTCTCTTGATAGAGCACGAATTGTAATTCCACTCATAGGTTACGACACAATAACTGACGAATTCCCATTGTTTAATCAGTTGTTAAGAGATTTATTGATTGAAGAAGATATTAAACCATCGATATTTGAGAATTCATTATTAAGAGAATTTGATTTCAAAGGCGCTTATCGATCTATGATGGTTAAACCAGTTGGATTAGAGCTACTAGATTTCGGAAAAGATGATGTGTTTAAAAATAAAAATAAACTAAAATTAGAGTATTCACTTAAAAAAGGATCGTATGCAACCATGCTCTTACGGGAGTTAATAAAATAATCTCTAAATTTCGATGATATAATCTTTTTCCGATTCATGACCTATAATATTTACCACCTTAATTCGAACTTTATATGTTCCAGTCTCCTTAAAATTAAAAATTTTAGAGCATAAACGCAATTGTCTATTTTTTGGATTTCTATAGGCGGTCCAATCACAATTGATATGGTCTACTTGAAAATTGAAGTCAATACACCAATAATCTATCCAATCAGAAAAGTGTGAAATTTTTTGAATAATTTTAGGGTTAAGATATTGAGTATATGGAATCTTATAATTAGATAGAGTAATTTGGATAGAATCTTCTTTAGTTTCAATTGAAACATCGAAATCTGGTTTTTTATAAGTTATTAATTCAGGGATAGATGATGCATTAGGATTAAGGTATTCTCCCGGAATATGAAAATCATTTTCATTATTATGGATTTTTGATAATTTAAAAGGCTTAAACTCTTTTTTGTATTTCTTTGACCAATTAAACAAATCATTACTATTTTTGACATCAAGCATCCTCTTTCGACAAATATGTATTGATTGAGGTGTGATATCACAGCCAATCCATCGTCTTCCTAACTTTTCCGCTGCCAATAACGCAGTACCCGTTCCACAAAAAAAATCAGCAACTAAATCATTTTCATTACTTGATGCTAATATTATCCTTTTTAATAATCGTTCCGGCTTCTGAGTGGAAAAACCTTGATATTCTGAAGTGTTTGCTCGAATATAAGGAATATCAGTCCATACATCTCTGGGAAATATTCCGTCACTTTCAACATATACTTTCCTTGATAACTTCTTTCCATTATGACTTCCACCACGATAGTAAAACAAACCATTTTCGTCCTCTTTTAGAGCTGTTTTTACTCGATCAGAGTATTCCATATAAATATGAGGATCATCTCTAAAAATGTACTTATCAGATTTAGTATAAAAAAAAATTGTATCATATGAGCGGATATAAAATTTTCTTGTTTTAACTGATGCGGCCGGATACGCCCATATTATTTCATTTCTAAAATTGTCCTCACCAAAAACTTGGTCAAGGAGAATTTTAATATAATGACTGACATGCCAATCTAAATGAAGATAAATACTACCAGTTTTAGATAAGAGTTCCTTTATTAGAATTAACCGTTCATAAATAAAGTTTATATATGACTCTAATCCTCCATCCCATGAATCGGAATAGGCTTTTGAGACGTAGGTATTTTTTTCTCCAATAAATGTTTTAAAATGGAAATCTCCTCCTGTAAAAAATGGTGGGTCAATATAAATTAAATCAATTTTTTCTTTGAAACTTTCCAGAAGTGATTGCATAACGTATTTATTATCCCCTTGAATTAATAGATTCATCCAATCAGGAGAAACTACTTGACTTTCTATATCTTTTGACAAAATCACCCTATTCTCTGAAGCACAATGGATTTCAACGATTTGAAGAGACTTGAATAGATTTGAGTCAAATAATTTTTCACGATTAAATTCAAGATTTATATTTGAATTTAAAAATGGCATGATTAATCGATAATAAGATAGCAAAAAATTTATTGTTATTTTCCTTCTCAAATTTAATTTAAGCAACAACTTAGTTTGAATCGAAACATGACATTTGAAGAAATTGGCGAGTGGAGAAAAACACATTATACTAATGAAATAACTCCAAAATTAGTGGATCGAGAAGTAATTCTTGGAGGGTGGGTTAGAAATTTCCGAGATCTTGGTGGGATGAGATTTATCATCTTACAGGATAAAATGGGAGAACGTCAAATAACTCTAAAGAAAGGGGAGGTATCTGACAATTTATTTGAGAAAAGTAGGACGGGATACCAATATTGTATCATGGTCAAAGGTAGAGTCAAAGCATTTAAGGCAGCACCGGGGGGAGTGGAAATTATACCCTCAGAAATTAAAATTCTAAATCAAACGCCTGAAAAGCTCCCAATCGATATGTCGGGAGAAACAATATCAGAATTGGACCTAAGGTTAAACCATCGGGCATTGGACTTGCGATCGAAGCGAAATGAAGCTATATTCAAAATTAGAGCTCAACTATTAAAAGGAATACGAAATTTTCTTTTCGAACGTGACTTTACTGAAATTACTACCCCTAAAATTATCGGTTCGGCTACAGAAGGTGGTACTGAATTATTTCCAATAATGTATTTTGATAAGGAAGCTTTTTTGACTCAATCTGCACAACTTTATAAAGAACAACTTAGTGGTGTTTATGAGAGAGTCTTTGAAATTAGTCCATGTTTTCGGGCAGAAAAGAGTCGAACTAAGCGACATATTTGTGAAATTTTTGTTTTGGATGTCGAAATCGCTTTTAGTGATATGCATGATGTTCTTAAACTGCTTGAAGAGTTAGTATATTATATTATTAATGATATAAGAGAAAAGCAAATGCCCGCGTTGAAATTTTTAAATATGGAGAAAAAAACTATATTACCAGAAATACCTCTCGAGAGATATAAATATGATGAAATTATAGAATTATTGAAATCTAAATTTAATATTGATATGGAGTGGGGGGAAGATATTTCGACAGAAGCTTACAGAAAGTTAGGTGAAGAACTGCCATATTATTATTATATCACTCATTGGCCTATGAGTATCAAACCATTTTATATAATGCCCTCTAAAGATGGAAGATATAGTGAGTCTTTTGATTTACAAATGGGAATGCTAGAATTGACTTCAGGGGGAACTCGAGTACACGATAAACAAATGTTAATTGATGCAATTGAATCAAAAGGATTAAATCCAAAATCATTTGAATCGCACTTAAACGCATTTGATTATGGTATGCCGCCTCATGCTGGTTTTGGATTAGGTGTCGCAAGATGGATAACCTTCTTATGCGGATTAGATGACATAAGAGAAGCGGTAATGTACCCTAGAACTCCAGATCGCTTAATTCCATAAAATACTAAGAAATGATAAAGATGAATGAATTTAATGTAGAATCATATATTAAAGCAGGAAAAGCTGTTATCGCAGCGAAAAAGCTTGCACGAGAATTAGTAGAACCAGGTGCTCTTTTTCTCGAAATCGCGGAAAAATGCGAAGATGAGATAATTAAACATAATTGTGAATTATCATTTCCAATAAATATGTCGTTAAATGAAGTTGCTGCCCACTATAGTCCACCAATAAAGGATAATACCATTGTACCGGAAAAAGGTCTTTTAAAAATTGATCTCGGGTCACACTATAATGGATTCATCGCTGATAGTGCATTCACTATTAATTTAGATGGAGATAGTGAACTTCAAAAAATAATTGATGCTGCCGATGAAGGTTTAAAAGCAGCTATCGAGATTTTTCAACCTGGAACTAAACTTTATGAACTTGGAGAAGCTATTCAAAAAAAGATAAATAGTTTTGGACTCAATCCAGTTAGAAATCTCGGTGGCCATGAGTTAAAAAGGTTCAATCTACATGCTGGGCCTTTTATTCCTAATGTAAAGGATATGCAACATAATCAAGAGTTAAAACCGGGAGTGGCATACGCGTGCGAACCTTTTGCTACTCCAGGAGATGGTTGGGTGAATAATGGTTCGTCATCATATATTTTTCGTTTAATTAAGAAACTTAAGAAAAATATTCCATATCAAGAACTTAATTATATTAATAAAATTGAAAAAATAACGCATAAACTTCCTTTTTCACCTCGCATCCTAGCCAAGAATAAAGTTATGCCCACAAATCAAATAGAGCGATATGTAAACACATTTCTGCGTAAGAATGTCATAATGGAATATCCTATATTAATTGAGCAGAGTCGAAAATTTGTATCACAACAAGAACATACTATAATTATTGATATGGATGGAAATCCAATTGTTACCACGCAAGAATAAAGATCCCGAGCGAATAATAGCTGTTATTTTATGTGCAGGAAAAGGAACCAGAATTAAAGATACATTCCCATCGACTCCGAAATCATTAATCAAGATTAAAGCGTTTAATAACGAGCCAATTTTAGGTAATTTAATTTCTAATCTATTAGATTTAAAGATAAATTTAATAGATATTGTAATAGGATATCTAGGTTTTCAGATTGAAGAATATATTAATTTTCTTAAAGAAACGGGAGAAAAGAAATATAGGATTATATCTATAATTGACTCTGAAAAGGAATACCAAAAAGGCCCTCTTTATTCATTTCTAAGTATATATAAAAATTTTGACAAATATTCATTAAATGATGTATTCCTTGTTCTTCCAGGAGATACTATCTTTAGTAATAGTTTACTAAAAGATGTTCTTTGGGTTATATCAAATCAACATGATAGATTTCAGGTAGTTCCAGCAATCTTTTATCAAAATATAAAGAAAGATGACCTTATACAGCTTAAACAAGTTTCATATTCGATATTAGAATCTCTTCCTGAAAAGGAAGGGCTTTATTTTATTAAATCTATTGAAAGGGAAAAAATTAATCAGAGTATAGATTACATTAAAAAAGTGGTTCCAATTGTATGCTTTCCTTATCAAATAATTAAAAATTTCCTTAATAAAGCATTTAAAATGAATTTTACATCGATTAGAGAGCTGATAAACTTCTTAATAAAAGAAAAAGGTCAAAAATTTGAGTTTTATGAGCTTAGTTCAAAATATAAATTCTTCGATATTGATTCTGAAAGAGATTTTACGAATTTCAAAAAAAGTGGACAATAGTTGCTCCGATTATCTCAGAATTATTGATTCAATGGATTCATTGCAACTTTACTCCAATGAAGCTAATCCTGAATCAAAGCTCCTATATTTACCTTTTTAATACATCGTATTCATCGACTAGATGTCTTGTGTATTAAAAAAACTACTCATTCCTCAACAAGATGTTAAGTATTCGAGCTTCTAGTAAACGCGTTAATTCTATTATTTTCTTTCTCGATCACTTTGGTGTAAAAAAGTCTCCAAAGTACAATACTAATTAATTGCTTTTTTGTATTTAGAATCTTTATATCTTGATATTACAGCTAGAAGCGCTTTTTTAAAAAAATTCAAACATGATTTTTAGGTTTTGTCGGTATGAAAAGAAATATACTGGGTTTCAAAAAAAGACCAGATATTAAAACGATTTAAATTATCAGATAACAACTAGTACGCTGTTTAATATGCTGTACAGTAATCTAAACCAATGCTATACTATTGTCCAATAGTAAAATGGTAATTCGACTATATAAATGTTATTATTAAATATATTTTAAGAAGATAGTGCAGCAAAAATTGATTCTATATTTATTTTATAAGGTAACTGGCATTTATAAGAGTATAAATAGAGCTATAAACTATATTTATAAAATATGTCAAGTAGTCAAGAATACCTAATCAAAATTGATCTCTTTGGAATTGGTAGATTACATGGTCAAATTATACGACATTTAGCACCCTTATCTGCTGATGCTGTGCTAGATAAATTACCATTTGTTTTAAGAGGAAGATTCAGTTTTGGTTCAAAATCCTATTGGACACTTCCAGGTATGGAATTATATAAAGGACCAAATCCTAAATCGAGTAACATTGCTAAAAAAGGAGATTTGATATATAATCCAAAAACAGATGAATTAATTATCGTGCTAGAAGATATTAAAATGGAAAACAAGATTAATAAGATTGGTGAAATAACTGATAATCTTGAACTAATAATACACGCAAGAAATGGATTAAATACAAAAATATCAAGAAGAACTTTAGAATAAAAGAACTAGCCCAGAATTATGACCGTTCCAAGAAAATTAATAATTGTATTTAGCTTTTTTTATGTGGCAGTATTCATTTACTTATTTTTATTTCTAACTATCCCTGAAATCCAAAATGCTATTATAGAAGCAAGGAGAGATATTGGCCAGGTAACTGAAGGAGGCAATTATATTTTTGCACTTTTTATATCTTTATTTATATGTTTTATTGGAAATGCAAGTATAGGTTTTCCCGTTCCCTACCCTTTTGTATTATTTTCATTTTCCAATTCAATTTATTTGAGATTTAGTTCTTTAGGATTGTTAATCGATCAGATATTACTTAGTCCTTCATTTTGGCTCGAATTAGTTGGGCTTGTTATAGCAGGAGGATTAGGAAGTGTATTAGGGGAGTTGATGGGTTTTTTAGTAGGGATTGGGGCAAAAAAAATTGCTGAGAAAAAATCCTCACCAACATTTGAAAATGTTCAAGGTTTTGGGAAATTTGTGTTAGAACATCCTAAAAGCACGTATTTTTACATATTCTTAGCTGCTGCTCTACCTATTCCAGACGATCCACTTTGGATTGCTTTAGGAATGTCAAAAAGGAGAATTCATATTGGGAAATGTGTATTTTGGGGGTGGTTAGGTAAAAATATAACAACATTATTCTATATTTCTCTCCCTATATTAATTGTTTTAGGTTTAAATGCTACGGGAATTGAAATAGGGGATATTTCGAGCGTTATCACTGAATCCGTGATGCTTCTTATTACAATTAGCATTATGTTCTTCATACTCAGCTTTAACTGGGACAAATACCTAGAGAAGAGACGTGAACAGAAATTAAATAAGCAATCAAATTTCTGATCAACTATTCTTGTTTTTGCTTATTTATTATTTTTTAAACAATTTTTACATACAAATACTACTTTCTGCTTATTTTCTGATTGCTCCGAGAAGTAGATTCGTTTGTATATAAAATCTCCGCAAACGGCGCATGGAGTTGCTGTTCTGGTCTCAGCTAAAACTGGGCCTAATTTTTCAAAAGACATATTTAATACTTATATCGCTTTTTCTAATGTAATTTCAATATATACTTATATCGCTTTTTCCAATGTAATTTCAATATTTGAAATTAGATCTTTATTATTTTTGCTTTTTTTTTTGTTATAATTCCTATATTGCCTCCTATTAAAAAAAGGTCGACTCCCAAGCGAAATATTAGATATTTCTACTCCAGGATACATTCTGCTCTTCAATATTTCCGCGACTTCCACTGCAGTAGATATTTCATCGCCTTCACCCTTAATCAATAAGGATTTTGTCCCACCTGAAAACGCAAATATTGCATCTTTAATTGTTTTATCTTTTTCTGACCGATTTTTTATAATGAGCGTTGTTTCATTAGTCATAGGAGATCCTCATAAGAAAAGACTATTCATGTTCTTTCAAAAGAAGTCTAATTTATATTTATATAGCAATAAATAAAAAACTTATTCATATTTCTCAGATTCTAATTTTTACTTTTAAGCTCAAATTTTGCGCGAGTATTCAATGAGTCCAAGATCTTATAATATTCTGAGCTGCGCGTTTCAAAATGCTCGATGATTTTTCGCTCATCGGTATCTAAATAATCATAAAGTGAAGAAATTCGCTCAATCCGTTCAGTAAATTCACTCATCATCTTATTATACCACTCATTAGGTTTGTTTAAAAGACTTTGAATCTTTTTTTGGAATTTTCCTTTTCTAATTTCATATTTATCTCCCTCACTTTCAAGGGATTGTAGGTTTTTTTCATATTTCGCGATTTCATTTTCTATTTTTTCACGAAATTTTGGAATTCTAAAGCTTTTTTTAAAGAAGTCAGGATCCCACACATATAAATAGTTATCATCTTCTTCTGCTTCAATCTCATCTTTAGTAACTCTGACATCGCTTTTTGGGACTAAAATTAATCCAAAATTTCTCTGCAACTGGGCTAGAGCTTTCTTCCTAAGAATATCATCAATATATTTAACGTCATCTAAAACTTTTTCTATTCTTTTATTGAGATCTTTTACGGTTTTTTTGACTTTCTTAGTCATTTCTTGATGTTCCAATTCATATTCTAATTTAATAAGATCATAAGTAGAAAACATACCTTGTTCGGGATTTATTAATCGCAAACCAGCTACACCTAAATAAAAATCATCAGATAAGAACTTAGTGTGATCAAAAATTATTCCTAGAGCGAATGGATTAGGAATTTGATATCCCAGTTGAGTCATACAGTCAACAGGAGAATAAAAAAAGCCAAATCCAGGATGCGTATGCCACCAACCAATTATAAAATCATGCTTTTTATCTTGAACGGATCTTTCATATACTGATTCATCAATTTGAGCCATATCTACGTATTGCTTATTTTCATATTTTACTCCGGCTCTATCACCCACTACCATTGGAATCGCATCTTTTATTAATACTTTTTTATTTTCTTCCACAGATCCTATTAGAATGCCATATACTTCACGCCAATCTTTTGAAGACATCTCTTCATTCGCATATCTTAATCCATATCCTATAATTTTTCGATATGCATTAAAACTCAAGAATCCGGGTGTCTTAACTGGATCCACTCCATATTGTTTGATTAATTTAGAGCTGGCTGATAACTCCGATGATTTAATTGATTTTAATTCTACATCATTATTCTGATTTTCTGTCTCATCCTGAGTTTTCTCTTTTTTTTTGGTCATCCTATAATCAGTTGATAAAGTTACTTAACAAATTAATTATAGTGTAAAGCTTTTTATTCTTTTATAATTGTTTTATTTTAAATGAAACTCTAATTGAGGTATATTTTGAAGGTTATCGGTTTTTGTGGATTACCGGGTTCTGGAAAGTCTACAGCTTTAGAATCGGTTAAAACTTTAGGTGTAGTGGTAAATATGGGAGACGTAGTAAGAAATGAAGCTATGAAGAAAAAAATTGAGATAACAGATGAAAATCTTGGTCAGCTCGCGAGAAGTCTTAGAAAAGAAGGTGGTGAAGATATTATTGCTGAAAAATGTGTTCAATTAATAAAAAATACTCAATCTGAAGTAGTATTTGTAGATGGTATAAGAAGTGTTTATGAATTAACAGTTTTTAGAAAATATTGGAAATTTCCTTTAATATTAATTGAAGCAGATGAGATTATTAGGCACCAGAGAATTATCGAGAGAGCTCGGGAGGATGATTCGAAATCAATCGTCGATATTCAAAAAAGAGAGGAAAGAGAAATAGGTTTTGGGCTACTGGATTTAATTGAAAAAGCAGATTATATTATTAATAACAATTCAGCCATAAAAGAATTAAAAAAAAAGACAAGAAAACAAATAGAATACTTGATTAAGAATTACAGCTCTCTTTAATCAAATTTTAGATAATCCGCGATGGTTTTTGCCAAAGATACTTTTGCAACTTCATTATCAATCGAATCTGTTCCGATTATCTCATCCGCTCCGGCATTAAGTATTCGAAATTTAGCTTGTTGGAGTAATAACGCGTGCGTTGCTGCCGCATATACTTTTTTTGCGCCATTTTGTTTTGCAATTTTAATTGCAGAAGCCATTGTACCTCCTGTCGAAATTATATCATCCGCAATAACCACATCTTTTTCTTTGAGACTTAATTTTCCTGACATCAGAATTTTTCCTGTTTTAACATCTCTTTCCTTATCGAAATATTCAACGGGGATATTTTCCCCAAAATGTTTGGCGAATGCTTTTGATCTTTCGACGGCTCCTTTATCAGGTGAAATAACGACGATATCTTTAGCTCCTCGGGACTTTATATAATCAGCTAAAAGTTTCATGGAATCGATATTTACAGCTTTACAAAGGCATTCATTCACAAGCAATGGGGCATGTACGTCTACCACATATAGCTCATCAATACCAAATGAGTTTAATATTCCTATTACAACCTTGGCAAATTGAGATTCACCAGGTCGAAATATTTTATCTTGTCTTGCATATGCTAAATAAGGTATAACGACTATAATTTTGGCGGGCGCCATCCGCTTCACCGAATCGATCATCATAAAGAGTTCAAAAAGGCGTGAATTTTGATCTCCTGTCGCATTTGGAGCGGTTGATTGGACTATTATTACCTTTTTGTCTGCGAAGATTGTTTCATCTTCAATATTTAACCGTATGTAATTTTCTCCATCGGGAAATTTCTTGAATTCGGTATTTATGCATTCAATTTCCAATTCTTTCGCGATCCGAACACCTAGTATTTGTGATGCGGGCCCGACTATAAGTATTTTTTCCATTTTTTTCACTTCTAATTAATTCACATTTTACTATATTATTACTTTTCTTATATTTCTTTTAAAAAACTAATAGCATGTTTAAAAATATCTTCTCGATGCCCTTTAAATGAATGTCCGCCATCCTCGTATTGCAAAACATTTTCGTTATCCAAGTCTAAAGCATCCCTAATTTGAACCAAATTTTCATATGGTATCCTGGGATCATCCTTACAATGTGCAATTAAAATCCTTTCGTTATTTTGTGGTTTTTTTTTAAGAAAATATTTTGGACTTATTTTCTCTATAATTTCCTCTGGAAATTCAATTTTTGTGGTATGATAATCATAACGAGTGCATAATGCGATGAGTTTGTGGATTCTATTATCATTAAATCCATTTGTTAATATAATCGCACCCCCCATACTACGGCCAAATAAAAATATTTGATTATCCAGTAATCTACTTGATTGATTTGTCAATAACCAATCGATGACTATATGAATATCCGAAAAGATATTAACAACCATTTTATCCCAACGGGAGCCAGTTTGCTTTTTTGTCTCGCCGTGGGCTCTATAATCATAAGAGAGCACGTAATAGCCTTCCTGAACAAACTTCTTCGAAAAAAACTGGACAAAATAACTTTCCCTATGATCCAAGAGTCCCGCAAGATTGATGATGAATGGTGCTTGTTGTTCTGTATCGTGTGAATAGTATATAGACGCCTTCAGTGTGATATTATCCGCTTCTATAGGGATATCCAAATTTTCTACTATAATGTCATCCATTTAAATCAATGAGATATTTATTATGCTTTTTTTGTATTTAATTAAAAATGCTATAATCGATATTTTTTATAAATGTTTCAGTATATGTTTTTCTAACGCTTCTTTTCTTTCAATCTCCTCTGAAGTTTTATTATATTTACCTACGATTTCCATTACTTGTTCATTTAGAATTCTGTGTTCCGGTAAGCAAGAGCTTGATTTAAGGAATTCTTCCCCGTGTCTAAGGGCAGCAAGATTCTCAGTGATCTTCATCAGTTCTGTCGCGATAATACTATTAAGAAAAATCATATCGGAAATCATATTTTTAATATACAAAACAACCTTAATTTGGTCTGACATACTCTTTACAATTCTTCTTAGAATTTATGTTTTTTAGGAGGCACACTAAAAATGGGTTTAAATATTATAAATTTTCAACTAAACAAAGTTTTAACTTAGATTTTTTTAACGAAATTTCCATTGAAATAATTCTCATTTTTCGTTGAAATAAGCTACTTTTTTGATAATTCGCCTAGAACATAAAAAATAATCAGGCAACTTCCATATGTGATAGCTATGATCAATAAATCCCTAATTGGATCGAATCCGATGATGTTTAAGAGGTACAATACCTGGAAGTAGATATAAAAAAAAATTAAAACCCCAACAGAAACAATCCAAATTAAAAGTGCTATTATCTTCGCTTTACCTTCTAAGTTATCTGGATTTTTGCTCATATAAAACACTGAAGCTACGATCGCAACGATAGCACATAAAGTAGCAAATAAAAACGGTAGAAACCAAACACCAATTCCTAAAATAACCGTTAACAATAGAATTTTTACCCAAAAAGGAGATTTAGTTATTAATTTCTCTCTCTTTGCTATATTTTCCTCTCCCAACTCTTCTCACTTTAACCTTTTAAATTGGATGTGAATATTTCATATATTAATTTTGAATATCTATAAAACTTTTTGGATACGTTAAGATCACCATTTCTGCTTTAAATTATTTCTCTAATGATTATTAATTGAGAGTAGAACCTGAATGCTAATAGTATAACCAGATCTTTTCTTATAAAAATAAATTTATATTTTAAAAAATTAGCTCGATTTTAGTATGAAATTAATTTTCGTAAACTTTTTTAATTTTATGACTTAGAGATCATTATATAAGTAAAAATTATTTTAAACTGAAAATCAAAAAATAACAAACATAAGTGATAAAACATGGCACAATTAGGTGGACAACCTATATTTATAATGAAAGAAGGCACTGAAAGGACGCGTGGTAAAGATGCGATGACTAATAATATCGCTGCCGCTAAAGTTATCGCTGAGGCTGTACGCACATCACTAGGTCCCATGGGTATGGATAAAATGCTCGTTGACCAATTTGGTGATGTAGTCATTACGAACGATGGCGCAACTATTCTAAAAGAAATCGATGTACAACATCCTGCCGCTAAAATGATGGTGGAAGTCGCAAAGACTCAAGACTCAGAGGTGGGCGACGGAACCACTACCAGTGTTATCCTTGCTGGAGAATTACTCAAGCGCGCAGAAAAACTCTTACAACAAAAGATTCATCCTACCGTTATAACCGAGGGATTTCGCAAGGCTGCAGAAAAAGCAGTAGAGATTCTAGAAGGAATGTCGATTAAAAGCGGTATTGACGACTATGATGGGTTAAAGAATGCAGCTATGACTTGTATGTCAAGTAAGATTGTTTCTGAATCGAAAGATATGTTAGCTGATATCTGCATTAACGCGATTAAGTCCGTCGCAGAAAAAGATGAAAATGGTAAATGGATTGCGGATATAGAAAAAGTCCAAATCCAGAAAAAAGAAGGAAATAGTATGGATGATACCCATCTTATCAAAGGGATTATCTTAGATAAAGAAGTAGTCACCCCCGGAATGCCAAAAAGTATAACCGACGCAAAAATTCTTCTCTTACAGAGCGCTCTCGAAATCGAAAAAACCGAATTTGATAGCAAACTTCAAATTACCAGCCCCGAACAAATCCAACAGTTCTTAGACGAAGAGGAAAATATGCTTCGAACCATGGTTCAAAAGATTGAAAAATCTGGAGCGAATGTAGTCATTTGTCAGAAAGGTATTGATGATATGGCTCAGCACTTTCTCACAAAAGCAAGCATTATGGCCATTCGACGCGTTAAAAAGTCTGATCTTGAAAAACTCTCAAAAGCAACTGGCGGAATGATTTTTAACAGTCTTGATGATGTCACAGAAGAAAAGTTAGGTTATGCCGGATTAGTAGAAGAAAGAAAGATTATGAATGATAGTTGGATTTTCATTGAAGAATGCAAAGATCCTAAATCAGTCGTAATCTTGATTCGAGGCGGAACCGAACTTATAATTGATGAAGTTGAAAGAGCAATTCATGATGCCCTCTGTGTAGTTAGAGATGTTGTCGAAGATCAAAAAATCGTTGGTGGCGGAGGAGCTCCCGAGTTAGAAACAGCAATTCAATTGCGAAAGTTTGCGTCAACCTTAGGTGGGCGTGAGCAATTAGCCGTCGAAGTTTTCGCTGATAGTCTAGATATTATTCCAAAAACCCTGGCTGAAAATGCTGGATTAGACCAAATCGATGTATTAATGAAGCTTAGAGCCTCACATCAAAAGGGTAACAAGTTTGCTGGTACTAACCTCGCCACTGGAGAGGTTGTCGATAATATGATGAGTGTTGGCGTAGTCGAACCTACTGTCGTAAAGATTCAGGCCATCAAGAGCTCGACCGAGGCTACCTCTATGATCCTCAGGATAGACGATGTAATTGCAGGTGCAAAATCGGCGATGCCTCCTGGTGGACCAGGAATGGGCGGCATGGGTGGCATGGGTGGCATGGGTGGTATGCCTCCTCCGGGTATGGGCGGTTATCCCGGTATGATGTAGAATTTTCTTAATTTTTTTTATTTATTTTTTCTTTCTCTTTTTCTTTTAGCTTTATAGCAATATAACGCGTAAAAATATAGTTTTTTATTTCATATCAACTTAGTATTATCTATTCCAATGAATTGTTTGGTAATATAATTCCAATGCTTAATATTTTTTTAAGTTCTACCTATAGAGATTTATCTGACCCGCGTTTAAAGATTATTAACAGATTAGATACTGTATTTGAAGGGGTGGGTATGGAAAAATTCATTCCTGATGGATCTAATTCTCAAGAAGTATGCATTTCGAATTTGAAAGAGAGTGATATAGTGATTTTTATCATATCATCTTATTATGGCTCTTTAATCGAAAACTGTTCACTGAAAGAAGAGTGTAAAGCAGAATGTCCTATGAAAACGGGAGAAGGGAAAGTATCATTTACTCATTGTGAATATAAAAATGCGATAGCTGAAAGAAAATTACATCAAACTTATTTAGTATTGGAAGATTGGAATGCCACAGATATTCCAAAAGAAGCTTTATCATTTAAAGAAGAGATTGGAAATGAAATGTGGAAAGGTATTGGGAAAGTTGAGGATCCTAATACAGTAAATTTAATAACATCGCACTTAGCAGAGAATATAATTAAATGGCATTATCAAGATAAACTAGAATTTAAGAATTTTTGTGATAGGGAAGCAGTTCTTCATAAGTTAATTGAAAATATCGATAAGAAACTTGAGATATGGGGTATTGGGGGAGTGGGAAAGACAGCTTTAATTGAAGTGGCTCTTCTTATTCAAAAATTAAGAGGAAAAAAAATAATAAAGATAGGAATTCCAAAAGCGTATGCAAGTGGTTCTGGATTTCTAGATTTTAGAGTAAAATGTAAAGAGGATCAATATATAACAGAATTTCGAGATATGATCACTATCTATGATGTAATTAATGCTTTCGCACATAAAGGTTTACTGTTTAATGGTGAGGAGATACGTAAGATGAACACCGAAAAACAGATAATCGAATTATCTAATTATATCCGAGAAACACAAGATCTTGTATTATTTATTGACGATTTTCACTTAGCGAGTGAAGAAGTGGTGAAGATGACAAAAGCATTAGATCATATTATTCTTTCCTCTAAAAAGAATACGGGTATTGCGAACATAGAATTATATTTAAGTGGTATTGATGAGGAGGATCGGGATCAATTAATCGAACTCTTTTCAACCCAAATTCCTAAGGATGTACGGAAATTGATATGTAAGATAGCAGAAGGACACCCAGTATCAACTGAAATATTGGTAAAAAATTACCAAAACATAAATTTTGATAAATTAAAAGATTTTGATCTCGCAGATGCAAATGATACACAAGTGAATGATTTTTATAAGAGGGTAATTGAGGAAATTTATACTGATAATCCCGAAGCATTGAATTTACTCAAAAATATTGCTGTTTTGAACCTAGATCTACCTACAAATATTCATAAGGAGAGTGTATTAGCAGCATTTAATTTTGAAGATAGTAGAAAGACATTTAGAGCTCTTATTGATACAGGAATGTTAAGGAAAAGAAAAGGAAAGGAAGACACTTATGAATTTTATTTTAAGCATATCCAAGATTATTTAGAAGATGAAGCTAAACATAATAATCACGAGAAAGCGATTAATTATTATAAAAAAAAAAGATATTTCCTAAAGCAGGCTTATAACGTTGATGATGATATAGAATTATTATATCATAAAATTAAATCTAATCCTTCAGAACGATTAGTGAATGAATTCCTTGAGCTTAAAGAGAAAATATATCCAGTTAATTATGGTTTTAAGCGTTTAATTACTATAGGAGAACAGTTGAAAACTTTAGTCAAAGAGAATGATAAAGCAAAAATGTTTTTAGAGCTTGGAGATTTATATTATGATTTAAACAAATTTACAGAAGCAGAAGTATTATTACTTGATGCACTTAAGGGCTATGAGACACTTGTAAAACAAGATCCTGATAATTTATCTGCTCAAATTAAAACTCAGAATCTCCTTGGATTATTATATAATAATATTAAAAGATTTGAGGAAGCAGAGTTGATATATAACAATGCTTTGGATATTTTAGAATCATTAACAGATAAAAGAAAGGAAAATTGTCTTGCTGATATTGCTATGACTCAACAAAATATGGGAGTTTTGTACGATGATTTAAAAAGGCATGAGGAAGCAGAATCATTTTTACTTGATTCACTAAATGGATTTAAATTACTAACTGAGAAGAATCCAATAACATATTTATCAGATGTTGCTGATACCCAACACATCCTTGGATTAATATATAATAATTTAAAGAGATTTGAGGACGCAGAAAAAATGTATCAAGAAGCATTAAATATAAGAAAATCTTTAGCAGAAAAGGAACCAGACGCGTTTCTTTCCGAATTAGCTGATACTAAGAATAATCTTGGTGTTCTTTATAATGATTTGAATAGGTTTGAGGACGCGGAAGAAATGTATTGTGAAGCATTAAAAATAAGGAATATATTAGTGAAAAAAAATCCCGATTCGTATCTATCAGATCTAGCTATGTCTAAACAAAACCTTGGACTACTATATGATGATTTAAAAAGGTTTGATGAAGCAGAGACTCTATTAATAGGGGCATTAGAAAGCTATGAAAATTTAGCAGAACAGAATCCAGCAGTCCATTTATCTGATATTGCGGATATCCAAAATAACCTTGGTGCATTATATTGGAATATTGGAAAGTATGAAGAAGCAGAAAGAATGTATCTTAATGCATTAAATACTTATGAAAAGTTAGTGAAACAAAACCCCGGTATATATTTATCCGATCTCGCAATGATACAGTATAATCTTGGTGAATTATATACTGATTTAAAGAGGTTTGACAAGGCAGAATTCATGCTCCTTAAGGCATTAGATATTCATAAGAAGTTAGCAGTATCAAATCCTGATATCTTCTTATCTGATGTTGCCATGAATCAGCATAACCTTGGAGAACTTTACATGAACTTAAAGAGATATAAGCAAGCAGAGGATGCTCTACTTGAATCATTAAGTATTAGAAGATTGTTAGCAGAGGAATCTCCTGAAGCATACTTAAAAGATGTCTCTGTAACCAAAAACAAGCTTGGATTGCTATATATTCATTTGAAGAGATTTAAGGAAGCGGAGATTATGTTGCATGATGCATTCAATATAAGAAAATTTTTAGCAAAAAAGTGCCCAGACGTATATTTAAATGATGTTTCTAATTCATTGAGCAATCTTGGATTAGTATACGAGAAATTAGGAAAATTACAAGAAATAGAACAGCTATATAATGAAGAATTAAATCTAAATCCATATAATAGTATTATATGGTATAATAAAGCTTGTCTTGAGTCGCTAAAAAATAATATTGATAAAGTAATAGAATATTTGAAAAAAGCAATTGAGATTGATGAAAAGCATATTAACTCCGCAAAATGGGATAAGCATTTCGAAAAGGTAAGAACTTTAAAAAAATTTAAAGATTTAATAGAGAATGATATTAAATCATAGAATATGTTCATGTAATTTATAAAAAATATTAATCCAAGAGGAAAGAAACCTTTGCGATAATAATATCATGTATTTTGATTATAATTTTTTAGGAGGAATAGTTCAAAAATTTAATAGATCTGACTGGTTTATATTTAAGTAAGAATAACATATCAGAAATTAGAGGACTTGATACATTGACCAAGTTAAAATTTTTGGATTTAAGTAATAACAATATTTCTGAGATTAAGGGTTTAAATAATCTTGTAAATTTAGAAGAACTCAATCTTTCAGGGAATAAGATAATGGAACTTAAAGGTCTTGAGTCTCATAATAATTTAAGAAAACTAAAATGTAAAAATTGTGGTGAAAGGATTTTAAAAGATGAAATTGTGAAATCAAATTTAACTTAAACTATTATAAAGAACAGTTATTTGCTAAACAATTTGATTTTGAAACATAATGCTTTAGATTTTCCATATTTCCTATAGATTCTTATTTTCTGTGAAAAAAACCTTTTGCACTATTTATTTTTTTTAAGCAAAAGCTATTTTTATTTACGTTTTATCTACTTTTTTAAGAATTATGAAAGCATAAATTGTGAAATAATTATGAGTAAATTAAAATTTGAAGTGGATGAAAAATTAGGTATAATTACATTTGCCGATACGCCTTTAAATCTGATAGATTTTGAATTTGTTGAAGAATTAGAAGCATTACTAAATGGAAGTCAAATCAAGGAAATTAGAGCCCTGCTTTTTAAAGTAGATAAAGGAAATTTTTCTGCAGGTGCGAATGTCGCGGTATTTAAGGGCGCGGATAAGAATTCCTCAAGAGAGACTATAAAAAGATTTTTAGATATAATCAACAGAATTGAAGAATTACCTTTTCCTACAATGGCTGCTGTGAAGGGTATGTGTGTTGGGGGAGGTTTTGAATTAGCCTTAGCTTGTGATTTTATCTGGGTTAGTGAAAAATCACAGTTTGCGGCTGCGGAAGTATTAATAGGAATAGTTCCCTTAGGGGGAGGTGCTCAGAGACTAGCTCAGAGGTGTGGTATAACAAGAGCAAAGGAAATTACACTGGGAGGTCGTTTTAATAAACCAGATAAATTAGAGCGATGGAATGTGATTAATCGAGTACTACCTGAACAGGATCTTATCGAGAAAGCAATTAAGTTTATGAGATTCCAAACAAATGGGCCAACAATCGCGTTTGATACCATTAAAAAACTTTTGAGAGAATATTATAATAAAGGATTGAATGAATCAGATCGATTACTTTTAGAAATTGTACCTGAACTTTTTGAAACTGAAGATATAAAGATTGGAATTGAATCTTTTAAAAAGAATGGACCAGGAAAGGCTATTTTCAAAGGTAAATGAATAAGATTTTATTTTCCTATTTTATTTTTCTATTTTTCATTTACTGTTTTTTCTTGCTATTTAAATATATATTTCTGTAAGGATACATGTATCTGCAAATATGCGTGATATCAATTTCTATTAATGGTGTTATTAAAGTGAAATTGAAAATTTACCACGTACTTTTGTTTGCTTTAATTGGCTTTATCTCCAGTTTACCACTCATGAGCATGGCTTTGTGCGGTCAGGGGGGTACTGGAGGACCATAAAGAACCAATTTTTATGGTATGGCAACTAGCAAACAGTATTTTCTTTTTTTATATTTAATTGTTGAATTTTATATTCTTTCTTTTTATTTTAGATTCAAATTCAATATTTCTTTTTTCTTAATATTTCAATATGATTATACTTCAAAATTTTTATTGATATCTTTTATATATTAGGGTGTTTTATCTAAGGTAATGAACCTATTAAACGCGTTTATAGGAATCCATTTAAAATTAAAGCAATATAAACTACAATTTATCTTTTTCTTCCTATTTTGGTTAATTGGGTTTATATATTTTCTTATCACGGAACTAGGCTATAATATTTGGAGAATCTTTCTATTTTCAATAACTGTAGGTATTCCCTCGGATATTGGAGATTTTGGTCAATTTTATGTACTAGTCTGGCCGATCTTATTAGAGGTGATTTTTTTTGGATTCATAATGGGAGAGTTATTTGAAAAATACAATCCAGTCATCACTAGTAGGATTCTCGCATCTCATAAACGTAATCATGCAATCATAATTGGATATCACCATTTATCAGAAAGAATAATAGAATATTGTATTGAGAATAAAAAGCAGTTCTGTTTAATTGAAGATAGTGAAGAATTAGTTGAAGATTTACTGAATGCTAAACATCCAGTAGTAATCGGGGATGCAACAGAGACTACAAGCCTTGAATTGGCAAGTGCAAGATATGCAAAAGAAGTATTCATTAATATGGATGATGCAAGAACCGCAATTATTTGTACTGAGAAGATTCGTAAAATGAATCCCGATTGTCAAATTTATGTTCGAGCTTTTGCCGATCATGTTCAAGAATATTTGAGAGGATCGCCTTTAAATGCTTTTTCATTCTCTACTTCAAAATGGGCAATGGAACATATTCATGAATGGACTAAAAACAAAACTGGTGGTGCAATTGTGATTGGGAGAGATAATTTAACCCATCGCATCGCATATCATATTTCTCAACAACCTGGTCGAGAAGTGTTTCTATTTGATGATGTAAATGATGGAATTGAATTTGAAGTTAATGAACAATTACACATATTTCAAGAATTTGCTTGTTATTTAAGTGATTTGTGTTGTCACTTACAGCTTGAAGATATAACCCAAGTTTTTATTTGTTGGAAAAAAGAAACCGAATTTGATGAGGCTATTTATCTTACCTCTAAATTACGTCTACGGCATCCCCATATTAATGTTTTTGTTAGAATTTTTGATGAAGAACTCAAGGAAATTATTAAAAAATTTAATGCCAAAACTTTCTCTACCTCAAAGAAAGCATTTAAGGAGTTGCAAAAAGTTGTTTCAAAAAATTCAAGTATAGCGCCAGTAATTAGATAATCAAATAAGAAATAATATAAGCTTTAAAGATTAAGGGTTATCGATTTGAGAATAGACTTTCATTGCCATATGTTTCAAAAGGGCTATAAAATTGAATATATGGAAAAGGGTTTTAAAATTTTTCAAGGCTATGGCTTTTATGAACGAATTTCCCAAATGCTGAGAAAAGTCAATTCAATTGAGGAGCGCAATATTATAGACAAAACCTTGTATCATGTCAGAAAAGCAAATTTAGATAAAGTGGTTCTCTTACCGGTCAGTGCACAGGAAAATCGATTGTTGAGAGAATGGATTGATTATTCCCCAAATATATTCATTCCTTTTTATAATCCTCCAGAAAAAGTTCAAAAAAATTCAGATGTCACAGAACAAATGGAACAAGAGCTACAGGAATTAGAGTATAAGGGTTTGAAGTTAATGATTTCGTTTAGAAATAGACATTTTTATGATAAAATATTACAACCAATACTAGAGGTTGCTCAAAGCCATAATTTAATTGTTCTTATGCATACAGGTTGGCCTCCACCGGGAACAAAAAAGCCGGTTCTTAGTTATTCTAATCCAGTTGATATGGATGTTTACTTTAATTCCTTTCCGAAGGTCAAATTTGTGATTGCTCATATGGGCTTTCCCTTTTCAGATGTCGCGATTGCTTTAGCCACTCAATATCCAAACATCTACTTGGATATAAGTAATTTACCATATATGGCTCCCATTAAGCTAAAAGAGATCTTACTCGTGGCGAAAGACATTATAGGCACCCATAAGATTTTATTTGGTACGGATGGATTTGTACCAGAAATGATTGAAATTGCGGTTGATTACTTCAACAAAGTTGATTATTTAACCAAAGTAGAAATAGAACAAATTATGGGATTAAATGCGATGAAGTTATTAGGGCTTTGAATTAAACCAACAGATTTTGGGTTAAATCAATGGATTACTACATAACATATAGACCTACAAAGAAATTATCCGCTATAGCTTAATTACAAAAATTATATTTAGAAATCTGATTAAAATGGTTATAATAGGTTTAATCAGTCTAATCATAATAAAAATATCTTTATAGGATATTAATTTATTATTTCTAAATTTTAAAAAATACTCTAAAATGATGAAGATGAAATTTATTGATTTATCAATTCCAATAATCAATCCAGAAGAAGCGATTTTTGATCCACCAATATCGGGGCCCCATATAGAATATAGGGATCATAACATAGGAGCTGAGGAGATGGGCTATTATTTTGCTAGATTGAAAATGTTCATCTGTCCAGAAGAACATTTACCCGATGGAAAAGGCTGGGCAACAGAAACCGTAACCATAGGAACCCATGGTGGAACTCATATGGATGCTCCTTGGCATTTCGCTCCAATTCAAGATAAAGAAAAAGCCGAGAAAAAAGCAATGACAATTGACGATTTTCCCTTAGAATGGGGAATTGGTCCTTTAATTGTGATAGATTGCACGGATTATGAAGAAGGTTATGTAATGACCCCTCATGATATAGACAAGAAATTGAAAGATATAGATCATAAGTTAAAAGAAGGAGATATTTTATGCGTTCATACAAATGCCCCCAAATATGCTGGCTCTATTGAATACTTACAACATGGAGTAGGCGTAGGCAAAGAAGCAACATTACATATCATAAGGCAAGGAGTCCATGTTGTAGGGATTGATGCGTGGTCGTGGGACGCACCTTTTTTTTTAACCGCTAAGAAATGGAAAAAGGAACCAGATCCATCAATTATATGGGAAGGACATTATGCAGGACGAGAATTAGGATATTTCCAAATTGAAAAAATGATTAACTTAGATAAGGTCCCTCCAGTTGGAGCAACCATCTATTGTTTTCCAATAAAAATTGCGAGGGCCAGTGCTGGTTGGGTACGAGCTGTAGCATCAATTCCAGAATAAGTTAAAAAAAAAAGAATTTGATTAAGTAAATCTTGTTATTATAAGAGGAGAATAATCTTAAGATCTATTTTATCCATACTATTGAATATATTATTAAATTTATGATATAAAAGAATTTTTGCTAGAATTCGATTCTTTTATCTCATTCTAGAATTGAGTAAATCTATAATCTAAATTCTTGAAGATAAGAAAAAAATATAATAAAATTTTAGATTTCCTTAAAAATGTCTTCGACAAGCAGATGATCCTCTTTAAAGTGGACTAAAGCACCACTCCAATCTTCTAATACAGATTGGTATTTTTCTTCGAATCGTTCTACAAATGTTTTTAACTTTGCTCTAACTTCTGCGGTTTGATTTCCTTTAATAAATAATGCTCCGAAAATTCTTTTTCCGTATTCTAGAATTATAGTGATATCTCCATGGTCTATAGATTTTAAGAGATCTTGGGATCTTGTAGCTTCTTTGATAAATGAGGTTATAGCTGAAACCATACCCGCTACTAAGCCAGGATCCTGAATTACTTCTTGAACGAAACTATAATCGAATACCCCTCGGCCATCATCATAAATAATATATAACCCTTGTTTTTCTACTCTATTAAAGATATAACTAAATTCTGTTGCTAAGATATCAATCATATTGTTATTATACAAGTATTTAAGCGTAAAATAAAAGCGTTCTTTTTCTTTCTCATCCAAGGGAATTAGATCCTTTAAAAATTTACTTTCTTCTAAAATGGTTAGAATTTGTTTAATTTCATCTCTTTCTTCTGTAATTATAGATGGATCTAAGTTTTGATTCCTTGCAACCAGATATTGATCATTTTTAATTAAATATTCTTCGAATGTTAAGAATTCTTGAATAGAGGAGAATATGCTTTTACGTATATGTCTCTCATCCACTTCTATGTTTTTTGCTTGAAAATCCTTTTTGTAGTAGTAAATAATTAGGCTCCAAATGATGATGTTGAATATATATTGGGTAGATACATATGGCAAGGCCAAAATATAAAGTGCACCCTCAAGATTAGCATTAAAACTAGCTGTTCGTAGAGTAAAGAAATTAAAACCAAAGATTGAAGTATAACTCGATTGCCCTGTAATCCAATAGGTTTCTGGAGCAAAATTAATTAGTGGATTCATAAAGTTGAGGAGTAGTATTGAGAGGATGATTATTGTTGGGATAAAGGTAGCAAAGCCTAAAAATAGATTTTTTATGTATTTTAAGCAATATCTCAATGAAAACGCAGAAATAAATAAAGAGATTGCCGTTAGAGTTATGAAATTAAAAAATATCATTATATCAAATCCAAGACTCTGAGTTAATGTAACTCCTGAAGGAGGGACAAAATTCGACGATTGAATAATTGAATCTGGATTCTGGAAAATTAGACTATATAAAGGATTGAATCCTACATAATTAATTGCAAACCAGAGAAAGAATACTAGACAACCAAATACAATTCCATAGTAAAATTTTGCTGTAGGAATAGATTTCTTTTTGAAAGCTCGATTTTTCCACCAATCAATTATTTTTATGAAAATTAATAATGAAATTGGCTCGAAAATCTTTAGAAAAAGTACGAAGATGATTGAAGCCATTATAAAATATGCAAAGAAGTAAATAAATAGGGGGAGAGATGATGTCCCCTCTATAATATCTTCTGCAACAAATAATACCACGGATAACAAGGAGATAGGGATTCCAACAGTATACAAGCTTTTATAAGCTTGACTTCGTATGCTTTCTCCGAATGGTCTTCCTTTCAATGCGATTTGTGAACTAAATAACAATTCTAAGCTGAAAATAAAGATAGCAAGATAGACAAATAAAATTTCTATGAACCATCCTAAAGCAGTTTCTCCGGTAGTAATAGATACTGATTCTAAACCTGAAATCTTAAGAACTACTTGTAATAAATAAAGAGAAATTGGAAAAAGTACAATCAAGAGCTTTAATATTTCTTTTTCTCTTGACCAATCTCCTTTTGTCAATGCATCACGTACTTTCTGATATGGTCCATTAGTCATTTCATATGTCAAACTTGATAAAATAGATTCTTTTGAATCTTTCTCTTTTCTTAATCGACGCCATACAAATAATAATGAGATTAACGGAGCAACGAAAAAGATAAACGGCAAGGTCACTAAAGGATAGGAAGCAAAAAGAGCAATTAGTGAACCTATATGAGCAATTATGTACGCGATTCCTAAACCTAAATTTCCTTGTTCGCTTGGTTGTACTTGTAACTCTAATGGAGTTGAATTTAGTTGGAATATGATTGGTAATACCCAATAGATCAAATAAAAAACCATAATTCCAAGCATAATTCGTAAGTATAATTTACCTATTAGTTTTTTTCTCAAGAAAAAATAAGGAATTGCTAATAGGATTACAGGAATGATATTCAGTAATATTGTTGAGATTATTTCAAATGTGCTCATGCTCATGTCTCTATTTTTTATTGTTTAAATTCTATAAATGTTTAATTAAAGTATACTAATATAAATATAAGAGTTTAGTGATCTATAGCACATCATATTTTAGTATTATGACAGATAATAAAATTGGTATAATATTTCACGAGGATTTTGCTTTAAAGCACATACCTCCTTATCCAAAACCGACATTTATTGCATTTGAACATCCCAACAGAGTGAAAGTAATGATTGAAGCACTAAATAGAGATCTAATTTTTGATAATAAGCGTATCCTCAAAATTGTACCTCCTACGATTGAAGATGATATTATTGGGTTAGCACATTCAAAATTTCATATTGATATGATTAGGAAAATATCTAAAGGAGGTGGGGGAATAATCGATGATGAAGTCTTTGTAACTCAGGACACATTTGAACTTGCGAAAAAAGCGGTTAGCGGTGCTATTACCGCAGTTGAACAAGTGATAAAAAAGGAGATAGGCCAATCAATTGCCCTTATTCGCCCTCCAGGCCACCATGCATATAGAGATAAAGCATCAGGACTTTGTATATTTAATAATATTGCGCTTTCGGTATTATATTTACGAGAAAAGCTAAATTTTTCCGGTAAAATTGCAATTATCGATATAGACAATCATTTTGGAGATGGTTTAGCTCATTATTTTTACGAGGATCCCTCAGTTTTGTATATTTCAATTCATGAATATGATTTTTCTCAAATGGACTTAGGTTTTATCGATGAATTAGGCGCAGGTGATGGACTAGGAACAAATATCAATATTCCTGTACCAGAAGGGCTGAGTTCAAATGAATTTTTAGAGTTAATCAGTTTTATCGAACCATTCCTAAGAGAGTTCGCTCCAAGTATATTAATTGTTGCTACTGGATTTGATACATATTTTGCTGATCCAATTGGAAATGGTCAACTCACCAGTGAAACCTTTTATCATTTTTCTAGGAAATTAATGCAAATCGCAAAGGAATTATGTGAAGAGAGAATTGCGTTCATTCTCGAAGGAGGATATAGTATTATTGGTTTACAATACTGTTTATTAGCCTTAATTAAGGGTCTATTAAATGAAAGTTATTCTGCTCCTATTTTTGAACCTAAACGAGTTGAATATTCCAACCATCAAAATTTGGATAAAATAAAAAAATCAATAGTTAAAATAATCAAGCCATATTGGAATTGCTATTAATCCTTCTTTTGGATTTATGAGTACGGTATATAAAGTACACTGATAAGAATAAAAATATGAGACTAATTATATTTAAAGCCCAGAATAATATATTTATATTCATCAAAATGAATGCTATCGTGATTAAGGGCGTTCCAAGCACCTGTAAAGTATAGGAAAAATAGGGATAATTAATAGAACAAAAGATGGTATAGTACACTAACTTAAATATCGATGAAAGTATTAGGAATAGCCCATATTTATATTGATTTTTCTTATAAATGAATATAGCAAAAACTAGTATGGCAATAAAAAGACCGATTTCAACGATTGTGGGTATATAATTTATAATTAAGACGAAAATATCTTCTAATTGAAACATCATTAGAAACAATCCTCTATTAACTTAAGAATTTTAAGTTATTATAGATAAAATATCTTCAATTGTATAAATTTATAATCCAATTCTCGAAAAATAAAAGTAAAGCGAAAAAAGTTAGATTAAATCTTGCAATTTCAGAGCATAGTTTTGAACAGCAAATAGAGCATCCCGCGGAGTAATTTGGGGATTAATATAACACATTAATGCTCCCGTTCCACCTATGGGGATTGGAGCAATTATAATATGTCCCTTACCTGTAATATTGGTTCCTATCTTCCTCTCTTCTGTATTTTCAACGATCATGTACTTAATACCTTGAATTGATAAGCTGGTCATACCTTTTTGACCTAATCCTAATTTAGTGTTTAAAAGTGTGTTAATCGTCTCGAGATCTCCTGATATGTCCCAATTTTCAGTCTGTGTTATTATTGACCCAGATTTGCTTATTATTGCAATCCCAAAAACATTTGGTTCTTCATTCAACAATTCATTTATGATAGTTTCGATATTCGATGACATTTTTTGCCAAAATTTTTATTATGAATTTATTATATAACTAATACTAACAATTTATATAAAAAATTATTTTAAAAACAGTGAATTATATGGCGTTTAGATTATGGAGAAAGGCAGTTTTAATGACACTTAGAGAACGAAAAACATTTATAGTGTTCACTCTAATTTATACTTCTTTAATATTTTTAACAAGCCTTTTTATTGAATTAGTAATCACTGGAGCTATTGGTCCTATTGCAAACTATTTCTTACTAATCTTTTTTGGCGTGAGTCTCTTTCTTTCGCTCTTATATTCATGGATTATAGTATCCCGAAATAGGCGAACGTGGGCAACGTTAAAATGTATTGGCTACACTAATAAAGATATAAATTCTCTCGTAACCGGAAAAATCTTTTTTACTACTGTAGTGGGTTTTATTATTGTTATCGAGATTTTATTCCATTACACAGCAAGTATTGGATATCTTCAATCTGCAGCCATAAATTTAGGATTGCCATTAGTGTTAATTGGTTTGGGTCCAGTGATCATCACTTTTGTTATATTTATAGTTGTCCAATTAATAGCAATAATAGTGGCTAATAGACGAATTTACAAAGTAAGACCAATTATAGCTTTAAAAAAGGTGGGGGAATAGGGAGGAGATAAAATATGCCAGTAGATAAAGATACTATGATAGAAGCCGTAGATGTAAATAAGGAATATAGAAGAGCAGGTGCTATTATTAGAGCATTGGCAAACGTAAATGTTTCGATTAAGTCTGGAGAGTTTGTTATTGTTCAAGGTCCAACCGGTTGTGGAAAGAGTACACTACTTAATGTGTTATCAGGATTAGATTTACCCGATTCTGGTAGAATTATTTTTGATGGTGAAAATATTGCCCGTGCCACAGAAGATAGATTGAGTCGAATTCGCAGACAAAAAATAGGATTTGTATTTCAAGATTTTAATCTTGTACCAACTTTAACATGTATAGAAAATGTCGAAGCTCTACTTTGGCCAACCGTATTAAGAGAAAAGGAGATTGAGAATAGAGCGATTGCCGCATTAAGAGACGTTAACTTACTCGAAAGAAAAGATCATTATCCCGTTCAAATGTCTGGTGGAGAGAAGCAGAGATGTGGACTCGCTAGAGCTATAATACATCGTCCAAGAGTAATACTAGCGGATGAACCAACAGGAAACCTCGATCCTGCCAGTGAGAAAGATGTAATGGATCTATTAAAACAAATTAATAAGGATATGGAAACCACAGTCATTGTAGTCACCCATCGTGCCTCTCTGGCTTCGTATGCAGATAAAGTTGTGCGTATGGAGAAGGGCGCTATCGTAAATATAAAATAATGATATGATTTTTTTCCATCAATATTTTTTTACCTATTTTTAACATTTATGTGTTTTAAGCTTAAGAATAATCCTTTTCATAAGTTATTTTAAAAACAAAATTATAAATAGTAAAATCATGTATGATTTAGTAATAAACTATGATGATTTTATTGTTTACCACAAAATAATAAGATCAATAGAAAAAGTTTAATTTTTTAGGTGATTAACCATAGGAATTGGTCGAGTAATATGTTCAGGCTGTCTGGGAATGCTTTGTTTGATACCAATGGCTTGGATTTCTTTCTCTTTCCTTAGTTTATCTTCTGGTGTTACAGGAGGATTGATTGAGGATTTAGAAATAGCATTAGCGGATTTAGGATCTTTTATTCCCGGAATAGGGACGTTTCTTGCTATTATTGGGGGTGCGTTCATTGGATTAATACTTATTTTCATTTTCCCGATTCATTGGTGCTTATTTTATAGACCTGATGACGTGCTCTTAATCGTTGCTGTTATAGTACCTTGGATTTTATGTTGCAGCATTACAAGTGCATTATTTGCTCACTCTCCTCGGGGAGGTATTCATACTAGCTTGGCAATAGGAATAGGATATATGATCCCTGCCTTATTAATCTATTTTATAATCCCTGCATTTTTAAATAGTATCATTCCTGGAGGCGGTGCTCTCGCAACCGGCATATTAGATGGATTAGCTGAAGGTCTGACAGACCTCCCTTATGCTTTAGCCGTATTCACCGCAATTTTAGAGGGGTGTTTGGTGGGTGCTGTTTTTGGCGGCTTTATTGGAAGCCTAAAGTATAAACCCGAGGGCGGAGTTACTAAAGTGAAAAAGAAAAAGGTGAAAACTACCTCTATAGATGATGGAGAGCCTAAATTAGACACTGATGTTGATACGGATTTTTGTACAAATTGTGGAGCAAAATTACCTCCTGGAGATGATTTCTGTACAAATTGCGGACAAAAAATAAGTAAATTATAGTAGTTATTCTTTCATTTTTTTTAAGTATTTTTATATTTTTTTTATAATCTCCTAAAAAAGAGATTTTAAAATAGTTTAACACTATATAGATCATAATTAGAAATAAGTAAGAGAATCAAGAAAAATGGCACGGGAAGTCAAAGGAATCATAATTACCCGCTTAATAGTATTAATCGCAATCATCTTAGTACCTTTAAGTATTTTTTTGATATATTCGTTAGTTGATTTTAGATTATGGTACTCCAACGATCCAATTCTTAATTTTTGGATTATCAAAATAATATCACCTATTGTTTATGGAGCTTCTTGGCTTTTTTTTCTCATTTTATTCGCAAATCGATTTTCAAATACTATGGAGTCCTTTGATGATAAGATTAGTGTAGTACCTTCGCGATTAAAATTCTTTTATGGGATCAATGCCCTCTATATTCTTTTTATATTTATTTTTCCAATTATCACCCCATTTATCTCAGTTTTAAGTTTTGCGTCTTTTGCATGGAGATTAACTACATTTAAAAAAGAGAGTTGGGAAGATGATTCAAAGGTGTCTTTATTCACTAAAATTTTTATTGTCATTGCCGCGTTAGTACCAATTTTTTGTACAATAAGTATACTCCCCGAATTTTTCGATTTACCCATCTTTTTATGGGCGGAGGTGTGGTTTCCGAATGTGGATTTACTTTTTACAATATCATATTCGCTCTTTACCGCATTATCAATTGGTTCACTCATTATTTTGTTTTCGAATGATTATATAAGTGAATATGAACAACTCTTTACTGACCCTTCGCAAAAAAAGAAGTTTTGGAATGTAAAAATCCTTGAAGTCTTTCTCTTTGGATTTTTTATGTTTTTAGATCTATATGATTATGATATTATACAATTATTTTATTGGGCGGGGTTTGGGATTATTATTTTTACTTCTATAGTTAATTATATTCGGGGAAAATCGAAGTATGGGAGTTTTAAAAGTCATTTTTTCGGATATTTCATTGCCGCCGTTTTTATTGGTTCCAATGTAGTTTTTTCAAGTGAGGAAATTTCCGTGTTCCTTAGAGTATGGAGCCTTGTAATATCTGCAGTATTGTATATCATCGTATTATTTTATACTTTCGCCACTATAGAAGAATAATTAAGAAAATATCATTATTAAGATAAATAGCTTATAGTAAAAAGATTTTTTAGCGTTAATATATAGTACTTTTTTATATTATCTCCATTATTCGAGCTCATTTTGTGATATGACAGAACTAATAAGAGATTTTGAACAATTGGCTCTTAATTAAAGATTTTCTAGTGAATTAGAATATAAATCATTAAAAACCTTGATTTTATCTATTAGTGTAAGATCAAAATTTATTTAAAAAGTTTTGACGTGATTTTCATTATGAAAAATATAAATACAAAAGCCTTAATGGTTGCTGTACTGTTAGCTGCTTCTTTTCTCGCGACACCAATGATGGTTTCTGGATATGATTATGAAAATGACAATTTTTACGAACAATCAATTATAGATCCTTCCATGCTTATTACTTCTTTTCAAGGATTTGGGAGTATATTTAATAGTTTTGGATACGGGGGTAGATTAATTGGAAGAGTTTTTGAAATGCTATTAATGCAGGGTTTAACTAATTTTGAACAGAAGGAATTATTACCGGGAGTCTGGGTGTTAAGTGCATCAGTAGAAGAAACAGAAAATTTTACTCGTACTTATTATGGAGAACATGAAATTTATACTATTCCTTATGAATATGATCAATCTGCAATCGAGCCACACAACAATGGTTTTCTTTATTGTGACGTTGTTAAGACTGGTTCTGTTAAGGTCAATATTACTATCGGTGCTGCGGTAACCTTAGTTATTTGGGATAGTGATGGATCATTCATAAGAGCGGTTGAACAACTTGTCTCATTCTTTAACCGTTTACGAATTTATATGGAAAGCAGTGGTCCAGGTGAGATTCCTGCAGACTTGATAAGAGAGGGAGTACAAACAATTGTCTGGTTTATAATTCATATAAATGATATTTTTACAGGGGACGAATTATTCACCCTTAATCCAATTACATGGCAGAACGTAGAACTTACTCCGATTTCTTTTGCTATAACTAAAACTTGGCGTGTAAGTGGTAATGATTGGCAAATTGATCCTGATGATGATGATGACTTAGTCACAGCAGTAGGTGGTGCAGTTAGCGATAACTTCCTTATGAATCTGAATGATACTGCAAAAGCAGTAGATGATAGCTATATGCAATGGTTGTTAACTCCAACTAATATCATAGCGGACGTTACTACTGTCTGGACTTCTTTTACTTTTGATTTGATTCAATTATGGATGAAAAATTTTGAAATTCATATTAATATTGCAGAAATACTTAGTTTATTCAGTGGAGGCATGGGAGGAGGACCATTGGATGTCGCTGGGATTTTTCAAGGTGTAGATATCGACTTTTACTTGTTCACCCATCATCTTGCTGGTGCGTTTTTATACAATGATACGAATGGAGATGGTAAGATTTCATCTGCTTATCGGACACTTAATATTACAACAACTGATGGAAGACCAGTAGAAGTTCCAGATCGTTCAGAGATTACACATCGAATCGTACTCAATTCCGTTGGTGATTTTGAATGGCAAGCGCCTCACATTACGGGAGCAAATAAATTTTCATGGGGATTGGATTTAAACTCAGCTATTATCACGCCCGTTCCAATAGGTGTTGATCTTGAGTCATATGTAGGTGCTAAAGCTTATGCTTTAGACTACATCAAATTCGGATTTACTTTTGAACCCGATACAAGTAGTCTCCCCGTCTTGAAGGCTCCAACCAAGCTAGATCAATTCTTTGCACCTTTGAACGCTTCTTTACCTTCAGCAGATTTCGATTTAGGAATTATTTATCTCTCAACTGTACTTCATTTCCGTCTTAATGTTGATGTAATAGGAGAAGATCCAGCCGATCCTACAACATTACTCGATCCTTCTCAGGATTATAATAATTCTACTCATCGATTGGCAATAGGTAACTACATTGGAGGCACTATCGCACCTAAGCTTGAATTTGTTGATATTGCTGGGCCAGATTATTCCTGGGGTTCGTTTGAAGGAGAAAATTATGATCCTGCAAGCAGTAGTATTATCCCATTAGCCTTATATGAAACAGAAATTGAACGACATGATACATTCGAAGATGAAAGTGGAGTAGAATTTCAAACATTTGCTACTGACATTTCATTGAACATAAGTTTTAATGTTTTTGCATATGCTGTATGCTTTCCAGAATTTAATGGCGGGAACGGAATATGGCATGATCCTACATTCAACGTGTACATGGTGTTTGAAGCACAAGGTTTCTGGGCAATTATTTTACTAGTTGCTGGAGTCGGATTAGTTGGTGTAGCAACCATTTTAATCAAAAGGCGAAAGGACGGAAGATTGTAGATATTTTTAAATCTTTTTATTTTTTTCTTTTTTATTTTTTATTTAAATCCCATAAAATCACAAAATAAGGAATTTTAGCATAATTATAAAGAATTCTTAATCTTATCTCTAACAATTTTAGATTGGCATAAATTAAATTATCTTAAAGGCCATAAACTATTTAATTTGGTACATATCCTATAATTTGGAGGATCTAAAAGAGGGATTAAGCGTTATATTAATAAGTAACCAATGTTCTATTTAACTAGAATATAAATTATTAAAAAGGTACATTTTTTTTAATAATCTAATACAAGAATTTCAAATTTCAAAAGAAAAAAGGTGCTTTTTTAAGTATTACCGAGTTAAATATTTTTATTTTGGATAAATTTATCCATGATTTTGCCCCTGAACTCGATGGGATTTACAATATCAGAGAGGATGAGTCTGAGGAGCAACAGATCAAGACTGGTCGCTTACATGAGAATAGAATTTTAGGTATTATGTTAAAGTTCTACCTTGAAGGAAAGAAGAAAGTAACCACAAGACAAGTTGAACTAGAATATAAAAAATTTTTTAAAGATATTGCTCGCTCGACAATTTCCACATATTTGAATATGCTCAAAAAAGAAGCAATGCTTATCAAGGAACGTGATGGAAGAATAGTTTATTATATGTTTCATGAACCTCCTCCTAGAGAAGTAAGTGGATTTTGGTTTACTCGACTTTTCTGTATCGATCCGCCTTATTTTTACAGAGCAATTTATTTTGCTAGCTTATATTCGATCGCGAAAAAGATAGTTGCAGAAAATGCTCAGAAAGGTAGTGAGAAAGTCCTAGAAGGGAATTTAAAATATTTAATCGGGATAATAATTTTATTTATTTTGAAAAATAGAAATTCAAAATGCATATTATGCCAATTTGGTAAACAAGAAAAGTATATTCATCTGATAGAGGAATTAGATTCAGCAATAAAAGACAGAACAGACGTCCTTCCAAGTGATGTAATAGAAATCTTGATGAAGGAATATTCTGAAATTGAATTATTTGGTGGAATGAATATAACTGAAGAGATGGAAGAGATCGAAATGATAGATAAATTATTAAAATTTGCTCATAAATACAATAAAGATATTGAATTCCAGTCAATGGTCTTGAAAAGACGATTAGAAGCCAAATCACTTCAAAAAGCAGCCATTGAGAGTAATTCATTAGATATAAAAGAAGAAAAAATTATAGACTAATAGCTCTAACATTTAATACGTTCGAGAATCATCAAGCATTAAACTTGTTAAAGCCTCAAATGATTCTTCAACATTTTCACCTGTTTTACTTGAACATTCAATAAAGCCATCTACCCCTCTGGATTTAGCGATTTTTATCCCTTCCGATGCAGGTACTTCGCGATTTTCTGCTAAATCCGCTTTCCCTCCCACTACGATTATAGGAAAAATGTCTTCTTTTCTTATTTCTTTTTTAATAACGGTCAGCCAATCATCGATATGGGCGATGGATGAGTAATTTGTAATATCATACATAAAGACACCCCCTCGTGCACCTCGAACATAGGTTGGTAGTAAAAATCGAAACCGTTCCTCCCCACCAAAATCCCATATTTGTAACTTTACTTTCTGTTTTTTTACTACTAAACTCTTTACCTCAAAATCCACGCCTATCGTCATTTTTGAGTCTGAGACAAATAAATTCGTTAAAAATCTCTGAGTAAGAGTGGTCTTTCCACAACCAGCGTCTCCAAATATAACGATCTTAAAAGTGGCGTCGTACATTAATTTGTCTTTCCTCCTAATACCATAAGGAACCTCTTATTATTTCATGGTATTATAATAATAAATTTATTACTATAATTTAAATCAATTGTTCTCAATAGTATATAATTACTTTTGATTATGTAAATTTATTAATATTAATATTCCTAAGGACTTAAAAATTTTTTATTATTAAATTATAAAAAAGTTTCTTAATAGAAATGTATTTTTCAATTAATTAATTTATTTAAGCCTAATTTTTATAGATTTATCATATTAGAGAATAAATTAGTATGAAAAAAAAGATAAATTGGCCCAAATATTTTGAATTTGACACTACGCAATACGAGCAAATAAAAAGAAATTTTGGGGTTGAGAAGTTTCTTGGAATGGGATTAATGCCCGTTAGAGGACCTAAGGGATTTAGGAAATTGGACTATGAATTCGCTCGTACCAAATTAAACGTAGATGAGGTCATAAATAAACTCGAGCAGCATTCTATCAATTTTTTAGGTCTGGTCGTAAAAGATACTGATGGGGCCTGCTTATGGAATACAGAAGTTGGATGGAATCCTACTCAACGTGACATTTTAGGAGAATTTTGCGATGCGGGAAATGATCATAACATTAATTTAATTGTTATACTTACAAGTATGAATGATGCCTATCAAGGTGCAATTCATCCTGAGAGAGTGAGTGTCCACGGAAGAAGTGGTAAAAAGGATGGGCTTGAATTCGAAAAAGGTCAAATCTCAACACATCCTGAGAGCGAAATGCGCGTGGATTTACCGGAAGGAGCTTTATTTGATGAGTATCATGAGTTAATCCCATTTTTAACTGAGAAATTTGACGATAAGATCGGCAAAGCACGAGGAACTAGAGGGAGAGGATACATTCCTACTACTAGTTTTATGTGTCCGAATAGTGAACATGTTGATTACTTAGTGCAGTTAGCTAGGGAACTTGTAAAACATTATTCTGTTAGAGGTTTAATCGCAGATTATATACGTTATGATGGCGGTTATACTGATTTATGCGCTTGTGAAAGGTGTGTTGAAAAATTTAGAGGGAAATATGGTCCCAAACCAAAATTATTAAAAAGTAAAGAATGGTATGAATTTAAAGCTGATACAATTACAGAATACGGAAAAAAATTGCATAAAACCATAAAAGTCAATGATAGTCATTGCATCTCGGGTTGGTTCTGTCTTCCTGGACCAAAAAAAATGATCTCTCAAAAGAGATTAGGTCAAGATTGGGAGAAATTATCATCAATTTTTGATATGTCTTTACCAATGGAGTATCCTTATCTTATGGGTACGAGGGATGATGGCTTATTTTGGGGGAAATTAGCTGATTTTTTTTATTGGTATTATATTCGAAATATGAAGAAACGAGCCCATGAATTTAAAAATCCTGTATTAGCGATTACGAATTCAGTAGAATGCAACAATAAAGAGATGTTAAAGCAAATGCGAGGTTTTAATTTTGGTTATGGCATCGCATTATTCAAGTATTATGGAACCTCCGAAGAGCAGTGGAAAGCAATAAAAATATATGCAGAAACCGAATTAAACTTAAATTATTGATTAGCTGCTTAATAAGTTTGCTTTATCTCTTCATATCTGAAACAGTAGGTAGTATGATCATTCACTAATCCTACAGCTTGCATAAAAGCATAAACAATTGTTGTTCCGATAAATTTAAACCCTTTCTTTTTCAAATCTCGGCTTATTTTTTCTGATAATTCTGTGTTTGAAGGTAATTGATTTAATGAAGTCCAGGAGTTCAAAATTGGTTTATAATCAACGAAACTCCAGATGTAAGCATCAAAAGTGCCATATTCGTCTTGAATTGCGAGAAAGGATTTGGCATTGGTTATAACTGATTTTATTTTAAGCTTATTTCGGATTATTCTCTTATTTTGGAGGAGATTTTCAATTCTTTCTTCAGAGTATTTACTAATTTTACTATAATCAAAATTATCAAAAGCTTGTCTGAAATTGTCTCTTTTTCTCAAGATTGTATTCCAACTTAAGCCCGCTTGCATTCCCTCTAAAACAAGAAACTCGAAAAGTATAGTATCATCATGTTGTGGAACACCCCATTCTGTGTCATGATAATTTCTCATTAGTTCATCATGCAGTGCCCATTCACATCTTTTTTTGCTCATGATTATTTGACTCTATGGATGATTGTTATTTGATCTATTGAATTAAAATGAAACAGAAACGGAAACTGCTGCATTACAAACTATTATATTATCAGAGGTATCTCCCAACTCATTAATTTGAATTCCTTTTATAAGTAAACCTCCTTTTACTACCTCAATTGACTTTTGCCCAAGAGGAATTGCCTTTAATACTTTCTTTTCATTTATTTTTTCTGGAAAGGGTGCTCCTATTTTCGCATGAACTTTCATCCTTATTAAGTCTTGAGGATCTTTTAATCCACATATTTCTATTAATCCTGTTAAACAATTAGTCGAGATGGCATTTTTAATCGCCTTAAAAGCCGCGTGGGAGCAATCATCATTGTGTCCATGTTGATCTACTCCCATGCCTATTTGAGTTATAAATCTATGTTCGCTCATAATAACAAAACTGCACTATTTAATTACATATTAGAATGATTCTTCATTTTTTATTAAATCCAAAATTTCTTTTAATAATAAATTCAATATAATTTTAAAGTAAAGGACTAGGAATTAATCCTGATAAGAATCATGAAAGAGTCAAAAAATGTATATGAAATTAAAGAATCTCAGTATAAAAGATTTAATGAAAAGTACAATATGATTTATCGGAGAACATGGGATAAATCTTTACCAACCTATGGGAAAATGTTTGAAGAGAATATCAATAAACATATAAACTCTGGTATAGAGGGATATACTAGAATAGATTTTGCATTTGTTGCAGCTGGATGGAGCGTCTACGAGAATTTCCCACTCGCATTTAACTGGGATAGAAATCAAATCAATGATATAGGATATGGTACAAATTGGATGCAAGCGAAATGTAATTTCAAAAGTAAAGAATCAATAACCAACACTATAAAGAAAGTAGCTAGATTTTATGGTGCTTCTTTGGTTGGTATTGCTGATGTTAATCACAAATGGATTTATAAAACCGGATTTGTAAGACCTGCATTGATGAGTGAAACTGAATCAAAAAAAAAGTTAAGAAAGGGGGTATCTTCCATTGAAACTTTAGAGACACCTATTGATTTACCTCATGGGTTTGAGAAAGTTATTGTAATGGCTATTGAAATGGACAGTAGTGCAATCTCTACAGCTCCTGCTCAACCCGCTGCGGCAGCAGCATCTCTAGCATATTCAAAAATGGCATTTATTATTTCATGTTTAGGAGAATTCATCAGAAATTTAGGATATCGGGCAATTCAGTGTGGAAATGATACAGCTCTCAGCATACCATTAGCGATTGATGCTGGATTAGGAGCATT
>JAEOSU010000026.1 GCA_016840165.1 Promethearchaeota archaeon
AATTTTTATTATAATTTTATTCGATTTTAACTGAAGAAATAAATCCATATAATATTGCATCAATAATATCTTCTTCTGATATAGTTAAGCTCAACCGTCGATCAGCAATGATAATGGTTGGTAATGATATAATGTTATATTGCTTGGTGAGGACATAATTTTTTTCCACATCGATTTTTTGGATATATAATTTTTTACCGAACATAGAAATATTTATTCTCTTTAACATTTCTTCGACTGGTTTACAAGGAGCACAATGATTTGATGAAAAAAATAAAATTTTCGGATAACTATCATCGAATTCTATGGACATAAGTAATCCTTGTACATAACAATAAATCTACTTTATATAATTTTATGTATCTTTATATCTTTCGTACAGATCTCTAATAATTGCTTGGAAAGCCTCGTATACGCCATTACCTGTTTTTGCACTGGTTTTATAATACCCAAGAAAGTCGCGTTTATTCACTAATTTTTCTGATTCAGTATCATCGAGATTTTTCTCATCGATTAAATCTATTTTATTTCCGAATAAGATAATAGGGATATTTCCACAGTACTTTTTGATATCTTCGTGCCAATCAATTATATGATCAAAACTCTTTTCTTCTCCTGAAGCGTGAGAAAAAACAACGATAGCAGCCTTACTTCCTTTATAAAAAGTAGGTCGCATAAATGAAAATTCAGCTTGTCCCGCTATATCCCAGAAAAAAAGCTTACAATTATCTGCGTTCACCTTTTCATCATATTTAGAGAATTGCGCACCAAGAGTTTTAATATACTGCTTCTGAAAGGAACCTTGTGTATACTTTTTAATAAGTGAGGTTTTTCCGACCCCTCCGTCACCAATTACCGTGATTTTGAACACAAAATCCTTTCTTTCGTTCTTTTTAGCCATTTTATCACTTTTTGGATTTTTTCCGAGTTTACTCTTTAGTTTTACGATTAAAATTTAAAATATAAAATATATTTATGAACTTTTATTTATAATTTTATTATTATAATCAAATCCTATAAATGTTTACGGATCAATAAAATTAAAATTGGTAAATCCTCAATTTCTGAGATTGATTACTAACTCATGGAAGAATTAGAACAATTGGAATGCATAATACAAAATTTTACTTCTGAAAAAAAAACCCTTGCTATTGCTGAATCGTGCACTGGAGGATATATTTCGCACATGATTACTAATATATCGGGAGCATCCAAAGTCTTTGAAAGAGGGATAATTTGTTATAGTAATCAATCAAAAATACAATTACTTAATATTGATAGCGAAATCATTGAAAAATACGGTGCTGTATCGGAATCCGTCGCTAATCAACTAGCTTTTAATATCCGAGTTCTTTCAAACACCGATATCGGAATTGGAATAACAGGTATAGCTGGCCCAACGGGTGGGACAAAGGAAAAACCTGTAGGGTTAGTCTATATTGGTGTTTCGACATCCGAAAAAACAGAAGTTCATAAATTTGAATTTAAAGCAGATAGGATTATCTTTAAAAAACTTGTATTAGGTAAAATTATTGAGTTCCTAAAGGAACTGGAGAATTAGTAAGATAATAAATTAAAGTATTAAAAAATAATATTTAGCTAATTAAGTTCCCATTTTCCATGATTTGTTTTTTCGTCCCATCTAAATACTCTACTGTAATATTAGCTTTCGGGGCCGTAACAAAATCCCAATGCATTTGAGATTTCGAAGTACCTCCAAAAGACTTGTTAAATCCAAATGCTAAATGAATACTTCCATTGATCTTTTCGTCAGTTAAGATATACCCAATAGCTTTAGTTATTTCTGGGTTACACCCAATTCCGAGTTCTGCTACATTATAAGTTCTAATTTCAGGCACACCACTCTTTTTGTCCAGATCTTCGCAATATTTAAAAGAAGCAACTAAGTCCTCTAAGTTTGTATCCGCTGATACTTTATCAATCTCTAATTTTCCATCTGTAAACGTCAAATCTACATTTTTTATAATTTTATCACTAAATCGGTCAATAGTTAATGGGCAGAATAATCGGCCATTTCCCAGCTTTTCTTGAGGTGGAAAAAAGACCTCCCCCGCTGGTAAATTACCCCCTAAGTCTCCTAGCTCAATTTGTTTATCAGAGATAATACCATCATCAAGAATCTTATCTCTATTTTCGATTGATACCCAAAAATCTGTTCCATTATCATCAGAAACATAAACTTTTTTCGCATTATCAAAAAATCTTCCTAAATTTGTAGTAATCTCATTCATTTCTTCTGAGGGAATACTCATTCCATTTACAATGAATCTTTCATACAAGTTATAATCGATATTATAATATTCCGCTGCTTTTTTGGACGGCCATGCAGCATAACACCACTTTTTACCAGGAGCATATTCATCCTTGAATCCATAAAGTACATCTTTGATTGCTGTTCTAGATTTTTGAATGGCATCAATCTTCTCTCTTGGTGCATTAGCATTTACCGAAGGATCTTCCAACGGTTCTATTACAATATAGGCATCGATGTTTTTTACTAAATTTAAATAATGTTGCGGAGTTAATTCGATAGTTTTTACTTCAATAGATGAATCTTGGAAAATTGAGTTGTTATAATAATCTGATGTGTAAGAGATAAAAGGTACTCCTCCACCTCGATAGATACACAAACCTATTTCCTCTAATAGCTCTCTTGCATACAATCCACCTCTGATGAAGATGTTTTCGCCCTCATTTACCATATGTATGCTTTTTGCAATGTTTTCAGCGCAAATTTTAATTTTTTCTTTGTCAACCATAGTTAAAGATGATATTGAAAAAAATATAAATTTTTATCTCCCTTTTATTTTACACTCTCTAAAGAGTTTATCAAAGAATTTATTAGAGTATCCATTTATATTAAATATAATAGTTGATTTAGTTCAATTTGATTAAATATATTTTAATTACCAACAAAATATGGTTATTCGAGAAGCAGGATTATTATTTCGTGGTTTTAATCTCGTAAAAAAGAGTTACCACAAAATCACTTTAGGAAAAATAGACTCAGACCTTCGTAGTGGACTATTAACTGCGCTTTTAACTTTTGCCGACACTGCATTCAAATCAGATTCAATAGAATACTTTGAAGGAGGTAAATTTGTCACTGCTTTTATTAATGATAAAATTAGAGCAGAAGATAGCCTAGAACCAGAGATCTTAATTTCGTATGTAATTTTAGACAAGGAAAAGAAAATTGATAAATATATTAAAAAAATCATCCAACCAATGCTAGTAAAACTTGCTTCTGATTTTAAAAACCAAAATGAGATGAAAAATTTATCAGAGGTATCTCAATTCACAGATTTTAAAAAAGATATTGATTCCATATTTGGGTCTGATGCAAAAAATATTGACCAAAAGCTTCAAGGACTTTTTTATTAGATCTTTCTCTGTTTTTGCGCTTTTACTGAATTTTTAAGATACCACAATATCAATGGTAAGGCTATCGTAGCATCCGAAATTATTGTCGATAACTTCGCATTTTGATTAACTTTTCCCCATGAAATTGCTTCATTTAATGTTGCTCCGCTTAAACCTCCTGTTTCAGGTCTATCTAAGGTAATTTGAATAGCATACTGAGCAGAATTAGGACAAAATTGTAAGGACTGCATAATAAAATTCTTTGGAACACCCCCTCCAATAATACACATTCCCGCATGTTTAGCATCCCAAGCTAGATCCACCATTTTTCTCATATCTTCAAAATGATTCAAATTCAAGGATTGATGATGAAACCCCAATTGTAATGCTAATCCTGAATCCGTGAAGGCAGGACAAAAAATAGGAATATTTTTTTCTGCACATAAGCGCAATATTGAAGTTTTTTCATTTGGTAATTGTTCTCCTAAGAACTTTAGAAAAGAACTAACTGCCATATTATTATCGGGAATATCTAAATCAGAAACAAAATCTTCTATCCCTTCAT
>JAEOSU010000027.1 GCA_016840165.1 Promethearchaeota archaeon
AAGTAGTTAACCCTTCCGCGAGCAAGGTTACACTGCCGTCTATTATAGTAATGAAGGATGCTGACTGATATACAGAATAATTATCCGCTCCATTGGATGCGTTCCAATTTAAGTTAAAATCGCCATCTAATTCTGGAGATTCTGCATCTGATCCTAATACGAAATCACTTGGAGGTACTTCTATGTTTGAGTAATTAGTATCAATTAATGTTAAAGTATAATAAGCTGCTCCATTATCATAATAGAAAATAGCATCCAATAAAATGCCAGTTTCATTATCATAAAAAGCGAGAGCCATCGCTTCAGATAAATCTTCCAATGTCCAAGCGGTATAAGAACCTAAAATAGGTAAGACAACCCCCGTCTGACCCGTTATATTAAATACATGATCCCCCTCTCCATCAACACCAATATAGACAAGATCACCAAGTTCTTGATTTGCAAAGATCCAATAAACAGGACGACTACCAAAAAAAAGATGTCCATATCCGATATCTGTTATAAAGCGAGTCTCTTTATTTACATGGTATGCATCTAATGGTCCCACTATAGAACTAGTTTCATTCACTAAAAAGATGTTTCCCGATAAATATGTGTAATCAATTGTAAGTGTGCCAAGATCCTCACCCATGACATAATAAGAATAAGTGAGATATAATCCATCATAGATGGAGCTGATCCGAGGCGGGCCACTATTTAATACGTTCACTTGGATACAGTTTGATAAAACTGCACCTTCCATGTTCAAAGCTTCAATGATTAAGTAATAAGTTCCCGTTGGATAATCATTAATAGGATAATTTGTTTCTGTGTAACCCGTTGCTAGCATAGTCTGAAAACCATTAATTTCAGAAATAAATTCCGTATCAAAATACACTCTATAATAATTCACATTTTCCGAATCAGTCCAACTTAATAAAAAGGTCCCATCTAAGTCAGGATTATCTGCATCTGAGGTTAATGTGAATGCTCCAGGTTGGCTAGTTTTTATTTTAAAATCTCCATTATTTCGATTAGAAGTTAATAAAGCTTGATTTGAAATATTGATTGCTGGTATAACTAGAGTCAACAGAATTATCGATATTAGGAATACTTTTTTAATTTTCATATAATTCACATTATCTAATATAAAAGCGATAACAGATTTGTAATAAATTGTAAGGTAAATCTCAAGAAGATACTTTAAAATAAAAAGCTTTACTTTAACTAATCTATTATAGATTTAAAGTATTGAACTCTTAGCTTACTTTTTAGATTAAAACCGTTTTTATTAATTTAATATGATTTAAATAGGATAATTTTATTATAGAAAATATTATGGCGAACTTAATTAATACTTGCTTAATAGGGATAGGTGACGTCGCGAGTGCTTTGGTACAAGGTACAGAAAATTATAAGAAAAATCCCGACAATATTATAGGGTTATTACCAGAAATTACTCAATACTCGATTAATGATATCAAGTTTGTTCTGGGGGTGGAAGTAAATGCAAATAAAGTTGGAAAAGACTTAAGTGAGGCTATTTTTGCTGAGCCAAACTGTAATTTGAAACTATTTGAACCAAGCTTCTTGAATGCTCCCGTGATAAAAGGTCCTATTCTTGATGGATTAGACAGTAACATTAAAAATATTATTCCTATTGATGAAAATCAGAAAACGACTGAAATTATCGAAGAATTGAAACGATTTGATGTTGATGTAGTACTTATTTTACTTCCTACGGGATCCCATAAGGCTGTAAAATTCTATGCAAATGCCGCATTAGAGGCAGGTGCCAGTGTGGTGAATGGGATGCCCTCGTATGTAGCTAAAGATCCCGAATTAGTTAAAAAAGCCGAAAGATTAAGATTGTCCTTAATAGGTGATGATGTAAAATCGCAGATTGGAGCAACTATTATTCATCGCTCTTTAGCAAATCTATTTCCTATGAGAGGAGCGATCTTAGACAGAACAATTCAACTTGATTGGGGAGGATCAAGCGATTTTCTTAATTTATTAACTCCTATGGAAAATGGAAACCTTCGCTATGAAGAGGGGAAAAGACAATCGAAGACTGAAGCTGTTGTAGCCAATTTACAAAATCGAGACACTGTCGAATGCCAAATTTCTGCAGTAGATTACATCCCTTTCATAAAAAATCAAAAAGAGGCATATATGCGATTGGAAGGGAGAATTTTCGGAGGTGCTCCAGTCCGTGTAGATATTACAATGTTTGTGGAAGATGGCAATAATTCTGCGGGAATATTAGCTGATTGTATTCGAGTCTCCAAAATTGCCAAAGATCGAGGAGTAGGAGGAGTTCTTAATTCAGCATGTTCATTCTTTAGTAAGCATCCTCCTGAACAGCTAGATGACATTGTTGCTAAAAAGAGACTTGTTGAGTTCATAGAAGGAAAACGAGAGTGTTAAATAAAAAGTTTAAAATAAGTGAGTTTTCTTAACCCTTAATCTTCACTTTTGTTTTATAGTGTTGTTCTCGAATATTAATTAAATTATAGATATGGTCAGATATAAGACTAATACCCTCAGGAATACTTCTAAAACTCGGGAAATCATTAATATCCACTATATAAGAGCCTTCATCAGTTAAAACATAGTCTACTCCAAATATAGACATCCCAAATTTTCTTCCTAATCGTTTAATTCTTCGTTTTAAATCTTCTGCGATGGGGACCCGAATATGAACAAGCTCTAAAGGCGATAAATTATAATTAAGATTTAAACGGTTATGGGAAACCACAGAAACCACCCATCTACCTATAACATAAACTTTATTAATCATATCATGTCTTCCTAAATACTGTTGAAAGAAAAGATCTCTTTCATCATATCCATGGATAAGATCATAGAATTCATTAAAGTTTTTTGCTATTCCTATTATCCTATCGTTTTTTGGTACATTGCCAAGATTATGGGAATCTAACTTAATGATGATTTGGTTTTTCTTTAAGAGCGCTTTAACCGCCTCATTAATAGAGTAATAGGTTTGGGGAATTTTTAATTTCTTAATTCTTTTTTCTAATAGTTGAAAAGTTTCTTTTCGGCTTTCACACATCTTAACTGAATTGATGCTATTTAATATAGGAATATTAAGATCTAGTTCTTGAAGTGCTTTGTAAATAACTATATTGTCTTTATGAGTGGTTAGTTTAAGAATAATAAAAGAAATAGGGTATTTCTTTAATTTTTTTACCAAAACTTTTTTATCAAAGGGTTTCTGCTCATTTTTAAGTAAATCTACAACATAAATATTATAATTTGTCAAGAGGAATTTCTTTATTTTATTAAAAATCTCTCTATCTCTATTGACTATAGCTAATATATATGTTTTTTTAATATTGTTAGCCACAGAAAAAACCCTATTAGTTTGATTTCTTTAAAACAAACTAACCTATATAAATATATTGATAATAAAGACTTATTAGCGAAATAAATTTCCCCTCAAATATCGTTCTTTATTATAGAAGTTCCAATATTTACTTCTTATTATCATTTTAGTTAGAATTTATTTATACGAGATTTAATTATAAGATTTAATAGAATCATATCACGTAATAATAAAAGAATCTATTCTGATTAAACGGGCTCAAAAGTTGAAAAAAATAGGACTCATAATAGATAAATATCATTTAGAGAAGAAAGTTCAAGAGTTTATTGCTTATATGAAAAAAGTATGTAAGTTAGCGATCTATATTGAAGAGGAATATCTATTAACTTTTGATCAAACTAATTACGATGAAGATTTATTTTTTGTCAAAGGAAAAGGAGATTTGATTCTTAGTTTGGCAAAATTGATAGAAAGAGAAACAGATGTTCCAGTGATTAATTCCTCGAAAGGAATTTGGCTGGCTTATAACAGATTTTTGAATAGTACACTACTAAGAAACGCTGGTATTAAGGTTCCTAACTTCTCTCTTAATCCAAAAGAAGATTCACCTCCATTTAAAGATTATATTGTAAAAAATGTACGAGATCAAGATAATTATGATTTTGATCCAAAAATCCAACCATATGATAACTCTATAGAAGTAAAAGATCAAAGAGCAATAGAAGAAGTATATGGAAAACATGCGCAATATACCTTTTTTTATTATCAAGAATATATTGAAAGTGAATTTGAATATAAGATCTATGGAGTTGGAGAGGATTTATACTACTTTAAGCAAAAACCAATTTTACGTGATCCGAATAAGATGAAATCGCGAGTAAAGATTGATCCTATAGCGGAATTAGGAGAAATTGCTTATAAAGCAATGGAAATATTTAACTTAAGTATCACATCGTTAGATTTTCTAAAATCAGAAGAAGACATTTTTTATCTGACAGATGTTAATTCTACACCTAATTTCAATTATCTAAAGAATGGCCCCCAGATTGTTGGCAATTACTTATTGCAGCAAGCAAGAAGGTGATGTGAAGAAATAATGAAAATTGGGATACTCTCAAAGCGAGAAACAGGATTAGTTGAGAAGATTCGCTCCTATTATGCAGAAAGTGGGAATAAAGTTACATTATATACCTCAAATAATTTAGAGGTCAACTCTTCGCTTTTTGAGAATGATTTTTATATTTTAAAATCGAAACAATTACTTTTTCTTTATGCGGGGTATTTTCTTCATATAAACCATATTCCTGTGATTCCAGATCCAATAATAAGCTATAAGCATAAAAATAGAGTTGAGTCATATTATTCAATTAAGAATTGTGGACTAAACACACCCAAAATATATATGGGGACACCCCAGACCATTAAAGTAAAAACATCAGCCTCGGATTACCCCTTAATAGTAAAAGATTTAATGGGATCGGGCAGTAAGGGAATTAAAATAATTGAGAGTGCTAATGATCTTGATTCTTATACGAATAACATATTATATCTCGAGAAATATATAGAAGGAACCCATTATTTAGCATATTTTGTGAATGAAGAGATATGCGTGGGCGAAAAACAGCCACTTGCTAATGAACATTCTGAAGTAAGACTCATTAATCCAGAAAAAGATATTAAAAAAGCTTTAATGACATGGCGTGTAAAATACAATCTCCTTTTTGGGCATTTAGATATGATAAGAGAAAAGAAGACCAATAAATTAATTGTGGTAGATCCGGGCACTTTTCCAGAATTTACTAATTGGAAAGCAGATAATAATTTGGTATCAAAAATTTGCAATTTAATCTTAGAAAGATACCAAGAACGGAGGTATAATGGATGAGTGAAAAAGAGTTAAAAGAGTTAACCTCAAAATATCAAAAAGTAAGGTTATATAAAATAAAACATTTCATTTTTGATTTTGGGGGGGTTTTAATAGAAAAATCATTTGTCTTAAAGAATTTATTAAATATTATTGAACAAGATTTACACATCAAACTTCCAGATAAAAATGTGGACCCTCATCTTAGAAAATTACGCAGAAGGCTCTCATCGGGAAGAATTTCTGCAAGAGAGTTTTTAAATCATATTATTGAAAAGTATTATTATCCAAATCAGAATAAGAATGGAGCCCTACCACCAAAAGAAGTAAATATTGAATATTATTTGGAGTTATGGTTTAATCTATATACGAAAGTTACTAATTTTTCTTATGAAATGGCAGAGATCGTAGAGCGGTTACATAAAGCGGGATATACTGTTAGTTTAATGTCTAATACCTATGATATTCATGCTAAATCGAATGAATTGAGAGGATTTTACGATATCTTTGATAATGTTTTTCTTTCTAATGAAATCGGTTACATTAAACCAGATATGGAGAAATACAAATATGTATTGAAAAAGTTAGATACTAAACCCAAAAAGTGCGTATTTATTGATGATAAATTGGCTAACTTAATTCCAGCTCACCAATTAGGTATAATCGTGATAAGATTCGAATCTTTAGAAAAGTTTAAGGACACTTTAAAAGAAATTGGAATTGAAAAGATTAAACCAGATCTTCGAAAAGAAATTAAAAAGAAATATAAAAAGTATAAATCCAAGAAAAAAGAATATAAAAAAGCTAAAAAGGAGTATAAAAAAGCAAAAAAGGAATATTTAAAAAAAAAGCATAAAAAATCTCTGAAAAGAAGAGCTGAATTTCTACATAAGCGATTGATATATAAGAAAAAAAAAGAAGAATATAAAAAACACAAGAGAAAAAAAAAAGAATTAGTCTCAGAATTCAGAATTGCTTAAAGAGGAAACAAATAGAATTTATTCTTTTTCCTCTGCATTATCCTGTTTTTCAGATTGTTCCTTGTTAAAGTCTTCGACTTTCTGCATTACAGATTCTTTAGGTGTCGCAGGAAGAGGCATTTTCTCATAGACTTCAATAAATTTGACATCTTCAATTTCGTCAGCCATATGGGTCTGAAGATCCATCGCCAGGCCAAATTTTACATAAGTAAGGTTCTGAAAAAGGAACATCTTAGGAATTGTGATTTCTAAACTCTTATCGTTCTCATTATAGTTAACTTGAAAGTCATGCACATTTTCTTTTGGTATTCCTTTTGAAGTCATAAAATATTCGATCTTCTCATTAAAATCCTCAATTTTATCTATAACTTCTAAATTATAGTCTATCGATTGTCCGGCTAATGGATGATTATAATCAACAATAACTCTTCCTTGAGTGATATTAGTAACAACTCCTCGCTGGCCCGTTCCTTTTTTTACAAATTCTTGTCCATATTCAGGGTTCTTACCATCATTAAGTTTTCGAAACTTAGAAATGCCAATTCTTTCAATCTTTTTTGGATCTCTTTTCCCAAATGCCTTGGTAGGAGGGATTCTTACCGATTTTTTCTCAAAATAATTCATTGTTTCCAGAAATTCCGTTAGACCTTCATTTAAAAAACCTGGTTTTCCAACGATCACAAATTCAGGAGTATAATATCCTTGTTTTGCCTTTTCTTCATCAAATATACCCGCCATTTTCGCGTCTTCTTCAGAAGATACTCTAAAGATTGTTCCTCTCTGAGATTTCCCGGTTATTTTTACTAAAACAAAATCATCCTTATTTACTTTCTTACCCATAAGCCGTTTCTTTTTTTCTTCAACTTTTTTTAGTTCATCAGCGACTTTTTCTTTTTCTAGCGCATCATCTTGGGTTTCTACTGTTGAAGCTTTTGCAGGTTGATCTAAACCTAATAACTCCTTAGCGTTTTCAATGAATTTTTCAGCAGAAGTTTTTCCAATTCCCTTAATATCCACTAAATCTTCAACTTTAGAATTAGCAAGCTTTTCTACTGAATCAATGCCTGCTTCTTTAAGATTCTCCGCTTTTTTACCTAAACCCTTGACGTCATCTAATTTTAGGCTCATCTGACACCAAACTCAAATCAAAATTAGTAAATAGTTGAATGTGAAAATATATCATAGTTTTTAGATTTTTCTATAATATGGCAAAAATTCTCAGATACTAAGATCAATTATTTACAGCGCGAACGTGAATAAAAATATTTAAAATTCAGAATTTCAAGAAACTGGTTCCCATAAGATCCCAAGATTATCAGCATAATTTTTTACCTCGTGCATTTCTTGCATACTTGGGGTTCGATTTATTTCTTTAAAATTTGAAGCTTTATACATTGGGCGATATTGAGCCATGATATTAACCACACAGTTCGGTACTTCTTTGCTTATATAATCTAATATAGGTTTACTACAGCACTCAATATGGTTAGGCATTACTAAATGACGCACAATTATTTCTCCACTCCCTTCATCATGGATTCTCTTAAGATTTCGTGTTATTATATCATAATAGTTTTTAACACCTGAATATTTTTCGGCACATTCATTATTTCCATACTTAAAATCGGGCAACCAAAAATCCATTAGATCGATAAGAAGCGAAAGTGATTTTGAAGTTAGATAGAAATTTGAATTCCATAGTTGACAGATATTTGATTTCTGATGATTTAAGCTTCCTAAAATGGTATGAATGTTTGGTATGGGATCCCCACCCACATAGTTTATATTAAATGCTCCTTTTTCTGCTAACCGATCAGCTATATTTGCTAATTGAATGCAATCAACTTTCTTAGCAATATCACCGATTTTTCGTTTCCCTTTCCATGCTTGAGAGATGTCATAATTTTGACAAAAAACACAACCAAAATTACATCCTTGGAAAAATATGGTACCACTGGGTACCAAAACGCTTTCTTCTCCCATGTGAAGAAATGCGGATGATACAAAGGAATCACTTGTTAAATAGCAATAACCTTTTTGCTTTTCAATACGATTTATACCGCATTTCCTTTCACAGAAAATACATTTTTCTAGATATTTATTTGCGATAGCTGCTGCTAAATCTAAATAGTTAGACTTTTGAATTTTTCGAGAGTCTATTTCTTCTTGATCTAAAGTTAAAAGTTCTCTAAATTCATCACTTTTATCCTCTAATAACCCTTCTAATTGTTGCTCTGAGAATGATTCGTTAAATTCAGCAAAGATTGTTTTTGCTATAAGGAATCGTGCTACTTTATGTCCTTCCATAATACCCTTATATCTTGAGAATCGATTAGCAATCTCTTGAATATTCCAGACTGACTTCGAATCAGGACGTAATAATCTAAATACCATAGTAGAGTATAATTATATTATGTTTCAAAACTCAGCCATTTAAGAATATTTTCTAAAAACTTTATATTATCTCCCGCATCCAGGCCAAAATCTGAATCTTCAAGTAAGAAATCAGAAGATCCGACCGTAACACATCTTCCGCTGAAAAATTCAGAAACAACACAAATTGGAACCGACCCTATCGCCCCGGTGTCATCATCCATATAGTATTTGAACTCTGCTTTTTCTGAAGTCAAAATGATATCTTCAACATCCTCTTCAGTAATAGTGAAGAATGTACAATTTGGGAGGACTAATTCAGTGATACCCTCAGTTATAGGATGGTTAAATAGTTCATTTACTAGAATATTATCTCTATTAACTAAAAAATTTGATGAAGATTCTTGAATTATCCCATTCCAGAATCTGCGAACTCCGGTAATTTTATATAACACTCGAATTGATCCCATTTTCATTGGGATATCCCTATCACCGCCATCACCACTAGTAAAGAAAAGTGAACCGCCTTCGCCAACATATTTCTTGATAGCTTTTAATTCATCAACTGTAAATTTATCTTCTTTACGATCTTTACTTTGCTGAATATTGCCAATGAAGAGAATATCATAATCCTCAAGAATATCAAAGTCAATAGGACCTTCATTCTTATCTATGTAATCGATGTCGTAATCTTCTTCATCAAGTACAAACTCCGGAAATTCTTCTATTTTTTCTCTATGAGTGAGATCGACTAAAATAGAATAACTCATGTTTAACACACTCCATGTATTATTGATTGAGTATATATAGGCTGGTTTAAATGCTTAATCTAAGTTTCTTGCGTTTTAATTCTTACATATTATATGTAATAGATTTTTATAAAGCTTTCTAAATTGTAGCATTTAAACTTTACCCCTATTTAATATTATTAATTTCGTAAAGATAACCAGATAGATTAAATATATAAAAAGAGAGGAGATCAATTATTCTTTAATAGGTATGAAGACTCTTTCTGCAGGGGCATCCTTTTTTACAACTGCTATGTCAATTCCATTGCCGCTTGCCATATCTCTGATGATAGATGATGTTACGGCTTTCATAACAATTTCTTTACCTTCAGCAACCGACAAATTATCTTTAAATTTTGCCTCTAGAACACCATATGAGAAATTTTGACCACTTCCAATAGCACAGAATTTATCGGGTAAAATTGAGCCATATGCCCCAATATTCAAGAGGGCTGGCCCTTCTTCCTCGGTTACTCCCCCTAAAATAAGTCCAACTTGATAAGGAAACATTTTATTTTGATAGAGAATATTACTCAGTAGCTTTCCCGCAGATTTAACTTTAATAGGCTTTCCTTCTTTATATTGATATAGGTTTGTTTCTGCCTTCAAAACGTCAATTAAATATTGGGCATCAGCAACCCCCCCAGCAATGGTCATATAAAGATGTTCTTGAATTTTATGGAGTTTTTCGGCAGTTTTACTTGATACAAAATAGGCCATCGATGCTCGCTTATCTGTTCCCAGAATTACAGCATCTTTACATATTAAACCGACAGTGGTCGTTCCTGTTTTTAATGTATTGGAATCTGAATTTTGTGCATTATAAAGCCGGTTTTCATTATTACGGGAGAAATTTGAATTCATTGGTTTTAATAAATCTTCGTTTCTCATACATAACTAATAATTTGATACTTTAAGAATTTTCTGTTAATTTCTTATAAACATAGGAGAAGCAATAGCTTTAATATCTTCTACTTAATCGATGATTCGTGATATTCTTGAAAGAGGATGTCCTTTTGCCTTAAGTTCAATTTCATTAAACCATCCAAAAGGGGGTCTAAGTGTGCTGTATCCTTTTTCCTTCAGATTCATTTCAAGATCCCTTAATGAATTAAAACTATATTCTGGAGTGCTTAATTTTCCAAAAAGGTGAGCAAAGGAAAGGATTACAATATTTGTAATTTTAAGCTGATTTGTTATTTTTTCGATTTCGATTAATGCATCTGATATCAAGCTAGAATTATTTTCATCTCTCTTTTCAACGGTAATAAACAATACTAAGCAATTTTCAAGTTCTCCAATTCGATTATTATCGGATAAATCTTCTATAAGCTTCGAGCGGCTTTTCTTCTGCACTTCATATCTAAAAAAAGAACAATGAAAGGATAAAAATCTCATAAATATTGTCTAGAATAGAATTAATATATACCTTATAGTAGTGAACATAAAAAAAGTTTGAGGAAATTATAATTTTAGAATCTCGTCAATTTGACCTTTCCAAGCTCCATCTAAAATAGTTTTTAAAATCGAGTCTCGATCATCTGCGGGTATGGGGCGCGGCATATTATCCAATTTCATTTGGTTTTGGGAAGCATCTTTAATCGCTTTAGAAATAAAATCCTCTGGGAAATCTTGATAATCAGATATTTTAGTTGGTTGACCGATAGTTGCATAAAAATTAAATAGACCTTCCACTATGGATTTAGTTAGATTACTTGTGCTTTTTATGTTCATAAGCTCTGCAATAACTTCTAATTTTTCAGAAACCTTTTTACCATAATAAGCAACATAATAAGGAAGCATTAGAGCGGTTGCTTCGCCATGATCCATAATTGAGAACCATGAAAAGGAGTTCATATGCGGCCCTCCAGTGGATTTAAAAACAATAACAGTACCACCTAATACACACGCAAGAGACATCATCTTCCGCGCTTCGAGATCCTTACCATTATTAACTGCTTTTGGTAAATAATTAAAAACTAGCCTCATTCCTTCAATTGCTCTTTCATTAGCTTTTGGATCCACATTATCATGGACCATATTAAGATAACCTTCCATTAAATGAGTAAGTGTATCTAATCCAACTATTCTTGTAAGTTTAGGAGGACATGATATGGTCAATTCAGGATCAACAATAGCTCTCTTGGGAATGATTGAAGGATCAGAAATTAATTTTTTAACGCCAACTACCAAATCAGAAACATTACTATATTTTGTAACTTCTGCTGAAGTACCTGAAGTTGTAGGAATTGGAAGCAAGGGCATCAAAGCACCATCTAATTTCTTTTCAATATTATTAACTCCAAAATAAGGGCGAATGTCATCAGATTTGAGTGTTACCAGTATGTTTGCCGCTTTTGCAGCGTCTATTACAGATCCACCACCCAAAGCAATGAATCCATCAGAGTGTGATTGAAGTGCCTTTAAGGCAATCCGGTAAATGGTTCCAACAGATGGATTCGGCTCCACACCTCTAATAATATCATAATTGATTCCATTTTTATCTAAAGCATTAATTAATGTGGATAAATAACCAAATTTTTCAACAGAACCTCCACCGATACAAATTAATGCGTTTTTCATTCCCATATCGTTTGAGAGAGAACCAGCTTTATTTAAAGTCCCCTCACCAAATGTAACATCCGTTAATTTCCAATTTTTTACAATACTTTCTGCACTCATTAATGAATCACTCCAAAATTACACAATTTTATTTAATTTTAAAATGTTTATAATATTTTAGATGTTAAATAATCTAATTCTTTTCCACGACTATTTTTTAATATAGATAATGATTCTGAAACTGTTTTATGTTTATGAATAATCTCAGAGACAGCTAAAGCAACTGCTAATGGATCATCATCTCCAGGATATAAAATATTTCGCCCTGCTAAACAACCTCTTATATTTTGCCCAGCTAACATACCTTCTTGAAATATATTCAATATTGATACCGGATTCCCCGTACTCTCACCTCCTAACATGAGGATTGGATTTGAAGTGCTGAGTGCTACTTGGTCATAGTTATTAGTATAGGGAAGTTTAAGCCACATATTTGCTGAACTTCCACCTAATGCAGTTGCAACTCCAACAGCTTTTACAATTTCTTTCATTTCCTGTTTCAATTTATAATTACCATTCTGGTCGAGGAATACGGGAAGAGGTTCAATAAATATCGGGAGATTAACTTTATTGCATTCTCGTATCACCTTAACGCAGATTTCTAACGTTTTTTGCGTATATTTCGCCATTTTCGTCTGAAGGTCTAATCGTAACATAATCTTGGCACCATCTAATCCTAGATTTACAATATCTTGAATATCATATGCCGTTATAGGATCATACATCTCATAAGGAGAACCAGAAAGACCTCCACGATTTACACTTCCTAAGAGGATTTTATTGTCAATAAAGCTTTTAGCATCGACTTTTTTTAAGAAATGATCTATAATAAGGAGATCATCGATAATGTCAGGGGTCGCCATAATCCCATCAATTTGATCAAGCATAATAATACGAAGAATACGTCCTAAATATTCATATCTATTTGCCATAGCTATTTGATTTGACCCTACTTTAGTGACATTTCTTGCGGGATGATCTGCAGCTATAATGACCAGATTAGACTCCCATGGCGATTCTTTTTTAATTCTATTTTTACACCCTTCTCTAATTATTTGACTAGCTCCATGAATCTTAACATCAGTTATTTTAAAAAATAGATTTTTAGGAAAAAATTCTTCAATTTTAAATTTATAAGATCCTAAATCATAGCTTTCCGATTTTCCCATATTCTTTACCCAATTTTTTTTCAATTAATAGTATTATTACTTATCTACTTTAACTTTATCAATAGAATCTATATTCCACATAGAAGTAGCAAGATCGATTTTAAATTTATCACAAAATTTTACTCCCTCTTTCTCTAATAGTAATTTCTGTTGTTCCTTTTCCATTTCAGCCTTCAAGGCGATGAGTCCTTTGGAATTTATTACTCGATGCCATGGTAAATTATGTTTTTTGGTAGAGGAATGAAGAATCCATGAAACTTGCCTAGCTGCCTGAGGATTACCAGCTAATTTGGCTATGCGCCCATAAGTAAGCACTTTCCCCTTAGGGATGCTTTGAATCAATTTAATAACTTTCTCGGTAAATTGTGTTACCATTCCCCTTCACTTTATACTCAATTTATCTTTACTCATAAACCTATTTTCTTACTAAATAAAAAAAATATCATCCAAAAATTTTTTATTAAAGATAAAATCATATATTTAAGCATCATGAGTCTAAGGTTCAATGATTTTTTTACAAGAATATTTAGCTCCATACCAGGACAATTTTTTGGGATACTTTCAACTCTTATTGGATTATCGGGGGATATTATAGCGATCATTTATAATTCAGAATATAATCTTAATCTAATGATAAGCACTTTAGGTACGGGACCCGGAGGGTTTTTCTTTAATTTTGGAACAATACTTTCAGGGATACTTGCCATACCCTTTTACTTTTATTTAGAAAGAGCACTTTTCAAGGAAAATTTAAACAAAAAGGTGTTAAAAATAGCGTTGATTAGCGCTTTAATATCATGCATTTTTTTTATAGCTATAGGTCTATTTCCATCATTTGATAATAACATTTTCTTTATGTATGCTCATGGAATATCGGTATTCCTTTGTTTTATAAGTGGAGCTATATATTTTGTTTTATTTAGTTATTTATTTAGAATCAGTTCTATATTTCCTAAGACTATTGTTTATATTGGATATGTTCAAATAGCACTAATTATCCTATTTTTATTTACCTGGAATCCATTAATAGAATGGTTGATGACTTTTGGTATTATTTTATGGATTTTATTTTTATCATTCTATATGAGTTATAAAAATCTATAAGCTGTTTAAAATACTTTTAAAGCTATTTAACATAAATCTACCTTAATGAGTGAAATAATTGGATTTATCCTCACGATTGATGCCATCTTCACATGGGCAATAGCTTCATTAGTATACAAATGGGGATTAGGTAGAACACAACCAAAAGCGAATATATTCTTTCGATTATGCTGTGTTAGTTTGAGCACATTTATTATTGCTTTATTTTTTGGAAATATCCTTTTTTTAAGCAATCTGGATTCTACTGGTATAATGTTATTTTTATTAACTTCTATTATTTCAGGCTTAAGTGTAACCATTGGAGACTTATTTTATTATAAATCATTGAAAAAGATTGATGCCTCTCGAGCATATCCTCTCACTCAATTATCATTAATATTTGTATATCCCTTTTCCTTCATCATTTTTCAAGAGGTAGTCACACCTTCGATATTGTTAGGAGGACTTTTAATCTTATCAAGTGTTTTCATATTAAGCACTAAGGATAAAGCAGAAAAAGCTTCTAATTTGAAAAGAAGTTTAAAAGACAGAATATCAGAAGATTTAATCATCGGAGTATTGTTTGCGATTGCAACAGCATTTTTCTGGGCTATATCATATGTTTCTTTTAATCAAGTCAGAGAATTAACAGGGGATATATTTTATGCTAATTTCATTCGAATTTTTTTCGCTACGATTACCATCGCGATATTAGGATTATTTCAGAAGGATTATTATTATGGATTCCGAAAAGAGAATCGGAAATATATTAAGTATTTTTTATCAATCGGAATAGCTGGATGTTTATCTTTAGGATTAGCAGATGCATTATTTATCAAAGCCGCAGAAATTAACACATTAGTTTTAACCTCTACGATTACAGCTAATACACCAATGGTTCAACAGATCTTTTCAATTATCTTCTTAAAAGAAAAATTTCGGAAAAGATTTTTACTTGCGGTCGGATTAATTATTGTAGGCAATTATATCATAATTTTTCTCTAAAGAATACTAATCTCATATGTTGAAATTAGAAATTATATTACTTACTAATAATGTAGTATTACCTTTTCAGAATCTTCAACGTGATTACAATTTAGATTTTCTTGAATTAAATAAACTATTTGCCAGTAAATCATTAGCAGAGCATGGTTTGGGTTTCCTAATAAACGTTTATGAAGTAGATAACGATAATAGTCCCTTAAATTTAGAGTTAATAAAACAGATTATCTTTGATACAGGAGGCACTAATCAAACTTTTCTCCATAACTTAGACATAAGGGGATATCCCTTATACGATACAGATATGATTGTTCTTTCCCATTGGCATTATGATCACTCTGGAGGTCTTTATAACATACTCGAGAGAATCGATATTCCTGTTAAAATTTTATGTCATAAAGATGCTGCTTATGAGCGCTTTTTCAATAGATCTACTGAGATTAATCCTGAAGATCTCTTAAAAAAGAAACGAAGTGATATAAAAGAATATTTAAATTCCTCGAAAATAGTAAATCAGCTACCAATAGAAGTTGATAGAATTAAGAAATTAGAAGGAAAGCTAGTAATGCATGACAATTTGGAAAATATATTTACGAGCAATAATCTAAAAGTGATGGTGAGTGGTGAGATAAGAAGGACACATAAGGAAGAGGAATTCTCTAATTTCTTAATAAACAGAAATGAACTTCTTATGAAAGATGAGATTTTGGATGATAAATGCTTAATTATTGAATCTGAAAATTCAATTATTTTATTAAATGGATGCTGTCATTCGGGAATAATGAACACATTAGATTATGTTAAAGATATTTCAGATAAACCAATTAGTCATATAATAGGGGGCTTTCATATGGCAAATAGTAGTAGAGAAAGATTTAGCTCGACATTAAATTATTTGAGTAATTATCAAAAAGAAAAGCTCATTTTGTTTCCTATTCATTGCTCTGGAGAAAGATTTATCGAGAGTATCAATACTTATAAAAATCCAACTGTTAAAGCATTTAATGCTAGTGTTGGTACAATTTTTAATTTCTCCTTTTAATTCGTTTCTTTTAAAGGGTCTTAAAAATAGTATTAATCTTTAAATTGTAGGTTTTAATATATTAAATTAAGATTTATGTAAATAATTTAAAAATTGAAATTAAAATGCCAGAAATACACTTTAATAAAAAGAAAGGATCTCAATTAAAACTTTTTACTCCTGGTCCAGTTTACGTTCCGAAAAGAATATTAGACGAAATGAGTAAACCAAATGATACACACCGATCATTAGCTTATAGAGAAATGCATCAGCTTGTAGAAGAGGGACTTAAAAAATTACTCTATACCTCAAATGAATGTTTAATTTTTACCTCAAGTGCTACTGGAATAATGGAGGCTTGTGTAAGAAACTTGTTAAAAAATGATGAAAAAGGATTATTTTTATCCATCGGTGCTTTTGGTGACAGATGGCACCAAATTGGTGTTACTAATGGAAAGATTTCTATTAAAGAAGGTGTGGAATGGGGAAACGCCATTAAGGCAGATCTTGTTAATGAACTTTTTACTAAGGATCAATATGATGTAGTATTTGTTCAAGCTAATGAAACCTCTACTGGTGTATATAATCCATTAGAAGAAATTGTGCCAATAATGAAAGATCATAATGCATTAGTCTGTGTGGATGCGACCTCATCAATGGCAGGGATTAAAGTAGAAGTAGACAAATTGGGAATTGATGTATGTTTAGCTTCGGTGCAAAAATGCTTTACTATACCACCTGGGCTTGCAGTTTGTTCAATTTCTCAAGCTGCTATCGATAAAGCAAAAGAAGTGAACAATCGTGGTTATTATTTTGACTTTCTCGAGTTGCTTAAGAAAAATAAAGTCCATGAGACCCCTAATACTCCACCTATTCCACAAATACGAGCATTAGCTGCTCAGTTGGATTATATTTTAAATCAAGAGGGTTTAGAAAACAGATTTAAACGACATACTCAATTAGGAGAGTTTACAAGGAAATGGGCAGTGGAACGTGGATTTGAAATGTTTCCAGAAAAGGGTTATGAATCCAATACTGTCTCTACCATTAAAAATAATATCGAAATCGATATCAGTAAAATGGTTTCCACATTGATGGATAGAGGATATAAAATCGTTAATGGGTATGGTGACCTTAAAAACAAGACATTCCGAATCGGTCATATGGGAGAGATCACTCTAAAGGAGTTAAAAGAAATGTTGGAAGTCCTAACAGGTATTATTTCAAGTATGAAATAGTGAAAAATTAAATTTAACTAACTACTAAATTATTTTATCTAAATAAATAAAAATTGGAGATTAACAATGAAAATATTAATAAGCGACAAGCTTCAAGAAGAAGGAATTAAAATATTTGAAGAGAACGGTTTTGAAGTTGACAGGAAGTTTACAATAACTAATGATGAATTGAAAGAGCAAATTAAACAGTATGATGGGATAGTTGTTCGTTCAAGAACAAAAATTACCGCCGAGGTTTTAAGTCAAGCAACAAATTTAAAAGCAATAGGGAGAGCTGGTGTTGGGTTAGATAATATTGATCGTGAGAAAGCTTCAGAAATGGGTATAGAAGTGCTAAATACTCCCGAAGCACCATCAATCACTGTAGCAGAATTTGCTTTAGGAATGATGTTTTCTCTCGCACGATATATTTCAGTTGCAGATAGAACAATGCATAAGGGAGAGTGGAATAAAAGCCAATATTTAGGATATACTCTTTATGGGAAGAAGCTAGGTTTAATTGGGTTTGGTAATATTGCGAAACAATTAGCAACCAGAGCTATGGCCTTAGGTATGGAAGTAGGCGTTTATTCGCGATTTAGTGCTGGTCCTAAAGCAGTTCAAGAGGCAAAAGATATGGGATGTCAAGTGTATCCCTCCGTTGAAGAGCTACTAAAAGATGCGGATATTATATCTTTACATTTACCAGCAACTCCACAGACAGAAAATATTATCAATGAAAGTACGCTTAAAATGATGAAGAATAATGCAATTTTGATTAATACTGCAAGAGGTCAGCTTATTGACGAGGAGGCTTTAATTACGGCTTTAAAAGAAGAAAAAATAGGTGGCGCCGCTCTTGATGTTTATAGAAAGGAACCAGTTGATAATGACAATTTATGGAAATTGGAAAAAAACCTTATATTAACACCCCATATAGCAAGTCAATCCAAAGAAAACCAAGTTGCGGCTGCAACGATGATCGCAGAAAAAATGGTCAAGTTTCTTAAGAAATAAGAGATTTTAATTCTCACTTAAATCATAGAGCACTAAACCAGATAACACTTTAGGATCAAACCAAGTCGATTTGGGTGGCATTACTCCTCCCGATTCGGCTATGTATTCTAAATCTTTAATGTCGACGGGAAAAAGATTAAATAATATCGCATTTTGTTTTTTTTTTATAATTTGCTCTAATAACTCTGGATCTTGAACTCCTCCGACGAAAAAAATGTTATCACTTGCTCTTATATCCTTGATATTTAAAATCGGACCAATCACTTTATTCTGTAGTATCGACACATCTAAACCCTCAACTCGAGATTCAAAGGATGAAGTTTTAACTTTCAATTTGAACCAGTCTCCTCTTAGACACAAAGCAACCTCATGTTTAGCTTTTGGATTGAATGCTTTTTTAACTGGTTCAATCTCATAGGTTTCTTCCAATTTTTTCAAGAAATTTTTAGGATTCTCATCTAATTTTCGAATCACTCGATTATAAGCCAATATTCTTACTTGTTCATCTGAAGCTAAATAGGATAATAAGTAATTCCACGGATAATCTTTTTTACGGTCGATATTTGGATTTGTAAATTGTTGTTCTCTATATTTTGCCGCGCTTGCAGCTCGGTGATGACCATCAGCAATATAAATGTTTTTATCTTTTAGAAGTTGAGCTAATTTTTCTATCGTTTTTCCATCGGTCTCTTGCCATAAGATATGGCGATATCCATATAATTTAAAATCAAATAAGGGTTTACTTTTTTTTATTGTCTCTTGAATCTTATTAATTTCTTCATTTTCTCGATAAACAGACCAGACCAAACCCGCAGCTACTTGAGTATTATTGATATGGTTCATTCGATCCTTAAGTGGTTTTTCTCGGGTATGCTCATGTATTACGATATTGCCATCTTCATAATCCCGAAGAGAAATACCTAAAATAAATCCTTGTTGACTAAAAACAGCAGATTCTTGTCGATAGACAAAAATACTTGGATGATTAATTTGATGAATCACATCTTCTTTCTTATATCTTTGATAAGCTCTCTTTGCGTTCTCATACTTTTCTTCACCTTGACCATCGGGTAGGATAAGATGTATCAAAGAGTTCGGATTTTTTTTTAACTCTATTTCTTCCTCTTTTTCAATTACATCATAGGGATTGGTACAAAATGATACAGGGTCATTTGGAACATAGGGTTTAATACTGGAAATTTTTACCATAATATTACTTAGAAGATAGAAACCAATAAATTGATTTCCATTTCATTTTCTTTCCTAATCTTTTCCATTTTTATTATCAATTCGATAAATATTTAAATTAAATCTATTATCTCTCTATTAAAATATCAATAGATATTTTTGACCAACTGAATTGAGTGAAACTAAATGTCTAAAGATTTAAAAAATATGATTGATGGAGTCGAATCAAGTGAAAAGGAAACTGCACAACTTCAAAGTAAAATCAATCGATTACAAGAATTAATTGAAAAACAAAAACGAGTAATTAACGAACAAGAGAATTTAATTGAAGAGCAGAAAGTAAAAATCTCACGGATGTATGACATTCCTGAAGATGTATTAGAATTAAAAGAACTTATTGGAACCCAGAGAGCGCTTCTTAATGAAAAAGAGACTGAATTAGAGCTAACCAAAGGTGAAGTAGTCCAATATAAAAGAGAGTTAGAATTGATGAACAAACAAAATTTACCTACTCAGAAAAAATTAGATGAAACATTTGAAGTTATGGGAAATTTAAAAGCTGAATTAGCTGAGAAAAATTCGGAGTTAATTATGAAAAATGAAAGAATTAAAAATCTTGAGAATAAAGTACAAGAGATGCAAGCTTTTGCAGATAAACTCCAAGATGAACAGGTTAAAATAGTTAACGAAATGAATCAAAAACTAAAGGAAGAGATGGAAGCTATAAGAAAAGCCCATTTTGAGGAAAAGAAAGAATTATCTGCTAAAATTTCTGAACTGGACAATTTTCTCTTAGATAGCAAATTAGTTTCAACTGAAGCGACTTCAGAAGCAAAAGATCTAAAATCACAATTCCAAGAAATTAGAGATAAACAGGAAGCATTAATTAAAAAAGTTGAAACCTTAAGTGATGAAAAACGTCTAGCTCAAGAGGAACTAAGAAAAGTTAAATCAGAAATGGAAAGTTTAGCCAAATTTCATCAAGAGAACTTTAAAAAGATCACATATTATGATAAATTGATCCCACTGATGGAACAGGAAAATCAATTTAAGGCATTCTTAATTTTGGAAAAAGTTGGTTCAATGTTTATAGACGATTTAAGAAATGCACTTGGAGCACCAATCGTTTTAGTTAGAAAGATCGTTCAGAACCTACAGGATCATGGTTTATTTGAGATAAATGAAAAAGGTAAAATCGTGGTTAAAGAATTTGAAATTGAAAAATAGGTAGAAAAATTTCTAATATATTTTATCTTAAATCTTTGCCAAATCTTTATATAAGTCGGGTAGAACTCTTTTGAATTTACCATCTTGAATTTTATCTAAAATTTCTGCTGCTATAGTCTTAAGAATTTCCCGATACTTATTTGGTTTTTCATCCCGGCGTAATAACAATGCAACTACGTAATTTTCAGCACTAATGAAATCAGATCCTACCCCAGAGAAAAAAGAAACAACTTTATTGTTTTTAAGTGAAATACTGGCAAAACCAGGCTTTAATGACTGATATCGGTGGCTAGAATATACTTGGGTAAGTAAATTATTAGTTATTTTCAAATTTTCGGGATAGAACCCTTCATTAATCGGACCAATCTCATTATCCCATCGTATAACCAAGATCCCTACCGGAATTTTATCCAACACCTCGTTCTGGGGCAAGAAACCGACTAAAAGATACGGTTTTGGTTTGTTTCATAGAAGATTATCAAACGTAATTAGTTATAAAAATAATTATACTCTATATTTATAATATTTACCTATATTTAATCTTAAATAATACTAAAAGTATCTTTCTCTATTTGAGAAGCCAATTGAAGAGGGCTTTTTAGAACACTTAAGATTTTAAAAAAAAGGAGATGGCGGGAGGGAGATTCGAACTCCCGAAGGCCTTTGCCACTGGATCTTAAGTCCAGCACCTATATTCGGTCTTGACCCATTTTAAGACATGACCATTGACCAGATTCCCGAATAAAGAGAAGCTCTTTTTTCTCTCGGTAATCCCGCCAATCTACAATCCAAATTTCAATTTTAACTTATATTAATTGTAATATAGATAAATCCTAACTTCAATTTAAATTTTTATATTCATAAAACTCTCAAATTTCTATAGCTAGTCAATGTATTTCTTATATGAATTTCAAAATTGTAACTTCCCTCCTTGATTTTAGAAAACTATTTTAAAATGAGATGATGATATTCTTACAAATCAATGTTATATTATTAAGAAAGTGTAATAAATATGAAACTAACAGATATAATTGGTTTAGAAGAAAAACATGCAAAACTTTTATATAACGCGGGGATTAGGGAAATAGAGGATTTATTAGCATTATCTTACTACCAGATTAAACAATTAGCACGATCAATTGGAGTATCAGTTAAAACGCTAGATACTTGGCAAGAACATGCAGATTTAATGAGAGTTGAGAGTATCCGTCCTGAAATGGCAAATGCTCTTAATTTAATAGGAATTGATTCATTAAAGGAATTAGCTTATCGAAATGCCAAGAGTTCCCTTGAAAGGTTAAAAAAATTAAAACAAGAGAATCCTAAAGCCTTAGGAAAGCTTCCCACTCTTAAAAACGTAGAAGATTGGATCAGGAGTGCAAAGAGCTTAACAGAAGTACCCTCCAAAGATAAAAAAGAGAAGAAAAAACCAACACCTCAAGAAGAACCGGTACCAGAAGGGGAATATGGTTCTGAAATTCCAATTATTCCAGATTATAAACCTTTTGAAAAATTTGAGAAAGATTATGGGGAATATGGTCCGGAATACTGGAATAACAAATGGGAAATGGCACCGATCATTTATACAGGAAGAGCATTAAGGGGAGAGTCCTATAAAAAACAAATTGATGCTGATGTTAAAGCATTTATTAAAGATAATGATGCAATTCTCTGGCATGTAATTAATCAAGCAGAATTAAGACAGGATACCCCTAACAATACCGCATGGGCAGTACAAAAGTTTGTTTGCAGCTTACTAAAATATACTCAAGATGATGTAGCAGAAGATTGTCCTGAATTCTGGCAGTTTCCCTTTGAAGCAATTCAATCACAAATAGGTGATTGTGAGGATGGTGCAATTCTAATAGCGAGTCTATTGATTAATGCGGGAATTCCTTCTTGGAGAGTAAAGGTGTGTGCGGCCCAAGTAGTAGCAGATCCTATATTTGCACCATCAGAGTCGGAACTTGGCGGACATGCATATTGTATTTATTTAGCAGATAGGAATGACACTGAGCGTAAATTAGAATGGATAATTTTAGATTGGACCTATCTACAAGACCCAGAGACGCCTGTTGAAGAGAAACCTTTAGCGGGAGATGGTGGCCAAGAAGGAGCGTATCGAGATATTTGGTTTACTTTTAATGATCAATATTCTTGGGCTCAAAACGCATTTGAAGTGATTGAAAGCAGAATCAGTCAGAACAGAACGACCCAAAAAGACGAAGTGTTAGCTCCGATGAGTGAGATCATGAAGGGTTTGGCTGCGGAGTCTTTACTAAAGGTCTTCGAAAAATATGATTTCGGAGTCGAGTAGACGAAATAGAAAATTCTAGTTATTTTTATTAATTTTATATTCTTTTTATTGAGATGACTTAAAGGCAATATTGTATTATCTCCATTAGGATTAGAAATTATTACTTCTTATATTTTAGATTATGTAAATTTTCGCATAATAGATAATCGTTTATATAAGATAAGAAAAAAAGAAATTGAAAAATTTAATCCGCGGAACTGGAAGAATATAAAGGTTCACCACATTTTTCACAAAATTTAGCTCCCTCACGATCTAATTCCAGTCCACAATTTTTACAAATGATTTTAAATTCTACTGTCGATGCGAGATTATCGATTACATTGTTGATGGTTTTTTTTAACATTTCTTGAACATCTCCTATACTTTGTTTTTTTAAATCTTCTGGGAGGGAATGAATATATACTGAAGAAAGTTCTCTTAAAAAGTTCTCAATAAAAGTTAATTGATCTTGGAAATTTTTATTTACTTTAATTTTTAGGAGTTCTTCACCTGCTTCTGTAAGTGAATACACTTTCTTTATCGGCCCAACGGGACTTTTTACTTTTTTAATTGCTAAGAATCCATCTCTTTTTAGTTTTGATAAGATAGGGTATATTGTACCTGACTGAGCCTCCCAAGTCCCTGCGAAATGATCATTTAGAATGTGAATTAAATCATAGCCAGAGATCTGTTGATTATTAAAAATAGTTTCGATAATGGTAAATTCAAGAGGGGTTAATTTACTTTTTTTAATATTAGTAAATATTTGCTTTTCGATTTTTGAGTGTAATTCTTTCATATCTTCCTCCAAATCTAAAAATTTCCCTAACCACATCTTTTTTATACCACCATCATACTTTTAGGACTTAAATCTTTTTTTCATTTTTTCTAACTCTCTCTCAACTGCCCGTGATTTTTTAGAATCCACTTTGCCCTGTTCATCAATTTTACTCGAGGAATAATAGATTAAATAGACAATAATATGAAGAATTAATGCGATACCCCAAAAAATAATAGGATATAATACCCAAAGATATTGAGGCAAAGTAACAAGATTGATTAAAGTGAGGAATAGAAGGGTAAAAATATAGGCATCTAAGTGAAAAATAAGTCCCCTTTTTGCCATGGGATATACTCCTCTTGCATACAATATGTACGCAATAATATGGATCGATATTCCAATTAACCAACCAAAGAAAGGATACATTACCCATAAAATAAATGGTGTAAAGATAAGGTTGATTACTAAAAGAAGAATTGAAACAATAATATAAACCCCTAAGTGAATTTTCACTGAATATCTAAAGTTGACTTTTTGTTGAGCAATTTTTCGTAAACTTTCTTCTGAAAACCCATTATACAATTGTTATCGCACCTATAAAATGTTAATTTCATAATAAACAAATTTTTAATTGTTTTTAAATTTTTGTTGATTCTACATAGTAATTGTTAAATCTATATTTTAATTTTTCTAGAGTCCAATATTTAATCACGGCTTAATTAAGGAAATTTTAACTAAAATCTAAAAAATGAAGATCCAAATAATCTTAACCATAAGATTAACCATATTAAACTCCTATTATGTAGGAAAATATTTTAATATACAAAATAATATTACTCAACAGTCCAAGCTATTTTAAGAGCAATGTCAACAATATCAGAATATATCGAAAGATTAGAGGATTGGGATAAGAAAACGTTCCTCAATCTCTATAGGAGTGATTTTAGCAAGCGAACGAAAAATTTTGCTAAGTTCTTTTCTTTTTTTGGAAGTTTGTATTTCTGGGTGGGTATCTGGTTGGTGTGGTGGTTGTATGGTTACATAACAAAGGATTATTATTTATTAGTTATATTTACCAGTGGATTTGAACAATCTATCTTAATTCATATACTTATTCGGTATAAAATCGTGAAAAGAAATCGGCCTTTCATTGCCCTTAAAGATGAAGGAGTGAAAAAACATGATGATTATATAAGAATTCCCTATGTAATGTCTGATTCAGAGCATAAGTCCTTTCCGAGTGGTCATGTAACTTTTCTCCTATTTTTTGGCATAATATTTGCCTGGTATTTTGAGGAATATTTTTGGGTAATCTTACTAATTTTTATCGCACTAGATATTATTATGGCAGGTTCGCGTATAATTTTAGGGGTTCATTATCCAACTGATGTGCTTTTTGGCTTTTTATTTGCCGTAATCTATGCTTTCTTGTTTCTTGGACTCACATATCCCTATTGGGTTGCTTTTTATTATTGGATCGGTCCAATTATATCTGATATTGTGCATCTAAGATTTTTATGATCTGAAAGATATATTAAAATATGAGTAGTAAAAATAATAATAAGCCTACTTGCCATCTATGTAATAGCTTTCAGTATTGCACGTTAGGAAAACCGAATGAGAGTATTGCGAACTGTCCTATGGTGCATAAAAAGGAGATTGAGGAGGCCGCTTTACAATTATATACTACAGATGAGAAAATTAAAAAATCTACTAAGATTGCATCTATGATTGAAGCGGAAGGCTATATTGAATGGCCTCGTTTGAAAGATACTATTGAATATACCAGAAGAATGGATTACACTAAAATAGGGATTGCTTTTTGCATTGGTTTATTGGATGAAGCGAGAAAAATAGCGAAAATCCTCGAAGAAGCTCAATTTGAAGTTTATTCAGTATGTTGTAAAACAGGGAGTCTAAAAAAAACAGACTTAGGAATTCCTAAAGAATATACTATGGTATCAAAAACGGGTTTTACTATCGGATGGATATCTTGTAATCCAGTAGGTCAAGCCCTTTTACTAAATGATTGTGAAACTGATCTAAATTTAATAGTCGGGCTATGTGTTGGTCACGATATAACCTTTACTCAGTTATCAAAAGCACCGGTATCTACATTGATTGCAAAAGAGAGATCGAGCCCACATAACCCAGCATTAATACTATATTCCCATTATGGTAAGAGTATCACGTCATCCATAAATTTCAGAGAATCTAAGAAGGAATAGAAAGATATAATTTAATATATTAAAACCAATCGATAAACTCGTCTAAGGGCCGTCTTTCCCGATCCTCCTGTTCCTCTTTATCTTCCATGGATTTATCAACCACTCCAATTGTAACAACACCCATTAATTCGAACTTATCGGTTGAAAGTTTAAAAATCTCATTTATTTTCTCTTTATGCTCTAAGATTTCCCCTATCCAAAGGGTTCCTAAACCTTTTGCATGTGCTCCCAGTAATATATTTTGAATAAATGCTCCTATAGATTGGAGATCCTTTGTTCTGTCATATCCTCTATCAATATCATAAAAAATGACAAAGTTGAGAAATGCACTTTCAATAATTCCCCCATACTTAGACTGTTCCGCGATCATACGTTTAACTGTTGGATGAGCAACGATATATACCTTCCATGGTTGCCTATTTTGACCAGATGGTGCCCATCTTCCGCAATCTAAAATCTCTCTAATGATTTGGTTATCAATTTTTTGATATACAAAATTTCTAACCGATCGTCGTGATCGTATTAGATTTATTAAATCATTTGAATCCATATTTTACAAATTGGATTATTATTTTTATCTTTATTGGATTATTATATAAAAAAAGATTAAATTTTTTCCTTGATTGAAGAATTTATGCTTCAGAAAGAACTATCATGGTGGCAAAAAACAGTTGTTTATCAAATATACCCCCGCTCCTTTCGAGATACTACAGGGAATGGAATTGGAGATCTCAAAGGTATTATTGAAAAATTAGATTATCTGAAAGATTTAGGGGTTGAAACCGTTTGGTTTAGTCCTTTTTTCAAGTCTCCTCAAAAGGATCATGGATATGATGTATCAGGTTTTCAAGAAATTGATCCTATTTATGGTAGCATGCAAGATTTTGATATTTTACTGGAATCAATGCATGAAAGAAGCATGAAAATAGTATTAGATTTAGTACTCAATCATACCTCAGATCAACATCCTTGGTTCATTGAATCCGCTTTTAGTCGAGATAATCCTAAGCGTGATTGGTATATATGGGCTGATGGGAAGAAACCAAACGGAAAAAAACCTCCGAATAATTGGAAAGCGTTACCCGGAGGTCCCGCCTGGAAATATGATGAAAATACTGAACAATGGTATTATTTTCATTTTCTTCCCTTCCAACCTGATTTAAATTATCGGAATCCAAAGGTAAAGGAGGAAATGTTTAATACTATACGATTCTGGCTTGATAAGGGAGTAGATGGGTTTCGTTTAGACATCCTACACTCTATTTACGAAGATGAGTCACTTCGAGATGATGAATTTAGTTGGCATCTCTTACCTTCGAATAAAAATGTTGCATCGTTGTTCCGTAAGCATAAATATGATCTTAATCTTCCAGAAACAATAGATTTTTCCTTCGAATTACGTGAAGTAATTGATGAATACCAACCCGAACGCTTCTTGGTAGGGGAAGTTTTCGGCTCAATTGAAGAGATGAGTAAATATTATGGGCCACAGAATAATGGATTGAATATGTGCTTTTTATTTGAGTTTATGGATTCAAAACCTACGGTAAAAGTCTATAAAAGGGTAATATCACGAATAGAGAAGGCTTTGCCCTATCCTTATATACCAACGTTTGTATACGGCAATCATGATAGTATACGCTATATATCACGGTTAAATAATAATCCTCAAAAAGCAAAATTGCTAGCAACTATGCAACTTACTCTAAGGGGCGTTCCGTTTGTCTATTATGGTGAGGAGATTGGGATGAGGAACGTTAAATTTGATTTGAAAACAAGTGAAGATCCCATTGGAAAAAAGTACTCGAAATTTCCTTTAGGAACTATAGTAAAATTACTTAATATATCAGTGAGTCGAGATGGTTGTAGAACCCCCATGCAGTGGAACTCAGAACCTAATGCAGGCTTTAGTAGCAATGAAACAGTTGAGCCATGGCTACCAGTTCCGGAGTCCTACGAAAAAATTAATGTTGAAAAAGAAAATAAAAATCCCAGTTCTTTACTAAATTGTTATAGAAGATTACTAAAAGTGCGAAAGGAAAACAAAATTTTATCTGAGGGGTTATTTGAATTCATGAATGGAGATGCCGATAAAGATTATTTAAGCTATAGAAAGTATATTAATGATGATGAAATCTATATCTATTTAAATTTTTCTAAGAAAGAATTATTACTCAACTGTCCGGTAGAGAGTCCAGATTTATATTTCTCAACATTATCCAATAGAGTTGCATTAGATATTGAAGCATATAATGGAAAGATTAAACTAACTCCATTCGAGGGAATAATATTCAAATAAAAAATATAAAATTAAAAAAAAAGATATTATTATTAATCTTTTATATCTTCTGCGTCATCTTCAATTTTATCATAATATTCGATGTCCATAAGCCCACCCGATCGCTCTTCCCTCCAATGGGCTTTTATGGGCATTCCTACATAAGTGTCTTTTACATCGATATCTGGATGTAATTCGGCAATGCTTGAAGTATCAGTGCCATCATGATGGACTAAGACCATCGGTCTTTCGACAACCTCTCCTGTTTCAGAATCTTTCAAATAAGCAATAGCATATGTTGAGACACTTGCAGTATCCCTAATATCTACCCATTTATCGGGTTTCACCAAGCACTTTCCACATACTAATCGAGGGGGATAAAAGACTCTATTACACCCTGAACATCGATTTGCTACTAATTTTTGCTCTTTTAATTTACCCAAAAAGGGTTTCATATGAGTTATGTTGAATTTATATTTGTAACTAGTGAGATGCCAATTTGCAGGCATTGTACGAGTTCTCACATAATCCTTTTTCACATAATCTAACGATTTTCTTTGAGTCATTTTTGACATCTTTTTCACCTCCACTTTCTCTGTGGTTGATCAGACATAGCCATTAATGTGATAAGATTCAAGCTACCTCCCCATCCTGACCCTATAGACGTATGAACTGTCTTAGGTACTTGATTATCAGCTTTTCCCATAATCTGAAGTGCAGCTACCGCAGGTCTTTCCATTGCTGAAGCACCGATTGCATTTGTGGAATTCACACCCCCCGAGCAATTAACGGGCAATTCACCATTCACAGCTGTCACTCCTGTTTCATACATTTGAGGGGCAGTCGCTTCTTCAAATAATCCCAACTTCTCAGTCCACATCAGTTCCTGATTAGGGAAAGGTGCGTATACTTCAGCATAGTCAATCTCCTTTCTGGGAAATGAAATACCTGCTTGTGAATAAGCTAGTTCAGATGATCTGATAGCTCCTAATTGCATGGATGGATCGACTTGAGCAGAACCTGATCCGTCATAGCCTAAGACTGCTGCTTCATTTGCAACGCTTGCTACTCCATTAACGTATACGGGAATATCGCACATGTCTTTTGCTTTTTCTTCTGTGGTAAAAAGCATCGCACAAGCGCCATCACTGGCTGGACATACCATCCCATAGCGTAAAGGATATTGAACATAGGGTGTATCTAATACTTCTTCAATGGTAAGATTTGGCATTTTTAGATGAGCCCACCATGTTTTTGCTGCATTGCGTCGGTTTTGAACAACTACTCTTGCTAAATCTTCTTCTGTAATCTTAGTTTTGTTCATATAGGTTGTGGCTTGATAAGCTGCTACTCCAATTGCTGCTCCTGCAGAAAGAAGGCGAGTTATTTGATCATACGAAATCCCAAGAGTGTTTAAAATGGAGATTTCACCATATGCAACGCTCGCTAGTCCGACACTCGTATCACCTTGAGATTGCTGTTCGAAAGCTACTGCTAATACCGTATCAATACCAGGTAATCCAGCAGTTACCGTATAATACCCCGCGATAGCCACGCTACCACCAGTAGTTCCCCCAGTTGTTACTCGCATTAATGGTTTATTTCGTGCTCCCATCCAATCGGTCATCCATAGTTCAGGAATATTTGAACCTTCAAATGCAGGCATATTTCCATTAACGTAGGCATCAATTTCATCGAATCCAACATTTGGTACTTTTTTCAAGCAATCTTCGATTGCTTCGTGGACTAATTCTCCCATATTTACATCAGAGCGTTTTGAAGCGTGTTCGCTAAACCCTGCAGATACAATTGCTACTTGTCTTCCCATTTTTAATTACCTCCTTCTAATACATATAAAATACTATTTTGAGCACACATCCCAATTTGACCTGAAGCGATAGCCTTTTTGGCACCATTCACTTGATAATCTCCAGCTTCTCCAGTTAGTTGTTTTGCAGCCTCAATAATTCGAATGAGACCTGTTCCGCATGGGGGATTTCCTCCAATCGCCCCTCCAGAGGGGTTTATTGGGAATTCTCCGTCTAGATTTGTATTGAGATCGGGAGCTTTACCTTTATCAGCTAATTGTAGTGCCTCAGAAAATATTAATTCCTCGTGAGCATAAGCTTCGTATAATTCAGCAACCTGGATTTCACTTCTTGGGTTTTTGATCCCCGCAGCGCTATAAGCCATCTTTCCTGCTAATTCAAGCGACTTGCATCCCGATAGATCTCTATCACCAAGATAATAGGTATCTTGATTCCAACCCACACCGGTAATCCATACAGGATTATCAGTTATCTTCAGAGCTTGTTTTTCAGGAGCTAATAAAAGTGCGGCTACACCATCACAGGGTTGCGCTACCATTAATTCAGTAACGGGATCAGCATAAATATCTGATTCTAACACATCTTTAATGGTTAGATTTGGATTTTGAGCTTCTTCTAGCGCTAATGGGTTTTTTCCAGCATTTTTCCTATTTTTTACGGCAACTTTTGCTATATCTTCTTTAGATACCCCATATCTTTCCATATAGGCTCTCATTTGGAATCCAGCGGCCGTAATATCGTTTACATATGCTAATGGTCTTTCCCAGGTCGGGTCAGTTTCATAGAGCCTTGTAGTATGATATGGAAAGCATGACGGCATACTTCCCCCCCATACTACTGCAAGTTTATGATTCCCCGATAATATACGCAATAACCCATATAATACCGCATGGGCCCCATCCATTTCAACCTTACTTTCATCGGCTAAATATCCACCCCCGACTTCGACAGTCCAACAATTTGAGATAGTTCGACCATCATAATAATCGTTCGTACAGGAGATTACCGTTGTAATATCTTTCTTTTTTAATCCTGCTTTATCAATCGCCCCCCTTACCGCTTCAAAGATCATTTCGTATCGTCCATAATTCGCATCGGACTGTAACTTAACTTGATTATATCCAACAATTCCTACTTTTTCCACTTTTTTTCTCACTCTCTATGCTTTTATAAAACCCTGTATATCAGAAGGGTCTCCTTTTGGATTTTCTTCCCATTTTATTTTCATTTTCATTCCGATTTTAACCTCCTCGGGTTCCAAATCCAATAATCTATAGACAAGCCCCGTGCTACTCCCATCAATTTTGATTATGCCGATTATTTGAGGTTTCTTTACCTTCCTATCCGATCTATCATTTACTTTATAATGAGTAATAGTATAGTTTATCAATTCTCCTGTTTCCGGCAAATCCACCCAGTTTTCTTCGAGAGGAATCACTATATTACATTTTCCACATACTTTTCTCGGTGGTACGAATACATCACCACACTTCGGGCATTTATTTCCAACAATCTTTTTATTTTCCAGGTTATCATAGAATTTATCAAGGTATTCTCCAACCCAGAATGCAAATTCTGCTTTCACCAAGCCCTTATTCGCAACAATAATTTTCTCGTTCATGATTTCATTATTTTACTTTTTTAATTATATTAATATTATGAATGATATTATTCATGATAGTATAAATAAATTTATGAGTTGGGTTTAGACAAAAATGATAAGAGCGATATTACCCATATATTACATGATTTAATGTGGATAAGTGCTCTTTATATTCCTAAATTAAATAAAATTTGATAAGTATCGAAAATTGGACAATATATTTCGGTGCTATTATCACGATAATTTAATATTTTAAATATGAATTTAGATACAATTTTAACGTGTTTAGATTCAATTTCAGATTGGTAGTGAGAGAGATTGGGAAAATTTTGGAAAAAAGTGGATGATGAATTATTAAGTTCTGTAGAAGAGACTATGGGGTTTTCTCGAGAGTTCTCTTCCCTTACTAATAGTTTTGTTATTAAAAAATATGATTTTTCCTCTATCGAACAAATTGAAGAGATTAAAAATGAGCTATTGAGTAGGAAAATTTTAATTATTAATGCGAAAGAAATCCTTCAAAACATTGATGTTACGAAACTTAAAAGAGGTATTGAGGATCTAAAAATATTCTTGAGAGAGAACGGTGGTTCAATGGCTAGACTTGGCGATCAATATCTTATATTAACACCGAATAGACTAGTAAAAATCGCAAATTAGTTCTGTTTTTTGTATGTATATAGAGCAATAGAATTATCACCTCAGAGTTCAAAGAACTTATTATAAAATAATGGACTCCTTTAATCTTAATAATATTCTATAGTTCTAATAATTTAATCATTTATTCAAGGTTTATATTGATGAGAGAAGGTAAAATAAACCAAGTTGTAAAAAATCACGATCCAAATTTTAAACAAGAAGAGAATTTCTCTTCAAGTAAAGGTAATCTACTGCAAATTGATATTTTAAAAGCTATAATGATCTTTTTAGTAATTTTTGATCACTTTGTAGCTTGGAACATTAAACGAGAAATTGGAGTATCTCTATGGGAAAGAATTTCCATTCCGGTATTTTTAGTAATCATGGGGTTCAATATGGGGCTTTCTTTTCAAAAAGATGGAATATCAACATTAAAAGAATTGTATTCTTGGAAATATTTTAAGAAGAAAATTCTACGCTATTTAGTTCCCTTCTTTATATTATACCTTGCATCAACTTTTATTGGCTTGTTTATTTATGGGTTTGATTTTGAAGCAATGTATTATGGTCAATTTTATCCAGAACATGGACCTATAAATTATTTTATAGGGATTTTACCATTTTGGGGTCCTGGGAATTGGTTCATACCTGTTATATTCGGGTCTATCTTAATAATTCCATTATTATATTGGATTTTTACGAAAAATAAGGTTTTAGCTTTATTAGCTTGTTTTGTTATCGAGTTTATCATGCAGATGATTATATATATCTTTATCGGAGAAATCACTACGTGGGAAGAATATCATATTCTAACCGTCTTAATGGATAATATTTTGTTTTTACTATCTGGTGTAGGATTAGGATTGTGGTTCTCTTTTGGTTATAAACTTACAGCTAAAAGAAATGCTTTTATGTGGATATTGTTTCCTATCAGCTTACTCTATCTAATTGGGTATCAATTCTTTGGTTTTCGTTTACAGATTGATGGAATACCATTTCTAAGGGGTGACTATCATTTTCTTTTCATTCCCTATTCTGCATTCTTAGTGTTAGTGGGGCTTCAATTTTTACCCAATCGTTCTGAGTTAAGAATATCAAAAGCATTTTCTTTAATAAGTAGAGCGACGTATCATATTCTCCTTACTCAGATCTTAGGATATGGAATAATTACTGCATGGTGGGGCACGCATTATGGAATGGATCTTCCTTTTGATCCTTTTGATATCTTAGAATTGATAATACTCTGGATTCTATTTATCAGTTTCGGGATTTTGTGGTATAAAATTGATCATCAGAGGAATCTTTTACGAAGAATTCTGTATTATTTCAATTTCTTTATTGTATTCTCTAGTATGTTATTCTTTTCCTTCTGGATCCAAATGTTCTGGGTTCCAATACCATTAATTATAATAATGCTGTATGCGATTATTGCTTTAGCGATTCATTATATCATTAAAAAGCCAATAACCACTAAATTATTAGCAATTTGGACTGGTTTTCTGTTAATCACCTTTATCTCGATGATATTTCAAGTAGAAATACCCTCATCCAGTCTGATCTTGGTTCTAAACACTCTATTAATTATTCTTTTAATTATTAACTTGATATATTGTTTCTATCGAAAAAAGTAATTGCATATTTTCTTTTATTTTTTTAATTTTTTTTAAAGGGAAATGGATTTCGATATTGAATTGCTTTTATGAATTAATATATTTAAATGCTGGAAGAGATATTTTATTAGAAATTATTAAAGTCAAATGGTTGAACAGAATAAATGATAAATTTCAGTAAAGAGCAGCAGGTTTTAGATATTGGAGGAATCAAACTTGGAGGGAAGGTTGGCCAATATCCTACAGTTTTAATAGGAAGTATTTTTCATACGGGAGATAAAAAGGTTAAAAATGAAGAAAAAGGTATATTTGATAAGAAAAAAGCAGAGGATCTAATATACAAACAAAAAGAGCTTTCAGATAAATCGGGAAATCCATGTATGCTCGATATTGTTGGAACAAACGAATTAGCTCTTCAAAAATATGTCCAATTTGTTGCCAAAATATCAAATGAGTCATTTTTATTGAATGCGGTGTCGTCGGAGTTGAGAATAAAACTAATGAAATATATTAATGAGATTGGTCTTACCTCGAGAGCTATATATACTTCGATTAATTATACGCTTAATGAAGAGGAATTAAAAGGAATTACAGAATGTAGTGTGGATAATGCTATGATACAATCATTTAATCCGAGAAACCCACGAATTTCTGGGATGATAGATATTTTAGAAGGAAAAGATACGAAGGAAGGCTTAATTAATAAAACACAAAAAGCAGGTATAAAAAATTTGCTCCTCTTTACAAGTGTTCTTGAACTCCCATCCATAGGAGTAGCAGCAGGGGGAATTTATCAATTGAAAGAAAAATTTGGATTTCCTACAGGTACAGCTCCTGTGGGAGTAATTGGAAAATGGTGTATCAAAAATACTGATTTTAAAGGAAATTACAAAAGTGCTTGCGAGACAGTTGGGATTACTTTGTCATTAGCTATGGGAGCTGATTTTATTATATATGGTACATTAGAAAAGGCTGAACATATATTCCCATCAACAGCAATAGTAGATGCGATGATAAGTAGAAACTCAAAGATCACATTCAAGAATAAATTTGATTTGAAAGATCATCCGTTATCGAAATTATATTTTCCAAAATGATTCAATTTTCATTGAATCTCAACAAATTTAACCTTGATTTATTATTTTCTTTTTTCTAGAATTTCAATGAAAGATTCGATTTGATTGGAGATCTGAGTATCATTAAATTTGCGAGGATCGTTCATATCCGCATTAATTATTAGACAAGGAATATCAAAATCGTCCATTAAATGTCGTTTTAAATCATATAACCCACAAGAATTCGGTCGACAAGACAGATTTTCATGCATAATTACGCCGTCGATTTTCCACTCCTTTACCGTTTCGGCAAATTTCTTAATTCTGGTTTCCAAGTCATAAATATACCAGAAACTCAACATAAGTTCTGCCATAGCCTCTATTGGATTGTTAAGAACCATTTCCTTCGTCACATTTGGATTCATATATTTACTAAAAGCATAAGTATAAGGTTCATAAACGATAATAGCACCATACCTTTCTAACATTCCAAAATATTTCAAATTATACCAAAAAGGAATTCCCTCGAACATTAACCTATATTTCTCATTTTTCAAGGCTCCAATACCTAACTCCACTCGTTCTTTAGCTTCCTTATACATTTTTTTATATAATCTAATCGGTGCTTTCAATCCCGGCATGGTAAATAATGGAAAAAGTCCACCAAAAGTATCACGTGTAGAGATTGGGCAGGGTACATTCTTTCGTAATCTATAAATATCTTGCCAAACCATACTTAGTTCCCATGAATTTTTAGATACTTCTTGCGCTTTTTCTTCATTATATTCATTTCCCGTAACTTCCTGTATAAAATCTAAAAGTTCATAAAGTTGCTCTGCCACATAATTTTTAAAGTAATTATATTGGCGATTATTGGTATTACTTACTATGTGTGGAACATCAATTGCATAATGGGGCACATTCAATCTTTCAGCTTGAACTTGAAACCAATTAACATGTGTATCACATATCACATCGGTTGAGAGCATAAAAGTAGGGCTTCTTGTTCCGCCTTGTATCATTGTCGCATTATTTAAGACAGCTCCTACGTTAGTTTTAAAGTAGGAGCACAAATCATAGGAATATCCCTCCTCTTCTGCTTTTTCGATAAAATTTTGTGAAAAATGTTGTGCGGCAGATACCGTGGCAGAATTTTCGGGTAGCATTGGTTGTACTCCCATAGCATATAAAACTTCTACAGGGCTTCCTGAAGTCGCCCAAGCAGTAGGTTTTCCATCTCGAAACGCCTGTTCAATTGCTAAAAAGTGTCGACCCATAATATTTTTTAATCCTTGGGTGGCGTTTAGCATTTTATTACTAGTTGATTGTTGACTAGACATGATATCACCTCTAAATTATTTCAGCAAATGCTGAAAATCGGGTAGATAATTGCTTATAAGATTCTCGATTATAAGTAGCTTCCACAAATAAATAGGGAATCTCGAGTTCTTTGAATTTTTTATTTAAATAAGGATGATCATATAAAACTGGCTCGCAAAATTTCTGGGCTACATTAATAACCCCCTTTACTTTATAAGTTTGAGCGAGCATTTTTAAAAAATTAAATCGGTCATATGAAGGAAATTTGGTTGAATAAATTGGCTTTTCGAGATGATACTTAGCCAGGGCTTTTAGTGGTTCCTCATTTTCATCAATCTCATGCCAAAAATATTTCGTTCCCACACATAAATCATCTATGATGATATGAAAACCCAGATCTTCTAAATAAATAAGAAATTCAGTATCATCAATATCTGATCCTGTTAGTAACACTCTTTTTTTGTTATCTAAATCAAATGGGGTTTTATTCTTTATTTTTTCTAAATTTGATTTAAGATTACTATGAACCTCGTTTTTATCTGATTGTAATGCTTTTTTAACTAAGCTATGAAATTCAGATCCTAATAATACGTTTTTAGCACGGTATTCAGAGAGTTCTTTCAAAAGCCTTCGTATTTTATTTGTCTCAATAATCGCTTCTGTAAGTTTATTATCCGTGATTTTAATATTAAATGTACTTTCAAGTTGATAAATTAATTCCTTCATATCTTTGATAAAAAATCTTAGAGCAATCTCGTCCCGTTTAAGGGGAGTATTTAAAAAATATTTAAATTTTAGGTTTAAACACTCATGCCAAATATCGAATTCTCTATTCGTGCGATCACAGCCATGGGCAGTAATTAGTCCTTCAATATCTTTATTCAAACCCTTTAACGCTTGTTCAAGAAGATTTCTGGTCCAGAGACAATGGGTTGGAGGTATATGTTCATTTGCTTTATCAACTTGAATTGTTGGATCTCCAAAGAGCCTATAGGGAGTAAATCCAGCGGCTAGGATAATCTCTTCTGGAGTCTCTACACCACTGTCAAAAATTGCGATTTTTTTCATCTTAATTTTCAATTTAATCTTATTTTCTTTAGATAATCTTGGTAATATTAAAAAAATATTGATTATGATGCTTATATAGAAGTCTAATCTTAAAACCCCAAAATATTAATTAGATTGAGTTTTAATATTAATAATCTGATCGATGTTTAAATTTTTTTACAACATTAAAAAAGAGGTTCTTAAGATTGGCCATATCTCGAACACTAAGTAAAGCTATTTTAAAGCCAGAAGTTCGAATAAAATTGAAAATCTGGAATACATACTTGACTGGGAAATTGAAACGATTCGATAATTATATGAATTTAATTGTAGAGGATGCCAAAGAAATTTATTTCGGACGGGGTGGCAAAAGAAGTAAAGATTTAGGAACTGTCATGATCCGAGGTGCCTCTATTATCTTTATTGGGCAAGATCGGGAAAAACTGATTTTTACAGATAATGAAGATTCACTTATGTATCGCGAAGAAGATGAGTCATCATAGATAAGGGGTTGAATAAATATGGGAAAAGGTACACCAAGTAAAGGTAAGAAAAATAAAGCAGCTAGTCATAAAACTTGTCGAAGATGTGGAAAACACTCTTATCATCGTCGAAAGCGTTATTGTGCGAGTTGTGGTTTTGGTAAGTCAGCAAAATTACGTAAACCTAGTTGGAGAAACCGATATAAAGCTTTTAACGGTAATAAGGGTTTTTATAGGTAATTTCTCGTTATAATTTAAATTGGAACCACTTTAAACCTATATTGAGTTATACATCGCAATTTATTTTTACGTCTTAAATATCTTTTTATTTTCAGTTTTCTTTATTCTAAATTATGGATTCATTGCAAGTTGAAGGAATTGATAAAGAATTAGCTAAGTTTGAGAGTATTGGGGGAATCTTGGGTTTAGCAGTCGTTGATGATAATGGTCTCACTATTCTTTCACGGTTACCACGTGCAATTGAAGAGCGTAAATTTGGAGCAATGGCTGCTACGATTTTAGGTGCAATGGAAACTGCAATAATCCCCTTTGGCGAGGATTTAATTAATTTAACAATCGAGTTTGAAGAGTCTCAATTAATTATTATGAGTTCAGAGAATAAAATTATACTAGTCGTATTAATGGAACTTGAAATTGATTTAGGATTTATGCTATTAGAGATAGAAGAAATATTACGCAATATTAAAAATATTTTAAGAGGTTAAAAATAATATGTTGACCAAGGAAGAACGAGAAAGATATAACAGACAAATTATCTCTCCTTCAATAGGAGAAGAGGGCCAAGAAAAATTAGGAAAAATAAGAGTACTACAAATTGGGGCAGGAGGTTTAGGTTCTCCTTTCGCTTTGTATATAGTTGCTGCAGGAATTAAAGAATTAACGATTATTGATAACGATGTTATCTCTCTTTCGAATTTACAACGTCAAATTCTTTATAATGAAAGCCAAATAGGCATGGCTAAAGTTGTTGCGGCTAAGAAACTGCTGGAAAGTAGAAATTCTAATGTAAAGATTAATATTCATCAAGATTACATCAATGAGGCCTCCATTGAAAAATATGCGAGCGAAAAGAACTATGATTTTATCGTTGATTGTAGTGATAATTTCAAAACTAAATTTTTAGTTAATCGAACCGCAATTAAATATAATATGAAATGTGTCATAGCAGGGATTAAAGATTTCTTTGGTCAAATAATGACCATAGACCCAAAAGTCTCTGCCTGCTATCAATGTGTTTTTAATGAACCTTTGGAATCTCAGAATAGCTTAAAACCATTACCTGTGATTGGAGTCACTCCAGGAGTTTTAGGAACATTAGAAGCATTAGAGGTTATTAAGACGACTTTAGGTTTACCAAATCTCGAGAATAAGCTATTAATGGTCAATTTACTTAACTTAATGTTTGACGTAATAGATTTAGTAAAAAATGAGAAGTGTATTTGCTCAAAATAAAAAAGAAAAAAATAGAAAAAAATGAAATTTATTTGAATTTTAAATCCATTTATTTGCTAATAAAAGCGAAATGCTTCCATAGAAAAAACCATTTACAACTCCAGCAATAAAAACTGAAATGATTGTTCCTACCTCTCCAAATGAATTAACCATATCAAACCAAACCACACCAAGATTAGCAGAGTAGATTTGTCCTATTCCAAATAAGATAGCATATACCCCAGAAGCAAGTAGTGCTGTTGTAAACCATGCACCAAATCCCGTTTGATTATTATCTCCCAATCTAGCCCCAACGATAATTGCAACTAAAGGGGGAATAATAAGTCCAAGGAAAATTATAAGTATAGATACTATTTCTAATGGAGCAGCATTGATTAATCCAACAATCCCATTATCTGTCCAAGCAACACCAGGTATTATAGCAATAGGAGAGAAAAATCCTGCAATAATATAGAAAACATCTGTTGCGGGATAACCAGCTACAAGAAATATAGCAAGTAATACAAATAATGCATTTAATCCAATATATATTACAAGTGTTATAAGAAACGTTTTTAAGAAATTCATTTATTTCAAATCCATATTTTTGTGTTTAAGATTTCTATATGTTATACTAAGTTCTTTCAAATATATAAATTTTTTAGAGATTTGTAATTTTTATCAATTTGATCCCCTCATATAACAACTTATTTTTAAAATCGGACAAATTAAGAGCATCATATCAATAATTTTATACTAAAAATTTATCAAACCTTTACGAAATATTACTTATAATTTAAATTGAGGATTTTTTTCAAAAGCTTCCTTAAATATAGCACCATTTTCAACATACTCACCAGAAGTCATCTCTCCTATAAGTTTACCTTGTGTTTCTAATTCTTTTTTGATTTTAGCAGGAATCCCAACTGCTAAAGTTCGAGGGGGTATAACTTTATTGACCAATACAGCTCCAGCGCCAATCATTGCACCCTCACCTAATTTCGTATTATGTAATACTTTCGCACCTATTCCAACTAAACAACCGTTATTTATTGTAGTTGGTCCATGAATCATAGCATGATGTCCGATGATACAATTATCACCAATAATAACGGACTTACCCTTCTCAATATGAATAGCAACATGTTCTTGAATACTCGTATTTTCTCCTATACGAATTGTACCCCAATCTCCTCTCAAGACTGCGCCAAACCAAATGTTAGAACCTTTTCCTATGGTTACGTCTCCAATAATCACCGCTGTGGGAGCTATAAAAACTGAATCATGAATTTGGGGTTTTATTCCGGTTACTGGACTTGGGATTATTATTACCATTTATTACCACTTTCAAACTTAAGATTTTAAAATAAGAAATTAATAAATCTTTATTAGAATTTTTATTATGTTTTAATAGTATTTAATTAAAGCAAAAGAGGGGTTATTCACTCCAAAATTCTTGATTAAATTCCTTTAAATCATAGGGCGACCATGCTTTGGGTGGCTCAGCATTTTTAACAAATTTATGAGTAAAACTATAATAAATAATCATCAAGTTCTTCAAAACCAAGACTCTTGATAAATAGATAAGCCTTTTTGTTGTCTCTAGAGACTCTACATCTTAATTCGTCTATTCCTTTATTCTTAAAGTAATTCCATATTTCTAGCCCCAGAATGGTGCCAAAACCTCTGCGTTGAAGTTCAGGAAGGACACCTAAAGCAGAGATCACACCTATTTTATTTTCTTCTCCAGTGTAATGAACAATCGCGAATCCAACATATTTATCATCCAGATTTGCGAGCAAAAATATAATATTAGGATCCTTAATTAATTTTGTTAATAATTCATTAGAAAAAGGTTTATAGGGCATTTTTGTTGATGACCAGATATTTTTATGTAATTTGATAAAGATATTAGCATCTAATATAGTAGCTTCACGAATTTGTATTTTTTTTATTGGCCTTTCAATTTTTCTTTTTAACTTCTTTTCAAATTCAGTCGAAATTTTTTTAATAGGAAGACTCATATGAATATAATTCTCATCCTCTTTCAAAAGATCTAATGTGTCTCCTAATGAATGTAAAATAATTGATCTAAACCATTCCATACTAAAATCTCAAATTTAATTTTTATTTAGAAATTTCAAATTTCCCTACAAACCATTTAGATAATTGCGAAAAATCTTTAATATAATTAAAGAATTGTTAAATAATTTAATTATTCAGCATTCCTTTTAATTAATAGAAATAATTAGAGTGCATCTCATATGTCAGTAAAGCAACTCCAAGAAGAGATTTTAAAGTTGAAGAAAAAAAATGATGTTACTATCCTTGCTCATTATTATCAATCAATTGGTATACAAGACATTGCAGATTACTTAGGAGATTCTCTTGGTTTGTCAAGAATCGTTAATGAAAAAGTAACTTCCGAATATGTAATTTTTGCTGGTGTGCTTTTTATGGCAGAAACCGCTTCAATCTTAAATCAAGAGAAGCATATTTTAATGCCTAATAAGAATGCTGGATGTTCATTAGCAGACTATTTAACTCCAGATCTAATTTATAAGTTTAGAAAGATGCACCCTGAACTTCCTGTAGTGACCTATGTCAATAGTACTGCTGCTGTCAAAGCTGTTTCTGACATTTCATGTACCTCTTCAAACGCCGTAAATATCGTCCAAAAGATCAGTCACGAATTCAATGTTAATAAAGTTTTATTCGGTCCAGATTCAAATTTAGCCGATTTTGTAGAGCAAAAATCAAATATTAAAACTATTAAAATGCCCGAAAACGGTCATTGTGCTGTACATTCACAAATTACTCCTAAAGATGTATTTGAATCCCGGAAAAAATATTCTGATGCTTTGGTATTAGTTCATCCTGAATGCATTAGAAAAGTAAGAGATCTAGCTGATTTTGCTGGATCAACAGCACAGATGTATAATAGAGTTAAAAATAGTCGATCAGATGAAAAAAAATTTATCATTGGTACTGAATGTGGAATGCTAGAGCGTATGGCAAAAGATTTTCCCGAGAAAGAATTTTACTTGTTGAAAGATGAGATTACGTGTTTTGATATGAAAAAAAATAATTTATCTCAAATTAAATATCTCCTAAATAATTTAGATGATAAAGATTTTGAGGTGCGAGTTCCTCCCAAAATTGCCGAGCAAGCCTTAAAACCCATTAATAAGATGTTAGAATTTTCTTAAAACTACCATCTTCATTTTGATTTAAGAAGAAACTGGGTAATTTTCAATTGTTTTCTGTCATCGAGATATTTTAAGAATGCTCTAGTCGGTTTTCCGGTTGGAATTGCACTAGATTTAGTTTTCGTTTCGTATCTCTGAATATCACGATGAGAAAATTGATGTTCATTCATTTGATCGTTGAACTTGAATAGCCATTTAACAAAATTTTTATATAACCTTCCGTTAATTCCAGCTTTTGATTTATGGTATTTCTCATAATATTCAACGTCTTTATCAGAGTATTCGGTATAATAACGATAATTCTGGCCCATCCAAAAAATATGAGAAACAGAATCTGGAAAATCACTAATTCTACAGTTTGTTAATTTTACTTTCTTTAAGGACTCCATATCTGCTAAAAATTCGGGAATCTCGTGTATATCCATATTTTCCGAAAGATCGAGAGTTTCTAAATGCTTTAATCCTTTAATACCTTCAATTTTTTTAATATAATTATTCTTTAAATTTAATTCTTTTAAATTTATTAAATTTTCAAGACCGCTTATCATTGATATTCTATTATTACTCAAATCTAATTTCTCTATAGACTTGGAAATATTATTTATTCCTTGAATATCTAGAATGTTATCTATCATTTTATTCGACAAATTAAGTGTTTTGTCAATTAAAAGTCCAATTAGATTATCATGATACTTAACAAGATTAAAATCTAAATCCTCATAATTTATTTGGGCTTTATTTAAAAATTTTAAAAGAGGAAACCCCCGGTGATTTTTATATTTATTATAAATAAATTCCACATAAGTTCGCAGAAACTCAATAGGTATTTTTTCCATAGCCTTAATAAGGATTAAATATTTGTAGGAAAAACGAAAGTTGCCCAAAAATTTGGATGTAGATTTTTTAGCGTTGTTAACTGCATCTTGATTATGAAAATCCTCCAGATATGCAATTATTTTACGTGAATATTCATCAATTGAGGGAAAATCAATATCCACTAAAACACTTTCAAATTCTTCTTCATTAAGATAGTATAAGTATCCATTTTGAGTTAAAAAGCGAACAACACTCGGATGGCCAGTAGCATAACGAATTGCGATCTCTTCTTTGAATCTACTATTAGCTAATGGATCTCCTGAATCTGATAGCGCCTTCAGTAATGGAAATGCTAAGTTGCGATGTAATATTCGAGTATCGTAGTTATTATCCACCCAAGCTTGAATATTTGAACAATGTCCCCAAAACTCGGTTTCAGGGGGGATTAAATTATGATTACGCTCCATCTTACGATCTAACTTTGACGCAGCTTCATCTATTGATCTAATCTCGTCATATTCCTTTATCTTGTCTACAGGAATGTTTAGTAAAAGATACATACATTGTCGAAAAGGTCGATTATTGACGTATATGACTGTCCTTCGATTCTCTAATCTTAAGCTTAAGTATTTATTTATTTTAAACTCATTATTAATTGGCCTTTTATCTATAGATGGATTGACAAACATGACTAAATAGATGATGTACAGAGATGAAAGGAAGGATTTTTGTTATTTCAAAAATAATAAATTAAACTATATAAAACCAAGGGCTATACAAATTTTTAAAAAAAATAAAAAAAAATATCAAAAAAAGCTGTTAAGAGATTCCTATTTAGGCTCCACCAGCTTGGGTTGCCATTACGGTTATTACATCTTTTTTAGGATGGATACCGACCTTAGCGAACTTTAGATTGTCGGGTAATACTTTTCCTTTGAAAATAAATTGGATCGCTAAAATTGGATTAAGTTTATACTCTCTTTGAACAGTTTTCTTAATTTCTGCTATAGATTGATTAGGATCTACCTCAATAAGCTTAATTGCTTGATCGGGTGGAACACCAGTAAGTCTAAATCGATATTGGGTAATCTTTTTTCACCTTGAGTTTTTTTATAATTTGATAATTTTATCTTAATTTAATAATTAGTCTTGTAATTAAGATATAAGGTAAACGGTCTAACAGAGTATACTTTAGTATGAGTATTATGCTCATATATAAAGAAAAATTGAGATTCTCACTAATTTTAAAATCGAAACGGTTCTGGGGGCGGAGTAGGTGGACCAGGTGGATAAGGTCCGGGAGATGGACCTGGTCTCGATGGACCACGTCCTATTCGGTTTTCGATTTGTGAAATTCTTGCTTCTATTTTGCCTAGTCTCTCTTCTATTCTTTTTATTCTTTCAATTATATTTGGAGTGTCTATTCCCATTATTTAAATTCACATTCTTTTTACATTTTTATATTTTGATTATATTGATTAATTAAAATCTTCAAGATCAATTTATATCTAAGAAATCCCGACTTTAATCATTACTTAAAGATTAAGGTACTATACCAAATCTATAGTAAAATGTGTCATTATTAAAAATAAGTCTAAGTATAGGAAAAAAGTACAACTTTATATATTAGAAAATGATATTAATTTTGTATGGAAAGCTGGAATATTTCGAAAAAATTGAAAAATGACATGTTAAAGAAATCTGCTAACATTGAAGATAATAGCCGACGAATATTATTTATCTTAAGAAATTTAGGGCCGCAGAGGTTTACCAATTTAGTAAAATATTCAAATTTAAGCCGATCCACGGTTTCTAAATATCTTAAGCTTCATAGTAAGAATAATAACGTCGAACAGAAATTAATTACTGATAAAGATACCAATAATCAGTATCAAGGTTATGTCATTACCGAAAAAGGAATAGAGAAATTGGGCGAGGGTCCATTAAGACTAAAAGATGAGCTTTTAATTATCAATGAATTAAAGGAAAATGTACGTAGACTTGAGGAACTAATAGCCTTTTTCAAAAAAATTAATTTGGAAGACCCTTTTATCATCCATATCATAAGAATAGTATCGAAAATAGGAGATAATTTTTTTGAACTACAGCAAGATAGAGATTTGTTTTTATCATTGTTTTACATCTTTTATAATTCAATTCTCGGTCAGGGTGCATTAGCAAATAGATATTGGCGTTTTTATAAAGATGGAAGTCAAAAATTTAAAGGATATAAATTAAATATTGACCAGTTCTGTAAACTTTTTGAAGTGAGAAAGGAAGCAATAAATTATTTAGCTCGATTAAAATTAATTCAAAGCGATTTTGGATTTTATTTAATTAAACGTGAGAATAGTGACTTCTATTTTCATGAAGAGGATCTACTCGGCACTACAACTTTAAGACTTATTAGGGATAGGTTGTTTGATGAGATAATAAATTTACAGGAAGGTATATCAGAAGCAATATTTAACTTAGACATCATGTCTGAAGAAATAGCGGAACAATTAAGTGAAATGGGTCTAATCTGGGGAGCAATTAAACACCAATTTCAGTTATTATTAGTAAATCTAATAGTAAAAATAGCGATTGATATGGGTTTTTTAGATATAGAACGAGAAAAACTAATGAATGCAGTTGCTCAATCGAAAATGCTCACTCTCTCTAATGAAGGTAAAATGCTGCAGGAATCAATAGAAGAGGGGAAAATTTTACTTTCAAATTTAAATATTCTTACAACGTAATAATTTTAAATTTTTAAAGATAAGATGTCTTATGCTCAAAAGTATCGTTGCGATTCAAAAGATTAATAACGATGATGCAAAGAGTGCAGTGTTTAAAGCTCTCAATATGATTAATGCTGAAAAGCTCATGAATAAGGACAATATGTTGGTAGTTTTAAAACCAAACCTTTTAATTGGAAAACCTCCTGAAAGAGCGGTATGTACCCACCCTGAGATTGTTCGTTCCGTTATTCAATGGGTTAAGCAATTTAACCCATCAAAAATTATAGTATGTGATTCAGCAGGAGGTCAAAAACCAGGAGTGACCGAAGCTGCAATGAGAGACAGCGGAATTGATAAAGTCTGTGAGGAAGAGGGCGTAGAATGTATCCCTTTCGAAAAAACGGAAAGAATTATTTATAAGGTTGAGAATCCCCTTGAACTTCAGGAATTTTCAAGTTCTCATCTACTAAAAGATGCAGATCTCATAATTAATCTTCCTAAAATTAAAACTCATGGCCAATGTAAGCTTACTTGTTGTATTAAAAATATGTTCGGAACCGTATTACTCGCAAATAAACCTAAAACTCATGCTCAAGCGGCGACATTAGATCGATTCACTTCAGCACTAGTCGACATTTATTCCGTTTCGAAACCACAATTAACAATAATAGATGGATTTTATGCGATGGAGGGACAAGGGCCCTCGAGTGGCGATCCTGTAAAATTAGACTTAATTTTAGCAGGTTATGATGGCGTAGCATTAGATAGAACAGTATGTGAAATAATTGGGTTTAATCCTAATGAAATTCTCTATTTAGCAAAAGCCGAACAAAAAAATCTTGGAACAACTATTCTATCTCAAATAAAGTTTATAGGCGAATCCATTGAGAATGTTAAAAGAAAGTTTAAACCTCCAAAGATTAGGCCCGTTTCGATGCCATTACCAAAATGGCTAGCGGATTACGTCGGACGGACAATTTTTAAAGCAAGAGTAAAATTTAATCGTGATAAATGTAGATTATGTTCTACATGCTGGACTAACTGTCCAGTAGGTGCTATCACACCTCCGGAGCTAATTAAGAAGGGAAATATCCCTGAATGGAATAAAAGTAAATGCATAACCTGCTTTTGTTGTGTTGAGCTGTGTCCTTATGAAGCTGTTAAGTTTAGTATAAATTATATAAAAAATGCTTTATTCTCGTGGATGGGCTTAGGTTTAGTTGGATTTGTAGTTTTATTATCATTAATTATTTTATGGATAATTTAATTATAGAGGTGAAATAGTGTGGCCTGGGGTGGATCTTTAAATAAAGATGGGTCTGATTATATTCGGAAATTAAAGGAAATAGAAAAGATCCTTAATTTTTTAGATGATTTTAAAAAATCACTAAAAGATGAGGAGAAAAAGAAAGTTGCTGAAGTAATAGATATCATTACAGATCATTTTAAAACTCTTTTCCAGGATAAATGAAATTTATTTTAGCGATTCTAATACCTTTTTTATAATTTGGATAACAATATCAGCGGATCTTTGCATCGGTTCTGTTAAATGAATTTCAAAAAAAGGGAGATCAATATTATTACTTAAATCTTCTAAATTTAATTCATCTTTTTTATATTGACGAAGCTCTGTAAATCCTTCAAGACTTTCGGGTACAAAACCTATCATAAAAACTTGCAGAGTCTGTATCTTATTGGTTAACAAATCAATAACGATATGAACTGGAATAGTATGTGAAGAAATAGGAATGTAATTGCACATATTATCTCGTTCAAGGATACTTATTGTACCTGGTTCTTGCTTTAAAGTACAAGTATCGAAAAGAACCAAATGGGAAGGATGAAAGTTTAAAATATCATCTATTCTTGCCATAGGATCAATTCCAGCGTTTATAAAGAGAAATTTATGATTTGATAGATGAAGTAATTTACTGATGATATAGGGGCCGACGCCATCATCAGTTAATTTCTCTTCTCCAATCCCCATAAAGACAATTTTCAAAGCATCTTTAAGTTTTGAATAAATTTTGTTAAATAACTCTTCCATTCCTTTTTAAGAAATTTAGCATCCCAAATTAATTTTGAGTTATTTCATATATAGTTAATCATATCCCAAATTAAGATCTCATTTATTAGAACACCAAGGAAAATCTTTTATTTTACTAAGGGTTGATTTTATTATGTTATTAAAGGGAAAAAATATTATAATTACTGGCGCTGGAAGAGGTATCGGGAGGGCAATTTCCATTGCTTGCGCAAAAGAAGGTGCTAACCTCGGATTAATCTCCCGAACTCTGGAAGAAATAAGTGAAACTAAAGATATTATTCAATCTCAAGCAAGCTCTTCAAAAGTGGTTATAAAGGTGGCAGATGTGACGAAATACGATGATTTATCAAAAGCATTTAAGGAATTCTACGATGAATTAGGACAATTTAATGGAGTTGTTGCAAATGCGGGATATTCTCGAATGTGGGCAACACACGAGTTTATTAATGAGAAGTTTTCCGAGATTTTAGATATTAATGTTTTGGGGGTGTTTTATACTTTCAAAGCCGCTTATGGATTCATGAAGAAGGATGATAAAAAGGATAAGGCACGGTTTTTAATAACTGGTAGTGAGGCTTATCCCTATGCACCCCAAAGATTGACAGCATATGTTGCTAGTAAGTATGCTGTGGTTGGTATGCAAAAGGCGATGGCTACTGAGTATAAACGAGAAAATATCACATTTAATATGGTTTTGCCAACACAGGTTGATACACGATTGCTAAGAGGGAAGAATGCAGGAGATGGGAATAAACCTGATCACGTTTTAAATCCAACGGAGTTAAACGATTACTATCTCTTTTTACTTAGTGATGATGCCAATAAAGTTGATGATACGCTTATTTTTACATATGATATCCAGGATATAAAAAAGCTTTTACATGATGCTCCAGTAGATAAAAATGATAGTTGGGATAATTTTAAAGATTATTTAAAAGAAAAGTCATCAGAATTGTATGAGAAAGTCAAAAACCTAGGAAAGTTAATTGACTTCATAATTTCGCGGGAAAAATAGCTTTTCAACACAACGTTCTATTCGTAATATAATTAAGTTCATTAGAAATCAATGATTGTATACTAATAGAAAATGACCGAAAAAGCGAATGATAACAGCGAGAAAACGCAATTTGAGGGGATCATTGAAAAGGATAAAGTAATCCTTATTGATAAAAATGCAATTGATGAGTTTTACTATAATTCCTATATCGGAACACTAGAAGAGTCTAGTAAGAGTGAAATTAAGTTAATTTTGGATCCTATTGAAGTACTTTTATTGAGCGAACGTAATAGAATTTTATTATGGAAAGATAATGTTAAAAAAAATCAATTATATGATTTTGAAAGTCTACTAACATATTTTACCAAGTTTGATCAACGATTATGGCAGAAGTACATTATTTATATGGATTTAAGAAAACGTGGATATATCGTTAGACCTGGATATGGTGAGGGAATCGATTTTCTCGTATATAAACGTGGATCGGACTTTGAAAATGATTCTGCTAAATATTTGATATATCCAGTATTTGAAGGAGATCCTGTTGAGTTAAAGGAGTTAGATAGAATGTCACGAGTCGCTTTAAGCTCTCGGAAAGATTTAATTGTTGCAACTGTCGATAGATTAAGTAAACCAATTTACTATAGCGTAAACAAATTTGAAATAATTAATAAAATTAATTTAGATGAAAGAGAATATGCCCGATAGATTTGCTTGTGATACTTCCGTCATATTTAACGGATTAATCATTGATCTAATAGAAGATGGTGAATTAGGAGATCATCCTGAAATCTTCATTTCAAATATAGTTGTAGCCGAAGTCGAATATCGTACAAACATTCAAAAAGAAATCGGATTCTATGGATTAAATGTATTAAAAAAATTGCGACAATTCCATAATGAAGGAAAGATAACTCTAAATGTTATTGGTCACCGCCCCACTCGAGAAGAAATAAAGATGGCTCCGGGAGGAGAATTAGATGCCCTGATTCGAGAAAATGCAGGTGAAAATGATGCAATTTTGATAACTGCTGACAAAATCCAAGGAGATGTAGGCGTTTTTGAAGGCATTGAAGTAATGCTAGTAAAGGAAAAAGTACTCCATAAGGAAATCACTCCAGATTCCTTAAGAATCATGACTTTTTTTGATGAAGATACGATGAGCATCCATTTAAAACGAGGATTACCTCCATATGCAAAAAAAGGAAGTCCTGGAAATTGGTATATGGAGCAAGTAGGAGATGAGATAATTGATAAGAAGAAAATTGAAGAGATTGCATTAGAAATCATAGAATATGTACGAGAAGACCCACATTCTTTTATAGAAATAGAAAAATATGGTGCAGTGGTCACCCAATTACGAGATTTACGTATTGTAATCACTCGACCACCGTTTTCGAATGATGTAGAAATAACCGCTGTCAAACCTCTTGTTAATTTGACTTTAGACGATTATTCATTAGATATGCGAATTCGAAAGAGGTTAGAAAAAGCAGAAGGGATATTAGTTTCTGGTTCTCCAGGAGCAGGAAAAAGTACTTTCTCAGCAGCCTTAGCAAATTATTATTCACAAAAAAATATGGTAGTGAAAACATTAGAAAGTGTAAGGGATTTACAAGTTAATCCTAATATTACCCAATATACTAAGTTGGAGGGTAGCTTAGAGAAATCTGCCGACATTCTCTTGCTTGTGAGACCTGATTTCACTATTTTTGATGAAGTCAGAACAACTAAAGATTTTCAAATTTTTGCAGACTTTAGATTGTCCGGAGTAGGAATGGTAGGGGTTGTTCATTCTTCATCTGCTATAGATGCTGTCCAAAGGTTTATAGGTCGTGTTGAGCTTGGGATGCTTCCCTCAATAATCGATACCATTATTTTTATTGAGAATGGCGATGTTTCCACAGTTCTCGCATTAAAAATGACTGTCAAAGTCCCCCATGGATTTCGGGATAAAGATTTGGCTAGACCAGTAGTGGAGGTTAGAGATTATTTAACTAAGAAATTAGAATTCGAAATGTATTCTTTTGGACAAGATATTGTTGTTAACCCGATAAACCCTTCAAAATCAAAAAGTGAACGACGTAATTTCGATTTCAATCTTGATAAATGGCAAAAAAGTGGTAAAAGAATTTCCTTAGATATTATCGAATTCAAGAAAAAGTTAATTATACGTGCTGATGAAGATTTTGCTAGCAGGAATATAGATGTGTATGCTGGTAATCATATTATCTTCAGCGGTTCCTTAAGTAGGAATGCAGAAATATCACTCTCAATGCCTAACCGAGAGGCGAAACAAATACAAAAAGAATTAAGAAAAAATTCTGATATCTATGGAATTTTAAAATAATGTGAGTTTGGTAAAAATTTATAATTATTGTTGAGCCTAAGTATTATGATTTTAAATTTAGAGTTTAAAATCTTCTTCTAAATTTAAAATAATAAGATTATCCATGATGAAAAAGACATACTTTAGATTTTTAAAATTCCTTAATGATAAACCAAATTCACTTAAATAAAGACCAGATCTCATTATACCGTTTAATGCAAGTAATAGAAGCAAAGATGCTAAAGATAACACAAAATTTAGTTCTACAAAATAGATTGCTAAGAAAGTAATAACCAATGTGGTACAACCAATTAATACATTTAGCTTTCTATAAAATGGAGAATAGACTTTTACAATTGAACCTTTTAAAATAGCAGCCAATCCTATTAGAAGCACTGGAATTGAGACAAAAAAAACCACATAACTTAAAGTAACATGTGGATATGAAAAGATCAACCAAAACATAAAAGCGGAGAATAACATATAAAAAGTACCTAGAATTGTTTTGACGACTTTCATGATAATAGTCCTATCTTTATTAGTAAAAAGTCTATAAAAATAATATAACCCATATATGAAAAGGGAGGAGAGTGGGTAAATTATAAGCGACATAATCAAAAATAGTCTAAAATATATAAATAAAAATATAATACCGATAATTAATATCCCAGATATTATATTATCGCATCGTAATTTTCTTTTATTCACTAATTCGTTAATATCCATGATAAGAATTGAGTGCTATTATATTTATATTTAGCATGGAAATTTATATATTTTTTTATTTATCACTTTGAAAAAGTGAATTGATGAAAGAATATTTGATTTAAGGTACGCTAATTTATTTCTTTTCTAATTCTTTTAATTTTTCTACAATTGGAGGTAGAACATTAATAATATCTTCGTTAAATCGTAGATCAGGATTATATCTTGGCGGAATCTCCCCACGATTGAGAATAATGAGTTTTGCGCCGTTTTGTTTTGCATATAAGGGTAATTCAGCTGCAGGATAGACCACTAATGAAGATCCAATTACAAAAAATACATCTGAATCGATTGATCTCCTTATTGCCTCATTGAGTTCATCTGCGGGCAATGGATCATTAAAATTTACAATGCTTGATACTAATCTTCCATTACATTTAGGACATTTTGGTTGGTCTTTATGAGGTGTATCTGTGAGATAACCATTTCCCCAGATATTTTTATCCCAACCTACCTCAGTAAAAGAGAATTTTGTATTGCAATTAAGGCATTTCATAAAGTGTCGGTTACCATGCAATTCCGCCAACATTTCAAAAGGAATACCCGATTTAGCATGTAGTCCGTCTACATTCTGAGATATAACATAATCTAATTTTCCGAGTTTTAATAACTCGACCACAGCATAATGAGCCGCATTAGGTTTAACTTGATTCCATGGTACTGATTTGGGAGGTGGAAGATTCTTCTCTCTTCTAGTCCAGACACCGTCGGGACCTCGGTAATCAGGTAATCCCGAATGAGTTGAAATTCCAGCGCCCGTAAAGACAACTAATTTTTTTGATTCAGAAATCCATTTAACTGCTAATTCTATTTTCTCATGTAATTCCATATTAAAATTAGAAATTAATTATATATAAAAATATACTGATTAAACGTAGTAAACTAATCCACTTATGCTTTAAATAAACTTTTAAAAAATTTAAATCATTAAACAATCCCTTTTTAAAGGTAAAGAATTATACATAATTGGACAATATTAACCTAAAGTTTTTATGTTCATACGTTGAAATATTAATCAATAGTTAAAGGTTGAGTGTAATTGACGTTTGCAATTCAATTTAAAGAAGATGCTATTAGAAGTATTCAGAGAGACTATATTCAAGTTAAATGTAATCCTTTACAATTAATGTTGATAAAAAAAATCTCGGAGGCTATATGTGAACAGATCGATATTCCAATTTTAGCCATAAGAGCAGCAACTTGGTATGCTTTAAAAGAATGGCAGTTGAAATATAATAAATCCATCTCCGAGTTAAACTCTTCGGATATTAAAAGTAAAATTATCGCTGGAAAAGACATTTTCGATATAGGAAAGAATATTCTGAAGCAGTTTTTAAAAGAGCCAAAAAATGAAAATGAAATAAAATTGGATATCGTATATGAAAAAGCATTTAAAATATACTTAGAAATTATTAATCGAATGAATGGCTAATGATTTCTTTTTTCTAGTTTTTTGATAAATCTTGCGAAATTTAATTCTAAATCGTAAATTTGAATCCTTTGTAATGGTTCATCAAAATTAGCTAAGGTAGATAAATCATGAGAATCGCAACCAATTGAAACCAAAATATCATTAGTTTTTAATTCCTTGAAAAAGAATTTATAACGTTGAGAATAAAAATCTGGATAGCTTGAATTGAATTCAAAATAGATATCGTATCTTTTTAAGAAGCTGATTAAAGTCCCTAATGAGCTATATTCAAAAAAAGAGGGGTCAAAATGCGCTAAGCCAATAAGACATTCATCATAATTTTTACCATATCTTTGCTCCCAGTTTAATAAAATATTCTTCACGAAGCCTATTCCCTCAACATTTTCAAGATATTCAAATAAGATGATATCAAAATTTTCTGGAACGATCATCTTCGTGATATAGTCATAAGAACTACTAATGTCAATTTCAATTCCCTTTAATAAGGTTAATTGTCCCCCATAATCGATTAATTCTTGTTGCAAATCTGACAATTCCGTTATATATTTTTCAATTTTAGCTTTTGTATTTAGATTAGGTATAACATTCGCTTTCCATGAATTTGTAAAATGATCAGTAATGCATATATAGTTTAATCCTAAGTTTAGCGCCTTCTCAACAATATCTCTTATTGAATTTTTTCCATCTGAATATATTGAATGAATATGTAAATTTATCTTAGGAAAGGGCATCATTAAAGCAAAGTTCAATATGATTTTGATTCCTTGTAATTAAACCACATTAAAATTGAACTAAATATCATTGTAAATTCAAGAAAGATTAAAAGACCGCTAAATATGAATTTACTAGCTAATTGAGGTATAAGTGTTGCACCAAGAGAGATTTCTTGGATGACTACGATATCATTTAATATAATAAGGATAATGAAGAAGTTAACTACTATAAAAATTAATTCTAAACTTATTAGTAAAGAAGTCACAAAGAGTAGGATCTTTGACTTTTTCTTTCCTAGTTCGATTATCTGAGCCTTACCTAAATTAATAGCAACTACTTGTTTATCTACTTTTTTTACAAAATAATAAACCATTTCTCGAAGTGATATAACATCAAAAACTAACAATCCAATATTAAATATACAAATTAAGATTAATATTCGATTCAATAAAACCATCGAAGGATTGATTATGGAAAAGTTATTAATTAACCAAATAAATATGGCTAAAATTAGAATGAGAGAAATTTTGATGCCCGCTAATGTCAATCTGACTGAGTGGCGATCTGTAATCGTTAATAAGTAATAAGTAACACCTACTATGGAGATAATGAAACCAAGGAGAATTGCGGTTAAAGATAAGAATAAGGAGAAGAACAAAAATAAGATACTAATAAGTATTGGTAAAAAAGGAAAAAATGGTGCTTTAAAGGGACGATCTAAAGATTTTCTCTTTCTTCGGAGTTTAACGGCAGCATAATTTACTGTAGCTAAGCCAAAGAAAAAAATAAAACTCACTGTTTCTGCCGTTAATCCAATTTCAGCAAAAAAGGTAAAGATACTAACAATTATTACAGTAATTATCAAAGCAATAGGAGGAAAATTAGATACTTTTTTCTTTTCTTTTATTTTTGCAGGTAGATAGCGATCTCTTGCTAATGCAGTTATTATACTTACTCCCGAACCTAATGAAGCATTTATAGCTATTAACGTGGAAATAAGAATTGCTAAAGCCATAATAAAAAATCCAATCATCCCAAATGGACCTAAAATATTCATTAAAATATTGCCTAAAAGAATTGGACTGTCATTTAGAGTACTTGCATCATTTCCAATATTGATTAATACTACCACAGTTACTAATAGGTAAATTCCTAAAGCAATCAATATTGCTAGCATGTATATTCTTGGTATGGATTTTGAAGGATTTTTTAGATTTACACTCAGATATGCAAGATTTGACGTAATCGAGGTATAACATATAAATAAGAGGGAAAAGATCGAAATAACACTAAAAAAGTCCGTACCACTCAAGAGAAATTCAGGATTATAAGTAGGAGGCCTAATAATTGGTGAGATAATAAGTCCGCAAACAATAAAGAACCCCAAAATACCAATTAGACTTATAGTTAAATAAATTAAAGCCTTTATTGCAATGTGTTGAGCACGAAAAATGACCACACTCGTAAAAATTATCGCAATTATTGCAATTGGAGCCGTAAAAGGAGAAATTACGCTAATTCCAAATTTCTTGAATACTTCATCAAAAAGTAAAGCGAATATTTGTGCAGAGAACGAACAAGACGCTATATTAGCAATCCATAAAAAGAAGCCGATAATAAACGCTAAAAATCCGCCTAAGCCTTCTTTACTGAAATTATAGGCACCACCGGCGATTGGAAGGCTTGTAGATAGTTCAGCGTAATTCAGAGCAGTAAAAAAGATTAATATTCCTCCCAGAAGCAGACTTATAAGCACACCTGGACCAGCAATTCTTATTGCATCACCTAATAGGATAAAAATGGAGCCACCAATCCCACATCCAATCCCATAGAGGACTCCTTGAGAAGATTTTACGCCTCTTCCTGATAAAATTTCTTCTTGTTTAGTTTCATTCATTATTAATCTTTTAGAGCAATTTTTAGGAGAAAAGATTTATATAGATATTAAGATCATATATTAAGATTTTTCTAAATGAAAGATTCCCGAAATAATCATAAATCCCGCACTAATCAACAATAATAAACTAATAAAGCTCATATTAAAATCTCCAATTTCAATTAGAGGAACTCCACCAAAATCAATGAAATTAAATATATCACCAATTGCTAAGATAATGAAGAAGATCCCTACCCCTATTAATATCCCACCAAAAAATTTGGAAAGCCTATAAATTAATGAAAGTGTCTCCAATCGATTAATTCGGCTTTCTTTATCTCTTATTTCTTCTTCTTGGTTTTCTAATTCGGTTTTCAGTTTCTGAAGGAGAGCTTTTGCATCATTCGTACTCTCATCAATAAGTTCCTTTGATTTTACTAATTTTTCATTCTCTTTTTGCATGTCTTCAAATTTTTCTGATAAAGAATTCAATCTCTCCTCTCGTTCGATATATTCATTATTGGTATTTTCAATATTTGCTTTTAAATCTTCTAAACGTTTTTCATTTACTTCTATTAGATCTTTCTGTTTCTCGATTTGACTTTTTATAGTATCAGATGATTCATTTAAGCTTTGAATTTTTGATTCCATTTCAATTAATTTCTGCTGTTTTTCAGAAAGCTGAACTTTATATTTAGCAAGTAATTCCTCATAAGTTTCTCTTTGCTCTTCCATCTCTGGGAATCCTTCTTTATAATCCTGAATTTGTTGTTCAATTAATTTGATCCGTGATTCGCGTTTTTCAATTTGTTCTGTTAATAATTTTTTCTCTTCTTCTTTTACCTCTATTTCTTTGTTAGTATGATCTAATTCAAATTTATTTTTTTCAATCGTGGCTTTCATTGTTTCATTTTCTGCTTTTAAGCTTTTAATTTTCTTTTCTAAGGCTTCAGTCTCTTCTTTTTGATTTTCAATGAGATCATTATTTTCTTGGATATTTTTTTTCAATTTGGAAAGTCCATTCCTAAGTTCTTCTTGAGAGGTTACTTTTTCTTTTACACTGTCGGTAAGGACTATTAAATCCACTTGTCTTGCTTCGTATGTTTTCACTAACTGTTCATTTTGTTTTAACAGTTCTTTATATTCCTCTTCAAGATTTTCTTTACTTTCTTTAATTATATTAAGACTCTCTTCTAGATTCTGCATCTCTTTATTTTTCTTATTGTATTTCTCTTCCAAAATTCTAGTAGTCTCTTCTAACGCGGATAAATATTCATCTTTAGCATTAACTTTTTTATTAATTGTACCCAGACGCTCTTCTGCTTCAAGAATTTCTTGATTAATCTCCTCAAGTTCTTTCCTTTCTTTTACTTTAATCTCTTCATCTGAACCATTTTCTTTGATTGTTTCCGAGATGTCTTCTATGCTATTCTCAGAGGTTCGTATTTTTTTATCTATCATATCTCTAGAATTTTTTGCTTTAGATAAAAATTCTTTATCAACTCTCTCGATATCCTTCTCTAATTTACTGTCTGCTTTACTATCCTTCTCTTCTTCTTTTAAATCGTCGGTCATTTCATTATATTTGTATTGAATTGGTTTTAATTTTTATTAAATAGGAAGTAGTATTAGAAATTTAAAGTTTAATTTTTATTTAAATATGAAAAATAATTTTGCTTTTGTACAAATATGCTTTTAATAAAATCAATTAATATTTTATTATTCATCGATTACACTTCCTTAGTAAATATACGTAATTAATATTTTTAAGCTTTTGACATTTTCTTTCAATTCATAAGTTAGGGTAAAAATTTAAACGATAGATTTAAATATGAGTATGACTTGGAAAAAAATTTTATTATGATTTCATTCTATAAAAATTTGAATGATATTAAATCGTTAAAAGAGTAAATATATCATATAGTTGAGAGTAAATAAATTTTCGCTCAAAAAATAATCATGGAAAACATTATCAATTTGGCTTAGCATATTTGTCAGGTTTTTCATCAAAATTTTCATACGTTGCTCTAGGATCCGATATACCTAACTAATTTAAGGGATTTTTTCTTGTTTTTAGTTTTCTTTGAATAGTTTTATTTGTATAAATATATCGAGAGTCCTTGGACCGAAAGTGGCTAATATGTAAAAATTTTCCCTTGAGCCGAGTTCTAATTTTCGATTTCTGATAGGAATTACTATCTGCTTAGATCCGTAAGTGCTAGCGATTCTATGATCAGGGTGATTAAAATCAGGGCGATTTTCTTTTGCGAAAACAGTATGCATATAATCAGAGCTATCTTTTGTACTTAATTCTGCAAAGTAATAATGTAAATCAAGATAGTTACCTATTTCATGCTCATTTATGATTAGTGTAGTTGTTGTATGGTAGGAACGTAAAAGTATTTCCCCATCGTTTAATTCTGGATATTTTTTTATGGTTTTATCAAAGATATTTTTAATGATATCAGTCAAAAAGAGTAACTGAGTAATACTATAACTTCTTAATTTTATTATGTGAGTAGATATGATTTGATTTTTATAGAATTTGTCAGAACTTTCTTTTATATTTAGAAAGGTATTAGAGGTTAGCTTATAAATAGGTTTGAATATGGTAGCATTCAATCGGTTTATATTTCGAAATGTCCAAGTTCTTAATAAGTTTTTTTGAGTAAATTTTAATTGATCCGTTGCTTCTATAAAACCTCTTACCATTTGAGAGATCTCTAATGTTGGAGTAGCACTCCCAATTGAAATTCTATGCCAGAAATTTTGAATAAAACCTTGTATTTTAAATATTTTAATAAATGTTTCAGTTGGAGTCATTCCTCCAATATATCTTGGGTCAATTTCTATCCAAAAATTAGTATTTTTTTTTAATCGGTCCACAATACTTTCCATTTGTCCATAACTGAGACCGCTAAGTATAATGTTATTCCTAGAATAACTTGATATAAAACTCTCGATTTTTTCTAGTGTTACAAATTCAGAATAATTATCAGGAATGCTTAAATTACACATTTCTAATTTAATAAAAAGAGCCTTTTTACGACAATATTTCATCATATTGACTAATTGCTGATTATTCGGATTATTTAAATCTAATTTAGTAAGGGAAGGATATATTGCAACTCCACAAACTGGGATTTGTTCTTGAATTTTCCCAATTTTATTTATAATATTTTGTTCTTTTGATTTTTCAGAAAGATCGAATGAAAGAATACCTTTAAAAATAGTTGGTTCTCTTTTTACCACTTCAACAACGTCCGAATTCGAGATTCCGTATGATTTTCCAGTATCCATAGCCTGGATAAGCCCTAAATGGATATCAGAACAATTTAACTCTATTTTTTCATCTTCAATACTTATCTTTCTAGTATAAAATAGAAAATTTCCCGAATCATCTTTTAATTTTAAAAGATTTTTAAGAGGAAGGGAATTTTCTATATCAGAAAAAATAGGCCATATTAAACTATCGATTTTACTATAGGAAAATGCATTACCATATTTATCTCCAAAAATGCATGTAAAATCAGGTTGATATAATCTTTCCATGATAATCAATCCATTGAAATTTAATAAAATTTAGATATATTAATTTAATTACGATAATAAAATAATAATTATAAATTTACTTTCAACTAAATCTCCACCGAATTTTGGTATCATGCTTAATCTCGAACAAGGAATATTCCCTATCATAATAAAACCAAACTTGGGTCAACCAATATTAATCAATTTAAGAGAATATCGTGATATGGATGGTCTTCTTATTAGTAACATAACGTTTGATGCGATTATAATTACATTGCCAGATTATCCAACCCAAAAAATATTAGAATCATTTTATTCAAACCTTTTTATCCAGGTAATTTTAAAGGATGAGGGAGAGTTTTCAGAAAGAAGAGGAGAGAAAATAGGATTACAACCAATTGAAATTGAAAAGTTAGAGGAGTTTGATTTTAATAAGGTAAAACTTTTAGAAGAAGAAAATGGTATAGTCTGGGATATTTATAATTCTTTACTCGAGGTAGAAGAAGTCTTTGGAAAACGGAAAGAGTTGCATAAGATCACCTTCAAAATTGAAAATGTTAATATTATTGAACATTTAATGAAATCTTTAAAGAGAGATTTTTTATTATTTGATCTCGTTCATGACATCCCAAATATGATGGAATCCAAAATAAATTATCATAGTATTGCTATTTATGATAAATTATGGAATAATTTTAATTTCATCCATTCCACCGATTTTCATATTGCTCGTAGAAATGATTTTATAATTAATTTTATGAAAAATAAAGTAAAAATCAAAGTAAAGAATCGTGCTAAGCATCCAAAAAAGTCGAAGAAAGTTGATGATTTCATCCTTAATCGAAAGTTTGAATATAAAATAGGATTTCAAGAAGATAAGTTGGATGAAATAAAAAAGGGAAAACTAAATTTTAACTACAGTCTTAGAAAATTAATTGATTTTATAAATCAGCGAGTTTCTAATAATGAATTAGATTTTGTTCTGATGACAGGAGATTTAATTGACTATCTTAATATAGCACGCGGAAATTATCAATATAAAAATAATATTGAAGTATTTCTGGATATTTTACTCGGAAGAAATAGAGGATTAGATAAACCTCCTTACTTAGGAAAAGACGAAGAATTCATTAACAAAAAAGAGATTTTAGCACCAATATTTACTACCGCCGGAAACCATGACTATAGAAGCAATCATTATGGAATGAGATTTGGACAAATTCATAATATTTTCGGGATGACTCATTCAGATATAAAGGGATATTATGATATTAAGTTTTTTAACTATTTCACAGCATTACGCTCTCGGCTTAAATATTTGAAAGACTATTTCAGATATATTAATCCAAATCTTAATTATCAATTGAATATCGGTAATTCATATAGTTTTATCTTTCTCGATACAGGAGAGGATTCCATAGCAGATTTACATGATCTTCTAAAAGGGGGACCTAGCACTAAGGGAATTAAAGATTATCAAATAGATCTGCTTCGAGCCTATATTAAACTAAGCTATGATAAAAAAATTGTTATTATTATGCATACTCCTCCCATAGCCCCAAACTTAACATATAAGAAAAGAAAGAAATTTGCTAAGCAATTTGGAGTGAAAAATAAAGATTTAAAATGGGATCATTTCTATGAAGAAAATCTAAGAAAATTTAATGAAACAGGAAGGTTGGATCAGATTTTAAATATGAAATACCAAACCATTATGTACAATTGGAGCACAATTCTCAAAATCTTTACGGGTTCTGACAAGGAGATTAGAAGGAAAGTAGATATTGTTGCCTGTGGACATACTCATACATTAAGAGAATATCGGCTTAAAGAAGCAAAAGAGACGGAGATAATTAACTTTGGTTTCTGGCTATTCCCTATCTATATCAAAATTCCCTGTGAAATGTACACATCAAATTATAGTGAAAAATTTAGTGAATTTACTGAAGATGAATTTAAGATCTGGTTTGATGTTAATAAACCATTCATATTCCAAACACAAGCAACCGGTCCAATCTCGGCTAAAAGTAAATTTAAACCTCCTGGTTTTCGTTTCTTCAAAGTTAAAGATAATCAAGTCGTATCTGCAGATATATATTCAATCCATTTAAAGTACTAGCACTATTTCTTATTATTTATGACTTTTTCATAAATTCTAAAACTTGTTCGTAGGATGTATCGGGCATTGGACCAAAATGGGTCACTTTTAGCGCACCTACAGCATTTGAAAAGCGAGCAACATCCAATAGATCGTTTCCAGCTAAATAAGCAACGATAAATGCGCCCCCAAAGCAGTCTCCTGCACCGGTTGGATCGATCTCTTCCACAGTATAACTCGATACATGGATAGGATCGCTTTTTTCTTTCGTATAAATAGTACAACCATTTTTTCCTTCTTTAAGAATAATAAGTGGAATATTTCTTTTTAAGAAATATTGGCAAGCCTCTTCAGGACTTTGTTTTTGGGCTAACATCATAGCTTCTTCTACACTAGGCAATAAGATATCTGTATGTTTTAGGACAGGGTCGCAAATTTTTAAAATTTCCCTAATATTTAGCATTTCTGGACGCAAATTGGGATCAAAAGAGATAATAACTTTTGGATTCACTTCTCTCGCTATTTTTATTGCCTCATAACATGCATCACGGGAGCTAGAACTAATTGCTAGGCTACTGCCCATTATATGAAGTACTTTTACTTTAGAAAAATATAGTTGCTTTAGATCATCAACTGAAAGATCTCCAGCAGCTCCAGGCGCAAATATGAATTTTCGAGAACCATTAGAATTATATTGATTAAATGCAATTCCTGTTGTTTTCTGTTTATCAATTCGGATTTGAGAGATATCAACTCCATCTAATTTAAGTTTATTTAAAATACTTTCTCCAAATTCATCATTTCCTACAACACCAATGCACCCCGTAGAAAATTTAAAAGGTTTTGACATTCGTGCAGCTGAATCTATAAAGATAGCTGGGGCTCCACTTGGATATGGTCCTCGATAGAATTCACCCACTACACCATGGGGAGTATCTACATCTCCACGCATAATTTCAACTAATAATTCTCCAAATGAAATAATATCTGGTGGCATAATAAGTATAAGTGAATTATAACTTTAATTTCTTCTAAACCAATATAAAAAGTCATTTTGATTCATCTTCTTTTATATTAAAACAAAATAGCTTTAAATTCTCCAAAATTCAATATTATATTAAAAATTTATATTTTAAGGGTTTTAAAAGTGGTATTAAAGACAAAATTAACATCATTGTTTGGTATTCAACACCCTATAGTCGCAGCACCAATGGGACCTTTTTATACTACTAAATTATGTGTAGCAATCTCAGAGGCAGGCGGCTTAGGTGTTTTAAGCCATACTAATCTATTTGGCAAAAGTAGTCTTCAGGAAATGAAAAAAAATATGGAATATGTAGTGGAACATACAGATAAACCATTTGGTTTTAATATTCGAACCTCAAGACTCCAAATTGACGCACCTACTCTGTGTAGAGCAATTCCGAAATTTATCAGCAAAAATCCTAAATTAAGAGAGCAATGTTTATATGCAGTTACAAGTGCTGGTACTCCCAAGATGTTTCAGAACAATTCATTAAAACGATTAAGAGAAACAGGATCACAAATAAAACACTTTCATGTGGCTCCAGCACTTTGGCTTTCAGATAAGTGTGTGAGTGCAGGAGTTGATGGGATAGTGGTAACGGGTTGGGAAGGAGGCGGTCATCAATCTTATGAAAAAATAAGTACTTTGGTACTACTTCAACAGATTAAGCAGAAGCATCCTGACATTCCATTAATCGCTTGTGGTGGTTTTTCTACAGGAGAAGGTTTAGCTTCGGCTTTGTCGATTGGAGCGGATGGAATTGCTATGGGATCACGATTTATTGCATCAAAAGAAAGTGAATTTCATGAAAAATATAAAAATATTGTTCCGAGTGCTAAAGCAAGCGATACAATATACGTGACGGGAGTTTTAGGACCAATTAGATTGTGGAAAAACAATTATTCATTGCATCATGGGGTTATATCAAGTAAAGAAGAAAAACTTGCTGAAGAGAGTGAATTAACCCCTGAAAAAGCATTGGATGATCAGAAACACTATGAAATGACTTATGATGGAGACATTGAAGATGGAGCTGTATTACTGGGACAAAGTATAGGCTCTATTGACTCGATTGATAGTTGTAAAGATATCATCGAGAAAATTGTAAAAGATGCTGAAAATCGTTTACGTGAATCACATGCTCATATTCAATGAGAAAGTATAAAAATTTAATATTTTTCATTTTTAATTATATAATATACATTTCTTTGAAATCTGTGATGAAGGCTAAAAAAAAAGTAAGTTTGATTAGTGAAATTTTAGATCGGTATGATGAGGGTGTATGTTTTTACTGTGGAAGTACATTAAATCGAGATTTTGAAGGAGATGATTATGATGAAGGCTATTCTCCTGATTGGTGTCCAAATTGCTGTAAAAATATTGATCCTTATGATGATTGGGACCAGGCTTGTCTTGACGCAATTAATAAAGTAATTCATGATGAACCCTTTGAAGCATAATGTTAGAATTTTTTGAATTTATAAATTAAGGTAATGATATGACTGAGAATAGAACCCAAATAACTCCATATGAGTATATGGAATATTTTATGCCCGATACCGCCAATTTAGTGTCCATGGGTGCGGATGGGAAAGTAAATGTTATGGCTTTATTATGGAAAACAATTGGACAACTGTGGATGATCCCCACAATAACTGTTGCAGTATCCCCCTCTCGCTATACATTTGAATTGTTAACTAAAGGCGTTCCAGAATTTACGTTGAATATTCCCTCTCCTAAAATTGTAGATTCAGTAAATGTTACTGGATCATTATCTGGCCGTAACTTAGATAAAGTTAAGAAGGCAGGTATAGAACTAATAGATGGTGTCAAAACTAAAGTTCCTACCATAAAGGGAAGTTTGTTAAGTTATGAATGTAAAATCATCCATACATGTCAATCAGGAAAAATGGCAAGCCATCATCTATTTTTCGGACAAATTTTAGCTGCATTTGCCTCCAATGATCTCATTGAGAAATAAAATTGAAGATTAATTTCTTAATAATTTTAGAAATTAATTTTTATGGAACATAAACGAGGTAATTGAATTATTAAACCACCCCTTCCTTTCATTTGTACAAGATGTCATAAAGAATATGACTTAGACAAGATAATATATCAATGTCCTGAATGCAATGGGCTTTTATGGATAAAAACAGAGGTTAATAAGTATAAAACGCATTTTTCTAATATTAAATCCATATCTAAATTTTGGGATTTATATTTTACTCTACCAAATATCAAAATGGAATATAGAACTAGTATGGATGAAGGAGGTACGCCTTGTAGTGATTCGGAAAAGATTGGAAAAATAATTGGTTTAAAAGAATTGAGCTTTAAAAATGAAATAAAAAATCCAACCAATTCATTTAAAGACCGAGTAGGAGCGTTATTAATCTCACATGCTAGAAGCTGGCTTTATAATAAGACCATTTGTGCATCCAATGGAAACCAAGGAGCCTCAATCGCTGCTTATTGCTCATTGGAAGGAATAAAATGCGTTAACCTTATTCCAAATAAGCTTGATATGGGAAAGAGAGCCCAAATGATTGCATATAATTCTGAAATTATTATCAAGGGTGAATTTGTTGATGAAACAATTAAATATGCATTGGATGATAAATATAAAGATTATTATCAGGCTACCCCAATCTATAATCCTCTTACAATTGAAGCTCAGAAAACAATAGCTTTTGAAATTTGGAAACAGAGAGGAGTACCCGATTGGATAATTATACCCATGGGAAGTGGTGAACTGTTAGTAAGTTTATGGAAAGGTTTTTTAGAATTAAAACAGGCAGAAATAATTCATACTGTTCCAAAGCTAGTTGGGGTTCAATCTGCGTTATCTTCACCGATTGTAGATGAATTTATGAATAAAAAGAAATCTGATATATTAACTACAGATATTCGGAATTCTCATGCATTAGGTATATTAGTGCAGGAACCGATGTATAAAGACTTAGCAATTAAGTTTATAAAAGAAAGTACCGGAACTGTTATAGCCATTCCTGAGGAGTTAATCGTCTCATCAGTAGATGAATTGGTAAGAAGTGAAGGGATTTTCGCTGAACCATCTTCAGCATTAACTTTAGCTGCGGTCCATGAATTAAATGAGCAAAAAGTTTTTGATTCAAACGATTGTATAGTATGCCTAATAACAGGAAGTGGTTTAAAAGCACCCTATATTTTAGAAGCAATTTCTTCTCAAACCACTACCTCAGGAAAAGGTTCCATAATAATAACCAAGTTAAAAATATTATCTCAAATATCTCTATCTAGTATAAGGGGTATAAGTGGGACAAAGATTAGAGATATTATTAGTTCTATAAGTTTAGCAGCTGTGTATCAGCATTTGTATGATTTAGAAAGTAAAGGTTTAATTTATCGCAAGAAAGAAGGAAAAATTGTGCTATACTTCATATCAGACACGGGTAAAAGAGTTCTAGACGCATTAGATATACTCCTTACCCTAATCTAACCGAAATGACAGTTATCACATAATTATTGAAAGATAAATATCTTATTAAATGCTTGAGGGAGATTGGTTATAATATTTTTGCGAAATGTGAGGTTAAAGATGATAGTTGCTAATGCTGCTAATCCAAATTGGATGGCACCGTTAAATATAGATTCAAATAAAGCTCCTGCAAGTCCATAAAGAAGTAACTCAACAAAAAAATATCCAAAAACCATAATTGAGCCCCCAACCAATATTGCAAGAATATCTCTATAATTCAATTTATGATAATTTTTGCGTGGATTGGCAATTAACCCAATAAAAAATCCTTCCAAGCCCTTAATAATCAATGTAGGTATAGCATAAACAGGTGCTAAAAATAAATCAGTGAATGCGGATCCAATACCACCTGCTAGTCCTCCTACAATTGGGCCAAATAAACTCCCAGTTATCATGACGCCTATATCTCCAAGATTTATATAGCCATTAGTTGCAGGAATAGTGATTGGTACTATAAAAGTAAGTACAGAGGTTAACGCCGCAAAAATTGCGATTATTGATAGTACTATTGAATTTGTAGGCCTAAAATATCCTTCAAACGTCTTGAATTCCATAGTATTTTCTATTTCAGACATATTCATTCAATTTATTTATTTCTAGGATTCAACTTATATAAATTTCAACTTATGTAATTTTGCATTCCTTTATAAATCTTTCCACCCGCTTTGTTCATCTTAAAGAAGGGTATTATTACTAATTACTTTAAATCTATAAATCAATTATAAAATTAGGTTAGGTTAAATACAAGTTAAATTATTCCGCAAATAAAGAGATTAATATCTATAATTTTAATTTTTGTGATTATTAATTATCTAATCATTTTATTAATAGATTTTTTCATTCTATATAGGATGATACAAACGATACTTTACAATCTTATCGGATTATCTCTTTTTTTCATCATATTTCCTTCGAAAATATTTATCCTAACATTTTCTTATTTAATCTACGCATTATTAGCAGAAGTTTCTCTCATTTGCTTAGTTATTTTTGTAAAAACCACTTTCCCCCAATGATAAGTAAATAAAAATTATCATAAGATAAATATATAAATTCAATTAATTTCATTATATTTACGATAAGGCTACTTAATAAAATAAATCATTCTCAGCTTCTACTCTTGGGTTGATTCATAATGGTAAAGGATATCCAAAATAACAATTCACTCTCAATAGAAAAAGATATTTATAAGGTTTTAATGGAAGATTTCCCAGACGTCGTATTATTACTTGATGAAAATGGGATTATTGAGAATGTTTCCAAAAATTCCACATCTTATTTTGATATAGATAGCGAGATCGAACTTATTGGAAAAAATATCAGCGAACTCACAACCTCCGAATATAAAAAATATATTAATAAAGATTTAGCCCAATTAAAGATTTCTAAAAATATTAAAATGGCAGAATATGAATTTTGTAGTAAAAAAGGAGCTAAATTTATTGGAGAGTTAAGTTTAAGTGCTTTTTATAATAATAAATCTGGTAAAAAATATTTCATCGGTATTATTAGGGATATAACTGATCAGAAGATTATTGAAATCGAATTAAGAGAAAATAAACAGATGCTTCAATTAGTTATGGATAACATACCAGAATTGATCTCATGGAAAGATATTAACTCTACATATTTAGGTTGTAACAAAAATTTTGCACGAGTCGCTGGATTGAGAGACCCTAAGGAAATAATTGGAAAAACCGATTATGAACTTCCTTGGAAAGTTAGTGAAGCAGAATCATTTTTTGAAATAGATCAATTTGTTATGGATACGGATAAACCAGAGTATAAAATTATCCAACCTCAGCTTCAAGCTGATGGAAAGCAGGCATGGTTAGACACAAATAAAATTCCGTTACATAATTCTAAAAATGAAGTAGTTGGTATTCTATGCACTTATAATGATATTACTGAGCAAGTGAATTCCGAGGTTGCGTTAAAGAATTCAGAAAGGAAATATAGAGAAGCATATAATCGAGCAGAATTTTATAAAGATGTCTTTGCACATGATGTGAGTAACATATTACAAGGTATCTTATCTTCTGTCGAATTATGTCGGTTAAATTCAGCTAATTCCAAAAATTTAAGCGATATAGACACTTTGTTGGGTATTATAGAGGATCAAGTTAATCGTGGAGCCAATCTAGTCTCAAATATAAGGAAAATCTCGTCTATTGATTATATTAATAGAAATTTAGAAAAAATAGAATTATGTGAAATATTAAAAACAGCAATTGAAACTATTAAAAAGAATTTTCCAAAAAGAAAAATTAATATTTCGTTTAAGAGCAATTATGACAAATTATATGCTCAAGCCAATCATTTAATCATTGATGTTTTCAATAATATTCTTTATAATGCCGTCAAGCATAACTCCAGACCTGTTGTAGAAATAGAAATAGAGATATTGAAGGAATTACTCCAAGAAGAAACAGAAATTAAATTACAATTTAAGGATAATGGACTTGGCATCCACGATTCTCAAAAATTAAGTATTTTTCAAGCAAGCTCAGTCGATTCCCAAAGCTTTAATAGGTTAGGATTAGGCCTATCCTTAGTGAAAAAATTAGTAGAGAACTATAATGGTAAAATTTGGGTAGAAGATAGAATTGAAGGTGATCCTACGCAAGGTAGTAATTTTGTTTTGACTTTTAAAGCATTTAAAGAATAGTCTTGTTTACAATCCACTAAGCTTATTTGTTTCGATTAATTCTAACTTCATATTAATGTATGTGTTATTAGAGAATTTAGATAAAAGCGAGATTATAAATAATAAGCTTTATCTTATACCAAAACCCCGTTATATTCGTAAGAAAGAGTCCCCTTTATTGGAGATCACTGCTAATTTAAAAATTAAAACAGACATTTCGGTTGATTTACGTTATATAATAGATGAATTTTTGGACGCTTTAAACGTTTCAAATGGAAAGAGGGAAATAGATTTAAAATTTGACACTAATGATGAGGTAATAAACCTTAAATCTATTTTAACGTTGATTGAAAGCAGCTTTCCAAAAATGGATTTTGGTAGCATCAGAAAAGAAAAAAAGTGGAAGGAGCAAGGTTATCTTGTAAATTGTGTTGAGAATTCCTTGGTGGTGTATTCAGAAAGTGTTCAAGGATTATACTATGGTCTTCAAACAGTAATACAAATAGGAAATTCAAATAGTATTAAATTGTCTTTTGCACCAGTAACCATAATTGATTATCCAGACCTATTAATAAGAGGCGTTTCAGATGATATATCGAGGGGGCAAGCTCCAAAAATTTCTAATTTAAAAAAATTCCTCAAAGATTTAAGTCATTTCAAGATCAATCATTATTATTTGGTCTATATGCATGATATGTATCAGTTTCAGAATTATCCCGAAATAGGTAAGAATCGTGGAGCGTATTCCAAAGAACAAATGATTGAATTATTCAATTTTGCAAAAATGCATTTCATTGAATTAATCCCTATTTTCCAAACAACAGGACATTGGGATAATATTCTGCATAATCAAGAATTTTGGCAATATGGAGAATTTCCCGGCTCTAATAGTCTAAATATAGCCAATAAAGAAATTTATGACCTATTAGATTTGATGATTGGTGAATTGAGAGAGAGTTTTAAGTCAAATTATTTTCATATCGCATCTGATGAAAGTTGGGACGTAGGAAAACTAGCTTCAAAAGAATATATCGAAAATCTTGGTATTGGGAAAGCATATCTCGAACATTACATAAAGATCTATAATATTGCTAAAAAACATGGCTATGAAAAAATTATAATCTATCATGATATTCTGAGCAAATATGATGAAATACTTGAAAATTTGCCGAAAGACATGATAATAATGTACTGGAAATATAATTCCAAGAGAACTCATCCGATAGTAGATAAAATCAGGAATTATAATCTAGATATTATTGTCAGCCCGAGTGTAATGGATTTCAATAGGATATTTCCTTCTCTTACTAAAGCGGAAAATAACATAATAAACTTAACGCAATATGGTTTTCAAAAGGGTGCAATTGGAGAGATTACCTCAAGTTGGGGTGATTATAATAACAAGGAGATTAGGGAAAATCGATATTATGGTTTTATTTTTTCCAGCGAGATGGGATGGAACGCTTCAAAGAACATTGATATAATGAATTTTTGGGCATCACTTTTTATTCAATTCTTTGATATACAAGAAATGAAATACTTAAAGATCTTTTCGATTTTAAAATCAATTCAAAACAAAAAAAGATTACATATAAGAGATAATGCTTATTATAATCATTTTTTTAGTCATCCATACAATAAAAAAAGCTCTTCTTATCGAAAAAATATTAAAATTAAGAATTTTGACAAAGTCGTTGCTGATCTTGACTTGATTATTACACTTTGTAGTGAACTAGCACAGATGGATATAAAGCATAGAGAACAGATCCGAAATTTGGCATTTGTTGCTAAACATATGAAGTTCTTTTGCATGAAAAGGACAAATTCAAAGAAAATGGTTTCCTTTCTTCCTGAGAAAGGCAATCTCAAGTTTGCAAATATATATCGTGACGAAATAACATCAATACAAGACAATCTAAATGAACTGATAAAAGATCATGAAATTTTATGGAATGAGTGCGCGAAAAAGTATGGATTTAACTCTGTTAAGCAGAAATACTTATGGTTAAATAAGTTTTATGAGAAGATGTTGTCAAAAATCGAAAATAAAGAGCCATGGGAAAGTCCCAATATCCCAAGTGAAACAATATATCTAGATGCTAAAAAAAGGAATAATATATACACTACTTACTATAGAAAAGATCTCTCGATAGATGGAGAAATAATAACTGCGTCAATCCAATTAATGGCAGGAAGCTTTACTAAAGTTAAAATTAACAATGTTTATGTTGGTTATGTTATAACAAGAAATTCACTCAATTATATTATGAACGAAAATAATCTCAAGATTTTCGATATTACCTCCTATCTTTTTTCCGGAAAAAATACAATTCTTATTGAAAACAGCGATTTTGAGGGAGGTCTTTGCCCGATCAATATTTATGGCGAGATTAATTTGAAAACAGGGAAGAAAATATTCATTACTTCCAATAAGTCTTGGAAGGGATCCCACAGATTAAATTCAGATTGGAAAAAAGTAAAAAGTTTAGGAGCACCTCCTCGGTATATTGGTGGTCTTTGTTATCCAGATTTTAAAAATAAAATTATCTCCTCTAGATCTGACTATATTGCCCAATTTAACTTTCTAGTAGGTCGATTTTCAAGAAAATTTTATAGATTATTGAAAGTTGCTTTTAAATTATTCCATAGATATGATTTAATTGAATAAAAAAATAATAAATAAACATAATTAGAAATTAGAATAAATCATAAATTTATTGGCCGAACCTAAACTATAGATTTCAAATTTCGAACCTTTTTTAGTTTCACAAAACATTTGAATTAGTGGGAATAGATAAATTTGAGTTGTAATCTGAGTATCTTTATCTTTATCATAGTTTTTATAATCACTTCTAGATGAGTTGACAGTTTTTTTAATATTTTTATTCATATAACCCAAAGAAGCTTCAACTTTCGATTCTAAATCTTTAAAATCAGTAAATTTTATACCCTCTACTTCATCTAATACTTGCTGTAGATCATTACCTATTTCTTTTTCATACTTTGTCGTGGCACTACTATGTAAAACAGGGACACCAGTAACAATCGTTTGAAAAGGAACAGGCAAAATCTCATACTTATACAAGTTTTTATGACCTTCACATTCTTTGCATAATTCAGTTCTATTTCCAGAACCATGGCACGCTCCACATGGATAAGAAAATGATTTCTTTTCTTTTTTGAGTTCCTCTCCAACTAAAACAGTTATAGTTTCCTCTATCTTTCCCGTTCCACCACAAGTTTTGCATTTATTCTCAATATAACCTTTCCCTTTGCATGATTTACACGGAACAGCTTGAATCGACTCATACATTGGTACTAAGTCCTTTTCTTTCCAATTTTCTTTATTAACTTTCCCGCTTCCTTTAAAACTGTAAAATTGTTCTCTTCCGACTCTCGGAGCAGTCACTAAATTCTCGTCTTTACCTTTTGGTGCTGGACCTAAGGTTTTTTTAACAGCAAAATAAATTGCAGCCTCTTTTAGCGTGTCTTTTACATATTCCGCGGCACTTATAGCATCTAATGAAAAAATAGCTCCCTTGGTTCCAAATTGTTTTTCCATCTTTTTATGATCAGTTCTGCTCGCTTTTTGCTTCCATTTTTCAAAAATATCATCTAAATTTGGAGTTTTTATTCTTACATCAGGCATCGAATTTCACATCTAAATATTATTATTTTTATAATTATAAAATTATACAATCGATGACACTAAATAAATCCTCTCTTTAGAAAAGATTAAAACTAGAAATTATTAAAATAGTGTAATTTCTAATAATATATAGAGTTTAGATTATACACTTATTGAATAAAAAACTCTAATGATTAATATGTCAGCGGAAGAACGTCAAGCAGTTGAGTATTTTCTTCAGTGGATGATTCCCAATGGTGGAGGTCTCGCGCAGTGGATTGAGCACTTTTTAAATCAAGGTGATGAGGCTAAACTAAAGCAAATTAAGGAGATTTACGATAAGATTAAGCAAATTTTTGGCTTTTAATTTTAAGTCCTTTTTTTATTCGTAACTTAAATATTAAGGTATAATGAATTATTTGCTCGGGAAAAGTAAAAAAATTGATTTACAATATTTAATTAATTTATTTATTCAATTAGATTTAATTGCGTAATTAATTTTGAGTATCCCCTCGAAAAAGTTTTTCATCGTCTTAGATAGGAATCTAAAGAAAGCAGAGGATGAGCATTATAAGGTCAATTTTTTCTATATTAAATCTGCTAAGCATAACCTGTCCAAATTTTCGTATGTTAGCCAACCTTTTTTTCAAGGATATGTAGTGATAGGTTTAGATATGAAAAATAAATTACGTCCTTTAACTTTCTATAAAATTAATAAAGATGGCAGCCAAGATCCAATCAATCCTCGATTATTTAAAAGTTATTTGCTAGCAGAAAATAATAAATTCATTGGGTTTTCGAGCCAAGCAAATCAAGAAGAGTATGAGTCTATTAAAAAGATGTTACGTAATTTTCAATTTAATCAAGATAAAATTAAATATCTCACCTTCTGCAGTAGTTGCTTGGAAAATGGTACTTTCAAAATTCTTCCCAAGGGGCTCCAAATACAAACAATTAATCAACAAATTGTATGTCCTAATTGTGCTTTAGAATTTGTGGTAAAACAGGCTGAGGTACGAGGTTTAATTCCAAAGGAACGTATGGATCCTAAATTGAAAAATTTTTTTAATCACATGATCTTGAAATTTAAAGATATTAAAAGAATAATTAGCTTGTTTAAAATAAACTTTAATCCGGTTAATAATAGAGAGGTAACAATTTATGACGTTGAAAAGAATCCTAAAATTCGTAAAAATTTACTAAACGTGGCAGTAAAAGATATTGAAATTCCACAAGGATTCAAAGATATTCTTTTAAAACTAAATATTAAAACTTTATTGCCTATCCAAGCAATCTCTATTGATGCTGAATTATTAAAAACAAGAGCGAATCAATTAATTATGGCCCCTACCTCCGCAGGGAAAACTTTAGTTGGTGAACTGGCAGGAGTGAATCAGATTCTCTTGAAAAATGAAAAAATGCTATATTTAGTTCCAATTGTTGCACTTGCGAATGTGAGAACTGAAGAATTTAAAAAAAAATATGCTCCGTTAAATTTTAAGATTATTAAAAAGATAGGAGAGTCCCTATTAGAACCAAGTGAAGAAAACAATTTGGATGACCTTTTTGACGCTGATATAGTTATCGCAACTTATGAAGCAATCGATTATATTCTAAGGAGTGGTTTGAAAGAAAAATTGGGAAGGATTGGAACAATTATAATTGATGAAATCCAAACTTTAATCGATCCTGAGCGGGGATTTATTCTTGATGCTCTCATATCTCGCCTTAAATGCATTTATCAAGGTGCTCAGTTTCTTTATTTAAGCGCAACAATCGGCGCTCCAGATATATTAGCACAGAAACTTAATTCTCAATTAATTAATTATAAGAATCGCCCAGTTCCCATTGAAAGACATTTAATTATGTGTATTAATGAAGCAATGAAACATAGGATAATAATGAAATTAGTGAGGTATGCATATAATCTGAAATCTGAATATGGCTTCAAAGGCCAATCAATAATATTTACGAATACAAGAAAAAAGTGCGAATCTTTAGCAAACTATTTAACAAAGAGAGGCATTAGGACAGAACCATATCATTCGGGTCTAACTAATGACGAACGGAAATATATCGAAGAAAAATTTCAAAATCAAGAAATTTCAGCGGTAGTTGCAACAGCGGCTCTTGCTGCAGGCGTTGATTTTGCAGCGAAGCAAGTAATATTTGAATCTTTAGGGATGGGGATAAAAACGTTAACCGTTGCTGAATTTGAACAAATGTTAGGACGAGCAGGGAGATTAAAAAAGCATTCTCTCGGATATGCTTATCTACTTGTGGAACCTGGTAAAATTTATAATCCTAAGATGAAAACTACCGAAGACAATGTTGCGATTAGTCTGTTAAATGGTAAGATAAAAGATTTTGAACTGGATCCCGATGAAGAAAAATCATTAACCGAATTATTAGCTATGATTTCTACTTTCCCTAAGGGGATCACTATGAATAAGATAATCCAATTTCAAGATTTTTTAATCAATGGAAATTTTGAATTAAATAAGTTTTTGAATAAGCTGATTTCATTAAATTTGATTGAATTAGATGAAAAGTCAAGCTATAGCTCAACCAATTTAGGAAGAGCAATCTCGAAGTCCTTTATAACTATTGCAAAAAGCTTTGATATCATTGAAAAATTAGTAAAAAAAGATGATACTTTGTTAAATATTATATTAGAATTAAAACCCCTTAAGAATGTTTACTTGTCAAAAAGTATTGTTGCGGACTTATCAAAAAATATGAATATGAAATATTTTAGCAATAATTTCTTTAGTGCGAGTGTAGTTTCCCTTATGAATGCAGAGTATGTGCGAAAAAGAAAAAAATTCTCTCAAGAATTTATCGAATATGTATCGAAATGGACAACTGATATCTTCAATTGCACTTGTAAAGATAGTCCTTACTGTGATTGTGGTAGAATAAATCTGGAAAAAATATTACTCGCCCTAAGAATTGAAGATAAATTGAGTGTTGAGGAAATTCGAGATTATTTTGAGGAACAGTATAAAATTATGATATTTAAAGGTGATATCATTGACTATTTGGAAAATTTGATTTATACCTTTGAAAGCATCTCCCATATTACTAAAGCTATAGATAAACTAGATATAGAATATAAAAAGGAGTTAGAGCAAATTCCAAATACTATCCTTGCTATTAAAAATATTGATATTATACAATAGGTAAAGCATAAATTAAATTATATGAATTTCAATAATATCATTATCTTTTAAGGGATAATCCAAACCTACGCGTTTTTTCTTTTGTTTTACTCCCTTTCGTATAACTATTGCATAATCAAATAAATCATAAAAACTTCGATGTATTTTTAAAGCAACGTCTTTAACTAGGGATCCTTTGTTCATAATTAAGGGTTTTTCTGCTATTTCACTTGCGTGCATGGTATATATTTTTATCTTTTCCAATATCTCAAGTATGAGATCACCAAAGTCGTCTGGGAACTCCTTTTTCTTAACGCTAGTTCCGATTATAATCTTAAATTCGTTTGAATATTGCTCTTTTAAGTCATCAAAATGATCTTCAGTATCAGGAAGATCACCTTTAGTCCCGAATATTATTGCTTTTTTATATACAACTGATGGATCTAAAGCATCTACCACATCATTAATCCTTACTTTTCCAAATAACTTTACAACGGCATTTCGAATACCATTCTCGAAGATAACTTTCTTTATATTTTCTGTTAATTCATCAATATTAGCAATTTTTTTCGCCTCCCGAGTTAAATAAAACACTTGAATTTTATTGGAACCAGTTTTATCAATTGTTATTGGAGGAGGATCAACATTGAGCCGAATACTAGCACTCGATAACTCATTTAAGATTAAATCCATTTGTTTTTCATAATCACGGGATAAATCAACACATATACAGATTAAATCACAGGATCGTAATTGTGAAAGTATTTCCTTTCCATTGCCTACCCCAATAGATGCTCCTTCCATTAAGGATGGCATGTCTACGATCTGGAATCTAATCTTATTATATTCATAAATTCCAATTTCTGGAATGGCTGTAAATTTTCCTATTTTTTCTTTAGCAGCATGAGTTAGATGATTGAGGAGTGAGGTTTTACCGACTCCAGGTACATAGTAATCACTAATTAGGATTAGTTGAATCCCCTCTTTTTTGATAGAGAAAGGACTTATCAATTTTGAGATACTTTTCGAACGGACCCTCCTCTCTTCTTGTTGCTTTCTAAGTTTAGCTAAACGAGATTTATTTAATGCTACAATATTTTCTGTAGCCTTATGTTTTGGAACTAATGAGAGAAACTCTTCAAGGCGCTTAATTTTTTCATCAATAGTGCTAGCATCTAAATATTTCTGGTATGCTGCTTGCGCTTCAGGGCCAATATTACTTGACAAAAATTATCTACCTTTTATTTCTCTTATAATATAGATCGAAAGCGATCTTCTGTTTTTAGTTTTAAATCTCCAATTATTTCATCAATTCTAGTTTCAAAGCCCTTAAAAAATTTAGATTTTTTGGAAAAAATATCATTAAGCGAATACCTATTGAGAAAATGGTTATTGATTTCCTTTAAATGTTTCTTAACAATCTCTGCTTCAGTTTCTTTTTCAATAATAGCATAGGAGAGTAAAGGTTGTTTATTCGAAAGTTTTTCAGAAGGTAAAGATATGACATCACAATAACATACTAATTTAAATGATGCGAGTGAAACAACATTTATATTATCTCCAAAAACTTCTGAGGTAAAACTCTCAAGAGCAGAGAGAAAACCAGCTCTTAGTTCTGGATCTAATCCCACTCTTGTATCAGAAGAATAATATTTCTGGTTTATTAGATTTTTGGTTCCTAGATTTATTCCAAGTTCTAAAATTGCCATGTATTAATCGTTATTTTGCTTAAATTTTAAGATTAGTATAACAATGTTTAATATTTATTTCGTGAAAGTTTATATTAAAATTTAGCTTATTTCTTCAATTCGAGTATACTGAGAGAATTAACTCAATTTCAATTGTTTTTTAAATACATGAAAAGTGTTATGACACAGAAATGAAACAGTCAAGGGTCCAATTCCACCTGGAGAGGGTGTTATTTTGGAGCATTTTTCTATCACTCCATTAAAATCAACATCGCCGCATAATTTTCCATCAACTTTATTGGTCCCAACATCGATAATAATTGCTCCTTTTTTTATTTTATCTTTAGTAATGAACTTTGGTTGTCCTACTGCTACAACTAAAATGTCTGCCCGCTTTATATGATTTACAATGTTTATTGTAGAGGTGTGACATACTGTGATCGTAGCATTTCTTTTTAGAAACATAAAGATCAAGGGTTTACCGACAAGATTTGATCGATTAATTATAATTACTTCCTTACCCTGTAAATCAATATTATAATATTCAAGCAATGAAATTATACCTTTTGGTGTGGCTGGAGCAAATTCTTCATCATAATTGAATAATTTTCCTTGATTATATGGATGTAATCCATCAACATCTTTTATAGGAGAGATTCGATCCACAAATTGCATTGAATTATCACGAAGATGATTTGGAATGGGTAATTGTAAGATTATTCCATTTATAGTTTCATTATTGTTTAATTTGTCTATTTCATTAAACAATTTTTCTCGTGTAACATTTTCATCCAAAGTTATTAAGGTAAAATCTATACCAATTTGCTCACATGTTTTGCGTTTGATATTTACATAAATCTTTGATGCTGGGTTATCACCAACAAGTATAGCAGCCAATCTTGGTTTAATTCCTGTATGTTGGTAAGCGATACTAATATCTTCCTTTAATTTAGCATTTAATTTGTCAGCTAAACTTTTTCCGTTTAATAGTTTTTCCTCAGTCATCGTATTTTAAGAAATGAAAATTTAAAATATATTTTAATTAGTAATTTTTCTTTAAAATTAAATTACTATTATTAGATATTTATTAATTTTAAAAAAAGATTAGATCCTTCTTTTACGCCATACTAAGTAAATTAGTACGATGACGACTGCAATGATCGCCAATAGGATAAACAATATGATAAGATTAAATTCTACCATAAAAATATCTTCATTTAATAATCCTAAACTGTTAAAATCCATAAGAAGCTTAAATGCATAATATGATGCTGATATCGAGGATAATCCTTGAACAGTTCCCCCAAAAAGATTACTGAAACCACCATCTTCGAAATTTTGATGATTTAAAACCCATACTAAAGTTGCGGCTTCATTTAATTGAGTGCTGTCTAATAGTTTAATTGCACCTACACAATAAAAGGTACTACTAAAGAGAGTTGATTCTGAGAGAAGCCCAGCTTTATATCCCCCATAATTAGCATAATTATCACTATCACTATTATAAAAGGATTTAAAGTAATTTAATGTTGCCGTTCTGTTTTCTAAATCATTTAAATCACCTATCTGGTCAATCAAATAAACGGCTAGGAACGTTGTTAGTTGAGATGAATCTAGAGTACTATTTCCTCCATAACCTCCATCAGAATTATTGCAAGATAATATCCAATTTTTAATTGAAGTAAAATTAAGTTCTTCGTTCAAATATGTTTTAATTTCATAGACAAAATACGTAGAGGTCATATCTGCTGAAGAGGTAGAATTATCAGAAGCATAACCCCCCTCGCTTTGCTCAGTTTGATTTAGATATTCCGAGATCTTAGTTTCTAAACTTGTATCCATTGTAGCGTCCAAAATGTCCAAAGATTTCACAAGATAATAGAGATCATATAATTTTATAACACCCTCAGTGAACATATTCTCGATCGCAGTTTCTAAATTTTCTTGAAATAGGGAGATATCTACTTTAGTTTCCGGACCAATTTGATAGATATCGTAATAGTCAATGATCTCTAACGAATAGGCAGTATCTTGATAGGAAGATCCAAATCTTTCATTTTCTACTTGATTTTCAAAAAGGAAGTCAACTAAATAAGATTGTCTTGTTTTTGCTAATGCAATTGGGGTTATCAATATGAAAATGATTGCAGTAGTAATTATGAAAGCAGTGATTCGAGTTTTTGATTTCAATCTAAAAAACCTCAAGCGAGTTTTAACTAAGTTTTAAGTTTTTAAAATTTAACTTGTAATTAAAAATTAACGATAAATATAGAGAATAATCGAAATTTCACAATTAAAGATGAATTGCTGCAATTCATTTTTTATATAAGTAAAGATAGAAAAATACTTAGAAAATTTCGCTAATATCTTTATATAACACAGCACTATTTTCGATAAATTGTTCATGAGTAATGAATAGATTTTGAAAACTCGGAAGACTTCCCAAAATTGCGGCACCATTAAATATCGCATATTGAAGATTTTCTGGTACGTAAAACTTGATAAGTGTATCTGTTGACTTGTAATATCCTGAAAACTCACGAGCGGGTTTTGCTTTTTTGATCACTCCAGTGGGGAGATCTTCTAAACTCGGAGGCTCTAAAGATTTCCCACAATATGGACAAAAGATTGAAGTTTCATCTACTATTTCTTTATTGCAATGGGGACATAATAATTTACCATTTACTTTTTTAACTTTTTTAGGTTCCACTTTTGGTTTAATTGGTAATTCAGGTAATACAACTCTTCCTCCACATGAAGGACAAAATTCCTTTCCGTCAGTGAGGTCCACTAACACCCCACAGTGAGGACAAGTATCTTTACTTTTCTTTGCTACTTCTTTCGCTTGCATAGTTAATTTCTGACTAACTGTCGAGATCATTTCTTTTGGTTTTGGAATTTTTCCTAATTGCGGTAAAATCTTGTTTAGTTCTACTCGTAAACGTTCCTCAAAACCAGAATATGATACATTACCCCCTGAAATGACAATATGTGATAATAAATCACTCCAATAATGATCATCAATCCCTTTGAGAGAAGCAATAATGGCTTCAGGTATATTCATCATTGTATAACCAATAAGTTGGGGATTAAAAAGTACTTCAGGAGCTTCATGAAATATATAATTGGGGATTTTAATATTTGAACCATCTGGCATGGCAAAGCTAAAAGAATCTTTTACTTTTGGAGGGTTATCAGGGTCTATTGCAAAATAACAATTTTTTTCCTTTATATCCTTAATTATTTCATCCACAGCGGAGGATTCTATATTAATACCTTCTCGCATTAACAGGTTTTTTAAGTGCTGATTAATATCGGTACCGGCAAGAGGTAATTTTTGTACCGCCTGATCGACCAACTCTCCGTTGATAATGGGACAAATCCAAGTTATACCATCTCCACTTTCAATGACTAGTCCTGTGGTTAAACCAACGCTGAAGATTGAAAGTATTGGTGTAGGAATCATAATCAAGCTTTTAACTCTATGTGTTTCAAATAAAACTCGAGCAATATATTCCTTTGTCTCTTTCTGGACAAATGGTTGTTCTGTATATAATAAAGGATAATCAGAAAGATTGGGGATTCGTAGAAGGGAATAAAAACAATAATTAAGAATTTCATAATAATCATTCCAATCCATAATTGCCCCACGGTCAATTGGATATTTTATTTTTAGCACACCTCGCATTTTTGCCGCATCTGAGCCGATATATGTGTTTCTTGCACTTACATCGACCATTACTGATTTATATTTCTCCTTTCCCGTCATTGTTGGAAATACAAATCGAGGACTTGGTTCACCAGCAAATCCAATTTTAGTATATGCGGATCCAATGTCTAAAATCACCGGGGTGCCTGGGAGAGGGATTGCCATGGTTAATCAATTTTTTTTTAATATTTAAGACTATATTTTCTTCTATATAATTATCAAAATTTAAGTGTTAGTATCCTTTAAAAATTTAAATAATCGTTCTAAAATCGATTGTTTCGTAATTAAGCCAATTAATTCTTTATTGGGATTAACAACGGGTAATCTTTCAATATTTTTGGTCATCATTTTTTCTATAGCCATTTCAAACGTATCTTCTTGTTGAAGGGTTATGGTATCTGAAGTCATAAGATCTTTAACTCGAGTATTTGGAGAATCAAGATTTGTTGCGAATCGGGCTAACCGTATATCTCTTTGAGTAATAATTCCAACGATCTGTTTATCTCTACTATTATTAACGACTGGTAATCCTCCAACATTCTTTCTCAACATAAGCCTTTCTGTTGCACTTATTTTTTCATCGGGAACTGTGAAGTAAGGATCACGAATCATAAATTCCGAAATGTTGATTTTACCCAATGATCGCTTATTTTCTCCCATTTAATTTAAAACCTTCTAAAGATACTATATAACCAAGTAAAACTAACTCGTTCTAAGAATAAATAATATCTCTTTCATTTAAAAGATATTTATTACTGAATCGTAAGGGTTTTTTTTAAATTAGTCTCGATGGCTTCTAATTCAGAACGTAAATTATTGAAAGTATTAAGTAGAAAGTCCCCCCATTCATTCAATTTTATCCAACCACCTCCTCCTGGTCCACCACGTGCTGTTTCCACCGGTGAAATACCTGTTCTTTTCTCTATCCTCCTTAAAATATTCCAAGCATATTTGTATGAATACCCACATTCTTTTGCAGCTTGGGTTAGCGATTTTAAACCTTTAGATGTTTCTGATTTAATATTTTCAAGTAATTTGGCCCACCCCGAGCCTAATATATTCGCAGATTCGTTATCTTGAAATTCAAGCCATATTTTTATCCCAAACCCCACTTTAGATTTATACTTCTCTAGATCCACATCTTCAATAGATTTTCTCTTCATATATGATTGTATGCTAGTTCTTTAAATATAATTATTTGATAATATTGAACAATAAAAAATTAAAACAAAGCTGTTTTTATTCTCACATTAATAAATAAGACAACGCAGAGAGTATATTTATGTTCTTTTCAAATTTAAGTGGAACTGTTAAACAGGGGAAAAAAGTTCTCGATAATCTTTACTTTTTTGATGAAAATCCGATGTTAGATTGTAATCAGTATGTTCTAAATAACTCTGATACTGACGAACTGTCGCTATTTGATGCGGGTAACGGAATATCACTTAAAGGTTTAATTCAAGGAATGAATCAGTTTGATTTAAATTATAAAAAAATTACGCGTATTTTTTTAACACATGAGCATGTTGATCATGTTCTTGGATTATATCCTCTTTTAAAGTTGCTGGATGATAATCCACCTCAAATACTTGCTTATGGAGAAACAGCACAGATTTTAAAAACAGGAAATGAATCAAAAATTTTCCCAGGTAATCTTGGAATAAGACCAAGTATGTTTGGAGTCGAAATAGTACCGTTAAATGTTGTTGATCTAAAGGATCAACCTAATATTCAAATTACACCTGAATTTAATTTTAAAATTTTTTATACTCCTGGTCATTCTTTAGGTTCTATTTCTTACTATGAAAAAGAACGTAAGATTTTGATTCCAGGGGATTTAGTATTCACTGGTGGGAGTTTTGGGCGATATGATTTTCCAGGTGGCTCCCTTAAAGTTTTGACGCAATCAATCAAATTTGTGAGCGAGTTAGATGTAAAGTATTTACTTCCAGGACATATGGGTATTAGTTCGAAAGGGAATCAAGATATTGCTCATTCTTATAGAATGGTTCAATCACTTAGCGATTTCTTTTAGGGTATAATTTTCAATACATATTCAACCATATCTCAATTCAATACACCTTATTATAATATTAGGATTATAAGAAGGTTTTTTAAATAGAATTTCTATATATATTGTTAATCATTGAATTATTTAATTACAAATATTATTTAATCCAAAACCAAAATACGTGATAATTATGTCAGAAAAACCAAAAAAACCAATTACCGAAGTCATTTTAAGATCTTATCCGAAGATAATCTTTTTCTGGCCCTTACTTCTGACCTCCTTTGTACTTTGGCTTCTTCAAATGCTCGCTCCTAATACTCCAATTGCATGGTATGGAAACTTCTGGTTCATTATGTTCTTTATTAATATTTTCATTACTGCATTTGATTTTTCCTCAACGAAATTTTTTGTTCTGGTTCTCGTAGGAGTTGTGGTTATATTATTAGTTGTATTTTTAGTATTACCAAATGTAGCATTTGAATTTACTGCTGCTGAATTCAATCCAAACTTAAGTGTCGAATTTTATTTTCTGATGACAATAATTCTAGCTTTAATTCTTGGAATTGTCGTATTAAGTGCTCAATTTGATTATTGGAAGATCGAACGAAATGAAATATACCATAAAGCTGGAATTTTTACTTCTGCCGAAAGAATTCCCACTAAAAGCTTACGATTAAAGAAAGAGATTCCGGATGTTTTTGAATTCTTTATATTACGCGCTGGTACCTTTGTACTATCTCCTGGTCATGGAGATGTTATTCCTTTAACTACTGTATTAAACATAAACAAGAAGCAAGAGCAAATCGATTACTTATTGAGTCATATTAGTACAGAAGCTGATGAACTGGACGCAGTTTAATAAGATTTAAACTTGTGAAATACAATTTTTATTTTTTTTTAATTTTTTTATAATCTCTTGATAACTTAAATCTAAATTCAATTTTTTAATTAAGTTTAAGAATGTAATAAAATTTTTAGAAATACAAATGCCTCATTCTCCGATATTATTATTTGATTTTGATGGAGTGGTTATTACACAAAAAGCACTAGAATTTAGTGCATTAGTCTATAGTCGAAAAGGTTATTTTAATTGGAGAAATACGGAGAGCTTAAGATTAATTGATTATGCGCGCTTATTTGAAGAGTCTGATTCAAATAATAGAGTTAAGGCTCTTATTCAAGTTTATAAAGCATACAAGCCTTATATCTCAAATCCATTAAAGCGAATCTTATTTTTCATTAAATTTCGTCGTACCTACCCTAAATATGAGATATATGAAACTATAAAACCTAATTTAAAATCGATATTAGAACTATTCAATACTATAGATGCTCCTTTAGGGATCGTATCAAATACCAAAAATTCGCGATTGTCAACTTTTAGAAAGCATTTGAATTTGGATAAATATTTTTCTGCTTATGTTTCTAGAGACGATTCGCCTTTTAGAAAGCCACATCCTTATCCTATCTTCAAAGTACTTGAAAAAATTAAACAGAAATATCATTTTCCGATAGAAAAAGACCGTGTGTTTTTTATTGGAGATCTTCCCACAGATATTATATGTGCTCATAATGCGGGTATAAAGAGTATTGCTCTTCTGAATGGTCATGGAACAGAGAAGGCATTAAGAGAGGTAAATCCTACTTATGTGTTGCGAGATATTTTAGATATCACAGAAATAGAGCTATTCAAAAAATTATTATTCGATTAAGCATTAAAAAGGATTAGTTATGTTTAATCCGGAAGAATTTAGAGACTATAATACTATTATTCCTTTTGTAGAGAAATTAAATAAGTATTTAAAAAAAAATAAACTAAACAAAATCCCGCAAGTAATCGAGGCCTTAAATTCCTCATTGAAGGATGAAAATTTAGCTATTCCAGTCACATATGTTTTTAGTATATTGGCGGAGAGTGATGCATCATTCATTCCATCTGAATTAATTAAAAATTTAGAGCCTTATCTGGACTCAGATGAGAAAAAGCTACAATTAAACACTATCATTATCATTGGATTTTATTTGATAAAGAATTCAGAGAAAATTGAGTCATATATTTCAAATTTTATCCAAATACTTAAACAAGATTCTGAAGAAGTTTTAGAAAATACTTATTATTTCTTGCAAAAATTCATTGAGTTCAATCGAAACTTGTTATGTCCATATAAAAATGTACTTTTAGAGTATTTAAAATCTGAAAGAAATGAAAAAAACCAGCTCTCATTGTTAGAGTTTATTGAATCTTGTTCTAATTTCGACTTTGATGATTTATATTCATTTAGAGATGTCGCTCTACATTTAATTTCACAATATCAAAATAAAGTTGATAGTAAAATTGTCTCTACGTTAAAAAGGAAAGTTTCCCAAGTTTTCCCAAAATTTCAGGAGAAAGACTTTGATGATATTGAAGTTGAGGAGCTTAGAAAAGAAATACAAGATTTTTTTATTATGAAAAAGTTTGACCTTAATAAAATAGCAAATGCCCAAGGAATAACTCCTAAAGGATATATTCAAACGCGAAAAAAAAGCTTGCTAATTGATAAAAAGTTCACTTTTTATACACGAATCAAAGATGATAATCAAATTTTTTATTATGAACTTGAAAAAGAAAAATTAAAAGCCTTTTTCGAAAGTTCTGATAAAATTTCAGGGAATCTAATTATAAATAGATTCTCTCAAATAATTGATGATGATTCAGAATTAGAATCATTTATGAATACATTAATTAAATTAAAAATAATTAGTGGTTATTTCTCAGATCTACATTATTTTTATCCTTATAAGTATTTAAGGCAAGATATTTTGCAAAATATTCAAGAAAAGGGATTAGTTAACTTCGAAAAGTATAATTACATACCAATAGAATTTTTTAAAGCAATTATAAACGATATATCATCAAATATTAAGCAAATACTTCTCATAGGAAAAAATGGAAGGATTTATTACTCTCAAGACAAGATTAATCGAACCATAAATAAGGAGGCAGCTAAGGCAAGTGTGATTGATTTAAAATCGTATAAAGAAAGATTAGGAGAAGATGCCTATTTAAAGTTAATAAACAACTTACCAATGGAGTATTTAACTAAATATCATGAAGCGACTCAATATCTTACTAACTTAGGTTTGATTAATGTACGTAAAGAAATTGATAATTCCAGAATTATTGGATATTTTTCTATTTTGGATGTTTCTGCAAAATTAAAATTACGTAAATCAATTCTTTATAGCATTTTAGAAGAATATATTGACATGCGAAGTGGAATATTTGATAAAAATAGAAATAATTTTTATTACTCGAAATTTCTAAATGAAAAAGTTAATCAAATCAATCAGATTAAAGAGGAAAATAAGAGAAATGAATTGATAAATCAACTTGCCTCTGAATTAAATATTGATAAAAATGTTATCTTTGCGAAGTTAGAGGAAAATCTTAAGTTAATTGGTGAAGAGATCAAACAACAAAAGGAGATCAATATTAATGATTATGTTGACAAAATTGGCATGGATTATGAGGATTTTTTAAAATTTATAAGTAGTTTAAAGGTTGATTATTTCAAAAAAGGAGATAGCATTATCATCGAACAAGAAAGAATAATTGAAGCGAAAAATGAAATTAAATCGAGCCTAATTGTGAGATCTAAATCGGAGGATTTTATCGCATTTAGAGATCTCAATCTTAACCAGAATATTATTGACGATATAATTCGTGAATTAAAAGAAGAGAAAAAAATTATAGGGATTTCTTATGATGACGAAGATAAAATTAGATTCTATACCAAGAAAGGAATTGAGAATCTTATGCTAGAAAACCAACATTTTTTCTCTTTCCAAGATTTCTTTCCAGAAAAAACACTTTCTGAATCAGAAACACAGTTAATGCGTTCTATTTTAGATGATCTGTTGAAAGCGAAAAGATTATCTGGTACTTTTGACGAAAAGAATATGATTTTTTCCAGTAATGAAGTCCTCTTTGTTCAAAACTATAATACTATTCTTAATGAATTTGAAACCCTCATTCAAAAATATATACAATATTTCGAAGTTGAATTCCAAAAAATAAAGAAGACTTTAATAAAAAAAGAAGAAACTATTTTCCCAAATGAAATAAAAATCATCCAAGAAATAATTAAGCGGGTGAATAAAAATTATGTTCATTGGAGAAGCGGATTAGAGGCATTTGTTAGAAATGCTAATAGTCATTTGTTAAAAAAACAGGGGATGACTCTTAAAAAATATAGAGCAATAGAAATCTCGCCTGATCGAAAGAAAGATGTCAAATTATTTGAGGAAGATCCAGAAGTAATTGATTTTTTGAATCAATTTAAAGAATGGGTAAGAATTTTTAATGTTATTGAATTGAAATATGGCAATGTAATTTTTTATCAAAAAAGATTATTTAATAATCCAGATAATAAGGAAGATCAAAAGAAATTAAATGATTTATTAATTCAACTAAAACTGATAGAAGGCTAATTTAGAAGGCCTTTATTTTATAAAAAGTCATAGCATGATTGATGGATCTTTTTTTATTTAATAAGAATTACTTGAATCTTTTTTTTGTTCAATCTTTGTGACTATTGCATCCACATCGATTTTTTCATGCGGTTTTATTTTATAGGTCTTAGGGGAGTATGTTCCATTCATTTCTAATATGCCCTCTTCCGCAAGACAATCCAATGATCTCCAAATAAAATTTATTTTTGAACGATCTGAAGATTTTATTCTATTGCATCTCCGAATTCTTTTAGTATTAACAATATTGACATTGTTATCAATTAATTTATTGATTGCTTCGACAGTTTCCCTTAAATTTTTCAAAAAAAAGTCCATTAATTGCTCATTTAGATTAATAATTCGGATATGGAAGAGTAATTTAAATTTATTTTTAGACATATATAAACTTTTTTTATGTTTCTGAAAAACCTCTTATATCAAGGAAGAGAGAAATTTTTCGATAGATATTTTGAATATCTTTTAAATTGTAAATCATTTTTTAAAAAAGGATAAGGATACAGAAAATTTGGGAAAAAATAATGGGAAAAAAATCAATGTCTAAAAACTCGTTTATCACAGAAAATTAATGCACAATTAAGTTCATTTGCTTTTTTAATCACCAAATCATCTCTGATTGACCCCCCTGGATTTATAATAGCTTTCGCTCCTGCTTCTACTGCTGCTTCTAAGCCATCAGGAAAAGGGAAAAATGAGTCCGTTCCCATGAGAGAATCTTTTAACTCATCTTTATGTCCAAATTCAATTGCTTTTTGTACTGCTAATTTTACCACATGAACGCGGCTTTGTTGTCCCGCTCCTATACCAATTGTATAAAAACCATTGTCATAAATCTGGACAAAACATGCAGAATTTGATTTTGTCCATTTTGAAATTTTGTAGGCAAAAATTAGAGCCTCTTTTTCTTTTTCATTAACGCCACGATTACTCACTACCCTCCAGTTCTTTATAACTGGCTTAGAGTCATATTCTTGAATTAAAACACCTCCCAGTACACTTCGCAGTTCAGGATTTCTATAAAGTTTGTCTCGTTTAGTTAAAAAATCACCAAATTCCAGAAGAATCATTTTTTCTTTTTTTTTCAATATATCAAGAGCTTCTGGTTCGAAAGATGGCGCCATTAATACCTCAATGAATATTTTTTCTTTATTTACGATGAAATCCGCAGTTTCTTCTGATACTGGTTTATTTAATCCCCACACACCCCCAAAAGCAGACATTGGATCGGTTTTGAATGCCATCTGTATCGATTTTAATTGATGTTTTTTATCTACAGCCACACCATTAGGGCTAGTATGCTTTAAAATTGCAGTATTGTAATAGGAATTATTGAAATCTAAAAGAATTTGCATACAAGAATCAATATCCAGATAATTATTGAATGATATTTCTTTTCCAGATATTTTTTTAATATTATATAATCCTTCCTTAATATCGATGTCTCTGTAATAGGCTGCAAATTGATCCCAATTCTCTCCATACCGGCAATCTTGTACTTTTTCATAGATTTTGATAATTTTATCTCCAAAAGAAAGATCAGGATAATTATAATTCTGAAAATAATTAGCAATTATGGAGTTATATTCTGCAACTTGAAAAAAGACCTCTTGGGCAAGAAAAGCTCTTGTTTGTAAACTAATACCTTTCTTTTCCCTCATTTCTCTTATTATTTTTGGATAATGTTCTGGATTAGAAATTACCACAACATCATTGAAGTTTTTTGCTGCAGCTCTTATCATTGTTGGACCACCTATATCTATCATCTCTAAAGCATCTTCTAATGAGAGATTAGGCTTAGATATTGCCTCTTTGAAATTATAGAGATTACAAATAACCATATCGATTGGTTTTATACTAAATTTTTGGGCTTCCTGAAGATCTTTTTTATTATTACGGCGGAATAATATCCCTCCTTCCACTTTTGGGTGCAGAGTTTTAACTCTTCCATCAAATATTTCGGGTGATTTAGTGTAATCTGCTATATCAATCACATCAATACCGTTACTCCTTAATAGCTTACTTGTTCCCCCAGTTGAGAGAATCTCGACTCCAAATTCATCTGCTAATATTTGAGCAATTTCTACTACTCCCTTTTTGTCAAAAACCGATATTAAAGCTCTTTCTATTTTTTTCATCATATTTCGCGTGAAAATGTTTACTATAAAAGTCTTTTTCTAATATGAATTCTAACGATTAATCTTGTAAAAAGCTTATTGATTAATGATTAATAATAACGAGCTAAGAAAAAGGATTAAAATGAAAATTCATATCTTAATATTTTCCGATTAAATCATGGGTATGAGTCTCACGTTGACCTGTTGGTGTGATAATACCAATTCGTGCTTTTTTCATTTCTTGGATATTTTTCGCTCCAGAATAAATCATGCCATTAATTAATCCCTCTTTTAATGATAATAGTACTCCAGAAAGATCTCCTGTGAAAGGTACATAATCACTTACTCCTTCTGCTAACATTTTAGATCCTTCGATATATCTATCTGCGACATAGCCAGAGGTGCGTGCTTCTTTAGAGCCCATACCACGATAGACCTTTACTTTTCTTCCAGCTATAGTATCAATGAATCCTGGACTTTCCTCTGTGCCTGCAAAGAAGTGTCCCGACATGATAAGATCAGCACCCGCAGTAATTGCTTTAGGGATATCACCTGGATTTTTAAAACCTCCATCCGCAATTAAGGATATTTTAGGATTGTAATCATTTATTGCATCAGCTACTTGAGCAGTAGCAAACATAGTAGGTGCACCCACACCAGTTTGTATAGATGTCGTGCAGATAGAACCCGAACCCATTCCGACTTTTAATCCAATAAATTTTTCACTATCGAATCCACTTTTAGTAAGAATATGCTCTGCTGCTTCATAGGTTCCAATATTACCTAATACAAAGTCAGAATCTAAGAAATCCATGAGTTTTTTTGTTCCTGCAATATCAGTTGACTTATAATAATCTGCAACATCTATAAAAAAAATATCTACAAAGTTATCAATTTCCTTTAATATTTCTCGAGCTTGGATAGCTTCAGGGAATCGTGGAGATAATGCTAATGCACATAACAAATGGCCTTCATTGTCCATAGAGGCAAGAGGAAATTCAGGAGCTAAATCCTTCTTTGTTATCAATCCTGTAAGATTTCCTTTATCATCAATAACTGGCAGTTTTTCCTTACGAGATTCAAATAACAAATTCAGAGCATCGATTCTAGATGCACCTGGTTTAATAGATATAACTTCTTTAGTCATATAATCTTTTACTGAACAGTTTTTGATCTGATCCTCAGAAAAGGGAATATCCCTTTTAGTTAATATCCCACATACTTTATTTTCATTATTAACAACTACAAGACCACTAATGTTATAGTTTTCCATCATAAATTTTGCTTTTGAGATAGGTTCATTAGGAAAGATGGTTGCAACATCCTCGATCACGAAAGATCTGGCTCTTTTAACAATTCTTACCATTTCTAGCTGCCGCTCAAAAGAACAATTACGGTGTAAAACACCTAAACCCCCTAAAAGCGCCATTTTTATTGCCATTATCTCTTCAGTTACCGTATCCATCGCTGAAGTTAAAATTGGAACGTGAAATTTGTAGTTACCCAAATGCGAAGAAATGTCCACTTCATTAGGGCTAAAATCAGTATATCCCGGTAATACTAATACATCATCAAAAGTAGCGATTATGCTCTCATGATGAACTTTTTTACGAAAATAATCTGACATTTCAAACACTCTTATGATTATTGATAATTATTGATTTTTTAATTATGAATGATATATATTTTGAGATATAAATATTAATAATATAGAAAAGGCAAATATTAAATTGTTATCAATTTAGTTTACGAAATATATATATTTTTGATTAAAAACGTATAAAGTTAATAAATTAAAGAGAAATTATATAATTACATACGAGATAGGTTCCTTCTCGGCATACTTTTTATTCGAGGATCATTCATAAAAGTATCTAATGTTTTTATGAACATCTCTCTGTCTTCCTTAATGTTAGAACTCTCTATAGCACAGTAATTACTCATATGGTCATTATAAACTTGAGAGGTTACATTCACTCCCAGATTTGCGATGATATCACGTTCTTCTTTTAGATTTTCGACTGGTGTGAGCAGGGTAAATTCACCCCTTTTCCATATATCCCAGAGTTCTGAAAAAGGCACAATATTCAAAGTCCTGAATCTAAAAATTGTTGGATTAATCTCTGTTAGGACTCTAGCAGTTTCTTTAACATGCTCTTCGGAAAGTTTTTTCCCACCTAGTCCAAGAATAATATATAAGCTTAATTTTATCCCAGCTCTTAAAACCCGTTTTCCAGCAGTTATCATTGATTCAGCATTCGTTCCTTTTTTCATTTTCCTCAATATTTTGCTACTTCCACTTTCTAAACCCATATAGACAATATCTAATCCAGCATCCGCTAATTGGTTCAGCTCTTCATCTGATTTTCTCAATACATCTAAGGCTTTTGCATAGCAACTTACTCTTGGAACATTATTGATTTTTTCTCTAACGTATCTGATGATTTTGACTAGATATTCTGTGGGAGCAGATGTAGGATTTCCACCAGCTAAAAAGACGGGAAAGCCATGATAATTATGTTCTGAAAAGTAGTCAATATCTTTAAAAACATCTTCAATTGGACGAACAGCATAATTCTGGATTACTCCATACATTCCTTTATAAGTTCCACAGAATGCACAACCACCTGTGGCTGTATTCCATGAGCATCCTCCAGTAACCGGAATAATTACCGAGTGAGATGCTCCCTCAACTGGAGGTCGAATAATTATATAATCAGGTGGTACAACTTGTAAATTTGATTCATCCATTTATAAAAATTTGTCCTTTTTTATTTCAAATTAGTTAGCTTAACATTAAGAACTAACTAATATAATGAAAAAGCATTAAAATTAGTTATTTTTTTAAAAAATAAAATTTTTGTAGTAAAAATAATTTTCTTGATTATAGAATTTAATGTTAAGCCATACATATGGATTATTCGGTATTTAAATTGATTAAAAATCCTAAAAGTGAGGTACTTTACACCTTTAAAATCGTGATTATTGGTGGTGGTGGGGTAGGAAAGACTTGCCTTTTCAACCGATTCTGTTTTAATTCCTTCAATTTTGATACATCTATGACAATTGGGATAAATTTCCATTCAATTAATTTAAAGATCCAAAATAAAGATAATCCAGATGAGCTTATCGAAAAAGGTATCGCGAACTCAATTTTTGACTTTGGTGGTCAAGATAGGTTCAAACCATTGATTCCAAAATTTATAAGTGGCGCTAACGGAGCTTTATTAGTTTTTAATCTGACAGACTTCACATCGCTTAATCAATTAAATTTCTGGTATGATAGATTAATTCAACATGCCAATGGTTATAAAATCCCTAAGATCTTAGTTGGAAGTAAAAAAGATCTAATCAAAAATGAAAATGGGAACTCCTTGAAAGAAAATACCCAGATTAATGAATTTATAAAATCTAAATCACTTGATGGTTTCTTTATGACCTCATCATTAAACAACTATAATGTAGTGGAAGTTTTTAAAGAATTAAATAATTTGATGTTGGAAAAAATCAAAACATCATATGAAGTGATATAACTTTTTAATTGAATGATTAAAGTTCCCGCATATATATAAAATCAGCAAACTCATTGAAAAATTGCTTTTGTTCCTTATTAAGATCAGGATAAATATCACTTAGATAGCTTTTAGCTTGAGAAACTAGATTTTTTGAAAAGTGTTCAGCTATAATTATTGCATTGGTTTCTGCGAAGATTTGCGTTACTTCCTTTACATCTGATTTAGTTAATTCTTCTTTTCTGTAGATTTCATTCAAAATGCGGGATTGTTCCTCATCTGTATTTTGAACTGCTAAGATATATATCGCCTTTTTCGCTTTATTTTTTATATCTTTTTGCATATCCAAAATATCATCTCGAATTGCATATGCTTGACCGATTCTTAGCATAGCTTCGCTCAATGGCTGAATTTGGTAATGCATGTTACCTTTTGCCATAATTGCTCCAATTTTAGATGACTTTTCAAATAAACTGGCTCTTTGTAACTCGGCAATAGAGAGATATTGTTCTATTGACATTGTAATATTATGATAACTCATGTACTCTTCGATAATTTGTCCTTTTAATAATGAATCCATCGCAGCACTATATTCATTAATTGCTAGTAATTTTTCTTTATTTGGAAACTTAGATTGCTTTATTATATCTAAGCCAAGTAAATATGCTTGTAGCCCCCCTAAAATACTTAAATCCCTACCGTACTTACTAATTGAGCTTTCACTGCCTTGCAGATCGGAATTTTTATATAATTCTTTTAGTTGATTTTCTAATTGGATGTGGAAAGTAGGTTTACTCCTTCGTATTTTATCTTCATCAATCAGATCATCATGGATTACATATCCATTATGCAACAATTCTACAGCCAATGAGACTTTCCGAATTTGTTCAATTTGCTCATCTAAATACTGAGGATTGACAATTCCAATAAAAGCAGCGATTAATAGGATGGGGTGGATCCTCTTGGTTTGTTCATTCAAAATAAATTCCTGAAGCTGTTGTAAGAAATCTTGTAATAAAATTTCATGTTCGCTATTATTGAGTATATTAAAATAATCTTTTAACTGGTTGTCGATTTCTCTCTTTTCTTTTTTTAAAAAATCTTCAATCATTTGATATCACAGAAATAAAAATACACGTATTTTTACATATTATATTACTATTATGCCTTTTTAAGTTAACAATATTTTTATTGTTACTTTTCCATTACAAACTTAAAATGATAGCAAAAATGCAATCGTGATTTGAAATGTTAATTGGAGTTATTTCGGATACACATGATCATAAAGATAATATTTTAAAAGCCATTAATATCATGAATGAAAGAAATGTTGATGTTTTGATTCATTGCGGTGATTTTTGTTCTCCATTTGTAAAAATTTGGTTTGATAAATTAAATTCAACAATCAAAGAAAATTTTTTTGGAGTGTTTGGGAATAATGATGGGGATCATGTGTTTTTAAGACAAAATTTAGGTAAAATTTGTAAATTGGTGGAAAACGGACATGAACTGCTACAAGAATTTGATGGTAAGAAAGTTTATGCATCTCATATGCCAAAACCAAAGACAATTGAGGCACTAACAAATTCAGGTAATTTTGATATTGTACTCTCAGGTCATACTCATTCATATGTACATAAAAAGCATGATAATGGTGTTTTAGAACTAAATCCTGGAGAATGTTGTGGATATCTTACAGGAGATGCTACATTTGCCATTATCAATACTAAAAACTTGGAAGCAGAGATAATTCATCTGGAATAGTTATTAAAAATCAGGGTTTCATGATATTTTTTAATGGATTAATAAGATTTTTTTAGGTATTTCACATTAATCTTTATTATGAAATTGCCTTTAGAAGGAATTAGAATCTTAGATTTATCAAGAATGCTGCCCGGTCCTTATTGTTCAATGATTTTAGCCGATCTGGGGGCAGAAGTTATTCATGTTAACAATCCACGTTATCCTTACGCCAATCCACCTCCTTTTTACCAGAAAGGAAGATATCGGGAAAGTGCATTTAATTCAATTTTAATGCGTAATAAAAAATCAATTTCACTCAATCTGAAAAATGAGAAAGCTAGAGAAATATTTTATGAGCTAGTAAAAGAAGCAGATGTAGTTTTAGAGACTTTTCGTCCAAAAGTAACTACTAAGTTAAAAATTGATTACGATATCCTTTCTAAAATTAATGAATCAATTATTTACTGCTCCCTAACAGGATATGGCCAAAATGGACCATATGAGCAAATAGCAGGTCACGATATGAATTATGTTGGATTATGTGGAATTTTGAATTTAAATCGAGAACAGCGGCCTTATAAAAAAGAACAGTCAGAAAGAAATCCAGTTGTTCCTGGGATCCAAGCTGCAGATATTGGAGGAGGATTAGTAGCTACTATTGGGATTTTGGGGGCAATAATAGGACGAAATAATCATCCGCAAAAAAAGGGACAATATATTGATGTTTCAATGCTAGATAGTGTATTTTCTTTTATGCCTATGGCCGCGGCAATTAATTTCTCGAAAGAATTAAATGATGGAATACAGAATGAGAATATTCTTCACGGATCGGTACCCTTTTATTCTATTTATAAAACTAAAGATCATAAATATGTATCTGTTGGAGCTATTGAATTAAAATTCTGGCATGCATTATGTGAAGGATTAAAACGTGAGGATTTAAAAAATAAACAAACTGTGAGAGGAGAAGAAAGAGAATATGTTTTTCATGAACTCGAAAAGGAATTTTCCAAGAAAAAACAATCTGAATGGATTGAAGTATTTAAGGGATTAGATGCTTGTGTCATGCCAATTAAAAGCTTTAATGAAGCATGTCAGGATCCTCAAATCATCGCACGAAATATGGTAGCATCCTTGACTCATCCTAAGTTTGGTCAAGTCCCAAATATTGCCTCTCCTATTAAATATTCGCATACTCCTCTCTCAATAAGAACACTCGCTCCAAAAGTCGGACAACATACGAAAGAAATTTTGAAACAACTTAATTATTCTGATGAGCAAATTAGAGAGTTCAAGAGAAAGAGTATAATATAATAGAAAAATTTCTCTAAGAATGATTTAGACCTCGATAAATAAAGAAATTTATATTCTAGCAGTTATATTATCAATAGTAAAGTTTTAATTTCATTGGTGAGCTCCGATTGGTTGATTACTGTAATGAATGTGGAAAGCCATTAAAGGAAAACGCAGAATTTTGTATATATTGCGGTAATGATGTGAGAAGTAGTCGTACAATCTCCAATATCCAAAATAATCAATCTAAAAAAGAAAATGATTTAAAAAAGCAGTCTAGATATCTTTTGAGTGATTCTCAGCGAAAATTGTTTTTAAATCGGATAATTCCTTATTTAATCATAGGGTGTACAATATGGTTAACCACAGAGATTTTGTTTAGTTTTCTATTTAAAGGTACTAGTTTTACACCGGAGTTTATTATAATTTATGTTAGTTTCATAATTGCTGACTTAATCGCTTTTTTTCTATTTTTTTTAACAGCCCGAAAGAATCAAATCTTAATCAGTTTGCTATTCTATTTTATGTTTACCTGCTTAGCTGGAACGATAAGTTTACCTATTATTATGTTTAATCCTAACTTATCTCGGCAGGTAAATATGTTTATCGTAGCAAGTCTTGAAGGAACACTTATCGTTGCTTTATTATCCATTTTATTAAGAAATAGATATCTCAATAAAGGGAATGTTTTTATTCATGTAATCTTATTTTTAGTTTTTTTAGCTCTTGCTGAAGGAGCTTTCTTTTTAATTTTTTCAATAGAAAACTGGATATTGACCTTATCTATTACGCTACCGTATATTCTAATTGTGTCTCTTATTATTATATTTTATGGTGCAATTGCGATGAAAAATGAGGGTAAACAACCTTGGTCTTACATACTTTTTAAAGTATTGGGAATTCTTTTAATGTCATTATTAATAGCAGTTGCTGTTGCCATTTTAGTATTAGTTATCATCGGTTTGGCTATTATCTGTGGCGATGGAAATTTAGACTTATCAGGTCTTAGCTTTAGTGGCTTTGGAGGTAAAAAGAAAAAGAAGAAAAATACATAAGACTTGTTTATAAAAAGCGATCATGGAGAAAACAATCACTGCCTTGGAAGACTTGTTAAAGAAAGATAAAAATAATGCAGAACTTTGGTTTAAGTTAGGTTATGCATATTTTCAAGAGGGCAATCTCACTGAAGCAATTAAGGCTTACAAACAAGGATTAGAAATAAATTCAAATGATGCAATATATTGGCACAATCTTGGTTATCTTTATTATGAATCGGAAAATGAACAAAAAGCGATAGAATGTTTAGAAAAAGCAATAGACTTAAACCCTAAATTAGCTATAGCGTGGACTGAATTAAGTTCTGTGTATGTTGATAGCGGAGATTTCGATAAAGCAATAGATGCAAGCAAACGGGCTATAGAACTTGATTCCAAAGATGATATAGCTTGGACTAATTTAGGATCTGCTTATTATAATAAAAAAGAATATGCACGAGCGATCAATGCGTTAAATACAGCTCTTAAATTAAAACCAGATTTGAAATTTGCGAAAGAGATTCTAAAATTAGCCCAAGAAAAGCATACAAATTAATAATCTTCAATTTGAATAAACCATAATTTTATTTAATAGGGCTTTTATAATATTCTAAAAAGCGGATTATTAAGCATAATAGTATAAATCTATAGTAGTAATTATGCCTGAAGAATTGGAAAGAAAAAAGTCAAATGATTTGAACAATCAACAAACTAAAGATATCGAATCTCAAGAGAATGAATCTGTTGTGGCTGTCAAAAGTAAGCCCGTGATTGTTCAAGCTGAAGCTTATAAAACTATCATCTTATATGCCAGCAGATATGCTAATAAAGAAATCCCAAAAGCAGATTGGAAAGAAATTTATGGCATACTAACAGGATATGTTGATGATGATTTTGTGCATGTTGAAAATGCGTATGCTTTAACTTTTGGCCATGATACTGATGTGCAACTAGATCAAAGACATTATATCTTTATTGATGAGATACAACAGCGATTAGATGAAGAAGCAAAAGGTCATTTTATTGTTGGATGGTTCCATTCTCATCCAGGGCTTTCACTCTTTTTCTCATATATTGATTTGATCAACCAGTTAGGATTCCAAGCCAAAAATGAGGATGCCATCGGTTTAGTTTTTGATCATACGTTATTGGGTAAAAAGAAAAAAGAGAAAATAGGAAATAACATTTTAACCAAGCATGACACTGGATTTGAGATCTATAAACTTACAGATGTAAATATGGATCCTAATGATCCTGTTTATGAGAATAATTATCATCGCGTAGATTATATTGTAGAGGGATTAAATAAATTCTTTTTTGCTAATTTGTTAGCAGAATTATCATCTCTTTCTTCTGCGGGGAGACCACTTCAGTCTGCTTATAAAGAGGTTAAAGAGATTGAAAAAAATGATGAGAAGAACCTTAATTTTTCTGAAATTGATTATAGTTCGGATACAAACTTATTAGTCGATATCCCTATGTCTGAAGATGTAAGTTTTAACTTGGACAAATTATTTTATGATGTCCCTATTCAAAAAGAAGAAGGAGGAGTCACACAAGAAAAAGAAAAGGCAGAAAAATTAATTTATGAGGGAAATTTAGCTTTTAAAACAAAAGACTATTATAGTGCAATTGAGAAGTATAGACAAGGTATAGAAATTTATAAAGATTTGAATGATTTTGAGCGCAGTATGGACTTATTGCGAACTTTGATAAAACTATGTATTACCAATGATCATTTTGTATTAGCAAAAGAATTTACAGACGATTTATTGGATTTAGCAGAAAAACATAATAATCAATTCTATAAAGGCGTGGCTAACTATATGGAAGGGTACTTATTACTAAAGGAAGGAGATAATACATTTTTAAAGACAGCATTAAACAAAATTCGTGATTCTGCGATGTTATTTGAGAAGGAAAGGGATTATGCAGGTGCTGGGATGGGTTTCAATAAAATTGGAACTATTTATCAGACTAGGTTAGAGAATTTTGATAGTGCTTGTCTTTTTTATAGGGAAGCAATAGAAAATTATAATAGAGCAATTGTTAATAGCCATCCCTTAAGAAAATCCTTCTGGAGTATGCCAGAGTCATTACAAGAGAAAATTCTTGAATTAAAAGATTTAATAGATGAGCTGATTGACAAACTTAATCCTAGTATACGAAGAAAAATATTAGAAGACCTCCAATCAATCCGGTATAATTTTTAACTATTATTTTTGGCAACTTTTCATTCAATTTCACCTTATTTAAACAAAAAAATTATATTTTAAGAATAATTATATTACTTACTTCTTTTGGTGATTAATAATTCCACGTAGAAAGCAGAAAATTAAATATTCAAGAAAAATCGCTTGTAAATTTCTCGAACCGATGGGCGATATCAGTAATAATCTACAACCACTCTGTTATTGTAAAGAGAGAGATTTAATTCTTGGTAGAAAAGCATATGTTTGCCAAGTCTGCGAATTATATGAACCCACAAAGTCAAATCAGAAAATTTCAGAAATTTATGAAGATAGTAAAAAGAAAGCAGAAAAGAAAATCAAAGAAAAAAAGATTGCACTAGAAGATTTCGAATTAGCAGAAATGCAAATTGAGGAAGAAATTGATCTTACTATTGATGAATTTGAAGAAGAAGATGAGGAAGTACCTTTAAAATTCGAGAAAAGAAAAGCTGGAAAAGAAGAATTGGGCGATAAAGAAGAATATGGTGAAATAGAATGTCCATTTTGTGGTGAAGTGCATGAGGATTTAGCAACCCACTTACAAACTTGTGAATTTGCGCCCGATGATGCAAGTATCGAAGATATTCTTCCGAGTAAATCTAAAAGAAAGAAGCGGAAACCCACAACTGGAAAATCTAAAAGTCAAACTGGAGGTACGAAAGAAAAATGTCCTTATTGTGGGAAAGAATACACGAGACTTGGAAGGCATATCACTTCCTGTCCTCAGAGACCTAAAGATGAGGATAAAGATTCCGATGAATAATCCTTAAACTTAGATAGAAATATATTTTATGAACATTAATATGGAAAAATCAAGGAATATATATTACTGCTACCCGGTATATCGCCCTCCTTCAGAACATGCATCTCTATTAATCCAACTGACTGAGGGTTGTACTTATAAATGTGATTTCTGCGTATCAAACTTAAATAAGAATTTTAAAGTACGAGCTATAAATGATGTTAAGAAAGATTTAGATACTGCAAATAATCTTTATGGCGCTAGGGTAAGGAAGCTCTTTTTTTTGGATGGTAATGCAATGGTTACTCCCTTTAAAACATTATTAGAAGTAACTGAGTACGCATTCAAGTTGTTTCCTGAGCTTCAAAGAGTTGGCGTATATGCTCACGCAAAAGACATTCTTAAAAAGTCAGACAAGCAACTTGAGGCTCTATCTGAAGCAGGATTGAAAATTGCCTATGTAGGTTTTGAAAGTGGAGATGATCAACTCCTTCAGTCAATCAATAAGCATGCTACAAAACAAGATTATATTGAAGCGTCAAAAAAGTTAATGAACGCGAATATTACACTCTCTGCAACATTAATCAATGGATTAGGGGGCGCTAACAAACCTGAAATATCAAGAATTCATGCCATTGAATCAGCTGACTTAGTAAATAAAATTTGCCCAAGTGACGAAAGGATTTGGTATATCTCTTTTTTAACTCTAATGATTCCTCCCGGTACTGTCTTTTATCAAAGAATAAAGCAAGGTGAATTTAAAGAGATGAATTCCTTTGAAATTCTTCAAGAATTAAAGATTTTTATGGAATATATCAATTTTGTGAATAAAAAAGCAAATTGCGTATTTCGATCGAACCATGCTAGTAATTATCTCCCTCTTAAAGGAGTGCTTGAACGAGATAAAAAAAAAATTATTGATACTATTAATTATGGTTTAAAAAATAAAGAAGCGTTACGTCCTGAATTTTACCGGGCTCTATGAAGCAAATTTATTGTTTTATAATTTTTTTTTAAACACAACTTCTTGAGTCCTTGATAGATAGTTGCTTATCGGGAACTCTTCCTTTTTCATTAATTTAGTTATAAGTTCAGATAATGTGTGAGGGTCAATTGCTAAAATTTGAGAGAGCTCAGCAAGTTTTATTCGCCTATGTCTATCTGATATTTCATTCAGTTTTGAATAAAGTAATTCATTGTAAAGAGAATAAGCGAATTTTGTAATATTTGGACAGTGTACATGTTTAAGTTCACTTGCAAATCGCAATATTTGGTTTGAAGCTTTATGAAAGTTCAAAATTTTGTAAGAACTGAGGATTGCGTATAATTTTTTTATGTATTTAAAATATGTGGTGATCTCATTTTGAACTTCATGCAAATTTAATCGCTCCACATTGTTATCGACCTGAACTTTCAACATTGTTAGTAATTTACAAAAATCTTCAAGATTTTGCTCCGTAAGTCGTTCATTTAGTAAACCATGGTATCTTCTGAGAAATTTCCTACGACTAGTCATCATTTCTGATCTAATATCAAATCTTATTTGTTCTAGTTCATGGCGTTCTTGTTCTAGATCGAAATCTTCTAGATTTTCGTTAATCAAGATTAATGCAGATTTTAGCTTTTCAAGAGCAGAAGAATAGTCTTGCTGATTATGTTTTTTTATAATCAAGGCTTTATAAAGATTTAATTCCTTGATTACTTCTTTCTTTGTTCTAAATTTATCATACCTCTCTTGAAGACTCATGATTTAGAAATAGTCACTATTGTATTTATACCCTTATTGTCACAAAAACTTAATTTCAAATATAAACTTAACATTACACAATTAATAATCGCTTCACAATTGAATAGGAAAAGAGTATGACAAAAATAGTATTGATTAATGGGTCACCACGAAAGAATCGAGCATGTAATTTTTTGCTCGAACAAGCAATTGAGGGAATTAAATCTGTATCAGAGAACATAATCATCGAAAAAATACAGATCTCCGATTATCAAATAACACCTTGTAATGGATGTGATCAATGTTTAAGACCACCAAACAATTGCCCACTCGCTGAGAATGATGACACCGAGAAATTAGAAAAAGTTGTATTAGATTGCGATGCACTTATCATTGCGGCTCCTAATTATTTTGGTTCAGTTAGTTCTCAAATTAAAACCTTTATAGACCGATCAAGACCTTGGAAGATGAAGAATTATCTATTAAGAGATAAAATTTTAGCCCCAATGGCAGCAACTGGCCTAAGAAATGGAGGAGAAGGTGTGATAGGCGATCTGATCAATTTTGGTCTTATACACGGTATGATTATTGTTGGGAATACATTTGGAAGCCCTGTACTTGAGGGAAATATCGCAATAACGAGCGTTCAAAAGCATTCATTAAAAGAGTTCTTAGGTAAAGGAGAAATTGATGAATTAGCCGGATTAATCGCAAAAGACACGGGGAAACGTGTTGCAGAATTAGTAAATAAATTAAAAAAGTAAAAAAAATAAAAATATACTTTTTCTTTAATTTTTCTCTTTTCGATATTATTTTAGTTGATTTTGCTAATTTTTATCCTTTGAGTCTGTTTTCTCAATTTCTTCCTCTTCAGCTTCTTCCTCTTCTTCTTCTTCAATTTCTTCCTCTACTTCTTCCTCTTCCTCTATTTCCTCCTCTTCTTCTTCCTCTTCAGCTTCTTCCTCTACTTCTTCCTCTTCCTCTATTTCCTCCTCTTCTTCTTCCTCTTCAGCTTCTTCCTCTTCTTCCGCTTCCTCTATTTCCTCCTCCTCTTCTTCTTCTTCAATTTCTTCCTCTACTTCTTCCTCTTCCTCTATTTCCTCCTCTTCTTCTTCTTCAATTTCTTCCTCTTCTTCCGCTTCCTCTACTTCCCCCTCTTCTACTTCTTCAATTTTTTCGACCTTTTTCTTGACTTTTGGCTTCTTTATCTTTTC
>JAEOSU010000028.1 GCA_016840165.1 Promethearchaeota archaeon
AAATCGTATCAGATTGCATTATTATGTGAGGTTACCATCAGGGTTGGAGGAAAAAGTAAAACGCTCCGAGTTTCCTATTTTGTCCAGCGGAGACATAATATTCAATGAACTGTTAGGTGGGGGTTTTCTTAGGGATTTTATCTACCTGCTCTATGGTGATAAGAACATTATTGCGAACATCTTGCTTTCTACCATAGTCCAATCGTTCCAAGACCAAGATTTTGAGAAGAGAGTTGCCTTTATTGATGCGGTTAATCGGTTCAACCCGTATCGAATAGCAAAACTCGCGGTATCGAAACAGCTATCCCCTTCCAAAGTATTGGACAGCGTTCTGATTTCGCGGGCATTTACCTGGCATCAAGTGGTCGAGTTAATGGAAAGTCGCCTAACACTTTTAGAAAATATCAAAATAGTCATGATCTCAGGACTCACTCAGCTCTGGCCTAATTACGAGCAGACCACCTTTCAGGACTTGCTTAATGCGATTAATGGGATTAAACATACTCTCCAAAAACTTGATCCTCTCCTGATTCTGACTGCCCCTCTCCATCAATATTCCACCTTTAAGCCGGTTGGGGGGCATCATCTTACCCATTTTGGGCATGTGTTAGTATTAATAACCTCAGAAGAACATTATGATGCATATCAGCTCATTCAACATCCTTCGCGACCCGAGACTATTCTAAAACGGTATCATCCTCCTCCAAGCAAACGGAGGAGACGAGATGAGCGCCATCTATTGCAAAATAGTACATTAGATGAATGGTTTTAAAGCAAAGCAACCGAAATTAACATCCATTATTTTTTAGTTATAGGAAAAAATAAAATGATTTATCATAAACATTTAGTAAAATGAGCATTTGATTTTTAGGTACTAAGTAAGATTTAAAGCTAGGAGTTGTAAAGCCTATACTTATCTCGTTTGATATTATACTGTCCGAGAAGTTGATAGAATAAGTCATAATCAATGTATTCAATCTCGATAATGCGATTTGGCTTTACTTTCAAATTTTCTTGTACAATTTTTTTTAAGACATCATAAGGTGGAAAGTTTTTAAGAGATATTAGTATAAGATGGAATTTGGGTGGATTTTTCTTTATTTTTTCATTGTGTCTTATATGATATTCAGCTATTATATTTACTTTTTGAATAAAGCAGTGAACCTTTTTTGATATTTTTTTTAAACTTGTGGTAGTGCACTCTCCAAATAAAAATTCCTCTTCTTTATTCTTAGATCCATATATATCAATTTCAATTGTCTTGCTTTTCTTGTCTTTTAGACACTTTTTATCGAATAGAAAATCTATTTGTTCTGAAGTTAATTGAAATTCGAAACCTGTGCCTTTTATATTATATTTATTTCTTTTACCTAATAAAATTCGAGAATCAGTCTCAAGTCTTTCTTGTAGAAGTTCCTCAATTATAGTCTTTTGTTCTTGTATGATCAGATTACAATCTTGGTTAATTAAATTTGGATAACGGTTGTTTGCTTCTTGGCAAGCCTTTTTTGAGACATTTTGAAGTGAAAAGAGATCGTCTAACTTAATCTGAATTTCTTCAGATTCTATTAAACTGTTTAATTCTTTGATAATTTTTGGTAAGTCTTGATAACATTCTCTGAATTGCTCTCTCTGCTCAATAGAGGAAATATTATCAGAGATATTTTTATAATAATCCAGAGCTTCTCGAAAATTTCTATAACTTTTTTCATAAATCCCCAGTATTTTATAGATTTCGCCTAAAGATTTATAGCCATTAATAATTAATGGTATAATAACATATTTTTTAGCCAACTTTATAGATTTAGTTAAATTCTGTATTGCTAGATCGTAATTTTCTGAATTAAAATAGACAAGCCCAAAATTATTAAGGGTGTATGCTTTGTCGATATGATCTTTATATTTAACACTTAATTCTAGAGCTTCAGTGAGGTATTCTAATGCAGCTGTGTGCTCTCCTCTTATTGACAAAATTCCTGCTAAATTTCTAAGTGTCTTTACTTTCTGGTTAAATATATTCTGTAAATTATAATAATCTAATAATTTTTTAAGATAATTATATATTTCATCACTTAATTTCTCTGAATAAAAAGCGGGAGAACTAATATTATTCAGAATCTCTGCTTTAATTAAAGGATCCTTGATTTCATCAAAATGTTCCATTGTTTTTGAGAAATATTCTTCAAATTTATCATTATTATTCAAAGCTAAATATGTAAATGAAATAAGTTGATAGATTTTTGATTGGATATTATATATTTTATTTCTTAAGCAAATCGATTCTGCCATATTGTAGTTTTTAAGAGATTTTTCATAATCCCCCAAATAGTAATAAGAGTTACCTAAATTGATAAAACAACTAATAAGATCCCTCCAATTTTGCATTTCCTCAAATAATTTTCTAGCTGATTTAGTTAATTTTATAGATTTTACAAAATCACCTTGATTTTTACATATCATTCCTTTTAAGCCTAAGCTAAGAGCAATTAATTCTTTATTACTTATTTTGGTAGAATATTTGAGAAATTCATCAATTTTTGGAAGAGCTTTAAGATTTTCTCCGCGCCTCATTAAAATTATAATATATTTCTCTAGAGCCTGATACGATTTTGTTGATTGACCATTTTCTTTGAAGTATTTATAACATTTTCGATATAGTGGTTCAGCTTTGAAATAATCATAATTATTATAATAATTCTCTGCTTTTTCTAAATCATGTTTGTATTTCTTGTCTATTTTTCGCTCAAATTTAGACATCAATTAATATTTATCAAAACTGAATTATAATTTTATTTATTAAGTGGAGAACAATAATAATATAACCAAGTATTATAGTATATATTTGGAAATGGTCTCTAACTGGATTAAATGAGCAATGAATTATGTAATTAAAGATAATACACTTACTTATTTTTAATTAGCTTCTACTTAACAGCTTTTTGAAGAACAATTTTTACTAATATTTTTGTTATAGTTAACCAAACCCTCAAAAAATTCCTATTTTTTATTTAAATAGCCTAAAAATTAGAAGGATTTTAAGCGTCATCTCTTGCATAATACTACCCTAGATGAATGGTTTTAAATATATTGAAGTAAATAGCAAGACTTAAATTCCAAAACGCTAATATAAAGATAATTATCCAGTTTGAGATGATATACCATTCTCTCAAAAAAAGTGTCCATTGTAATTCCTACTCATAATCGGCTTTCTTCACTTAAACGATTAATTCACTCCCTCAATCAATTGAGAAATTCTCCTGAAGAAGTTATTATAATTAATGATGGCTCGCAGGATGACACTCAAGAATACCTTTACTCATGGGCAGAGAAAGATCATCCATATATTGCTATTAATTATATTAATAAGCGAGCACAAGGTCCTGGTGCGGCTCGAAATATAGGAATTCGCCTTGCAAGTTCGCCTTTCATAGCTTTTACCGATGATGATTGCATAGTTCATAAAGCATGGGTTCAAGAAATAACAAACTCTTCTCAATGGAATGGGCACAAAAATATCGTTGGAATCGGGGGTAAAGTATTGCCTTTTCGAAAAGGACTCATTGGGGAATATTTCACCTTTCATCGCATATTAGAACCACCAGATCCCATTTCCTATTTAGTCACAGCAAATGCTTGTTATCAGAAAGAAGTGCTACTTGAGGTAAATGGATTTGATGTAAATTATCGATTTCCTGGGGGAGAGGATTGCGGCTTAAGTTTAAAATTAGTGAGACGGGGATATCAATTCGGTTATGAGTCAAAGATGGTGGTGTGGCATGATTATCGGACATCTCTCATCGAGTTTATGCGTACTTTTTATCGCTATGGAAAAGGGTGCGCAGAAACAGTCTCTAATCATTTTCATACTGAAATGAAAGCATAACATTAGATGGTTATTATGACTCTTTTAGATACAAGACAACTTATACACCCAAATGGAGTATTATGGGATGGGAATACTCTGAAACCACCATTAAAATTAAGAGATCTTTTCGAAGATCTACGGTTTCACTGGCTAAGTTATAAAAGGGGTAATTTAAACTTCTTTCGCAGATTTAAGTTTCTACTCTTAATGATCCAACAACGTGTAGCTTATAATCTCGGTTGGCTTCTCGCAACTCATAAATACCAAGAAAAATAATCCGGATATATAGATTTAAGACTATTTTGTTCTATTATTTTTTTATTCCAAAATGAATTTATAGTACTACTGGAACTCAAGAGTTTCATATAACGATAGAATTAACTATAATATACCTAGAATTTTTAAATCTTCTTCTTTAATTTTTCTTAATTTTTTTAGCAATCATATAACATTATATTCTTAAAAGACTCTATATATATCGAGGGAAAAAAAATGGAAAACAAAGAACTTGCTTGGCTGGTGATCTTCTGTATTGTCGCAGTTATCGTACTCTCGATATTTATGATGATTTTTAATCCTGTAATACGTGATAATCTCTTTATTTTTATTATGATAATAATTGGTACCATCTTCTTAGGGATTGTGGGGATACGTGTTGCTTATGTCTTATTGGCTTCTCAAAAAAGCGAATAATTTTTTTACTTTGGGAATAGATTTATTTTTTCTTTATATAAAAGAAATTGTTTTTAAAGAAGAAATCTATCTCGGTATTTGTAGTAAAAACTAAAATTGAGGAATCACTTTATTTTACAATTTATTTGCGAAAATCAATCTATCATGCAAAAAGTAGATCTGGACTATTTGAGAAAACAATGGAAAGATGATCTTGGATATTACTGGGAGGAAGCTCAAAAGGAAATTAATGAATACTTTGAAATGATAAAATATACGCTATGCAGTAAGGTTGATCATTTAAAATCTAAATCTAGAGATCAAGTTTTAAAAGAATTTTCTTTAGATGAAGAAAGATTAAAAGATCCTGTTTTTACCCCTGACATATTAAACTTATTAAATTCTATTAAGAAAATAAATTATGATGAGTTTCCTAATAATTGGATATCTGGGAATTATGACCATAAAGAACATGCTTCGTATATCTATCATAATATAATTCCTAGGTTTCATGAAGTATCTACCAAAGTAATTGATTTTAAAATATCCCAGTATAATACTCTCTATAACCAGCCTGAAATTTCAGTTTCAAAGAAAATTTTTATTAATAGAGAGTTTGATAAATATGGTTTACTACAATACGAGCATCACATCGGTTTAATTAACAATGTTGCGTATCATGATGAGTTTTATATGCTTCTACCCATTCTTTTAAGAACTTTATTTGAGAATATATTGCATGATATTTTCAAAGATAGTTTAAATAACAAGCATAAAAACCTTTACTTTGATGAAAAAGCCAACAGAGTTGCCATTTTTTCAGTTCTTATTAGCTTACTAAATCAACTAAGTCAATCTGTGTATAAAGGTAGAATTCGCTCCAAAATACATCCAGAGGTTATAAGAATATTAAATGATATTAAGAAGATCGGAAATTTAAGCGTTCATGAAGTTATAAAAATTATAACTAAAGGTTATGCGGATATTATTCATGATGAAGTCGACTTAGTACTCGAGGCTCTCTTAAATTCATATTATCAATTAAAGGGTGCGGATATTACAATCCAGGCAGAAAACCTTGAAAAAATATTTGCTAAATTAGGTTTGAAACAGAAATCCAAAAATGATTTGAAAAAGAGGAAGAAAAAGTTGAGAATAAAAAAGAAGGAAAAAAAAGGAGGTATCTCCATTTCAGATATTTCCATTTCAGACATATCAGCCATAATGTCAGACATTAGATTGCTTATGAAAAATGAACCACCTAACTATATTGTAAGCATAAAAATTAAAATGGATGAACTCTTGTTGAAAGTGAAACCCTTACTTAATAAAGGACAACGTGAAGCACTTGGAAAAATGTATATTCTCTTTAATTATTTTTTAGAAACCTCATTGGAAAAAACTGCAGAGACTCTATTTGATGCGATAAATATGATAATTCTGGGAAGATGATCGTTTTTTGTTTTAATGTGAACAAAATATTTATCGCCAACTATGTTCTAAAGAAATGAGCTCTCCAGTTAATATATTAATAATAAATTCTATTTATAATACAAATCCGTAAGAAAATGAAAAAATGATATATAAAGATCTCTATAGACGCTTTGAACATAAAATTGGGAAAAAAAAGAGGTTTAATAAATTACGCCCCACTGAAAAAGAATCAATTTTAAAAATTGCTGGAGTCATAGCTAAAGTAGTAGGGTATGAAAATGTTGAGATTGAATCTAGGGGATGTGATATATTTTTTGAGGATTCGAACAAATATTATTTAGAGGTTAAAACGCCGCAATTTTTTATGGGGGATAGGGGTGATGACTTGATTAGAAATATAAATAAGTTTTGGAAGAAACTAGTATCAAGAAATCTAACTCTAGGATTTTTAAAACCAAATAACGTTATAAAAATCATCCGTAGACCATTGAGAGGAAATCCGTCTGAAAAACCTATGGGATTACTAGAAATGGATAGTAAATTTATTCCAGATGAAGATGTTTATCGTAAATTAGACGCATTATTGGATAAAGCCGCTTCTCAGCTCGAAAATATAAGTGGTGGAAAAAAAATCGCGCTTATTGATCTTACGTATCTATTTAAAGCAAATCTTGCCACTGAGCAAATTTTATATACATTAGTAAAAGACACTGACATTTTGGAAAGAATTGATGGAGTAAGTTTGTTTTACCATAATCAAATGCTAACTTCCAAAGATCTGTTACCCTTTACGATCGGACCAACAGTAGTAAAAAAACCTTGGAAAAATATTTCGAAAGTTTTTGAGCATCCTCACTGGGGTTATAGTGGAAACTTAATCATAACTACACCCAATCTCATCGCACATTTCGATGAATCACAAGGTATTCCTAGAAAAGGTGACTTTAATCTAAAAAAGGCTGATAAAAAGACACTTTTTGAGGCTTTGGAAGGATTTGATAAGTTAGATTCCGAGGAAAGAAAGCCAAGAAGTTTTAGATTTTTTACTCATTTTTATGAATCAAAATATAATTTGAAAAAGAAGAATAATATAAATTAATATATTCATTTTGTTTTGCTTTATTCTGGGATTAGCAAAGTGGAGTTAATCATAGTATTTCTGGGGCATGATTGCTTTTCCTTTAACAAATCGCTTGAGATCTCTCCTAAATCGTAGCATAAACATTTTTTCTATGTTCTATTATTATGAACCGATCGCTAATCGCACGCATTGAGTCTTAGGGTTATAGCGAACAAATTCGATAACCAAATCATCCAAATAATGCCCCCAGATCCCATAAGGACCATCTGAGGTACGACGGTTATACAGCATCTCATAGGTTCCAAGGTCGCCCACTGCCTCTTCCTCTACTGTATAGATTTCCGTATACCCTTCATAAATACAGCGATAAAGATCCATCCGGGTAAATCCTCCTTTTTGGATATAGGTAAATTCTTCCTTCGTGGATAGAGGATAAGTAAAGCGAATGGTGATCTCCTCCTCGGGAATGACCAGCTCATCGGGAGCGATAACAGACTCCCGCACATATTCTCGGTTATACCCGTCCACGCTCACACTCGCTGGTCCATACCCATCTAAATCATATTGAATAAGGATTTGTTGCTCTTGGGTCGGATTTTTTTTTCTTTTCATTGGCACAGCCATTTTTTTCACATTGTGACTGAATATAGTCAATAAATATCTTGAACCTATAAAAAGAAAAAATGATAATTTTATCATTTTAATAGAAACAAATTAAGATCATGAAATCATGAAAAACATTAATATACTCTATTTCTTATATTATTATCAAAATTACTGTTTTCATAAAAATAAAAGAATATCTCTTAATCATGTCTCCTCAGTTTGATTGTGGTCTTGATCGTGCTATAAAGGAAATAGTTGGAGGAATAATAACCACGTTTATTGTGTCCGCTTTCATCAGCGCAGGTTTAATTCCTTCCGGTTTCATTGGTATCTTTCATGTAGTAAACATAGCTGGTATAATAGTTCTTATAGAAAAAATGTCGTATTGGGGGACTAATTATATCATTGGTTGGATAATCGGGGTATTTATTTTTATGAGCACCAATTTATTATCAATTTTCGATATCTTGATATATGTTTTTGTCCCAGTTTACTTCATTGTGAAAAGAGTGCTTCAATGAACTAGGGCTTTTATAAGTTAATTGAAATGTTCCATAATGGACATCAATATCTTCTATGTTTTCATCAAAATCAATCGAGTCTTCTCTTGCTTTGTGAGGAAAAAAAATTTGGTCTAGGTCTATTATATTTTCACCATCTTTTTGACTATGTGAACATTTTTTAGCAAGTGTCAATCTTGTTGAAAATGCTTCTAGATGGCTCCTATTCTTATTTACCGCCCTCTGCAACTATCAAGAGCCATAGTGTTGCGTTCTTCTCTTCTGATGAAAAAAAGAATTGCAATCAATATTATTCTTTTAAAAATATTTGATTTTATTTGTATTAAATTACATAAGGTTACAAAAATATTTCAGGAGGGAAAAAAGAAAATGACAAAAAGAACCTATATTCGTACTTGGAGGAATAAATGGATCACTTCAGGAGCGCAATCCATTGATGATTTTATCGAAATATTCGAGTCCAACGCAAGACACTTTAGGCAATGGAAGGAGTGGGGAATCCAATTACTCGATCTTGGAGGCGTGGGTGATGATTATGCGATGTTCGGCACGGATGATATGGAAACTGCCGTGAAGGCGGGCTTTCTTGTTTATAAGGGGGATGATCGAGAGACTGTATATCTTGAACTGTTGGGCGGAGAAACGGTGAGAGTGCCCGAAGAGATACTTAAAAAATATAAAAATTCATAGCAAAAGAGGAGAAGTAAAGAGATGAATAAAAAAGATTTTAAGCATGATGTTAATAAGGTTATTGAAGCGTGTGCTGAAGCGCTCGCGAAAAAATTAAATTTTAATCCAACACAAGTTCTCCTTCACTTTCAATTATTTCCAATTAACTTCTTCTCTAATACCCCAAAGCTTCCCAAAGAAGAATTAGAAAACTGGTATTATTTACGCGATGCAGGAACCCACGCTGCAGTAGTGTTTAATTTTGAAACCAAGAAAATTCAAATGATCGAGCCTGAAGAATATTGAACTGAGGATATTTTAGCGTTTTTTCGGAAATCAAATGAAGAGCTCAACCAAGAGATACGAGATCAGGAGAAAGAAGTAAATCGAATTAAGCGTACTTTTGCCTATCGAAAAATTAAACCGCTTATTCAATGGTATTTCACCTGTCCTCTTCCCTTTGCTCGAGAATTATCGCCAAGAGAATATATTGAGACGACTTTGCGAAACCATGCCGATACATTTCAATTAAGTTCACAAGATTATGAGCAAGTTACTTCCGATTTACTCAAGGCTTATAGTTAAGACGGAGGACCATATGCGAGGGCATTAGATTTTTTGGTTGTAGATGTTCATGAAAACCGCGATGGGAATACCTATTATCATCTTGGAATGTTTCGTACCCCTCGAGATGTTATGGAATTTTTCATTAAGCATAACACGAAGAAGGTTTATCCCTATTATGATAAAGGCTATAAAATTGATATTAATATGGAAAAAAAGAAATAGTATAACAATTTAAACTTAGGATAAGAGAAACACACGTTATTAGAATAGTGCTTGAATAATAACTAAGAAGAAAGGAATGATAGAAGTTGAGATTAATATAATCAAGCTCTTCATTGATTCAAGGTTAAAAGGCCAAGTTGAGAATTTTTCCATATTCTTTAATATGTAGAAGGCATTATCTAGGCGATCAAAATTAAAATTATCTTGAGTTTCGTTTTGCTCGGATGGTTCTGTGTTATTCTTTCCCTCTTCCAGTTTTTTAGGAAACTTCTCAATCTCAATATCTACTATCTTAGATAAATCCTCTTTAAATGTGTGGATATAGTTTCGCTGGCTTATATGTATATTCCATGCTCCTTTTAAAACTGCATAGAGAAAAACTATAAATACGACTAATCCTAACGAAACCCAACCATAACCAATGAAGTCATCCTGAAAGAGAGTTAAATAAAATAGCCCGATAATTGCCACTACCGAGGTTGTAAGGAAGGGGATAATAGAAAATCGTACTATGTATCCTCCTACATAGTTAGGAAGCACAGCATTATAAATATTAAAATTTTCATTAAGAGGAAAATTTTTATTTCCTAAAATTCGAAAGCGTGAAATGAAAATTAAAAATTCAATACACATTATACTGATAATAAAAGTAGAATATGCGTAAAATAACCCTTCGATAACCGTATTCGCAATATCGACGAGATTAAAAGCAGAAGGAGGCTTGAAACTAGGAAATCTCTCTGCAAAATATCCCATATAGAATTTTCCTGACCATGCAATAAAAAAGTCAAATATTGCTAAACCGAATGCGATAAGATACCATGGAATCTTGAAATAATTAGTTAATTTATTATAATAATACTTTTGCTCAAATTTTTCTTCATACTCTTTATCATCACTATTATATTTCTCTTCTTGAATTTTAGGCAGCTTTTCAAGAGAAGAATGAATGCGAGAACTTATCCTCTTAATATTTAATTTTTCAATATTTTTCATTATTTTTGATAAATCTCGAAGAAAGAGAAGAGCCCAAGAAATAAAGTTATCTATATTCTTATTATTATTTTTTTTTTCTTGCATTTTAATTACAATTTTAAGATTAACTCTTATTCGAGATATAATCTTCTTAATACTTTTGCTAAATTCTTTTTCGTCTTGAATTCGCGATAATTCCTCTAACATAGGGGGAATATCTAAAATTAAGTTCTCAATCGCTGCCTTACAAGTTATCTCGCATTTAATTTTAGATAATCTACTGATAAAATATTTGATATAAAAGACAAATCTCTCAATATCCTCTATTTTATAGTTTTTTCTTTTTAGAATATCCTTAGCTTCCACAATAACCTTAGCTTTATGAAATTGTACCCTTAAGTTGCCTCGTACATAAAAACTATATATAGTACTGAGGAATGCAGAGAAGTGAGTGGCTAAATAATAAATGAGGATTCTATCAAGACTATAAAAATTAAGAATTATGGTAAAAATGAATAATACAGGATAAATTCCATAAAAAAAATAAGAGATATATTTTAATATTTTGCTAGTGTCTGCAGTCTCTGGATCCTCATTAAGTTTGCCAAAGATAGGAACTAAAAATGGATTCATCCTTAAGGCTAGTTCGTCATTGATATATATAAATTTTTTTCATAAATGAAAATCAAATTCAAGAGAAAAAATAGAGAAAAAGGATATTCAATAAATTCAAATCCTCTATTTGTTTATAAAGAGGAAAGCGGGATCACAACATAAGAAATTAATATAAGTGAGAATTGAGTAAATTGAAATTGCCTAAAGAATTACAAGATAAAGGAAAAAGAAAAAAAATTATACCCCTTGTGCCAAAGAAATATGATTGTCCTGAATGTCATATTGAAATACAATGGACTCCTTCTAATGCTCCAAATATTTTCTTAGGAGTATGCCCTAGATGTGGAATGAATTTCAAGTATATGAATGGTATGATAATTGGCGGACTCAAAGTTCCAAATCAATAGTAGTGAATATTATTTAAAATTAGCGATATTTGAGCCTTTTCACAATTTTTCTTTTAAAAAGTTAGAATTGATCCAATTACTATGTTCGAAGAATGGTGGTTTTATCTCGTAGTTTTTGGGATTTCGACCCTAATAATGTTTGTCTATCAGCTTAACTTAGGACCATTCCGTACCATCCTCAATATATTGGGTTTTATTGGAGTAATCGTGCACGAATTAAGCCACTACCTTCTCTGTGTTCTGTTAGGAATAAAAGTAGAGAAGATTGTTATCCGTTATCGTAGTCGGCTCACAGGAAGGGCTTCTCCTCATGGAGGTGTTGGACCAGAAGAACCTGATCGTATTACATTCCTTCAAGCACTCATGGTAACCCTTGCTCCATTATTCATCTCCAGTTGGTTAATTATCTTCTGTTTCGAGTTACTTCATATGCCTGGGATTGATGATCTTGTATATCTGGGGGTTATTATTTTCATGATATCCTTATTTATCGGGAGCGCTCCTTCTACTGCGGACTTTTGGCAAGTGTATAAAGGTTTTACGCGTAGCCCCATCTATTCACTGTATCAAATATTCCTTATTCTTCTTTCGACCCTTTCAGTATTTGGGCTGTTTTCCAGTTTTCAATGGACTTTTCCAAATGAGATTTTAAATTATATGGCACCATATGTCTGTATCGGGCTTGGCTATTTTGCCTATAAATACTCCTTTCGCTTACTCAATAATGTATATCATAAATATTTTGGACGCAATCAACACACCTATAAGCATACTCGATTGACCCGTAAGCGCCATCGCCCCGTAAAAGCTCGAAAGATTGGTATCGAAGAACCCCATTGGTAATAAAGCCTTATTAACTCTTTAATAAAATTAATTGTCCCTTTAATAAGCTTAATACTTTAATATGGTTTATTTATAAAGAAAAACTGGTTCTTTAATTTTGACATGAGCGTTATAAAAATCATAATCAAGGATTATTCTCCTTCACATGAGAATGTAAAAATAGAAATTCATCGCGAGGAGAAGAAGCAATCAATTAAAAATATAGATGTTGGAAGAATAACTTTAGATCGTTACATGTGAAGGTGCACCGATCCACAAGCCATTCTTCAACAGTATCTATATTTCATTTTTTTTATTTAAGAATTTTCTAGCGCTTCAATAATCGATTAACATTTTTTGCTATATCAATTTTTCTTTTTATATATATGAAAATATTGTTTTGTAATCTAAAGTATGAGGTTCTACTAATGTGTGCAAAATATGAACAATCAGAAAAACTTTCCAAAGATATGCCCTTTGAGTCCTACAGCCTATTTGATTGTGTCCAGAATCATTATTCTGACCCCAGTCTATGGGATGAGGTAAAACAGCTTCACCGTCGTTCTGGTAAACTATAGGAATATATATTAGATAAGATGGGTAAAATGAAGTAGTATGAGAATAAGACAAAAGAGCATTGAAAATTTACTTTTCCCTTGCTTACCAAGAAATATAAGATTATCTTGGTATGGAAGAATGGTTGGAGGGAAAGAGAAAATCATTAAGAGTATACTCTTTTCAGGATATTTTCTCTATGTGGGATTATTAATTTTTGACATCATTTTAGCATCTATGTTTGGTTATAACATCGTAGTTCATTATATTAGCGAGTTAGGGGCAAGTCATCTTATTCCCTTCCCGTTATTTCACGACTCGGTCGCAATCTTAGGGGGTATAGTTACAATTTTTAGCAACTTCTATTTTGCCAAACGCTTAAGAACTCAATACCGTCCATCACAGTGTTCTAGGGTGTTTGTAAAGATAGGGTTCGCAAGTGGACTTGCGGGGGCAATAGGTTATATCTTCTTAGGCATCTTCAGTTTGGATCGTGCTGGTCCAAGAGAGATCTATCACGGACTAGCTTCTGGATCAGCATTTGGCGGATTTATTCTATCTATTTTTTTCTATAGTCTAAATATTTTATTGACCCATAGGTGCAGGTTGAAGCGGGTTGGATTTTACGGGATCACCATTCCACTATTGTGTATGCTACTCTTTGTTCTAACCCATGCTCCGTTAGCTGAATGGATTCTGTTATACTCCATTTTGCTTTTTTTATTACCTTTTAGTTATTATATCTTTACCTAATCTTTTTTTCAAAAAAACATTTTTGCTTTGACAGCAAATCGTCCCATTTGTGGGATCTATTAATATCCAAAGACATAATTTTTCTTTAAATGGATCTACTTTATCCTTCTCACATGAGTGATTTCATAATTATTTTCAAGGTTGTTGTAATAGTGATGTATTACTGTGGACTTGCGACGTTAATTGATGTGGTATGTAATGGAGCAGAGGAACTTCAATGCTGGAATTTCTTGAGTACACCGTCGTTCTATGTAGAATTTCAAAGAAAGATAGATCTCACAGGATTATCTTACTGGAGGGTATTATTTGAACTTGAGAAAATAAGAATCCGCCAGCGCCTTAAGGAAATGTTACCACGTCGATTCTCGTAATTAGTCTATATAAAGGAGAAATTTTAGTGACAGAGTATAAATTACTTAAATGTCAAGGAGCAGAGATTTATAAACTTCGCGGTGAATTCATATTCTATCCCAATTAAGGCAAAACGCGTGATGACCCATCTATTTTACTCCTAACTCTATTGCTTATATCATAGTTCACGCCGGTTGTCGGGAGCCCATCTTTTTCTCAAACCTCTTCTTAATAGCATTTGTGCCTTCTTTTTCTTGGAAGTAAGCGCCGTTCTTACTTCCTACTTCTATTATCTTTATTAGAGATAAAGCCATACTAGAATAAAAGCGTGAAGCGTGAATCCGATATAGTTCAGGAGGTTCGCAAGGCACACCCCTAAAAAGACCCACACACCAATGCCAATTAAATCTAACTTATCCATAGTTGTAATTTACTACTTATTGTTTAAAAAGAAAAAAAAAGACTGATTCCTGTCAAGGTGACCTATCGGGGTGGAGGTCATAAAAAATGGTTAAAAAAAGGGGCGTAGATTGGTAGAGGGGGACCAATCACTTATACAAAACAAGCCAAATATGGAAAGGATTTCAATTATGAAAATGACAGGAATCATGTTCTCATTATATTCTGGATCTATATAAATAAAAAATATGTCTTGTATCCAAGTTTAAAAATTAAAGGGGACTCCTGCCACCATGACCTCAATACAAGGTCCATAATAAAATAGGGGGAGTAGGGCGAAATCAGGACTCTGAGCCGATCAGAGCCACCAAAAGACAAAAATCCAGGGCGGTAGCAGGAATCATGGTTGAATGGTGAATCTTTCCCTATTTTATTTTGAATTATGGGGTTAAGCAACAAAATTTTTTTGTCTTAGATAGTCTAATAGCCATTTACCCTAATAAATCTTTTGTCGATACAAAGTCATTGGTAGGAAGGTAGAAATTGAAAAACTTAAAAAAAGGATATTTTATTTACTCGAACCAACCACGAAGTATGTTAGAACCCAAGAGTTAGGTATTAAGATCATTACCGAGCAAGAATTCCTCGAGATGCTCGAAAAGTCATAAAAATCTTATTATTCCCTCATTTTAAAGTATTCTTTTCAAATCTCGCTTGGAAAAATCGCAAATATTTTGGTTCATATACCATTCTTAATCCTGCAATTTGGTCTCGTTTCTCGAAGAGTCGGATTACTGAGTCCGCTGTATACTCCATGTGTGTATTAGTATACACTCTCCGTGGAATCGTTAGCCTAACTAATTCTAACTTTGGAAATATATTCTCTCCCGTCTCTTTATCACGTCCTTTTGAGATTGCCCCTCGTTCCATGCTTCTCACTCCTGAGTCTTCATAGATGGCTGCGGCTAAGGTCTGAGCGGGCCATTGGTCGCGTGGTATATGAGGCAAAAACTTAAGTGCATTAAGGAAGACTGCATGTCCGCCTGTAGGTTTAACGATAGGTACATTAGCATCCATTAACAACTCGCCAAGATAGCGAACTTGATTTATACGGTATTTGAGGTAATTATAGTCAGCCCCCTCCTTCAGACCACGTGCTACGGCTTCTAAATCTCGCCCCGAAAGTCCGCCGTAGGTGTGGAGCCCCTCATAAACCACGACCATATTTCGGGTAGCCTCGAAGATCTCCTGATCGTTTGTAGCGAGAAAGCCACCTATATTGACTAAACAATCTTTCTTAGAGCTATATATACAACCATCGGAATAGCTCATCATTTCACGTAAAATTTCAATGATTGGTGTATTCTCATATCCTTTCTCACGTTCTCGAATAAAGTATGCATTTTCACTGGAACGTGTTGCGTCATATATGATTTTTAGCTTATAATCATTACAAAATTCTCGTAATTTTCGTAGATTTTCCATTGAGACGGGCTGTCCGCCAGCCATGTTCACATCTTGCTCAACATTCACAAATGCTATTTTATCGACGCCATATTCATCAATATAACCTTGTAGTTTTTTAAAATCTACATTTCCCTTAAAGGAGTGTTCATTCTCAGGATCATGAGCTTCATCAATGATACAATCAACCATTTTGCCTCCAGGTAATTCCACATGCAATTTTGAGGTAGTAAAGTACATATTACGGGGTACAATCTGTCCGGGTTTTACTAAATGACTATACATCAAATGTTCTGCGCCACGGCCTTGATGTGTTGGAACCATATACTTATAGCCCAACACGTCTTGAACTGACTTTTCTAAATTATAAAAATTACGGGCACCAGCATAGGCTTCATCGCCTATCATCAAACCTGCCCATTGATTATCGGACATTGCGGATGTTCCCGAATCAGTAAGTAAATCAATAAATACATCCTCAGACTTTAATAAAAAAGTATTATATCCTGCCTCTCTAATCGCTTCTGCTCTTCTTTTTTCATCCGGCATACCAACATGTTCAATAACTTTTATCTTAAATGGTTCAACGGGTCCTTTCATAATATTATTCACACACCAATATACTTACTTGAATAAGTATATGTGACTTGAAAAAGGTTTCTGTAATTTCTTCCCATGATTTTCCCATTCTATTTATAAATTCTTCGAATTACCTTGCAAGATTAACTATTTTTATCTTTGAAGGAAAAGCGAGAATATTAATCAATTACTCGAGAAAAAATTAGTGAAATTCAGATAATTAGGTTTTATTTTTTCCTTTTTCTTGCTTTTAGGGAAAACATCATTGGTATTGAATGCTTGAATGTCTGAAATTCCCAGTATCCATCCTTTCTCCTTTTCATATCCGGATGAATTTTAAAAAAGGAAAATGGAAACTCGTGTAAGAAGAGAAGTTCAAAGTTTACATTTAATAGAGAGTTTACTATGTCCTGCATTGGATGAAACCAGTCATAAGTAGTTTTATTTACTAATTTCTCATTAGTGTCGACATATATAACATCATCATCAAAACGATAAGGTTTTCCCTCATTAAAATAATCATATCCAATTCTAAATTCCTCTTTATATTTTTCATCAATTAAATTCCCAAAAGGATGGTTCTCGACTATATAAAATATACCCCCAGGTTTTAAGAACATTTCAATGATTTGTGCCCATTTTGACAAATCAGGAAGCCATCCTATTACCCCATAAGATGTGAAGATTATATCGAACGTAGTGTCTAACACTTTAGGTAAATCATAAATATTTGAGTGAATAAAGGTAGCAGGAATATTTAACTCCTTACTTAGAGTTTTTGCTAACTGAATCGCGCTTTCAGAGAAATCGACTCCAGTTACCTTCGCACCCTCACGAGCCCAAGAGAGAGTATCCATCCCAAAATGACATTGTAAATGAAGTAAGGTTTTTCCCTTAACATCTGTAAGTTCTTCTTTTTCAATTGATAAAAGTGATGTCTTTCCAGCTTTAAATCCCTCTAAATCGTAGAATTTCGACTTAGCATTAATATTTACTAATTCATTCCAGCGTTTTAAGTTAGCATTAAAATATTTTTTGTATTGCTCCATAAAAGTCACTATCCTTTATAGCGATATTTTGTTTAAATCCTTCTCAGAATCAGCTTTACCACTAAGAATTGAAGATTTACATTTAAAATTCTCAAAATTAAGGTTTGACTCTGGAGCGATTATACAATTTTCTAGTTTTAAATTATTGCCAAGAGTGGCATTATCAAAAATAATTGTGTTTGAAAGCTCAACATAATCACCAATCTTCACATTCGACCCAATATAGACATTTGGTCCGAGAAGGACATCATCTCCAATCTCAACATTACGCTCTAAATAAACAGGTTCTATAAAAGTTGGAAAATCTCCTATATAGGTGTTAATATGGTTTGAGATTTTCGAAAAAAACGATCTGAGCATATTTTTCAGCTCATTTTTGGAAATTTTGTTTGGATCTTCCAAGATCTTTTGAATATTTTCTAATTGTTCTTTCATTTAAACTCAATCCTTTTTATTCATTCCTTATTTAAAGTCCCATGAGGGAAATCAGTTGATCTATATTTGTACCATTTTTTGCGCTTGTAGTTAATACTTCAATATTGGGGTTTATTATTTTTGCATCCTTAACCATTTTATCGATATTAGTTCCTAAGCGCTCTTTTAAATCAACTTTATTAATAATCGCAATATCAGACATTTTAAAAAGCATTGGATGCTTTTCTATTACCCATTCTCCTTCTGTTATTGAAACTATTACAATTCTTTTATCAGTTCCTAAGATGAAATCAGAAGGACAAATTAGGTTTCCAACGTTTTCAATAAAGAGGAGATCATATTTCTGTAAATCTTTATTTTTTATGATTTGATGAATATGATAGGCATTTAATGCACATTCACGTCCAGTATTAATTTGCACGGTTTCAGCATTATGGGCTTCGATGCGATCCGCATCGACTCGAGTTGTGATGTCTCCACAAATTACCAATATTCTATAACGCGATTGTAATCTCTCTACAATTTGAGAAATTATTTCCGTCTTCCCAGCTCCAATCGCACCCACTATATCAAACGATTTAATTTTGTAGCTTTTAAGATTAGCGTTAATTTTTGAGGCCAACTCCTCATTTTGCTTTTCTATTTGCTTTTTAGTTGACACCACGGAATCTCGTATCTCATCTGAAGATAAATTAATACTTTCTAATTCTTTTATCCGTGAAATCTCTTCTTCATTATTATTTTCCATAATTAAACTCTAATTGTTAATCTTGACATCAATAATACTTCATTGAAAAAAAATAATTTGTTTATTTATCAAACCTTAAAATTATTATATTCGCCAATAAAACGAGGGAGCCTCCAATGATGGTAAAGATTGACAGAGAAGGAAAAAAAAATAAATTAATTACAACGGAGACGATGATCTCAGAATAAGAGAGAATGACAATGTTCCCTCCTTTATCATTCTTCACACCAATATTATAAAGAGTAAAAGCAAAAGCAGTAGGGATAAAACCTAATAATAAGCTGATGAGAAGATCATTTAAAGTCAATTTAAATACATCATTAATCCCTAGAGGAAAGAAGATAATTACAAGAGAGAGGGTTGAAAACCAAGTTAAAAAAATATCAAAGTTTCCTACTGTATTCAATTGTGAGTTGGTTTTTTTTCGTTGATTATAAATTTTTTTCTTGGAAAAAATCAATATCCCTAGAGTAAAACCGGAGAGCAACCCAAAAATTAATCCATATGATAACAGATTGCCCGTCCAAAACTCCATAATTATGGAGACACCTACAATTGCGAGGATAAAACAAAGATAATTCAATTTCGAAATCTTCTCTTCTCTTGTAAAAGTTAGAAGGAGTAAAAGATACAACCCGCTTGTATATAATAGAAATGCGGCAAATGCCGAACCTGATAATTGAATGGTCATAAAATAGAATAAGATAACTAGAGGGTTCGATATGGCGATAATTATCAAATACTTCCAATAATCCTTAAATGATCGAGAAATAAAACCAAAAGAAAAAGATTTGGTAAGCAACATTAAGATTGTGAGGAAAAAGGTTCCAAAAAGACCTCGGAATAAAACTACAGAATAGATAGGATATTTTTGTAAGAGGATAATGAAAAGACCAACACTTCCCATAGAAATTCCGGAAAGGAGCATAGATATTTTAGAAATTGTTGGAGTGACTTTCATGATATAATATGTGTAAAACGCGTTAAATAAATTAGCTTAATAATATTTTAAATGCATTGGATTTTATAAAATGATATAAAATATGACTAATCAACTCTCGCTCCACAATTAGGACATATATGAACATTTTGTAAGGTTGCTCCACAAATCTTACATAATTTTATAGTCCTCTTCTTTGGTGGTTTTAGCGAAGTTATAGATATGGCTTTATTAGCTTCAGATAAATTTTCCCGAACATTTATGACAGTCTCAGTAACTTTTAGAACTTTATTTTGATTATTATTCTTAGGTTTTATTATAATTTCTTGACCGAAATACCCTCCGATTCTCACTTTTTTTTCTGTTTCAACCTCTATCTTACTCTCCTCAGCTACATCTTCAATTGGCTCCAAATAATCCTCTTCAGAAAGATCTTCCTCTTCAATTTCCTCCTCAATTATATCCAACTGGGCTTCTTCTTCAGTTATTTCTTCTCCATCGGATTTATATTCCTCTTCATAGATTAAATTCACGAAATCTTCATCAAGTTTGAGTAATGTATCACATTGTAAGCATCGAAATATATGTCTGAAGCCTATATTATTTTTAATCGAATAATGAGCTGCGCAGCAAGAATGGTATTTTACATCACAATTATAACATTTAAGAATTTGATCAGAGTGAAGTTCACAGACTGGACATAGTTCTTGTTGGCAGATATCACATACCTCCTTATCTTCAGAATCGAGAGATATTAAATCAACTGCTAATCTTTCATAAAAAATTTTATCCTCCCTGAGTACAGGATGTTGTTCACTTGGCTGTATAACGGTGAATTCAGTTTTATTTTGAACAAGAGATCCAAGTATGTTGGGAAATATTTTAGGATCCTTGCAGTAAAAGACCCCGCTATGTGTTTCTGAAGAAATCACCTTTAATTTCACATCATCATCGTAAAACTTGCTATCTCCTACACGAATGATATCAATAAAGGCGTAAAAATTTCTAGCTTTAATTAATAAGTCATAAAGAGCATTATGATAATCTTCAGATAAGGTACTAGGAACATCCGATATAATGATTACACGATAATTTTTTCTAGATTCTTGGCTTTTTCGAAAAATATATGCCAATATCTCGAATAGACCATTTTCAAGGAAGCTTTGACCAGTTTCACGTGTATCCCATTTATCATTTAATTGATCAAGAATTTTATCTGAATCTTTTTCATCATAAACAGTAATGGGATTGGTATTCTCTTGAAAAATTACTAGCCCATAGGAGGTTAAAATGTTAAAGTTGTTTTTTTCCTTTATAAATGAACTTATCCCCTTTAGAAGTGTTTTTTTTTTAAGGTAATCAGTGATAAGATCGATGTAAAAAATGAATTCCTCCGAATTTATCGAAGGTTTTCTAAAAGCTTTAACATCAGACATAAATTAATTCATTTTACACATGTGATAAAATTATATATGAATAATGTGAGAATTTTTATTTATTTTTATTGATAATTCCATTCTTTCCCAAGAAAAATAATATTAATTGTATAAGGGAGTAGATGTAATTTTCATATCAATCTAATTTATGACCACAAAATGGACATATATCTCCTTTCCTAAAATCCGAGGCAAATGGCGTCCCACATTCAGGACAGGAATTAATTTTTTTTTCCGTATCTACGAGGACAGTTGAAGATTCTTTATTAACTAATTGATTCCGTTCGCTTAGTTTATTCCCTCCAGAAATATCTTGATGCGTTTTTTCCTTCTGATATACTAATTTATCCCCGATTTTTTGTACAGTGTAAAGTTTACCAAAATATCCCCCAATTCTAACAGTTCGTGGTTTTCTTTCTGAATATGTTGTTTTCCCAGATGAGGAAGAATACCCAATTTCTTTATTATTCTCTAAATCTTTAACTTGCGGAATTGGTTTAAAGCGTATTTCGGTTTCAATTTCTTTGCTATCTTCCAACTCTAGATATTCCTCTGCAGAATCAATTGAAGCGTCTTTAGGCCTAACAATTTCATCTTGATCAATTTTTAAAAGCACATCACATTTTGGACAACGAAAAATATGAGGTATACCAATATTGTTTTGAAGAATATAATTAATTAAACAACAATTATGAAAAGCTGAGGAGCATTCTGGGCAGATCTTAGGGATATCATTAACACTAGCACAAACCGGACAAATCTCTTCTGAACAAAAATGACATTTTTGAGTTATAGATGCATCAGGGGATTCTATAAGTTCCTTGGCCAATTGGGAGTAAAATTCATAATCACTGCGATTAATTTTAATCTTTTCCGATCTTTTATATTCAAAGATATCAACCGATTCTTTAGATTGAATTAGTTTTTTAATAACCTGTTTAAATTCATCTTTATCCTTTATATAAAAAATCTTCCCCTTGGTATCATTGGCAAGTATATTTAGTTTAACATCATCTTTAAAAAATCGGTCTTCTTTTTCAGAAATTCTTATGATATCTATATAAGTTGGAAAAAACTTAATTTTTGACACGATATTAAACAATGCATCGGTATAATCTTCAGAAAGATCACTTGGAGTGTCAGTAATCACGATAACACGATAAGTTTTTGACTTCTTTCGTACGGTTTCGGCGATGTAAGAAAAAATATAGAACAACCCATTTTCAAAAAATGACTTTTTTTTTGGACGTGATTTCCAATTTTCATCAACTGCTTTTAAGATAATGTTCGAATCCTTTTTATTCGTTAAAAATATTGGATTACCCTCATCTTGGAATATTAACAAGCCATAATGTCCGTTGATATTAATTTTATTTTTTTCTGAGATATAATACTTAATAGATCTAATAATGTCTTTTTTCTTAAGAAGCTCCTTGGTTAAATCTAAATATATAAATACATCCTCGTGGGAACTTTTCATCGAAAGAATAACCTAGCTACTAATAAATAAACTTAAGAGTATTAAACTTTAAATTTTTTTATCTTAAAATATTTAAAAATAAATAATTATATTTCTTATTATTAAAAGTAAGAAACTCCATTTTAACAAATTAATCTATTGAGGATAAAAATGGAAGATTTTTTAAAACAGTTAAATCTCTCAGATAATGCAATCCAGATTTATATTAAAGGTTTAGGTAAAGCACCGCTTTCTTCTTTTGAAATCTACTCAATAGTTCCAAAATTGTCTGAAAAAGATTACAAGCAAACAATTAACGAATTATTAGAGCTTGGGCTTTTAGTCCCTATCCAATCTGATGACCCGGATATGATTATGACCTATTTAGTAATCCCGCCTTTTAATCCCATTATTACCTACATTGCCAATATTTATGCTAATTTAGATAGTATTAAAAACCAACTTCATCAATTAATGGCAAAGACCTTGAATAATACTCTTGAAAAGAATAGTTTAATAGAATTAGATACAATTTTTCAAGTTACTCAAGACATAAAAAGAGATATAGAAGAAGAATCCATTATCCAAAAGCAAGACATCGAAGACATTGTACAGGGAATGGAGAACTTCAATATAATAAATGATGCTTTAAAAGATCTTCATCAGAGAGTTAAAGGGGTTACTCAAACTGAATTCTCTAATTTATTTAAAATGGTCACTAAAACTAAAGATGAAATCATTACACAATTAGAATATTTGGAGTTAAAAAAACACGAAGAACCTGTTAAAAAATTGATTGAAAGAATTTTTAAGCAAAATTCAGAAGATCTAATTAAAAACTTTACCACAAGATTGCATGAATCAATTGAAACAGAATTCACAAATACGAGAGAGTCACTTGATAACATCATTAAGTCAATTTTTCAATTTAGGGACGATTTTAAGATGTTATTAGTTAATACTATTAATAATTATGAGCAGAAAATTAATAGGATCATCGATATGATTAAAAGCAAGAATACGGGATTAACTGAAGATTTACAGCAATTTGAAAAACTTATTTTAGATAATTTTGAGGTCGTTATCAAAAATTCTGTAGATTCTGTAGCTGCTCTTAATAATCCTATTGATAAAGTAATGAAAAGTTATTTTCATTCTTATGTTTCACCTGAGAAAATCCAATTGTCTGATTTATGGTTTATTAATAGTATTTCAAGGGTAAATGAAAATGTTTTGAATTGGATTGCCAAATGCAATCGGGAAATCTTATTAATTTTACCGAAACTTGAGACTCATTTGTCGGCAGATTCTTTTAAAGGAGTAAACGCATCTGTAAAAATAAAGGTTGTCTCTTCAGAAGCTCATGTTAATAGTTTTGTTAAGAAGTTAAAAACCATTAAAAATCTGGAGTATCGAATGTTAAAGAATGATGAGATTGTCATTTTGAAAGGAGATCAAAAATATATACTTATTGGAATCATCAAATCTAGTTCGGAAAATCCTCTAAATGATTTTATAGGATTTGCTACAAATAATCCCTCTTATTTTAACCTATTAAGTAACTTTGTTCTGTCAATGTGGGAAAAAGGAAGTACCGAGTCATATCAAGCTCCTAAGTCAATTGGAACAAAAGTGGATGAGATTTCCTCCCCAAAATCGTTACAAACCACTCCCATTAAAAAAATTCAGCCATCAATAGAAGTTCCAGAACATATTAAAGCAAAAAAAGTGTTACGAGAGGTTGTAAAATCACCCTTACAAGAAAAGGAACCAGTGAAAACTGAACTAGAAGCTTCAACAGTCATTTCAAATTTAACAAACCAAATACAACAACATGTAGATTTTGTTTCTAAAGCTCAGCCGAAACCTGGAGATGAAGCAGGTATTATGATTAATAATGCATTTAATAATTTGGCCCAGAAGCTTAACAGATTGAATGGAGAAGCATTTAGTCAGGAATTACAAAAGGTTGCTGATCTTGTTTTAGAAAAGAAGGGTTTTTCAGTTACTTTACATAAATTACGTAGTACTATTAATCAATACAAAATGTTTGTTCATCCATTAAGTCAAGAAAATATCGCCCAAATAAAACAAGATTTTGAAGAGTGGAAAGCTAAGATTTTATAATTAGCTCAATTAAATTATTTTTGATTAGAAGTGGTATTTTTTGATGTTTTGTATTTTACCACAAATCCATATAAAATGTAAATAAATAATCCGATAAAAATAGAAAGAAATATTATCGAAACTGTTATTGATATAATATAATTAGGATTCATAATTCCTATTATTCCGAAAATTGGGCCAAGAGGAGCGACTAAAAGGAAAATAACATATATAATTTTCCCTTTTTCGCCAAATGAAATATGAGTTGTAATATTTAGCCATCCGATAAATATCAGGAAAAAAGGAATGAGAAAAGAGGTCAATACAGGAAAAATTGGATCCTGGAGAGGATAAGCCAAAGAATAGAAATAATTGGCATAAAAATAGATAATGACTAGTAACGCACTAATTGGAGTAGGAACCCCCATATATCCGATACTTAAAGAAAGATTAAATCGCGCAAGCCTCAAAATTGCCCCTAAGGCAAAACATATACAAGCAATAAGTAGAATTACATCAAATAGTCCACTTGTTTTAAATGCTTGAAAGGTTAATATTGCAGGACTTATTCCAAATGTTAGCGAATCACTTAAGGAATCAAGTTGCTTTCCCATCTCGTTAACCGTACCCGTTTTTCGAGCGATATATCCATCAATTAAGTCCGTTCCTAATGCGATCGTCACCAAGAAGAATCCTAAGGATATTGCATTTTTGTTTCCTACACAACCACAAACTAGCGAGATGATCCCTAATGTTGTACCAGTAATAGTAATATAATCCTTGAGCTTAAGGAGCTTAGGTATCGCGTAGTCTGAAACCAATTTCTTATTTCTCTTTATGGTTAATTATTTATTTAAAATCTTATTGAAATTAAAATATTTCTCTCTTGTTACTATAAAATCTATATCGAGTAAATTTATTAGATAAAGCTACTATATAGTCATTAAATAATAATATTGTTAAATTTCTATTCGAAAAGGTAAACGATATGGAATATTGTGATAATTGTGGCGCAAAAGTAAGTAGCGATCAGAGATTCTGTGAAAAGTGTGGAAATGAAATAAGACACGAACCCGTTAAAGAAGAATCCTCCGAACCTCAGGTCATAAAAGCCCCCAAAAAAGAAGGTGGTTTATTTGATTTAAACAGAAATTATTATATCATCAAGGAGAAAATGTGGGATTTAGGGTATGGAGATATAATGGATGAAAAAGGACAATTAATTGGAAGAATGAATCGAAAGATTTTCAGTATTCGCAGAAGGGTTGAATTACAAGAACTTGATGGTACAGTGGTTGCAACCATACATAGTAAGATTGTATCTGCTCGTGGAGCCCAAGATCTTAAGACTCCCGATGGTCAACCAATTGCTCGAATAAAAAGGAAAATTTTAACTTTCTTTAGGCATGTATTTTATTTAGAAGAACCAGAAACTCGAACAAGATGGTATGAAGCAGAAGGAAACTTTATGGGATGGTCATTTAAAATCTATGAGACTGCTACGAAAAAACTCGTCGCAGAAATAGAAAAAGCGGATAGATGGAGAGATGTTTTTCTCGGAGGATTATTCGATTATACCGATACTTATGCTTTAAAAATCTTGGATAAAATAACTGACAGAAGGATTCTCTTAGGTTTTGTTCTTAGTATAGACAATGTACTCCATGATACTGGTGGTGGAGGTATAGCATTTGGTTCTGGTCCATTTAGAGGAAGAGGAAGAAGATTTTAACTATTTATTCCTATATTTTATTTATTTTATTTTGAGTATTAGTATTTTATACAAATAAGTGTATTATATATTAATGGAATTAAAGTTCATTCCACGAGATTTGATATGACTAAGTATAAAATCTTGATATTTGGCCTCCCTAGGGTAGGTTTAACTATACTGCTTGGTGTAGAAGTATATACTGTTTTTGCCATATATACAATAGGATATAGTCTTACTCCATTCTTAGTTGGATTAGCATTGGGTATTGGATATTTTTGCACCGCTATCTTTTCATTTCTTTTCGGTTGGATTAGTGATAAAAAATATACGAAATTGGGGAGACGAAAGCCCTTTATTTTTGTCTCGTCTCCATTATATGCTCTTTCATTTATTTTTTTACTTATGCCTTCATTAATTCTCCCCGATTTAAATGATAAACAATTATTATTTATTTGGTTATTAGTTTGGGAAAGTATCTTCCGAATCAGTTTAAGTGCAACTACTCCTTATCAAGCATGGTTGGCAGAACAGTTTGAAATCACCGAAAGACCAAAAGCGTCCCAAGTACAGAGTATATTTAACTTACTTGGAACATTGATTCTTTGGATCTTTAATTTTCTTATAATAACTGATGTATTAGATCAACTTGAAACTTCAGTAAATATTATCCCATACAGTTTCTCATTGCCATTAATAATTTTTGCGATAATTACTCTGACACTTTTATATTTGAATGTTTTTTTGATGCCCACAGAGCCATATTTTGAGATTAAATCCAATTTAGGGAAAATTTTAAAGACAAGTTTGAAAAATAAAGATTTTATGATAGTAAGTTTTATGTTGGGAATTTCTAGTATAGCATGGTCCATAATTGCAGCCCAACTTCTTCCCTATTTCGATCAAGTTTTACAATATAGTCCATTTGAATATTTTATTAGTTTACTTATTGTGTTTGCGGCACTTGTGATATTCTTAGATATATGGAAAAGAATCATCAAGAAATATGGTAGAAAGCGCGCTATTACCTATGTATTTTATTTGGCAATCATAGTTTTACCTTGTACCTTGATCAATTTGTTCCCCTTGAATTCTTATTTTGTTATCAATATAATTATCTTAACTGGAATTGGTGCATCTCTTGCGGGTTGGTTTCTAATTCCAGCAGTTATATACGCTGATTTAGCTCAAGGTGACCAAGAAAAAACAGGTGAACTAAAAGCGGGTACATATACAGGATTACCTTTGATTTTTCTGAATCTATTTCAAGCATTTGGAGTATTTATATTAGGATTAATTAATGAATTACCTTACATAAATGTTGGATCTAAATTTTATTCAATAGGTTTATTATTATGGGGGCCTATATGTTCGGCTATTTTAGGAGTATCGCTTATTTTTATTTGGAAATACGTCCAGATATCAGCTGATCAGTAAACTTCCAGATATTACATGGATTTTTTTTAGTTCCTCGATATTTAAAAATATTATAGATAACGGTAATTTTAAAAGTCCTATTTAAGACTAGGTTGTTAAGTATAAATTAGTATATTAGATCGATTTATAGCTTGAAAATTACCATAAAGAGATGATCAAATGGAAAATGTATATGAGGAGTTTATGGTATATGATTTAGAAAATACTGGTGAACGCAAAAAATTAGATATTAACCAAGATAATTTACAGTTACATTTAAATTCTGAACAAGTGCTAATTATCGTGCGAGAGGATCTCCGTAGAATTTTCATATGGAAAGGTTCGAAATCTCCAGTTCGCAAAAGATTTATAAGTTCAAAAGTAGCTCAGCAAATACAAAAAGAGCTAATAACGGATGCGCGTTATCATAGATGTAAGATTGTCTCTATTGATCAAGGTGATGAACTCCAAGAATTCTTGAACGCGTTTAAATTAGAATCAATGGAAGCTACTGAAAGATTACCAGATATGCGTTATATTAGAAACGTCGAACGAGATCGATTGAAGGAAGAAAAAAAATTAACCAAACAAAAAAATTCTGAAGCGGAATACTATTCCCCCATTTTAGAGGATACAGCTGATGATATAATCATGTCTTCTATTCGAATTGGGGACACGAAGCCGTCGCTACTAAAACCCTCAACATTAAAGAAAACGGTTGGTCTTTCAGAACAAGAAGCTGACAAAATTAAAGAAAAGATTTTAAAGAAGGATGTTCCACCTAATTATAAAAGACAAAATCTAATTTTAGGTCATACTCTCTATGGAGCAGTTTCAAAAGTTACAGAAGTGTTAGGGAGAAATATAGTTGATATCGTATGGGAAAAAGTTAGCAAGCTCCCTGAGGGAATCGTAGAATTAGATAATAATAAATTACGGGTCTATATAGATCAAAATAAAGGAATTGTTGAGGCAGTAGAAGTTTTAAAGAAAAGTGATCTAAATAAATCTTCCGAAGACAATAGGCAAAATCAGGAGCAAAAAGTGAATATTAGGAGAGAGCTTCCAAAAATTCCTTCTAATAAATCAAGTGAAAACTAGTTTTTAAAATTTGAAACTAAAAAGTAGAAAAGAAAAAGATTTATAATTTGTAATAATCATCTTCTTTCATTTCTTCTGAAAATTCCAATTTTTCATCTTGTTCTTCTTCATAATCCATTTTTTCTTGCTTCTCCTCAGCTGGCTCAAAGTCCTCTTCATCAATTTCTGGTTGTTCTGGTTCCTCTGGTTGTTCTGGTTCCTCAGGTTGTTTTTCGATTTCCAAATCCTCCTCTTTTTCAGCTTTTAATTCAGCTTTTATTTCTTGTTTTTCTGGCTTGTTTTTCTTTTTAATCTTCTTTAATCCTTCAATTGCCTCTTTTCTTACAATCGGGCTCTTATCTTTCAATGCTTTTGCTAATACATCAAGAGAGATAATATGGTGGAGATCACCTAATTCATCAGCTGCTTCCTTTCTTACATTCTCATCAGGATCATTGAGTAAGATATATGCTAATACCCCTAATACTTCAAGCTCTCCAAAATCTCCAAGAGTATCTACGGCATCTTTCCTTACATCCGCATTAGGATCTGTTAATGCTGTTTTCGCAAGTTCCCGCATTGCACGATCCGCATCCTGCATCGGTCGGAGTCCACTTAGATCTACGCCACAAAATTTACAAAAATTGTGGTTTAAGCTAATGATTTTACCGCACGATGGACAAATTCGATTTAAATTAAAATCAATTTTAGGAGTTTGATGATTTACCGGCATTTTTCTTTCACTTGGTTGATTACTCATTCTATATGGATTATTATGAGGATTAGGATAATTATTATGATTTCCCATTTTCACATTTCACATTTCTATTTTGGTTATTGTATATTAAGTATACATTTAACTAATTTATTTAAATTATCGTAGTCCAATAATTGAAGATTTATTATTTAGACTATACAAAAAAAGAAAAAGAAAGAAGTTATTATGCGAGTGTAATTTCCTTACATAAATACACATCTTGTACTGCATTCAGAATTTTAATTCCTTCCGGTGTTGATTTTTTAAAAGCTTTTCGTCCTAAAATTAATCCCATTCCACCAGATCGTTTATTAATGACTGCTGCTGTCACTGCATCTTGTAGATCGCTTCCTCCAGACTCTCCTCCAGAATTAATCAACCCTACACGACCCATAAAACAATTTGCCACTTGATAACGATTCCATTCAAGAGGATGATCGGTAGCTAATTTTTCATAGACAAGTTTATCTGTTTTACCAAAATTTAAATCTAAAAAGCCACGATTGAGAGTTGAAATTTTTTGTTTAACAATGTCCGCTTCGATGGTGACCCCAAGATAGTTAGCTTGACTTTCTAAATCGTTAGCAGTGTGATAATCTTTTCCATCCTTTATGAATTCTTCTTTATTTCTTAAATAACACCAGAGTACGCAAACAAGTCCCAACTCGTGAGCATATCTGAAAGCTTCAGAAGTCTCTTGAATCTGCCTTCTTGACTCTTGAGAACCAAAATATATGGTAGAACCCACTCCTACTGCACCCATATCCCAGGCTTGATCTACACTAGCAAACATTGTCTGATCAGATATGGTTGGCTTTGAAAGTATTTCATTATGATTCAATTTCACTATAAATGGTACTTTTCGGGCATATCTACGGCTCATCGATCCTAACACTCCTAGTGTAGATGCAACACCATTGCATCCACCGTCAACCGCCAATTTAATTATATTCTCAGGATCGAAGTAGGAAGGATTCACAGCAAAGCTTGCACTTGCTGTATGTTCGATTCCTTGATCTACTGGTAGAATGGAAACATATCCCGTCCCCGCTAATCTTCCTCTTTGATTAAATAGGCGCTCCATGTTATTTAAGAATAAATTATTACGATCAGACTGTTCCAATACTCTCTCAATATAGTCAGGTCCAGGTTGATGAATCATATCTTTGGGAATACCGGTACAAGTATGCTTAAGTAATTTTTCGGCATCAGATCCTAGAATTTTCTTAATATCTTCATAATTCATGATTATATCAAATTCTTGTTTTAGTATATTTTTTTATGGATTATAGTGTAAAAGTTTTTCTTAATAGATATTTTTTGTCCTCTATGCCCGATGAGTTTGATTTTAAAGATTATAAATCACTCGAAGAGTATGCCGAAACGTTAGAAGGAAGTAAATATTTCCATGGATTATATCTTCGAGCAGTTAATCATCCTATCAGGCGTCAAATCTTACATTTAGTAAATGAAAGAGAGAAAGTGTCAAAAGTTGAGCTTTTTCACGAACTTCAAAATGAAAACTTAGTAAATGAACTTTCTATTTTGGAGTACAACTTAGATTTTTTAGTGAAAGCTCTCTGTATAGAAAAAGTCAACCAAAACTCTGAAATTTATTATGTAATTACCCAATTAGGGAAAGTTATTGAATATTTAAAATAAGAAAACTACAAAAGGTTAAATAGAATGAGTGAACCAAAAAAAGTAGGTCACGCCCAGCATTTAAAAGCAGTGAATCATCCTATTAGAAGAGAAATGCTTAAACGTATAAACGACGTGACTGTTATCTCTAAAGAGGACTTGTTTCAAGATCTTAAGAATAGCAAAATTGTTGAGCAAGAAGAGGTTTTTGATTACAATATGCAGTTCCTTATTCAAGCTCAATGTGTCAAAATGAACACGAACAATAAAAAAGTGTCTTATGAAATTTTACCAGGGGGAAAAGTTATTGAAAATTTTTATTAATTCTTTTTTTTACTCTTCAAAATATTTTTTAAAACAATTACAGCAAGGAACCCCAAAATTAAATTTTATTTTATAATACTTAAGTCTCATCAAATTAAGTAATGCATCCTTCATTACTCGTTTATCCTCATTAAAGTATAATTTCTTAAGATAGAGATAATGGTTTTGATTGCCACAAATAGGACATATTGAGAATTTTCGAATAAAATCGAAAAATACCTGCCTTTCGGACTCACTTAATGCTTGTAACTTCGCATCAGGATTATTTATTATAACTTCCTTCAGACGGTTCAATTCAGCTAACATTTCATGTTTAAGTAAATCAGAATCTTTTATAGTTAGGTTCTTTTGTGAATTTATATTTTCATTTGAAAGCTGATCAACTGGATAGTCAAAATATTCCAAAGCTTGATTAAAAAAAATCAAACCATCTTTTGAGCTTCGAGTATCCTCATTCAATGTCTTTATCACTCACCATGGTGAGATTTTTTTAATTATATGAATTTAAAACTTTTTTGTTTACTACCAAATAAATCATCTTCTCTTTCTTCCTTAAGACGTCTTATATCCATCACTTTTGAGGGGGCAAAATATTCAAAATCAAATTTAACATCATCTCCTGATTCTTTGCCTGGAATTGGCATTAATCGGGCAGTTAAAGGTTTCTTTAACCGTAGAGATATAGTACAAATATCCAATAAGATATAAAAAAGTTCTTTAATTGTAACGTCGCCAGGTAAAGGAACACAATCAAGACCGGTACCACACATAGTTGCATATAATAAAAGAGTATCAAGATTAAAATTATTCTCAGATAAGCTTTTCGCAATTGTATAATCCTCTAATACTGAGGGCATAAATCCGCTAAAACCAATAGTCTTCTCTTTTAGTGGTATAGCATTCTTTATAAGTGCAACAGCTATGAGCGAGCCAGGAGCGCCAAAATATTCAAAATTTAAATTTTCAATGGCAGTTCCGATGCTTTGATCAAGTTTAGGATAAGGTGCAGGTGACATATCGATTCCGTGAAATAAAATTTCATGTTCCTTACTCACAGTTTCACAGAGCGGGACTAGTTTCTCATATATTTCTTCAAATTTTGCTTTTAATGAAATCTGGATTTCCTCAAATGAATTTAAAGCCTCGAACACTCCTACAACTTCATCAGCCATTTCTAATGCGATAGAAAAGGAAGGTTTTTCCATTAAGTGGTAAGCTGCTGGAAAAAAGGGAGTATCCGGTTTTACATTTGTACTTACACAAAACCTTAAATTGTTGAATGGATCTGGTTCCGAAAGCTTTTTAATTATCTTTGCTCCTGATTTTAAGGCTGAAAGATTGATCCCATTATCATTAGAAGCAACATGTAATGATGAGAAGAATTTTTCCTTTCGCTTAATAAATTGAGGGACCTCATTCAAAAAGAGACTTTCATAAATACCGTATTTCGCCATTTGTATGTCTGCTAAGACTGCACATGACGCAAAGTAGTCAATCTCATATTTATTAATCAAATTTTCAACGATAGCCAATTGATCATGAAAATTTACTAAAACTTTATTTAGATTTTGATCAAAAACTTGCTCCTCATAAGATAAAAGGGGTTGAGAGCATAATCTTTTGGTTTGAACTTCAATATCTAGTCGACGAAATTTATCTACCAAATCACTATTCAATATAGAAAATTTCTGAAGTGATTCTTCTAAACTTCTTTCAAGAAGATTATTATCAGATAAGTAAGGAATTTTTTGACCGATTGTTATCGCACGAATTTTCATGTTGCGTTTGTAAATATAATTGAATTATCTAGTAAATTTGATTTAAAGCTAAGTTATTAATAAGATTTATAGAATAAATAATTAAATATTTAAGAAAGTTATCGCTTAAATTTCGTCTAATTTGGCTTTTTCTTCTTCTTTTCTTTCTTCCATTACAGGTTTAATATATTCATTTGGTTTAATTGGACCTAATTGTTTGAGTTCTTTATTGAACTCATTTATAACTTTAGCATATTTTTCGCCCTCTCCCGCAGAAATACTCACAATTTTAACCCGATGTTCATTAATCCCCGATTCTGCTAACATATCCTTTATACTAGCATACCTAGTCTTCGTTTTCAAAAAGCCCGTGTCATAATGGCAATCTTGCTCATAACATCCAGCAATCAAAACACCATCTGCGCCTTGGAAAAAACTTTCAAATATTAATGCTGGATCTAACATTGCAGTACACATAACATGAACTACTCTTATATTTGATGGATAGGTAATTTTACTCGTTCCCGCGAGATCTGCCCCCACATAAGAACACCAATTACATAAGAATGCAATGATGAGGGGAAATTCTTGTTTATTTTCTCCCAAAACTTTGCTAATTTGATTGCGTATTTGATCTTGTCGAAATCCAGGAATAAAAAGTGCATCATTAGGACACATCGCTGCGCAGGCACCGCAACCTGAGCAGTTTGCTTGTGTAAGAGTTAATTTTTTACCCTCAATCTTAATTGCATTAAAGCGGCATATTTCCTCACACAAACGACAAAGATCACATTTTTCTGGATCATAATATACGATATGAGGGTCTAATTCTACTTGACCTCTGGAAAGTAAAGCCACGGATTTAGCTGCGGCACTTTCAGCTTGAGCAATACTACTTGGAATATCTTTCGGTCCTTGAATTGCTCCAGCTATAAAAATACCGTTTACTGAGGTTTCGGAGGGTTTAATTTTTAAATGCTTTTCCAATAAGAATCCATAATTATCCTGAGAGATGTTAAGAATTTTACTAAGTTTATCGGTATCGAGGGCGGGTTCTATACCAATTGCTAAAACAACTAAATCAGTTTCACTTTCAAATATTTTATCTTCAATAATGTCCTCTCCACGTATTAATAATCTACCCTCTTTTGATAAATCACTTTTCAGGATTGCAGACACATTACTTTTAATAAATCGAATTCCAAAAACCTCTCGTCCTCTATTATAAAACTCTTCGCAATTTTTTCCTATCGCTCTGATATCGGTGTAATAAATATTAATTTTTGTTTCAGGATGTTCCTTTTTGATTAATACTGCTTGCTTTATTGCAGTATTACAACACACCTGGGAACAATATTCACGATGAATCACTTTATTCCTTGAACCAACACATAAAATAAAGGATACATTTTTTGGTATAGCTCCATTCGATGGTTTGACAACTCTTCCACGTGTAGGACCATCGCTATTGAGCAATCTTTCGAGTTGCAAGGTTGTAATAACATCAGCATATTGTTCATAATTTAACTCACCTAAGATGGTAGGATCAAAAGTTTTATATCCCGTAGCGACAATTATCGAGCCAACTTTTATCTTGAAATGTTCTGGTTGTTGATCGAAATCAATTGCGTCTCGATCACATGCTTGAGCGCACGCTTTGCACCCAATACATTCCTCTTCTATAATATTTGGAAGTAAAGGTATTGCTTGGGGATATACAATGTCTATTGCTTTTCTTGGGAAAAATGTATCCTCAATATCGATAGGACACACCTCTCTACAAATATCAACACAGCCAACACAATTTTCTTCTACAATATAGCGAGGATACTTTACGATTGACACCTCAAAATTTCCTACAAATCCCTCTACTTTCTCTACCTCGGAATAAGTATATAACTCAACATTAGGATGATCTTTTACCTCACTCATAAGAGGACCGAGAATACAAATACTGCAATCTAATGTTGGGAATGTTTTATCAAATAACGCCATGTGTCCTCCAATGGTCAAATCTTTTTCAACTAAATAAACTTTATATCCCGCATCAGCAATTGCTAAAGCTGCTTTAATTCCTGCTATACCTCCCCCAATAATTAATGTCGATGGAGTAATCATAGCATGTTGTACTTCTAATGGCTCTAGCAATTTCACATGCTCAATAGCCATATTTATCTGATCGATTGCCTTTTTCGTTGCTTTCTCCGGATTGTCACTATGTACCCATGAATTCTGTTCCCGAATATTCGCAAAAGAAACTAGAAATCGGTTGATCCCTGCTTTCTCAATCGTTTTCCGAAATAATAAACCATGCAGTTTAAACGAACAAGCGGCAATAACAACTCTGTCAATTCCATTCTCCTTAATCTCTTCGGTGATTTTGTTCAATCCAACCTCTGAACATAAATATTGTTCTCCAATCACATGGACTTCTGGAATCTTCTTAAAATATTCAATTAAATGTTGATTGTCTATAACTCCGCTTATATTTTTTCCACAATCACAAATAAATAATCCAATCTTCATGTTATTAACCACTTATTCAGATGATTTTTTTCGGTATTTTATGAGTATTATAAAGGAAGGTTTTTATTAATTATTCCTAATAATGCATACAAGATAATTCTAACTCTTGCGTTAAATAAATAGAATAAAGAAATTACTTATCAATCATATCCTCGGTTAAGAACGGATACACCTTTAATATATTAAAATCATTTTTCCGCATCTCGATAAAGTACTCCTTTTCTATTCGATATTCCTCGTTTGCCCAGGATAATATCTCTCTTCTGCTATAATAATGACCTTGTAACAAGCGCAGTCCCTTACATTTCTTACTGTAATTAATAACATTTTTTCTACTAGAAACCATCATTTTCCAAAAAGGAAAACAGCGACATTGGAATGGGCGCGCTTGATGAACAGTACATCGGCTATTTACTAAAAAATGACAATGCTCATCTTCTCCCGTAAAAGAAAAAGCTAATGTATTAAATCGAAAAGTTTTACCCCTTTCAGCGTTATCTTCCTTCCAAAAGAAGGTATTTTCAATTACTTTAAGATATCTTTTCGCGAATTTTCGTAAGCCATTGTTACCTGTTAAATTTAGGAATTTCGCTAGCCTATAAATATCGTTCCGATACAGAAAAACTTCGCCCTCATCGAATCCACGACAGCAATCACCGCACATCTGGCATGAAAAGTTAACACCATGTTCAAACATTTTTGCTAATTTAAAATTCGTGAAAGTCAAGATACTCGCATTATTGTATTAGGTAATCTTTAAATAATAAATATAGCTAAGAATAATTTATATTTTAATATTAATTAATTGATTGTCTTAAGAAACTTTTACAAGGTTTTACATTTTTTGGATAAATTAAACACTTTAAATACAAATAATGGTATAAATTTTAAAGAATTCGAGAAATTAACCATTGAATTGGAAGTTTTTTTGGATAAAGAATCTTATAATGAACAAAACTGCTTTAAAGAATGGACTCGGACATATACGTCGATTTATGGTAAAGAAAATACATCACTGCAAGTTTATACTATATTTACTCAAATTTTTTATATCATACACTTATTTATACTCCGATATCTATTAATTAATCGTGAAAACGCAAGATCCAAAAAACCCAAGCTGATAAATGTAAAAGAGATCCAAAATTCTTTCTTAAATGAATTTTTTACAGATATTACTTTCTTAAATCTTTATTTTTTACCACTTATAGAGTTCTTGGAGGAAAAACAAGCATTTTTCCTCGAGAAACTCACCCAATATACGTTTCACAATCTTTTTAATACAAGCATTAAACCCGAATATTTATTCGATCTCTTACTCCAACGAGTTTTAAATCCCAAATTACGCCATTATTCAGGGGAATTTTATACACCCCCATTTTTGGTAAAGAAAATGGTTACAGAATCGTATAAATTTAGAGAAAGAGTACTGGATCCTAGTTGTGGTACTGGTAATTTTCTAATCGAAATTGTTAAATCAATCTTATCTGCAAAAAAGCCAGATATGGAAATCAAAAGGGCTTTAGAAAATGTTTATGGTTTTGATTTAAATCCTATGTCAATTTTGTTGACAATTGTCAATATAACTTTTTTAGCTGGAAATAAAGCAAACAAAATTGGGACTCATTTTATCTTAACAGATAGTTTATTTTATGAAATGGATTTAAATCATGAAAAATTCGACCTAATTATCGGTAATCCTCCATGGTACACCTTTAGAGATATCGATTCGATTTATTATCAAAATCAAATTAAATTATTAGCAGCTGATTTGGGAATTAAACCATCATCTAAAAATGTATTAAATATCGAGATTGCCTCGCTCTTTTTTTATAAAGCTAAGAAGTCATTTATGAAACAAAATGCAAAGATCTTTTTTGTTATTACTAAGGGAGTAATTACTGGTTCACATGCCTCACGGTTTCGTCAATTTAAAGGATTTAAAGACGTTAAAATATGGTTATTCGATAAAAAAATAGAACACATTTTTCATATTGATTTTATATGTTTATATGCACGTAAAGGTGATTCTCTTAAAAATCTAACGGAACTTCGATTTCCCTCAATTTATTTTGATTTAGAACAGTCAATTGATCAAATTGATTATTTTGATGATGTTAAATTAAAAATTATAAAGAAAGAGATATTAGTACCATATTCAGTTGAGCAAATAGGTAATAATGTTTATGTCCATAAGTTAATTCCTATTAAAGATTATCAGCGACTTATCCCACTTGAACCGAGTATTTATAAAAAGCAATTTCATAAAGGGGCAGATTTAAATCCCCGAAATTTGATATTTATTACATTTCGCTCGAAAAATGATTCTTTAGCAATTATCAACCCTGATGAACGAATATTTAAACGAGCAAAATCGCCTTGGAATAAAAAAGTATTTCATAATTCGTTTATCGAGAAAGAGTATATTTTTAAAGTTATAAAAAGCACGGAATTGGTTAAATTTACTATTTTCAATTTTTATCACGTATTTTTACCACTATCGAGAAAGAATTACCAGTTTAATTATGATAATTTAAAGCACAATGCGAAAGCATTTTATGATAAAATTGACCAATATTATATGAGCCATAAAAAGATAACGACTAAACATTCAACATTGATGGACAATCTTAATAGGTGGGGTAAATTAATCAATAAGCGTCAATTTACTCCTCTCAAGGTTGTATATAATAATTCTGGTTCCATTTTAAGTGCGGCAGTAGTACATGGAGATTTTCTAATCACAGGAGATCTTTCATTTTATTCCACAGAATATATAGATGAAGCTTATTACTTATCAGCGATTTTGAACTCAAATCTTATCAACCAACAAATAAGGATTAAAAAAAGCTCAAGGCACATTTTTAAAATTCCTTTTGAAAATCCCATCCAAAAGTATGATAGCAAGAACATATCTCATCAAAAATTAGCGCAATTAGGGTTTCAAGGAGAAAAAATTGCTAAAGCTCTAAAAAATGAGTTAAATCCCAAAAATAGTGCCCTTATATCGCGGTTTAAACTCCAGAATTTACTAACAGAAAAGATAAAGTCTATATTAACGCAGATTGATGAGTATTTAAAACCTCAATTTTTCAACTCAAAATAAATCAGAGATATTATATCAAATTATATTAGTTCTTATTTTTATTACATATTTAACACGTTGAATGAAATTTCTAATAAAGTTAAAAAGAGTTATATGCGGAACTTCGTTTTCAAAATATTGTTAGCTGGAGATGGGGGAGTAGGTAAAACTACGCTCCTTCGGCGGTATGTTAATGGTGTGTTTGATGAATCTACTATTCAGACCGTTGGGGTCGACTTTTTCTTAAAAGAGATGCATTTTGAGGATTTAAATGCGAGTTGTACACTCCAACTCTGGGATTTAGGTGGACAAGAGCGTTTTCGGCATATTCTCGAAAGTTTTGTCATGGGTGCGAGAGGAGCTTTGCTTCTATTTGACTTGACGAATATGCCTAAAATCGAGGGTATCTTAAATTGGGTCAATATTGTTCGCTCTCATGATATTAATCTTCCTATTTTATTTGTAGGTACTAAATTGGATCTTAGTGAATTAATTGCGGTAGATGATAATAGTGCTATGGATATTAAAAATACCTTCAAAATGATTGATTTCCTAAAAACATCCTCCAAAACAGGATATAATGTAGAATTAGTATTTGAAACCATTTCTAAATACTTAATTCAGCATTTTAAATTTTAAGTTTCTATAGCAATTAATTTTTTAAACAAATATCTATTTTATTATATGAATTATATGGACGATGAACTTGTTATTCTTGGCTCTGGTGGAGGAAGACATCACATTAGAACACAATATCGAGCAACAGGAGGGATTCTTTACAAATTTAATGGAATTCAAGCTCATATCGACCCTGGGCCGGGAGCTATTGTAAGAATTAATCAATATCATGAAGAACCCCTTAAAACAGAACTTTTTATTGCGACACATGCACATGTTGATCATTATAATGATTTAAGTACGATGATAGAAAGCTCCCGAGATAATTTGCACGATGGCAAATATAATTATTTCAAAAAAGGTACTTTAATCACCACTAAAGATGTTCTAAAGTATATATCCGATTATCATCTTAATATGCTTGAAAAAGTTGTGACTTTTAAGGCAGGAGATCGATATGAATATAAAAATACTAATATAATTGGGACAAAAGTAATCCACTCAAGAAATGTGGAGGGCTTTGGGGTAAAATTTATCTTGGATGATTATTCAATTGCTTTTTCAAGTGATACGATGGTGTTTGATGGCTTTGCAGAAGAATTTTCTGGTGTGAACATTCTAGTTTTGAATCTTTTGCGACCCGATTCAGTAACCTGTAGACGGCATCTATGCACCGACGAAGTCATCCCACATTTAAATCATATTAACCCTTCTTTAGATGCTTTACTGATTACTCATTTTGGAGCGTATATGGATAGCCCGAAATCCATTAAGAATTTTATCCCAAGCCAAATCAACAAGCTTAGAAATGGGACCACAATTAAAAATGTTGTTGCTGCAGAAGATGGCCTAAAAATTAAGATTAAAGAGATCTTAAAATAAAACTGCGAGAAGCAAACTTTATTGAATTTTTGTTTATCAACAAAGAAAAAAAAAAAAAGTTAAAATTAAAATTATTAGTTTTTACCAGTATGGCCAAAACCACGAAAATCTCGCATGAGCGTTAAAAGCGTAGTAGGTTCCAAAGGTATGTTCATATCCTGGTTGATTAGCAACAACCATTACATGAGTGGTTGCAATCCTTGGATCGGGCGAATGATAAAAGTAGGCATTTACACTCATTAAGTCCATACTACCTTCTTCTGTATCGTCATCAACTGCCATTGGATAGATATTATGATACTGGGCATATATACTACCATCACTTAGATAAAATGTTTGAGTCTGAAGAATAGTCACTTCAAAGTCATTGTAAATAATCTGATCATTTAAATACCATCCATCATTGACTGTCCAATCACCTTCGGTCTCACAATCATCATTAAAGCTAATTTCCGGTATTTCTATATCATCGAGATACCATCCTGAGGCAAGCGTATATCCATCGGTCCAATACGTAAAGAACAATTCTATTTTGTGCCCTGCAAAAGGTGTAAGATCCATCATTTCGGTATATATTCCACCACTTTCACCTGTAAAGCAGTTCCAGTTTCCAGCGTCATTATATGTGGTTGGTTCTCTCTCGTCAGGAGTATTTGGATTATCCTGTTCATATCCTAGAACAGGTATTGTTCCAAGACCAGGTAATGTAGTCCATGAATCAGTATCATAATCATACACTTCTACATAGCCATAATCCCAGTCTGCTTCAATTGAAAAGTAGTTTGAGAAAGAGAGTGTTGCTCCTGTCACAGGTATATCAAAATCTTGACTTAAGCTAAACCAGGACCATGCTGTTCCATCAGAATACCAATTATGAGTACCACTCGTTGGCGCAGCTCCGCATGTTTCATCACCATCAAATTCTATTTCATACAAGTATGGTGCGGAAGTAAATTCGACATAGTTCGCAGTGTATTCTAAACCTCGACCCACTAAAATATATTCTCCATAATATGGATATTCATCAACAAACCAATTGAAGTAACCTGTACCTGAGTACCAACTATCCCATAATTCCATTGCAAGAGGGATACTCATACCTTCCGAATTATCGGATGGAATATCTAATGCATAATACCCATATCTTCCAAAGTAAAATGATGTATCATCAAGATAATTTGCGAGACACCAGTCTTGGAATATTTGATCAAAACTTCTGGTTACTCCACGAGCAGCAAGTGCATTACTCCACCCTTCTATACCATTTCCTGGGTCATGGCATACATCCCAAACTAAATCTACGCCTCCATAGTGTTCAAACATATAGAAAGTCCATAGGAAAGATGCACCATAATCAGCTAGATAACCCTCCCATATAGTCAATGGTGTATCCCAGAACCATAATAAATATTCTGAGATATGCCCAGGAGAGAACCCATATCCACAAAGCCATTCAGCTAATGTTGACATACCTTCATCAACCCATGAATATTCATCTGGATCAACATCATTATTTATAAGATGTTGAAACTCATGAGCAAAGGTTCCTTCATATTCCCATGCTTTTATACTGAGATAAGAGTAATCAAAACCATTGTATGGATCCACCATCGGTGGACTTCCACCTTGTCTTCTCCACCATTGGTATGTATCCATGTGGAATGCATTAGTATCGAAATTATTAGCGATTTGAGACCAGAAATATCCTTCGATAAATCCTGCTGCGTTAACAGGGTCGTAGAAAAATTCATCTTTGACGTTAAATACCATAACCTGGGTCTTATAATCATCATAGGGACCTGGTCGATCAGCATATTGACCAAAATATTGCACATCAGTATCATGGATGTTAGTATCGAACTCACTTAACACTTCTAATAGATCTGCTCCAGTTATATAATCAACATAACCTGGTGGTAAATAATAACCACCTGGATAACTATCATCAACTATGCCAGTAGAAGTCCAAGGATAACTAAAAAACCAAACATCATCAGGACTATAACCTGGATCACCGTTGTCAACATACCAATCATATGCAGGATCCAATGCTATCCAAATATTTCCATGTGTGCCATTAAAGATGTTTTCAAATTCGAGCCATTCTAACTGGCCAGTATAATCATTAATGGTAGGATAAAGCCATGGACTATGTGGGGGCTCAAATTTTACACCCTCAAGTGATATTGTTCTAGCATGTGTGCAATCTTTGAGTGCTTCAACATCAAACCCATTATATTCACCACTTGCATTTGCTTTTTCACTTAGAAAAATTACGTTTGCATAAGATAACGAAAAGCCAGTGATCACAGTAATCAAGGTAAAGACTAATACGATAGTTAAAATTTGTTTTTTTCTCATTTTATTTCCATTTCCATTTTTTATTTGTTATTAGATTTCTGAAGTTAATGATTAGTCAAACAAGTCTAAATTGACTAAATTAACTTTTAAGTAAAGATTAAGCTAAATGTAATTATAAATATTACTTTTTTCCCGCGAATAAAAAGATAGAAGTATACATCGTTTGGTGTACAATTTTAGAGATTGATATACACACAAAACTTACAAATGATAAGAGTCCGTGGTAAAAAAAACATAAGATTACACAACTTTTGCTATAACAATGACATTCTAGTCATTTTAGACAACTCTAAAATTATATCTGAGATGAACCTTGATAAGTAAAATTAAAATGCTATAATCTCATTCCATAGATTTATTAATCGCTTAATTCTGTTGAGAGAGTATAATGTAATTTTGTGTACGAAAATATACCTTGAGAGAATAAAATGGGAGTTGGCTCCCATTCTATTCTAAAAAATCTTTGTAATGAATATTTAGAAAAGATTTTAGTTGATACAAAAGAAAGACTAACTTTACTTTATAGGCAATATTATCGAGTTAATGCCCATTAAAGCGTTTATTAGGGTGAAACTATGGTTTTGAGCTTCTATATTTTATAATACATGTGTTTTTATAGATAAAATCACATAATAATTTGGGAAGGGAAAACTTATACGATACTTCGAGCTACATTGGATTTCGCCCTCTATTAAACTTATAGTTTAATTCTCTCCCTAATTTTGCAATTTTGCTCGAATATATCATTCCCTTCGCCTTTCTTATATTTATTTGTATTTTTTGAGAATTAATTCTTTTTAAGTAATAGGAAATAATCTTAATAGATTTTGTCCCATTGAATCAATTTACTACATAAGTGATTTAAAAACAAGCTAGTCCGGTTTTATCCAATGTTTACATACAACACACTGCAAAATTTTATCTAACGTATTACCATGTGGATTAGATCCTCGTTTAAGTACTCTAGTAACCATAACGTTTCCACATTTTTCACAAATATGCAATCCCTCACTTTTCACCTTTTGCATAGTCCCCAGTCATCTCGTATATATATTATTCGGTATGTTGCTGTCAATGTTCCCTTAACCTCGTTAAAAGAAGCGACTCGTAAAAACAATATAAATACTTAGTTATTAAAATAAATTAGAAATTAATAAATGTATTTTAAAGCATAATTTTCAAAATTATTGAAGGGAATGATAATTTTATTCTTTTGAAACAATCCAAATAGGGCTTGACCAAGCCATATTATTATGATCAAGAAATATTCGGAGATAATAAAAGATAAAAGTACCTTCTTTATTTGATTTAACAGCCATTTTTTCAAAGTTATCACGATCTTGGTATTCCAGTTCGCAATCTTCTCTATTAATTTTCACTTCCTTGAATTTAATATTATTCCTAATTAATTCTAATCTTAAAATACGGATAGGACTTACTACTCTTATTTTAATCGTTCTTGAAGTTTTATTGTTCTCCGAATCGTTTATATCAATCACTTCACCCATAAAATGATTATCTATCGAAAATTCTATAATTACTCTTGGTCCAGTGGTTCCATAACATGTGCGTTGATTTAGCGCCTTCCAAATAGATCCCCGAGATAAATCATCAGCCCAGACTGCCATTATACCAGAGGGGTAAATACCGTTATCCGGATCTAACGGTCCAGACGGATAAATCCCAAAATGATCATCACCTCCCGCGGTAAAACCCAATTTATACCCCCGTTCTAAAGCATCTTGTACAAAACTACCCACTTTTTCTAAAATGGGCCCTCGCTTTTTAGCATACTTTCCATAACCAAAAAACTTATATCTGGGAGGTAAGGGATTGCCTGCTCTAAAAGAAATTTCTTGATTCCCCCAAGTAGAGTAAATTTCTACCAACTTTTCTAATCGATTACTAAAATAATTCCAGTCTCTATATCCGGGACGCAATGCTGTGTGGTGGCCAATCATTAAGATATCTGATTCATATGGCAATAAATTCTTGATTAGTTTCTTCGTTGAGTTAAACTTGTTCGTATCTGATCTTAAAATAGGTATTGAATTCGTCCTGTGATAAATACAAATGTCACCATATCCCGGAGTGTACCAATACCCCCATTCATAACCGAATAATGTCACGAATCGTCCATTTTTGTTATTATTTTCTACTATTTTCCTAATTTCTTCAAAATCTTCATTACTAGTCTCCCATATATGATCGTGCTCGGTGGAAGCACCAAAATTAAGTCCCGCATTTACCATATTATTGTAATAATCTTTTGGATCTCTAATGCCATCGCTTTTATTCGTATGCCCATGAATATAGCCCCAATAGAGCCTTTTATGCAAATTCTTTTTTTTGCATAAGATAGGATTCGATTGATATCTTAATGATTCAAATTCAGCTTCTAGATAGTTGATTCCAGAGTTTAAGAAGGAAATATCACTAATTCTCAGTAAACCTTCATTAATGCTCTCAAATTGATAAACACCGATTAATTCAATATCAGATTGAAAAGATTTCTTAAAGAGTTCAATTTTACCTGAAAAATCCTTAACTAAATTATAAAATTTGTCCTCTACTCTGACTAAAGCTTCGAAATTATCATTTGTTTTAACCGTAGAAGGACAGATTATAGTCAAATGATCTTTTTCTTCATTGAAGATATTAATGCCATTTTTATACGGCAAATTAATCAATTTTTCCCCAGGTAAATCAACTAATATTTCAATTTTTTTATTTTCTTCTACAATTGATTGCACTAACGTTTTCCGAATTTCAAAAATAAGTAGTTGCTTTGCACTAATACCCTCCTCCCCGATAATCTTATATTTTATCACTAAGTCTTTTCCGGTAATTAAAATGGGAAGTACAGAACAAAATTCATTTAGATTTGTTTTGATATACCCTTTGATATTTGGATCATAAGGTTGTAAATAGTACCAATCATTTTTATTATTTCTTCCCCCTCGAAATCGTATACTGAGAGATGAGCCCTTTGAGAGGTGTTGATTTAGTCTAAAAGAAATATAAATATTAGTAAAATTTCTCACTTTTACTATTGAAGGTTTAATGGTAAGATCTTGAAGCTGGAGCAACGATTTTTCACTAATATCTGTACAATATATCAACAAATCTGATTTTATTTAAGTATTTATTGATAATAGACAAAACCTTTTTATAGATTATATCTCCATTATTCATAATTCTATCCAAAATTAATCGAAAAATTAATCATTACCTAATTTAAAATGAGGTGAAATTAACGTGAGTTGTCATGATTTAAAAAAGGGAGACGTGCTAGTTTGTGAAGAATGTGGGCTCGAATTAAAGGTTAATAAAGCATGTAATTGTGAAGAAGAAGAAACTGGTGCTTGTACAGAGGGTGGGTTCACCTGCTGTGGTGGACCTATGAAAGTAAAGTAAGGAAATATAATCATTTTTTTTTTGCTTTTTATTAATTCAATTTTTGTTATTCTGTTTTTTTATAACTGTAATTAAAAGCGCTACAAAGATTAATAAACATCCTAACCATCCAAAAAGAGTCATTGTCTCATTGCCTAAAATAAATGAGGCAAAAAGAACAGCAAATACTGGTTCCAAAGTAAAAATAATAGCAGTTTCGGATGGTCCTTGATGTCTTTGACTCCAATTTTGAAATATAAACGTGCAGGTCGTTACTGCAATACTCATATAAATCATTATTAACCAAAATGAATAATCTACTGTGGAAAAATTAAAGGATTCATTCATAATAATTGAGGAAATAATTGAGAAAAGACTGATGGTAATTAATTGAAATACCGAAAAGACATAAATATCAACGAGACGCACATATTTATCATTAAATACAATTAATAAAGCATAAAAAAAAGCGCAACCAAGGACTAAAAAGTCGCCAATGACTATACCGCTTTCACCTTCAAGAAGAAGGAGACTTGTACCAATAAAGCAAAAAGGAAGTGCAATCCAAATCCTTATATTTATTTTTCTTTTAAAACCTATCCAAGCTATAAATGGTACAATGATGGTTCCTAAAGCAGTAATAAAAGCCGCTTTTCCAGCACTCGTGGTTTGTATTCCTGCGGTTTGAAAGACCATCGAGACGAAAAATATGAGTCCCGCTAAAAAACCCCCAACAACAGACTTTTTATCAATTCGCCTAAAATGATAAAGATAGGGAAGGAATCCAATAATTGCAATAGAAAAACGCAATGTCATATAGAGAAAAATGGGAAGGGTCTGAGTCAACGTTTTGGTGATAATGAAGCTCGTACCCCATAAAATCGTAGTTGAAATTAAGAGTATATTTGCTAGAATTTTTTGATTCAATTTTCTTCTCCAATATCTATTTAAAATTTAAAACTTATATAAAGTTTAAACTTGGAAAGTCAATTAAAAAATAAAAATTCTACTTATGCCTAATATTCTATTTGTATTATTACTACTTTTTTTCTATCTATTAGATTTTTCAAATATATAAGTAATTTATGTGGTATGTGCATAAATTATGCTTCTGATGCATTTCCCTCGTATAAATATTTATAAATAGCATAATATTTGTAAGAGTATAGATTTATTATTAAGCTACTGGGGAGATTTATGGCCAAATCATATATAGAGATTAATAAAAAGATAAAAAATAAAAATGCCGTTATTGTTACTGCCGAAGAAATGGTAAAAATAGTAGAGGAAAAAGGTTCAAAGGTTGCTGCAGAGGAAATTGATGTAGTTACCACAGGTACATTTGGACCAATGTGTTCAAGTGGGGCATTTCTCAATTTTGGTCATTCTGATCCGCCTATTAAATTTGAACATCTTTGGTTAAATGATGTCCATGCGTATCATGGGAATGCAGCAGTCGATTGCTATATTGGTGTGACTCGGATGGCTGATAAAAGGCCATTTGAGTATGGAGGAGGGAATGTAATTGAGGATCTTGTATCAGGAAAGCCAATTCGGTTAAGAGGTAACTCAAATACAACTGATTGCTATCCACTAGGAGAGATTGATACTACTGTTACATTAAATGATCTCAACCAAGCAATTCTGTGTAATCCAAGAAATGCATCTCAGCGTTATGTATGCGCCACAAACAGTACAGATAAAACGCTCTATACTTATATGGGGAAATTATTACCTAATTTTGGAAACGCGCATTTCGCAGGATCTGGCTTACTAAATCCGTTATGTAATGATCCTGATTACGAAACTATTGGAATTGGAACAAGAATCTTTCTTGGAGGAGGGATTGGATATGTTATTGGGGAGGGAACTCAACACAATCCTTCTAATAGCTTTGGTACGTTATTTCTGAAAGGGGATTTAAAACAAATGAATTCTGATTATTTAAAGGGAGTGAATTATGAGCATTATGGGACGTCTATGTTCGTCGGAGTAGGCATTCCAATCCCAATTTTAAATGAAGGATTAGCAAAAAAAACTTCAGTCAAAGATGAGGATATTATCACTGAGGTGGTCGATTATGGAATCCCAAGAAGAGACCGACCAGTACTGAAAACGACGAACTATAAGGAATTGAAAAGTGGTGAAATTAGTCTGAATGGAAATAAAATTAAATGCTCTCCAGTCTCATCTTTATATCATGCGCGAAAAATTGCAAATGAACTCAAAGAGTGGTTAGAAGAGGGAAATTTTTTATTAAATCCTCCCGCAGAGCGTTTAATTAGAGATGAGAGATTTAAACCTATGAAACAATCTTCTCAGTTAAAATTTGTTAGAGATTTTAAAAAAGAGGCAATCATTTGCTATGATGACTGTGATATTAAAGAAGTAGCTCAGAAAATTATACAAAACAATGCGAACCATATAGTCATAACAGATCATCAAGGTGTTTTAAAAGGAATTGTGACTAGTTTTGATATAACAAAAGCAATAGCAGAAGAGAAATCCAATTTAAAAGCAATTATTACTAAAAAAGTGATTACGACCCGGGATGATGAACCGGCAGAGATTGCTTCCAGAAAAATGAGATCTCATGAAATTTCTGCTTTACCAATTTTAGATTATAACAATAAAGTAATAGGGATAATAACTGCGGAGGAGTTGATGTGAAATGACCATAATTAATTGTAAACTTCCGTTCGGAGTGGTTAAAAGTATCGAAGATTATTCCAATATTATAAATGAGATTTTAAGTTACAATATAACGTTTAATATATTAAAATTTTCAACAGGAACGAGTGGAGTAAATTTATTATTAGATGTTCCAGAGAAAAAAGTAAATATGATAACTCAGGCGTTAAAGAAAAACGATGTGATAGTTAACAAGAAAGGAAGAGTGATTGTAGATGATGAAAAGTGTATAGACTGCGGGGCATGTATTTCTCTTTGTCCAACCGATGCACTCCACTTTAATGATAATAATCAATTAGAATTCTCATATGAAAAATGCATTGGATGTTTGCTCTGTTTAGATTCCTGTCCTCGACAAGCTATTGAAGAAATGTAGGAATAAACGACGTGCTTTCATACTAAAACTTATTAATTCATCATCATTGACTGATTCAACAAAATATAATATTCAATAATCTGTTTAGTGTATAAAAATGGAAGAAATAGTATTGTATGAAAAACAGGGTGATATTGGAAAAATCACGTTAAATAAGCCAGATAAACGCAATACAATTGATTTAAAATTACTTAAATTATTAATTGAGAAATTTAATCTAAGTGCAATAAATAATGATACTTGTGTTATTTATGGGGCTGAAGGTAAGCATTTTACTGTGGGGGCCGATTTAAAGTATGGATATGAACTACTCACCAATAAAGACCGAATGGAAGAGGCTGTTGAATTTTTGGAATCATGGCAAACTTTAACTCGAGCTATGGTAGCTCATCCGGGAATTATAATAGCTGGGCTCCATGGTTGGGTTATTGGAGGGGGTTTTGAGCACACGCTTTTTTGCGATTTACGCATTGCTTCCGATGATACAAAAATTATGCTCCCGGAATTAGGAGTAGGATTATTCTTTTCTAATGCCTCAACAAAATTATTACCAAGGATAATTGGAGAGGCTCGAGCAAAAGAACTTATGATTCTTGGTGAAGAATTAAGTGCCGAAGAAGCGTATAGAATTGGCTTAGTCAATAAACTCTGCAAGCCTTCTGGTTTGAATAGAACTTTAAACAAAATGGCAAATACGATTATTTCAAAAGATCATCTAGCACTTAAATATGCAAAATCCTTTATTAATGAGAATCAAGATCTAAGCATTGATTCTGTTCTTGCAAGAGAGTCAATAGCCATGATCACTACTGGAAAATCAGAAGGTTTAAGAACCAGATTAGAAAAATTTGTTAAAAAAGAGCATTAGACATTGACTTATAGCTAAATAAATTTGAGGATAATTTAGGTTCTTACTTAAAATATGCTACTGAGTTATTATCTCAAAAATTTCCTCTAATCTAGGTGTTTTTCTTCTTAAAGTTATACATCTCTCCTCCTCGCAACCTCTTAATATTGCGATTAACTCATTGAGATGGATTGTAGGAATTTCTAATTTTTCTCCAAACCATTTCTCCATTTTCTCTCTATATTCTGGTTTGCTAAGCGTATATAAGCACGTCGGACAGGGAGTTACCATGAAATCTGCACCAACATTTTCAGCACTTTTCAACTTATTAAATGTTATTTTAAGAGCTTCTTTGGGATGAATTACCACTTGACTTGCCCCCCAACCACAACAACTTTCTCGCTCTTGGTAATCTAAGGGATTTCCTCCAAAAAGTGAAATAAGTTCTTCCAGTTTGGTTTTTGGTTTTAAATATTCATCTATTGTATCTTTATCCCGTGATAAATTTAAATAATGACACCCATAGTGTACTGCAACCTTCAAGTTTTTCAAATCATATTTAAGCGCATTTATTAGAGTGTTTTTAATAAGATAAAAAAAGTCTAAATCATGGACAAATTTTAATTTTAAATCGTTTATAATTTCATATTTTTTCGGATAATTATTACTTGTACTTTTTTTCTTGAGCTGATTTAATATTTCTTGAGTTTTTCTTCTTACATCGGGAGTATTGAGGAATTCTCGCCCCCTGAGTAAAGAATTATAACACCCATTACAGGAAAATAGAAGGATATCTGCCACATTATTAATCTCACTTAAATTTCTCTCATTGATTGCGGCAAATTGAGCCCTTGTGATTAGATTTCTTTGAAAAAAAGTTCCACTACAACATGATTGGTTTTCACATGTCGCTACATCGAGTCCAACATCTAATAAGAAGTCTTCTATCCCAAATCTGACCCCAGGAAAGTACTTTTCCAAGCATGCTTTAAATAGACATAATTTCTTGCCTTTAAAGAAGTCAATTGGCGCTTTGGGGTATAATTTTTCAATTTCCTCTAAATTTAAAGCAAGATTTGTGGTATTCATAGTTAATTCAATATTATCTCTTTACTTTTTACTTTTTTTTGATTTCGTGCTATTTTTACTCGCTTTAAATACATATTTAATTCGAGCAAAATTGCATATCTCATTTAGTTCGTCTATCCGCTCTTTTGGCAATTTTTTACCAAGAGGTTCGTCCAAGACGACTCCTGTTTTTAAAAATCTTTCTGACATTTCTACATATTTCCGAAGATCATTGTATTTTGGTCCATAGCCTTTCTTAAAGGATTCATTTCTCAAATTTATGATTAGCAACGGGATATTAATATTTTCCTTAGGACACACTCTCTTACATCGTTCACATAAGTAACAATACCAAATATCTGAATCTTTTAATACACTTTTATCTCCTCGCAAAACTTTCGCAATAACTTTCCTCACATTGAAGTTTGAGACTTTTGAGGCAGGGCAATCTCCAACACATTTACCACAGCTAATGCATTGTATGATATTCTTGTTTTCCTCTACATCATCTACAAGTTCCTCATAAAACTCCCAGTTCCATTCTGAATTAGAAGATTCGTCCATAAAATATCTAAATCGTTTTTCTTTACTGAAAACTAAATACTATGAAAGAAACATAATACATTGTAAAAAAACTATATTATTTATTTTGATAATCTGGGAGTAAAATCATTGTGTATTTCTTAACCGTATAGATTTTAGAAATAATCTTAAAGCAAAATTAAAATATTTATTTAATAATAATACTATTATTAAATTACGCGAAAAAGTTTACAATATAGAAATTAATAGATTACCTTAAAGGATAAGAATTTAATAAATTATAACGATAATCTGGTGGCTTTTAAATGGTACTTTATAAAGATGGAGAAGTCTATTTGAAAATTGTGTACTGGGGAATGGCAGGTTCAGGAAAAACTACAATTTTAAAAACTTTATATACTCTTACCAAAGAAAATAAAAAAGAAATTGTTCCTATCGGAAATTTACAAACTATACAAAAAGAAAGCGGAGCAACACTTTATTTTGATCGTGGTTTATTCTAA
>JAEOSU010000029.1 GCA_016840165.1 Promethearchaeota archaeon
CAACCCTTCAATCAATTTCCTCATAGTAATCAAAAGGAGTCAATTTGTTTTTTAAACGTAAGTCAACTTCATAAAAGTATGATCAATTTTAACCAATTTGCCTCAATTGTGAATAATGACACGAATATACAAGCTTTAGGAATCTCTCTTCCGATATTAACTACTGATGAGTTATTATGGCAATATATTAACGATTTTCAAATAATCCCAAGAGACATAGAAGAATATTTACGGGATATCGTGCTTACTTTGGCTTGCGAAAATATCACGATTAATAAAAACCATCTTACATTCTATAGAGAAGGGATTGAGCCATATAATGCACACTTTTACTTTACTGAATTTGGTAAAGTTGAGAATGTAATTATTCAAAATTCAGATGGAGATTTAATTTTTGAAATTGTTAGTTTCTATCCAAAAATTCATTTTTTGATAATTACTGGAATTTGTATAGGGATTTTTGTTGTCTTAATTATATTTTATCGTATGAGAAAAAGAAGAGTTCTTCGAAAGTTGAACAAAGATCGCCTTAGTAATGTACAAGAGAAAGAAAAGGCTTAAATACTGAAAAGGGAAAATTCAATTCTATAAGATTCAACGAACGGTGAAGAAATATTGAAAAATTTTAAATCTTTAATCGACAGTAGCTACTATATTAAATTAATATACGAAAAATTATATATTATCGCTTCTTTATATATAGTAGTTATAGGAAATATTTGATTCTCTTATCTCTAAAAATAAATTAGAATTTTAAAAGGATATTGTCCCCTATAAAAGAGATTTAATCAATACTATGAATTTTTTCTTTTCTATTAAGAATTGAATTTGATATGCAAATTGCGTGATAAGAGAAGAAATTGAAAAAATTAGCCTAAATAATTTATTTGAGGTATTAAAAAGTTGAAAAAATATTATTGCATAAAATGTAAGAGATATCATCATCGTGGTAAAATTTTTACGAGTGATTACATATGAGAATAAAAATCATTGAAAAACTTATTCCTATCAAACAAATTTATTCGTCGGTACAAAAAATATTTAACTCTCAATTAACCATTTCTAAGAACTCTCTCATATCTGAAGATTCTCTTCTCATCTTAGGTATTAGCGAAAAAGGGTTAATTCTGATAATTCATGCCTCCCTTGATAATGAGTTTGAGAGAACTTATTTTTCCGTTGTATTATTTAATATTCAATCTTTAGCTGATATTTTTGAAATTCATTATGAATCAATTAAAGATGTTAAATTAGTCGAAATGATACTTCTCCAAAAATTAAAAATTGGGGATAAGAATAAGATTTATTATCCATTTACCGAATTTTCAGAGTTTCAGATTGAAACTGACCAAAGAAAAAGAAAGATTTTCAGCCTTGAGAGTAAGATTATTTCAGCAATTATCAACGATCTTTATAAGAAGCTTGATTATTCCGATGATATTATAAAGTTTCCTTTTTCTATAACCTCTACTAACGGAAATTGGGTGGAATGGGAGGAGCTTTATCATCCATATCTTAATTCAATCGAAAATGGAATAAAAAATTGTGGAGTAGAATATACCAAAATATATCGTAATTATGATTTTGCGCTTGAAACTGATATCTTCCAGCGAATGTTTGATCTAGTTTTGATCTCAAAACAAGAAACTAATCCTGATGTCTTAACCCAACTTAATGAGGAAGGTCCTCTTTATGATTATGAAATTACCTTTATCTATTGTAATCGCTCCTTTAATCCCTATTCTTATATGGATTTACTAAAATTTATGAATGAAATAAAAAATTTTTCAAGCAAGTTTAAAGCCGAAAAGGAAAAGGTATGTTTTAACATCAGAATGAACCTAATTTTAATTTCCGCAGCGGGATATTCACCCAAAATTAATAAATATTTAAGAAACCATCTTTATCGAGAAATTCATTATACTATTCCCCTCATAGTAGTACCACCGATGAAAGATGATGTATGGCATAACTTTTTTGAGTATGAAGAGCTCATTGATTCTAAACAAAAAAAGAGAGAAGAATTAGGTAATATTATTCGTATTAGTAAAATACACGAAGTTTCTCCTTCCTTTCGAGTTACTCGGTTAAAGGATGCCAAGAGTGAATATGAGGAAATTATTGAAAGGGAACGAATGGCAAAAATCGATAAAAATTATCTAACTAAATGGTTTTGGATATTGAATATTCCTAAATCGAGTGATATTTTATCTCAAGAGAGAAAGGATAAACCAGATGATGAATCACCAAGGATAATTTCAGAGAAAATTGAAATACTCTAATAAAATTTAATCTTTAGTTCAATCAACGAAAAAAAAAAATAAATAATTACTATTTATATTATTGCTTATTTTCTCGTAAGTAAGCATAAATATTGAGGGCAATAAGGACGAAAATAATGATTACATCCATTACTTCTGAAGTGAAACTCGTTACTGTATGACTAGGATCGAATAGATAAATGAGATTTAAGATATTCATTCCAATTAACCAAAGTATAGAGAATTCAAGAAGTATTTTTAATTGTATCCAATCATTCCGTAAGAGCCCGATAATTCCCATAATTCCCAATATAAAACAACTAACTCCCCAAAGTCTCCAGAATTGAAGGCTAAAGGATGGGGACTCAATCATTACCGCATAAATTTCGGGAATAAATAGATATAGTACTCCATAAATTAGCGCTGCGAGAATGTTAATGATTAAAACAATTTTAAGAAATTTTGATAATTCAGCCATTTTTTGCACGTTTATTTGTGGATTTCATTAACTTATAGTTAATAATTTGAGTTAGTTTTTAATTTGTATATAAATTTTCACAATTAAGTCTAGATAATTTAAATTACTCATACCTGTAATGGCGAAAATCTTTTATCTATCGATTAACTTATTTAAACCATTGTATGTTCTGTTCTAGAGATAACTTCATCCTGAATCTCTTTCCCTAAATCCGTAAAATAAGCCGAATAGCCTCCGACTTTAACAACTATATTTCTATAAGGTTCTGGATTTTGTTGAGCAGCTTTTAATACTTCCGTAGATACTACTGTTGGTTGAAGCTGTTGCCCTCCTAAGCTAAAATATGTTTTGATAAGAGATACCCATTTGTTTCTAGCCTCTCTTGTTTTTCCAATTCCAGAAGGATGCATCCTTATATTAACTGCACAGCCACAAACCTCTGAAAAATCTAGAGCCGCAACAGATCGCATTACGCCCGTTGGTCCATTTTTTTCTACATTATATGGATTACAGCTTGCAGCGAACGGTTTTCCAGCCAATCTCCCATCTGGTGATGCAATTCCGATTCGACCATCATACGTATGAGAAGTCATTGAGATAATGAACGGAGCGTAGACTCCTCCTTTATACGTCTTATATTTATAAGTCTCTTCAAATATGTGGCTGGTAACTTCTCGAGCAAGGTCATCGCATTCGGAGTAGCCATTCCCCCATTTTCCCTCAACATCCAAAACCATTTGATGGATTGATTGATATTCATCAGTGAAATTTTCATCAATTGCCTTAAGTAACTCCTTAAAATTGAATTTTTTTTGTTCGAAGATGAGTTTTTTAATAACATATAAAGAATCTACTATATTGGCAATACTATTCATTAAGAGAATTCCTTCCGCATCGTAAAAGGCGCCTCCTTGCGTGACATCTTTTTTATTTTTAAAGCATCCTCCCATGAATGCAGAGATGAAAGGAGCGGGTAAAACTTTAGCAAATAATTTATCCCGTATATAAGTCGCTTCGACAATTTTTTTAATTACAAAATTAATTTGCTGATAAAAAGCATCGAGAAACTCGTCAAATGAATTAAAATTATCGGGATCTCCTGTTTTCAACCCCACATCTTCTACTAACCCTCCAATAGTTAAACAGTTACCATTTCGAAGCGTCATATCTAAAGTTCTACATAATAATAAGGCCGAAAAACTAATTCCTCCAGTTTTTCCAGGACTGCACATATCAACGCATCCTGTTATTGAAAAAGCATTTGCATCCTTTTCTCTAATTCCACGCTTCTTTAGAGCCTCAATACACACTTGGTCATTTAATAATGAGATACTAGAATAACCATTATATTGTATTTCAGCTACCTTCAAATATAATTCTTCAGGAGTATTTTCATGATACCGAATGGCAAAATTTAGAGAGGCTTTTGATCGATCTGCTGCTTCTAAAATTACATAGGTAAGATCATTTGTCGCATCCTCTCCCTCTTCATTTAAACCTCCAAGGGTCACTGGTTCTGAACCCTCAAACCTTTGACTAAAATCGCTTACAGCATTAGAATAAGGACGGATATTATGACTCATAATATTTAAAACTAATTCTTCAAAGAGTTCTCGTGCCTCTTCTCGAGTTATTAGGCCTTTTTTAATATCTGATTGGTAAAAATGATAAAAGATTTGGTCTAATCGACCGGGACCATGAACATTAAACGGAACAGCTAAATCAACTACCGTTTTAAGCACCCAAAATGTTTGTATTGCTTCACGTAGCGTTGTTGGAGGAGAAGTTGGGATTTTATTACAAGCATCATACATTATTGCCAAACATCTTTTCCTTTCCGGATCGCTGGTATTTTCAAGTTCTTCTTTTAATTTTTCTGCCAGTCGACGTGAAAATATCAATACTGCCTCTAGGGTGATTTCAATAGATTGTAAGAACTCTTTTTGTTCGGTGGTTAAATCTTTATAATTTTCTCTTTCTTCTTGAACTTCCTTGAGCATAGCTAAGAAACCCTTCTTCAAGACAGTTTTATAATCAAGTACTAAATGACCCTGCCATGTTCCAATCACCGCACAAGGAGAAATAACAATATCATTTTGAGCAGTCTTTAAAGGTAAATGAGATAAAAATTCATATGCCTCTCCAGTATATACAGTAGAATTTGCATATTCTTCTTCAAGCATATCTGCGAGGGTTTTATTTTTCCAATATGGGATTAATTGCTCTAAGAGCACTTTTTTATCTTTCTCTCGTATATGATACGGATTAATTCTTCGTTTATCAAGAGTATCAGTTCCAAGAGTTGTGATAGGTGCCCCTATTTTCTTGGTATTTTCCAATAATTCACGGAGTCCATCGGGGCCTATCTTGTTTGTCATATATGCTAAGTAGTTATTATTGCTTTCTTTCATGTATCTTTTCATTGTTTTTGCGTCAAGTTCAATTTCAAAAACATTGTTCCATATTCCACGTTCTACGTCGACGGGGATTCCAATAAAATTTTCCGTCCATTTCCCCGCGATTCTATCATCAGGATCTATATAAAGAGTCATATTTTCTAGAACATTTTTCATTGAAAGTGCAACTCTTACTCCAAGAGATAAGCCTTTATTTTCAGTTTCCTCCCATTTCTCTGTATATAATTTAGCTCGCTCAATAGAAATGATAGCATTTTCATCAAGGAGTCTTCTCCTTATTCTTTTTATCCTCTCGCTTGCATTATCAATTAATTCTAACATTTTTTACCATATCCTAAACAAAACGGATGCTATTTTGAGTTTTAATAAAAGAATTGAATATAAGTTATATCTTAACAGATTCAATTAAGAATTATAACGGAGAAATATTTATAATTTACTTATTTTAATGAACTTTAACACCTTGTTTTATAAGATGGTTTTGAACTTCTAAAATATTAACCATTCTACTTGGAACATTTTCTTTAAGAGAAATTGCAGAAGCAATCCCCACACCTTGACCTGTCACAATGCAGCAGCACATTTGACGGGTTGCAGCATGCGAGATTTTATCCCCTGCTACACACCGTCCCGCAACAAGTAAATTTTCAACATTTTGTGGAACACATATTCCAAAGGGAACATGAAAATATCGACCTTTTTTAGGTAAAATTGCTACACCATATCCATCTATAAATTCGGGGCATATACCAATAGAATCCTTGAATCGTGCTTGGTTTCTTACCTCATGTTCATTAATATTATATGTTCCGATAATTTTTCTTGACTCTCTTGTTCCTAAGGATGTTCCAATGGTTCTTAACTTTGCTTTTTTGAATCCAGGGGTATATCTTTTCAATGCATTGATGGCATCCAAAACTCTCTTTCTTCCTTCAATTTCTGCGGTAGTAAGATCCCACACATCAGTTGGGTCAATATTATAGAGGTGGATCCCATCCATTGAAATGATCTCTCCCTCATCGGTATAACTCGACCAATAGCTTTCAATTTTTATATTATCCATCATTCGAATTTCACCTGCTTCCTGGGCTTTACGAAATGGTTCTACTAGATAGGTACTGAATCCATCTTTATCCGCAGTCTCCCCCCAATCACTTAATTTTCCAGGATTCAAATACACATACATTAAAAACTTTCCAATATTTACCCCTTTACATCCAAAATTTACTGTTGTCTCCATTAATTCATGTTTTGGTTTTTTTCTAAATGGAGCACCAGCAAAATGTGCCATATCCGCATCTCCAGTAGCATCTATGACTCGTTTTGCTAATATTGCTTGCCTTCCAGACTTACTTTCTGTAATAACACCAGTTATAATATTATCTTCCATAATTGCGTCTACTACCATGCAATGCAATAAGACTTTTACTCCCGCCTCTTCAAGCATTTGATCGATTAAGCATTTGAACATTTCTGTATCCAAAATCTTAAATGTAGGTTTTCCATTAATCATCAATCCATCTGCTTCTAAAGTCTTCACCATGTCTTTATTCTTGACTTTTCCAAGTACATCAATTACAGCATCCATTTTTTCTGCTCGTTCTTCAAACTCTTTAGCTATCCCCTCAGCATCGACAGTATCGGCATATCTATACCATGCAGTAGTCCCAATCATGGATTGGGTAATAACACCTCCACAAAAACCATATCGTTCTATGAGCATAGTGTCGACACCTTCTCTAGCAGCCGCAATTGCCGCAGAGATGCCCGCAGGTCCTCCTCCTACAACTAGAACCCCAGTCTCAGCAAAAACCGGAATTTTTCGCGAAGGTTCTGTAATTAATTCAATATTGTTCATGATATTTGTTCCAAAAAATATAGATATAATTTAGGAATATAATATAGAATCTGGTTTAAACTTACTTAATTTCTTGCTTAATAACTCTATAGAAAAATCTTTTCCATGTGCTGGATATATCCGTTTCCCTTTTAAGTTAACATATTGCTTCCAGCTCTCAAAGATGAGATTCAAATCCTGAATAAAAAGGGGTCTTTTTTGTAATCCAAGGATATTAAAATACCATGCATTCATAGCATTATCCCCAGGAAATACAGATCCATCATCCAAAATAATCGAAATACCATCCTCTGTATGACCTGGTGTATGAATGATAACTCCTTCTAATCCTATGTCCCTTAAAACCTCATGATTGTCCTGAGATCCTTTTAATCGCTTAACATTATCATAGGGAATAACTGGGGGATATTGAAATTCATGAAATTTATTAAAGAATCCAAAAACAAATCTTACTCTTCGGTTTAGTGGCCGAGACTTTATCTCTGATAGTCCTAATTTTAATCTCTTGAGCGCATTTTCATGGACAATCAAACTCGCTTTTGATTCTTCTAATAAATTTGCTGCGAAACCTGCGTGATCATCATGATGATGAGTAAGAATTAGATGTGCTATTTCGTTAATCTCGATATTATATTTCTTTTTTAATCTTTGCTTGTATTTCGAATAATCTTTTGGATATCCCGTGTCTATTTGGAGATAGCCATCTTTACACTCTAATAGATAGCAGTTAGTAAAACCTACTTTTACAAATTGATGTTTAAATTTTCCCATATTCGTATTTTTATATTATTTATTGAAAAATATATAGATCATCTTTAATAATGATTGGGAACCAGTAATAATAGAAAAATTGGACTCTAGAAATTTCATATTAAGTATGAATTTTAAGATAATTGAGTTCAAATAACTTGGAAATTTAATTAAATTAGTGATTAAAATTATGAATAAAATATGGATAATACATAATTCTGAGCATGGAAATTCTGAAAAGATTTCACACCAACTTGCCGAGGGTTTGAAAGATGAATATGAGGTAACTGTCAAGAGCATTAGAGGACTTACTCCTGAGGAAGTTGCTAAGGAAGAACCCTATGGATTAATTGTTGCCCTCCGAGTTCTTGCTTTTAGAGCCGATAATGAAATGCGAGCTTTTTTAGTGAAATTAGATAAACTAATACAGAAACCGATTTCTAAAATTGCTTATTTTTTTACTCATGCATTAAAATGGAAGAAGCTCTTCGCAAAAGGGATGGACAAAACTCTAAAGAAAATTGGTTGTGTAGAAGAAATCTGTCCAGAGTTCCTGGAAGTAAAAATGGAGAAGGCTGAAGGTCCCGCTGTAGAAGGTTCTGATGAAAAGATCAATGAGTACGTTTCAACGTTAAAGAACTTTTTAAAATAAAATAACCCATAAATTACTTTTTATTTTCTTTTATTATATTTTTAATGATAGACCTAAAATCATTACCGTGGATGGAATATGGGAAAAATAAAGGATGAAAAATATAAAGAAAAATATGGAATTCAAATTGGATTTTCTGAAAATGGTCTTCCATATGCTCGAATCGGAAATAGTGCAGAAGTATTACTAAATATTGAAGCTTTATCATTCACCAATGAGCCTCCTTCAGGCTTCATGTTAAAACAGTTCATGAGATCAGCTAAAGAATTCTCAAAAGAATATACTGTATATCTTGTTGGGCGTAAACAAAACTTACCTGAAAATTATTCTTTTGATAAAATGGCTTATGATTATGCTGAAATGATCCGAAAGGAATTTAATAAGCCTGTTAATATAATAGGAGCATCAACAGGAGGACAAATAGCACAATTTCTTGCAGCTAATCATCCTGATGTCGTAAAAAGACTTGTAATTATTTCTGCCTCATATAAAGTAAGTAAAAAGGGAGCAGAAATCGAGAAAAGAGCAGCAAAATATTTTAAACAAGAAAAATATGGAAAAGCGCTCGCAACAATATTAGATTTAATTATTTCCTCAAAAATCACCGGAGCTTTCCTAAAATTCTTTACGCGATTATTAGGGAAGAGATTTATTGGGGAGATAAAATATCCAAATGATTTCTTAAATGAAGTCCGGGGAGATGTTGAAATGAATTTCAAAGACAGGTTAAAAGACATTAGGGCACCAACTTTAGTGTTAAGTGGGAAATTGGATATAGAATATACACCTGAACTCGTACGTGAGACTGCGGAGGGTATTCCTAATTCTAGATTAATCCTTTACGACGGTTATGGACATAATCTTGCAGGAAGATGGAAAGTTATTAAACAAGATATCCTTAATTTTTTAAATAATTAGAATTATCTATTTTAATAGTAACTCAATGTATCTGGTTTATTTTATTCCTAAATTGTACGGTATTACTTATCCCAAGTCGAAAAAAACTTTTAAATTATTTCTTTTCAATTACAGTCGCCTCTGCTTCCTCAAGCTTGGTAGCCATCATATCAGGAGTACTACTACCTGTTATTCGTGCGCTTCCGCAATCTTCTTGGTTCTCCCCGTCTGTGTGTAATATACAATTAAAATTTTCATATTTTTGGTCTTATTCTACTATAATTTCTATCAAAGATGACAACAAATTAAACCTAGAGAGGGATTTGCATTAGGATTTTGGCTCCCGCAAATCCCAATCCAGATGACGAAATAACCCCACAATAAATCATTAGAAGTTATTTATTATTAAATTACTATAGTCCAATTTTTAATATTAATTAAATTATGCTTATTCTCGAAGGTTAGATCCACATTTGGGGCAAGTTACTGCGGAATGTTCTATTCTGCTGCCACATTCTCGGCATATGATTAAGAGTTGATCCTCTTTGATCTTCTCTAAAAACTCAGCAATCTTCATATTGATTACTTTACGCTTAGTAGGTATTAAATGATATTGATGTCGATAGAATAAGAAAGTAAATAGGACAAGAAAAGTAGCAGGTATGAGAGATAATAGAATGTTCGTCAAAATTATGGGTAAAATTGTAAGTGGGATCAAAACAACATAAATTATAATTAACATTACAATGCAGCTCTTAGAACTGTTATTGACAAAAGTCTTCAGCTGATTTTCAAGGTCACACTTTTTACAGTATTCATTTTTTACACCATTGACATACTTTTCAACTTTACATTGAAGACAGATATGCTTTCCACATTTCTCGCATATACCCGAGGCCTTTACATTCGGGTGATAGGCGCACTTTAAATTTCCTTCATACATATTAATCCAATGACGATTAAAAGTCTATTGATTTATATTTTCTTTTCTACTTTTTCTTTGCATTATGAGATAATAGATTAATACTCCTAAAAATGCCCAGAAAAAGAATGAAACAATCCAGCCTATAGCATTATCGATATAAAGAGTCCCGAACACATATGAGAAACAGGCAGCATATTCTAAAAGTATGTAAGGTATATGAAGATTGATCTTTGAGCGAAAATCTATTTTAAAAACCGTGTCTAGTAAAAACTCTGCCAATAAGTAGGTAGTAATTAATAATGTATAGATAATAAGCCTCAGATCTTTACTAACAATGATAAAATTAATCATTATCACAATTACTACAATCATCAATGCGAAAAGAACCCAACCAAATATTCTTACTGTCTTAAATTTTTTATTTGCCATTAATAATAGAGCACTAATCATCGAAATAAAAAAGATAAAGGCAGTTATGATAAATAATCCTTCAACTAAATCCATGGCGAATCAATCCTCTGATTTTAAGAATTATTAGTATTTAATTTTATATTAAGCTTTTACATATCTTCAAATGAGAAAAAAAAAACCTCTTATATGAAATTATCTTCATTTAATATTAATTACATCTTTGTGGAAATTTAGTGGGTTGAAATTTGCTTAATAGAATAGATCTCAAAGGATTCAAAAAAATTCAAGAAGAGTACAAGAAGGATCGCTCTAAATGCAAGAAGAAGTTAGAAGTTAAGGGAAGATGGCGGTTAGATGTTGATTATGGGCCACAGTTTGAAACTATCGTAAAAACTGAAAGAGCAGGTAATATTACAGTACAAACTGACGAAACTATAATTTTAGGTGGTGGTGGAACTGCGGTTCATCCTGTTCATTATTGTATGGTTGGATTTTGTGGATGCTTCTCTGCAGCTTTTGCTAAATGGGCTGCTATGGCAAATATTGAATTGACGAAACTTGATATAAGGATTGTTGCCGATATTAATCTAACTACAGGATTTGGAATAGAGGATGGTATAGATGCAGTAGATGATTATAAACTTGAAATTTTTGTTGAAAGCGATGCTCCCATTGAAAAGTTAAACGAGATTCTTGAATATACCAAAAAACGTTGCTTTTGTATGTACTGTATAACAACACCTATTATTCCTAACATCGATATGATTGTAGAAGTTCCCGAAGAGAAGATCGAAGAGGCAGTGTTTATCTGTCCATCCTGTTTTAACAAAACGATGGTATTTTTGGATGATAATACTCAGAAGTGTACAAATTGTGGTACTATTGGCTATTTTACTCGACCTACTAAAACCGGAAAAGTGTCTCAAAAATAAATAATAATAATTATATAATATATTAGAATAAAATTTACAGAAAAGTAAAGAATCTAATTCAAAGGTGGAATGAGATTTTATGACTGAGGAATGGCCTTTTGTGTCTGATAAGGACAATTACGTCAAGACTTTAGAAAAGGATTTGAAGAAAGTGAAGAATCAATTATATCAAACATTACTCAACGCAAATAAAACGGTAATTGAGAACCAGAATTTGCAGAATCAATTAAATAAATGTCAGGAAGAGAATCTACACTTAAAATCTCAAATTGAAGGCTTAACCAATAAATAGTAAATTATATAGAAAAGAGATGTGGTGAATTGACTTTAGAAGGGAGTAAAGCAATGGAAGGAAAGAAAGCAATAGAAAATTATGTTGAATCTATTTATATATATGATAATGCCGGGGTTTGCTTAACTAGTATTGGCTTAAAACCAGAAAATCTAGATGAAAATATTGTCTCAGGATTCTTCACTGCAATCAAAAAATTTGGGCAGAAATTAATTCCTGGTACGGTAGTTAAGTCTTTAATAATGAGTGGGCATAAACTTTTTTACAATAGCAATGAAAATATTACGTTTTGTATTCAATGTTATGATGATTTACCAAATCAAGTAATAGAATACATCTTAAATGAAATCTCAAATAAGTTTTTAGAGATATATCAAGATCAACTTCCAATACGAGATGGTAATATCAGTTTATTTTCAGAATTCAACGTCTATTTATCCCAATTCATGGAACGCCCACTTATTGAGAGCTTATTAGAAGATTTTGGTTATAAAGTTCTTTCAGAAGGAGTTATATTATTTGATGAGAATCAAGAAAAGATAATGTTTGCTAAAGTCCCAGAAGAATATTCCTCAAGAAAACAGATCTCTATGAGTGGGATGTTAATTAACTTTGCAAAAAAGTTATCCTTGGAATATCAAGGAGGAGATGTACACAGTATATTAATTTCTTCTGAAAATCGATGGATATGTGTTTCGAAACGAGAATACATTTACATCATTGTATTATTTTCAAAAACTAAAAATATAGCACTTGATATAATTGTAGAGAGAACTGAAGAAATTTTAGATAATATCTTAAAGATGTTAAGGATCGAAATAAAAAAGTAATTATTATAAGGCTAAACTCTATGTTAAATTTAACATAAATGTTTAAAACTATAAAGGGGAGACCGTTGAAATTTGTATTTAAAATTACGATAATCGGAGATGGTGGAGTAGGTAAAACCTCTCTGATTAAAAAATATACACAAGGTACTTTTGAAGATGACTATATCTCCACAATAGGAGCTCAATTTTCTTTATATGATCTAAATATTGATGGAGATGAATGTAAACTATACTTCTGGGATATAGCTGGCCAAAAAGAGTTTGAATTTTTACGATCTGATTTTTACGAGGAAAGCAAAGCCGCTATCATTGTCTATTCTCTTGAAAATAGTGATCTTGGAAAGCAAAGCCTTGAACATGTAATAGATTGGTATAATGATATTAAAAACCATTGCGGAGATATTCCTGTAGTTATTTTTGCTAACAAGGCAGATTTAGTAAAGGAAGGAAAATCAGAAAATGACTTCATCAAGGATTTACTTGAGAAAGATAAAATAATAGATGTATATCGCACTTCTGCAAAAACTGGAAAAATGGTACCTGACGCATTTTACAGAATAATTAAAGAGTTGCACGATAAATACAAGGGTAATTAAATTCGCTAGTGTGAGTAGCAATCGTTAAAATAAAATGATTTTAATCAATAAGGAGGAATAAATTGTCTTGCAAGCTGAAGGAGTTATTATTTTCGATGATCTTGAAGGTAAAATTATTTTTTCCGAAGTTCCATCAGAATTTGCCACTCCGCGTCAGACATCAGTGGGTGGGATGCTGATTAATTTGGTTAAAAAATTTTCCAATGAATTTAAAGCAGGTGAAGTAAAAAGTTTAGTTATCTCCTCAGAAAAAAAAATAATTTCTATCTCAAAACGAGAACATAAGTATATTATTGTTTTATTTCCGATAACCACTGTCATCGAACATAATATTATTTTACAAAAAACAGAAGAAATTTTTAATTCCGTTATTAATAATGGATAAGTAAAAAGTTAATAAGGTGAATATAATAGGTTTAAAACGAAAGTTAATGGATAAGATGATGCCAAAAGAGTTTGGCTTTATTTCTGGCTTATTCCATGTTGGGGTATTTACTCTACAAACAGGGATTGATGAAACTTTAGGAAGAATTGGTTATAATGATTACATTTTTCCTGCGGTGAAGGAATCGATGGAACAAGCAGAAAAATTGGGAATTGAGCCCATGATAGGAGAAAATGTTGAAGATTTTGGAGAGCGTTTCATAAAATTGTTAAAAACGTCATTATTAGTCGAAAATGCCTCCCTGAAAAAGAAAGCAGATGGTGCTTATGTATTTTCTTTAAACAACTGTTTTATGGCTAAAACGGCTCATACCGTCGCTGGAACTAAGGGAGTATGCCCGATGGCTATGGTAATGGCGGCTATGATTGAAAAATATGTAAATAAAGAAGTAACAGTGAACTATTCAGATTTAACTCCAAATGGAAGTATTACAGTCATAACACCAACTAATAGCGATTTTGAAAGAAAGTAAAAAAAAGAATTATAATAATTTTCGAAAAGTTATTTGAAATCTGGCGCAAATATCTAAAAAGAATTTTTTAGAAAAAAATTCTATGATTCAATGAATGCTTTGATGCTCAAAATATTGCTTATATAAGCTTGCATACTTCCCACCGTCAGCAAGTAGGGAAGCATGCGTTCCTTCTTCCACAATCCTTCCATGGTCTAAAACAATTATTCTATCAGCATTAATAACCGTTGATAAGCGATGGGCAATTATGATTGACGTTCGATTTGCAAGTAATTTTTGAAGTGCTTCTTGAATTATTGCTTCGGTATATGCATCCACACTTGAAGTTGCCTCGTCAAGAATAAGAATTTTTGGATTACTTAAGACAGCTCGGGCAAAACTAATTATCTGTTTTTGACCCACTGATAACCCTTTCCCTCTCTCTCCCAATCTTGTATTTAAACCATCTGGCAAATACTTAATAATTTCTTCAGCATGAACAGTTCTAATTGCCTCATTTAGTTCTTCTTGTGAGGCATTTGGGTTCCCATAACGGATATTTTCTTCTAAAGTGCCTGAAAATAAGAAAATATCCTGTTGAACCATCGCAATATTGTTTCTATATGAATCTAATGTCATGTCCCTGATATCAATTCCATCAATTTTAATTGATCCCCCTTGAAATTCGTAAAATCGTGCTAAAAGAGAAACTAAAGAGGTTTTTCCAGCTCCAGTATGGCCAACAATCGCCAATTTTTCTCCTTTTGATATCTTGAGATTAAAATCTTTGAAAACACCTTGATTATCATTATACCGAAAGTTAACGTTTTGAAATACAATCTCCCCTTCAAGTTCTCCCACTTCGATAGCCTTATTGTTCTGGATAACTGAAGGTTGAGCATCAAGAATCTCTAAAATTCTTTCATATGCCGCCATACCCGTGCTTAGTTGGGGGAAAAAGGTAGCTAGAACGATAATTGGTCTAAAAAAGCTTTGTAGATAAAGAATAAAGGTTAGCAAGGTTCCAGTAGTTAAATTTCCCTCAAGAAATAATTGAGTTCCATAATAAATTACGATTAGAATTGTAACTGAGGCAATTATGTTTAAAATATGCCTCCACATATGGGTTACAGAGGTCAATTTAAAAGTTGAGCGAAAATAATCCTTATTAATCTGACTAAAGTGATAAGAGATATTCGATTCTTGTCCATAACTTTTAGAAACATGTATTCCTTCAATAGATTCTACCATTGCATTGTTTACATTTTCAATTGCATTTCTATAACTTCTACTTACGACTCTTGCCCATCTTCTTAGTGAGAACATTAGCAACAATACGATAGGGACTGCAATTAGCACGATTAAAGCTAAAAAGGGATTCAAAATCAGCAATATAGTGAAAGTCAATAAGCTTATAAGAAAATTTCCCACAGTTTCTGCAATTAAGGAAGTTATATCTCCAAAATCTAATGCATCATTAGAAACTCTGGTATTTAAAGCACCACTTTCATACTCATCAAAAAAGCTTATACTTTGCCGCTGTAGCTTATCGAATATGTCCATACGCAAGTATTCTAAAAAGAAGGGAACAAACTTGCCGTATTCTCTCCTCCTTAAAGAAAACATTAACCATTGAATAGCAGAGGCAATAACATAAGCTATTCCAAAAAATATTATTATATTAAACTCAGTTGATAATGGAGTTTCTAGATGATCGACAGTAAATCCCACAACTAAAGGACCCAGAATTTCTACAATGGTTGCTATAAAGATAAATAATGCAACCATTACAATATTTTTTTTAAAGGGGGCTAATCTTTTTACATATCTGCCGAATAATTCACGATCAGAGTATTTTCGTTTCGGTTTCTCTTTCCTTATACTTCTATACATTCGCTTTTCTTTTCCCCTTATTTATTTTATACTTTTATATCAGGTAATGGGAGGAATCTACCGAAAATTCTTCTATAATCTTCTGATCTCTTTAATAAGTTTTGGTGATCGCCTTGGGCTACAATTCTTCCCTCCTTAAGAACTAAGATTTTATCTGCGGATCGTATCGCATTTAAACGATGTGTAATAATTATAGTCGTCCTTTTCTGTAGAACATTTTCTATTGCTTTTCCTATCTTTTCTTCAGTCTCACTATCTACAGCTGAAACAGAATCATCCAGAATTATGATATCAGGGTTAGTTAATAATGCGCGAGCAATTGCTATTCTTTGACGCTCTCCTCCCGATAGTTTTGTTCCCCGCTCACCTACAATAGTATCGTATCCTTCCGCAAAATCTCTAACGAAATCATCTACTTGGGCTAATCTCGCCGCTTCTATAATTTCCTCATCAGAGGCATCAGGATTGCCAAAGGAAATATTTTCCTTAATGGATCTAGGAAATAGATAAATATCTTGCTCTATATAACCCACCCGTTTCCTTAATACTTCAAGAGGATAGTTTGATATCTCTAAATCATCAATATAAATAGAACCATCTTGGGGTTTATACAAGGATAAAATAATTTTCGCTAAAGTCGTCTTACCACATCCCGTTGGACCTACTAATGCAACCTTTTGGAGGGGGTCAATTACAAAATTAAGATTCTCGAAAACGCGTGTGCTTCTATTATTTTCATTCTCATAAGAGAAGGATACATTTTTAAACTCAATTTTTCCTTTTAATTTTTTAAAGGACACCTTGGAACCTGAATTAACATCCTCACTTTCACCCTTAGAAAGGGCATCAAAAACCCGTGAACAAGCAGCAAATCCACTCATCATATCATTTGTTGCCCAAAAAATCAAATTTGTTGGATCTATTAAAGTAATTAAAAGTAGATTAATAGCGGCTAATTCCTCAATTCTAAGAGAGTTAAAATATACGAAAAAGGCGCTTATTAAGAACAATGTACTGATTGCGAGGTAAATAATAAGGAGAGGATAATATTTTGATTGGACTCTATTTTCACCAATCCAATTATCTCTAAACGCTTGAACAACCGATTGAAATCTTTTACTTTCAAATTTTTCTGTTGTAAATAATTTTATGACTTTCGTACCGCTTATATTATCTTGAAGAGTTATTGCTATATTTGAATGTTTTTTCATACGTGCTCTCACATATGGAGCAAGTTTCCTCCGATAATATAAAATAAAATAGCAGTACAATATAAGAAATGGTAGAAAAAATATAGCAACTCTTATGTCTAAATTATTAAAGATTACAATTATTACGATAAATACTTGAATAAAGGGATATATATAGAATGCTCCATGGGAGATCATAGTGTTGACAATTCGTAAATCATAAGTTGCAAGTGCTTGTAAATCTCCTGTTCGCACACTGTCATGGTATTTTAATGATTTCGATTGGATGATATTGAAAAATTCCGTTCGCATATTTTTTTCGATTTTTAACCCTAAAAAATGGCCTACCATCATGGAACCATAATCTAAGGCGATATTTGTAATATAAATTGATAATGCTATAAAAATTAGGGGCAAAATTTCGGTTAGTGTACCAATTGTGGAAATATTATATGTTATTTCTCCTAATATTAATGGAATTAATGTTCTCGTGTAGGTCACGAGGAAAATTCCAATGATTACGCAAAAAACTAAATATTTTTGTTTAAAAAGATGATGAGAAAGCCACCATAAATAATTCTTATACTTTTTACTTTCGATGTTCATATAATTATTAAATTTGTAATAAAATAATTATAATTTACTAATTCCCATTAAACATTTATAGCCTAATGATTCTAAATTCCTCTAGGGTGTAAAATTGAACGAAAAGTGGCAAACTAAATTTTTAAATACGATTGTACATGGCGATTGCCTTAATCTAATAAAAGAGCTTCCAACTGAAGTAGTTGATTTGGTAATTGCCGACCCTCCTTATTTCAAAGTAGTAGGAGAGAAATGGGATTACTCATGGAGAACTTTAGATGATTATCTCGATTGGTCTTACGAGTGGCTTAAAGAAGTCTCACGCATATTACGTTTGGGAGGAAGTTTCTATCTATTTGGCTATATTCGTGTACTTGCCCACATTATTCCAAAACTCGAGAATTATGGGTTGGAATTTAAGCAACAAATTATTATAGATAAAGGGATGCAAGCCGTCTCGGGGAGAGCAACGAAGAACTACACAATTTTTCCAAATACCACTGAAAGTATATTATTGATAATTAAAGACAATAAAAAATGGCTTAAGCAATTCTTAAAGGAGAAACAACGAGAAAAGGGTTGGTCATCAAAACAAATCAACGATAAATTAGGAGTTAAAAGCAATGGAGGAGGAATGTGGAGTATCTACACTGGTAAGAACGTATGTGAACAATTTCCGACAAAGGAACGTTGGTCACAGTTTCAAAACTTATTCGATTTTTCTTTAGATTATGAGAAAGTAAGCCAAACATTTAACCCTATCATGGGATTTACTAATGTATGGACAGATATTGATTTTTATAAAGAAAAGAGAATCCATCCCACTCAAAAACCTTTAAAACTCGTTCAGAGATTAATAGAAGCAAGTAGTAATCAAAAAGATCTTGTCGTAGATCCATTTATGGGAAGTGGTACAACAGTAGTGGCGGCGAAAATACTAAACCGAAAATATATTGGTTTTGAAATTAATAAGGATTATGTGAATCAGATTAGGAAGAGACTCATTAATCTTGAAAATGAGCGTGATTTGACGAAAAGAAAAGACGTACCCTTAGATGACTTTCTTTGATAAATAAGAAAAAAATAATAAAATTAATATTAATATCTCCCACCCTTATAAACCAAGAGCGGTGAGAGCTTTATCTATGTTATCGACACCTAGTACAATACGATTATTTTCCGCTAAATAGATAGTATCAATATTAACTCCCGCATTTCCAATTTTACGGGCTAATTTTCCCCCTGAACCTGCTTTTCCCGCAAGATCGGCAATATCAAGGACGATAACATCCCGTATAGCGCTTACCGAGAAACCCTCTTGTTCAAGTATATATTTAGTAGTAGTATCATCTTCTACAACGATATGCAATACACTCTCATCATTTAAGGGAATTCCACACAAACCCTCCATATTGATGTTATGTTTTCCAAGTATTTCGCCTAAATCTGCGAGTATTCCTGGTTTATTTTCCAATATTATGGTTAAATCTTTCAGGATAATATACCTCCAATATTAATTATTAATAGCTCTACAGATAGAAAATAAATATTCGCCATTATAATGCAATGATTATTTATGTCGATCCTCTATTTAAGATTTCTTTTAAATCTTAATTTGTCAAATTTCATTAAAAAAGAATTTATAAATTATAAATTGAGTTTCTTTTTCCAGAACTCAATTTTATTTGCAGTGCTTTGCTGTAATGATAAAGGAATTAATCCCTCATTTACATTTAATTCAATAATAGTCATTTCTATTGGATTTAATAGACTTATGTAACCAATATCATTTAATATTCTATTTTTCACATTCAACAAGATGCTACCTAACTGTTGTCCGGTTTTTGTAGCTAAACTGTCTCGTATGAAATCTAACTGTTGAGCTATTGTAAGATCCTTAAAGGATTCAGTAGTAGGTTTAGAAATTGTAGGAGAGGTTTTTGGTACCTGAGGTGAGGGAGGAACGAAGGTTTGCGCAGGTTTTACAGGGGTAGGTTGTCGATCCTCCTTAATTATAGGTTCAGATAACTCTGCCTGCAAGCCATAATTCTGAGTTGATTCTACTGACTTTACGGGGGTTGATTGTACGTCACTTTGTTTTGGGGGTATAAATTGACTAGTTGATGGAGACAGATCAGGAGTAGGGGTTTTTAGCGTTTTTTGTACATAAGATGCCCTAATAAGTGGAGCTGTTGCCTTTTGAGCTCCAACCCAAGCCTCTTCTAATACAGGTACAAATATTTTGATATGTTGTTGAACAATACTTCCAATGCCTCCAATTTCTATTCGTTCTTGATTTCCTATCTCCGTTTTAGACAATATGCATAAAATTACTTCTTCATAATCTCTGTTGATTCCAAATAAATCTGCTTCAGTTCGATTTCTATAAGATACATTCTGCATTCCATCAAGTTGCTGCAAGAGATCCAAATGCTCAGGAATAGTTGCATCAATTTGTGTCGCAATTCGTATGTTTACATGTTTAGGTAAAGATTGTAGAAGAGAAATTTTTATTTCAGAGAGATCTGGTGCTACAATTAATAGCCTCATCTTAGTTTTTGCAATTTCTTCATTAATATGAGCCCTTGCTCCCTCAAGGGAACGAATAAACCATATATCCTTCATGGACATTAATGATTTCTTTTTTGCTTGATCCCAGAACTCCTTTGTGGTTATTTGACTGATTTCCAATCGCTTAAGAATTTTGATTAGTTCTTGATTTAGAGTATTAACTACCCTTGAAGAGAAAATATTTCGCAAATCTTCAAAGGAACTTAGAATTTGATTCGAAATTCCCTCCACTTTTTCTTCCGCATAAATCACGCTGTTACTAAATTCCTTAATTACCGTTGAAAATGTTTCTTCCAATGTTTCTCCTGTTTTAGCTGATGTTCCTATAATTTGATTCACATTATCGACAATATCTTTAATAAGGTCTCTAACCTTTACGATTAACTTTGTATTAAATCCTTCTACGATGATTTTCATCCGGGCATTTAATACACTATCGATGATTTGATGAACTGTCTTACTAATGACTCCTAAATGCAACTCCTTTAAATTGTTTGCAATCATTTGCTTTATTTCTTCAAATTGTTGTTCAAGATCTTTTACTTGATCATCAATAATTGTCTTAGTATCGTTCTCAAGATTAGAGATAACTTCATTAACTTTTCTTATCTGCCCTATTATTTTGATTGCATTATCTACTTCTACTTTTTGCCCCTCTATTTGTGCTTCAATTTTGTCTTTCAAGCTTTTGATAAAATTTGTGTACTCATTAAGTTCATTAATCCCTTTACTTTTTGCTTCTAGTTGGGAAAATGATTCATTTAATTGAGCGGGAGCAACTTCTTTTATCTCTCGGATATATTCATCAAAATTAGAAAGTTGTTTCATTAATGCTGCATATGGTGGTAAAGGAGCATAATGAGGTGTTGCACCAATAATTTCCCTATATAATCCTTTTTCTACAAATTTGTCCGCAATTTGTTTACACTCTTCTTTGTTTTTATCGATAAGTAATGATATCTCTCCCAATGATACCGCATCTCTTCCTGTAGTTAGGAAATACAATTGTATCTCATCTTCATTTAGTTGGATATCGCTTAATACTTGATAGGTTAATTCTTTAGAATATGATACTTCTTTATCAATAAGCTCCTCAACCTTAAATTCACTAATTTCTAAGTTTTTGTCGAAATATACCACTAATCTATGAGGAGGTGTTCCATGGATAGATTCCTTAATCAATGGAAATCTTGAGGTTTTTTGATATTCAGCTAGTGTAACAACAAATTTGACTTCAGATAAACATACTTTGCAGGTGGTACGTATTTCTTTTTCGGTTTTATCTTGAAATAGGAAAGCCATCTTAAAAATTCAACTCAGTAATAAGTTTATGATTTTCATAGCCTTTTATTAAACAATAATAGAACTAATTAATAAAATTATTTGATATACGGTTTTAGAGGTACTAATATTTTCTAAAACAAACTTTTTAATATTAAATTAAAGATATTTTAACTAAATAAAAACTAATAGTGGTTTTAACTTAATTTTAGCAAGGATTGGGATTTTCTATGGTAAAAAAGAAGTTATTTGAAAATTTATTCAATAATTTTCTCAATCAAAATACCGAAGTTGAAGCATTAATTGTTTCAGATGAAGAGGGGCTTGTCATTGCAGGGGAAAAACGATTAGATATAGACATCGAAATAGTGTCATTTCTAACTGCTGTAATTAACCCCATTATTGAAAGAGTGAGAGAAGAATTTTCGTTTAAAAAATTTGGGACTGCAAGTATTGATACAGAAGAACATAGGTTGTTATTTATTTTAATTAATGAAGCAACTACATTAAGTTTAGTTATGAAAAGTATGGGTTCTATAGATGATATTGCCCCTTATGCTTATTTCCTCGCAGAAAAAACAGCTCAAATCCTTGATGCTGACGAAACTGAATTAGTAGAAATTGATATTCCCGATTTTAAATTTGCAGGAGGAATATTTGATTCAACTGAACGAATAAAAAATATTATATATCAATCTAAAGTAGAACAAGGGGGAGTCTACAGATTTAAATTTATTGTGCTCGGGGATCATGAAGTTGGTAAAACATCAATTATTAGAAGATTTGTGGAAAATAGCTTTTTAGATAAATATCGAGCTACGATCGGATTAAATATATTATCTCATGATTTTGAAGCATTTGGAAATAAGATTAGTATCATGCTTTGGGACATCGGAGCTCAAAAATTTTTTAAGCGGTATCGTAAAACATATTATAATGGAGCCCAAGCAGCATTTATTGTATTTGATTTGACAAATAGAGAATCATTTAATAATGTAACGTACTGGCATAATGAACTGAAGGAATTTATAGAGTATATAGATTTACCCATTATAATTGTGGGAAACAAAACAGATTTAGCCGAGCAACGAGTTGTAACCCAAGAAGAAGGCATTCAATTAGCAACAGACTTATCAAAATTATCAGGTCTCGTGGAAAGTACAACTTTATCTGATTATTCTGATCTTTCTAATCTTTCTGCTTCACAAACAAAAATTTCTTATATTGAAACAAGTGCAAAAACAGGTAACCGCGTCCAAGATGCATTTAATCTGATCTCCTATAATTTTATTCTGGTATGTGAGGAGAAGGAACAACAACTGCTAAAAGAAAAAATCTTAGATGAGATTAACTCAATTATAGATATTAATAAAAGTCTTACCCTTACTTTTTTAAATAGTTCCGAACTTTGGAATCCAACTTTACGAATTCTCTCTGAAATTGATGGTTTAGGAAAATTATCAGAAATTAAAGATAAAAAGAAACAAAAGCAATATGAATATAATAGTGGATTAGTTTTGAAAAGCTTTATCTTTGATTCTTATAAAGTTGTCGATTCTGATGGTGTAGTTTGTATTTTCGATGCTCGAGAGAGAAAGAGTATAGATGAGAATTGGATAAACATCCTTTCTGATATTATTAATAATTTAAAGAAAAATAAGGTATTATCAGTGGGGATAAGGGTGTCTGATGAGAAAATTTGGTCGAAATTAATTGAAAGCTTTAAATTAGACGAAGAAGCCGAAGAAAGACTAGTTTCATTGTTATTTTTTCGGATTCAAAACGATTCTTTGTTAGATGTTTATGAATTACTCTCTGCTACATTGAACACAATAAAAAATCTTAGTTTTAGCTATTAAAAAATGAAAAATTAAGTTATTTTTAGAGAATTACTTTCTCAGGATATGCAATTTCAAGTAATTCCAAGGCCAATTTAGCCACCTCAATCGGGATCTTTTTAGAACTGTCTTCGCTATGTAAGGCGTTTGTTATATTATCTAATAGGTATTCAGGAAAGAAAATTATCGGTTTTATGTCCGTTAATAGAAGTAACCATTCTTTCCCTTTCTGATCCTTAATCTCAGTTATAATATTAAGTTGAATTAAATCATCCAGAATCAGATCAATATCGGCAAACTCAGAAAAGATATTAGGAATTTTATCTCGTGGATAGAATTTTTGTCTAAGTACTGCAAAAAGATCATAAATATCTGGATTAAGTAAAATAGATGAAATCTTTTTTCTCTCCTCAATTGTTTGGTCTTTTGGGTTGTAGTTTGAGAAAAAGTCGACTACTTTTGATTCATATCTAGTTAGCAATTCATTTTTTGTCTGCTTCAAATGATCTAATAGTTCATAATTAGGGATTCGAATTAATTCTATATCTTTTGTTAAAAATAGATATTCTCCTTGGTCTTGTATTAATCCTGTACGTTTATCCCTTTTTCCTTTAATCCAGTCACGACGTACAAGATTCAGTTCTAAAAACGGCTCAAGTAAAACATCCATATTAGGATTTTCTTTTATCTTTTCTAAATCTTCTCTTACATCCTTTTTAGGTTTAGGGCTCTCTCGTAAAATTTTTAAGATTTCTAAGCGTTGATAGTTATTAAATATTAATGCCGCTTTCTGAATCTTATCAAGATTGGTGAGCCTTTTGATCTGAAATATCGTATATTTTAATTCATTTTTAATATTATCATGAATCTTACTTATCAACGAGACTTGATTGGTTTTCTTAGAAGTCTCGAATGTTTCAAATAGGTAATACATTTTTTTTGATAAATCTTTGATAATATCTTCATATTTACCTAAATCCTCATCAAGAGTGAAAATCAAAATAGTTAAATATTGAGTCCCACTCTCTGCTTGCATAAAGTATGAACTCACTTGATATGATGTTTCTTTGAGTCGTCCTTGATAAAAGTTACTAAATCCTCCTACAATTTCATGAATGCTAGTGGTGTGATGGTAGAGTATTGAGAATAAATCGCTTGTTGTGATTAACTCAGAGAAATTTTCCGCTGAAAAATCCCTATTTTCAAAAGCTAAAACGATAGGTTTAAAATCAGGTTTTACCTCTCCAGTAGGTTGCTGAATCAATAAAAATTCAAAGCTTAATATTGCTTCAATCATAATCTTTTCATTTTTTACTCATTTATTTGAAAAGAATAAAAAAGAATTCATATTTAACTCTTATTCAAATTAAATATTTGAATTATTAAACTCTAAAATTTTGAAGAATTAGAGTCCGAAAGCTTATTTCTCACATTATTATGAATATTTCATAACTTGAATGTTATAGTACAAGCAATTAAATTCTAGTTATATTTTGATATATTTAATTAAAATTTTCACTACAACTTGAGGTATATCAAATGAATCTTAAGAATAATAATAGAAAAAAAATGCAGAAAATCTTAATCCTCATGGTTCTATTTACCAGCCTTTTTTTAATTTCCTTTCCAAGAAACAATAACTTTGTTACTTATGAACCTAAGTTTAGCGAACAAATTATTATGAATGAAAAACCAGAAACTAATGATTTGTCTTCTGAAAATAGTTTCACAGGTATTGGTGCACCTTGGAATGTGACTCATTATGGAAACCGAACAAAATCTGATTTGACAGTAAGCTTTAATAACAATTCCTATGATGATACTCATGCCCAAGTAGAACTATATGGATGGGATGGGTACCAGTTAAATTCTTCAATATCAAACTTATACGATACACGAAACTGGGTTAACGGGACGTTTCACGCTGGTTCTTTTGGTGGTTCTCCTTCTGGCTCTGACGATAGTGATTATCTTGTTAATTGGACATTCGTTGATGGAGATATCGGACCAAATAATAATCCAACAAGCGGTAATTATTTTGACACATCTTCGGGTAATTCTGACGGACAAGATTGCTTAGAGTTGAGGATTGATGCTGATTCTGGGGATTATGATGTTGGGGACGAATGTTCATGGGAAACTTCCGTTGATCTTGATAGGGGGGACGTTGAAGAGGCAAGGTTAAGTTTTTCAACCCGAGCATATTATAGTGATGGCTTTAATAATCATATGGTTTTACAAGTATTAGTTAATGATAAAGTTTTGTGGGGTAACGGTCTTGCATCAATTTTGGAAGCAAGCGGTAATCCTAGCTCACCACAATGGGGAGATTGGTACAAACCTCCAACTATTTTATTAGATGTGAATGATGAAGATATCTTTCCCACAGGAGTTAAAAACTTGAATGTGACTTTTCAATTTAAAAGAGTCAGTGGAACTGCATCCGGTTATGCGGATTACTATACTGTCCTTTTCGATAATGTTTCATTAATCATAAAAGCGAAGGCAAAGCCAACACAACTTGAATTACAATTAAATAATGAAGATATCAATGATGGTTCAAATTATGGTGAAGGAAATCTTGGTGTTGTAGGTAATTGGAACGGAAGCATCCAATCATCTGTAGTTGCGAATTTCAGTAGCAATGCCAATTGGCCACTAACTTATGATGATAATGGAAATATATTAAGTTATAAAATTGAATTAGAAACCGATTTAAATTTATTCGCAACCAAATTAACCCCCGAATCATATTATACTGCTGATCCTAGTATAGAATTTCAAGGATCTTCATTTAGCTCATCTAATAATAGTAATACTAGTTGGACTACCTATGCCCATATGGAAGTACCCGCTGGATATGAAGAAACTAATATGACAGTTGAATTTCCATCTGATTATAGTTTAACGGGAGTATTTTTCTCGCTAAATCCGAATTCAATTTCTCAAACTTCAATAACTACCTATGGAAATAAAAAAGTAGTGAATATACCCGTGAGTTCAATCACGAGTAATACCAATGGGTTTTGGAGGTTAACAGCTTTATCCCCAAATTATTGTGAAGAATTAAACATATATAACAATAATACTGGTGATTGGGAGCTTGATACACAATTTTTAAGTGGAGAATATATAAATATTACGGGGAAAATCAACAATTCTCTTGGTTATATTCAACAAACCAAAGCTCAGCTTCAAATAAGATTTCCAAACGGTACAATTTGGATAGAGCAAAGTCAATGGCACTCTATTGAGACTACCGGATGGATTTATTTCGATCCTATAAGGATACCTAGTGATATCCCTTTTTACGAAGTGGGAGAGTATGAAGCAATCATTACATGGAATAATACATATTCCTCCTTTGGTCTAAATGAGTCTGGAGTCATTTACAAGACGTTCACAGTTATCCATGATTCACTCCTTTATCCCGACCAAGGTACTTTTTTCATAGATAATGTACTTGATGATAGAATCATTAATATAAAAGTCTCATTTAACGATTTAATAGATAATACAGCAATAGATTACGCATTAGTTTATACAAATTTTACTGGAACAGTTGAAACATTAGATAGAATAAGTCCAGGTTTTTACCTATACGAATTTAATGCTAGTAAAGCTAAACCGGGAAATAATACTGTAACAATTTATGCTAATCATTCATTTTATCTTAACAAGGCTATCGATATTACAGTTTATGTCATTGCGCAAACCATTCTTACAGCAGAGGAATATCCAAGTTTAGAAGTTACCTGGAATAATAATTTTATTGTCCATCTTAATTACACTTATGAATCAAATGGGACTGGCATTGAAAATGCGGATCTTACAATTGAGTGGAACGGAGAGCAATCACTGATGTCAGGTAATGGATTGTATAATCTTACGCTTAATAGTTCACTTTATGAGATAAACAAGGTATATAATCTCATAATAACATTCAATAAAATTGGACATGAAGAGCAAACAATGATTATATCCATTGGAATAGTACCAAGAGAAACTGAAATTGCGAGCATTTTTATCAACGGTATAGACTGCACAGCTAACAAATCTTATAATATACGATCTGGACAACTCTTAAACTTTAACATCACATATAATGATCTCGAAGCTTCAGGTTCCTTTATTAAGGGCGCCATAGTTACTCTAAATAAAACTACTGAAATTGGGGAAATTTTTGATGAAAATCCTACATATTATAACTTAACCTTAGACTCGATATATTTAGGAGTTGGGACATCGTTTATTAACATAATAGCTACAAAGACAAATTATACTTCTACAATTGTACTTCTTACTATAAATGTTTTTGAAAGGAGTACAGATTATAAAATCTATTTGGATGAAGAGGACTATACAACCAATCCTGCAATAACAACATATCCCGATCAATTCATTAACCTTACCGTTTCCTATATAGATACTATTACAAGCCTGTTTATAAGTGGGGCAACCGTCGATGTAAACGGTTCTGGCGTGTCAAAAGAGCTTATAGAGAGTTATAGTAATTATACGACCATATTAGACACAAGTGAATTAAACTTTGGTATTAATTTTCTGACGGTTTATGCTAGAAAAGACGGATACGAGCCCCAATCGATTACACTTGCAGTTCAAATAATACAAATAGAGACCGAATTAACCTTATACCTAAATAATCAAAATAAAACCTCGAATCCTGCAATAACAACATATCCCAATCAATTTATTAATCTTACCGTTTCTTATAAAGAATCGGTTTCGATGCTGGTTATAAGTGGGGCAACCGTCGATGTAAACGGTTCTGGCGTTTCAGAAGAACTTATAGAGAGTTATGGTAACTATACTGCCTTGTTAGACACAAGTGAGTTAAACTTTGGAGCGAACTTTCTAACGGTTTATGCCAGAAAAGACGGATACGAGCCTCAAACGATCATTATCACAGTTCAAATAATTCAAATAGAGACCGAACTAACCTTATACCTAGATGATCAAGACAAAACCTCGAATCCTGCAATAACAACATATCCCAATCAATTCATTAATCTTACCGTTTCCTATAAAGAATTAGCTTCAATGTTGCTTATAAGTGGAGCAACTGTTGATGTAAATGGTTCAGGCGTTTCAGAAGAACTCATAGAGAGTTATGGTAACTATACAGTCATGTTAGATACAAGTGAGTTAAACTTTGGAGCAAACTTTCTAACGGTTTATGCCAGAAAAGATGGATACGAGCCTCAATCGATCATTATCACAGTTCAAATAATTCAAATAGAGACCGAACTAACCTTATACCTAGATGATCAAGACAAAACGTTGAATCCAGCAATTACAACTTATACCAATCAATTCATTAATCTTACCGTTTCCTATAAAGAATGGATTTCGACGCTGGTTATAAGTGGAGCAACTGTCGATGTAAATGGTTCAGGAGTTTCAAAAGTTCTTATAGAGAGTTATGGTAACTATACAGTTATGTTAGATACAAGTGAATTAAACTTTGGAGCGAATTTTCTAACGGTCTATGCTAGAAAAGAGGGATACGAGCCTCAAACTATCTTAATCACAATTCAAATAATACAAATAGAGACCGAGTTAAGCTTATATCTAAACAATGAAGACAAAACATTGAATCCTTCGATAACTACATATACCAATCAACTAATTAATCTTACCGTTTCCTATAAAGAATTAGCTTCAATGTTGTTTATAAGTGGAGCAACTGTTGATGTAAATGGTTCAGGCGTCTCAAAAGTTCTTATAGAGAGTTATAGTAACTATACAGTCATGTTAAATACGACTAATTTTAGTCTTGGAGCGAATTTTCTAACAATTTATGCTAGAAAAGAGGGATACGAGCCTCAATCGATCATATTCACAATACAAATGATAGAAATAAACACCAATTATACTCTATATCTAAATACTCAAGATAAAACGTTAGATAAATCAATTAAAGTTACTATTGGTGAATTTGTAAATATTACTCTCATCTATGAGGATCATTTAGGAACTTTCCTTGATAATGCAACTGTAATCATCTTGGGAGAGGGAATTTCTCTAAATTTAACTAAGCATTCAATGTATGATCGGTATTATGTATTACTGGATTCAAACGATTTAAATTTTGGAATAAATCGGCTTACTCTCTACGCCCATCAAGATAACTATCAGCCACAGACGTTCATAGTGAATATAGAAATAATTGATAAGGATACAGATTTACATATATATATGGAATATGGTGGTGAAACCTACAATAAGACCATTGATAGGACACTTTCAATTACAATTCGAAAGTTATTAAATATTACAGTGTTTTACTTTGACATAGAAACTGGAACTGCCATTGAAGATGCTACGGTTCAGTTAGTGGGTACAGGCCTTTCTTTAAATTTTTCAGAAAGCCTACTTAATCATCAATACTCGATTATTGTCAACACTAGTCAAATAGGTCTAGGTGTAAAATTTTTAACAATATACTGCTCACGTCCTAACTACCAATCCTATTCTGCACTTTTCAAAATTGATGTGAAAACAATAATAATGAATGTTACCACAATGACAGGAAAAACTGTGTTTAACCTTGATCCAAGAGATGATTTTCGATTAAAAATTAGGCTCACGGATTTGGCCTTCAATATGAGTGTACTAAATGCACAACTCCAGTATACATGGGCATTTGGTCAAGGGTATCTTACGGATGAAGATGATGATGGTATATATGAAGCTTTATTAACAGAGCTCCCTATTGGAACATATATCGTTTCAATAACCGTATACGCTGGAGATGATTATGAATTTACTCATTTTCAGGTAACAATGAATATAATACCACCTGCTGAAGACGTACTTCTATTCCAGATTCTAACGATTGTAGGAATTACTGCTGCCATTGGTGTTTCAGGCTATTTGATCGCATATCAAAAATTCTTGAAATATCCTAAACAAGTCCGTATGATACATAAGTACAAGAGTAAGTTGAAGAAGAAAAAACCATTAACCCTAGAAGTGTCAAACAGAGAGGAAATAATTCAAAAACACTATTCTGAGGAAATTAATGCTTTGGAAAAACAGATAAAGAGAAAATTAACTCCTAAATCAGATATTACAGATACTCCTGATGAAATAATAGAGAAAACAGAAAAAACTGAATTAAATTCTCTATAACTTTTAATTAGATTTTATTAAATCTTTTTTATTAACTTCTTTTTTATTTTTTCCTTTTTTATTTTTTATAAAACAAACTTTTTATTAACCAAGTTAAATCCAAATGTATATGTCAGACTTAAAAACAAAACCGACAGATAAGAATGTAGTAGAATTTTTAAATAAAGTTGAGAATCCCAAAAAGCGAGAGGATTCATTTAAAATCTTAGATCTAATGCGTGAAGTGACGCAAGAAGAACCCATTATGTGGGGAGACAGTATTATAGGATTTGGTAATTATCACTACAAGTATAAGAGTGGGCGGGAAGGAGATTGGTTCTTGATTGGATTCTCCCCTCGCAAGCAGAGTCTCACATTATATATTATGTCGGGTTTCGATAATTATGAAGAAAAACTCAAAAAACTTGGTAAATTTAAAACAGGGAAATCATGCCTTTATATAAACAAACTTGAAGATGTGAATATCTCTATTCTAAAAGAATTAATTGCTGATTCAATTAATTATGTAAAACGTTAATTATCTTTTTTTATTAATAATGAATATTCATTCATAAAGGTTAAATACTGAAAAAAATAAGGTAACATAGCTTTAAATAATGAATAATAATTCATAATGAACCTAAAATAAAAGGTAATTTTAATGGTAAGCTATCAACTAATAATTAAAGATGACAAGTTCGATAAGGAAGATTCATATTTTGTAGACGCTAAAATACCCAAAATGTGTTGGGGATGTGAAAAGAAATATCAATCGGGTTATATGGTAAGAGATGTGACAAAATCACGTCGAATTTTTTTCTGTAAGGAATGTTATGAGAAGCTATAATCTTTGAAAGTAGACTCGTCTCTCATTTGTCAAATTTACCTCTACCATAGAGTAGGCTCATAGAGGTTAAATCATCACTAAATTTTTTATTTAGTTGTTCCCAAGTAAATCGCCACTTCCAATTTTCGCTTGTCGTTCCTGGAACATTCATTCTAGCCTCATCACCTAATCGTAGAAGGTCTTGAAGTGGTATTACTGCCATTTTGGCAACTGAACTCCAGATAAGACGGATCAAGTCTCCTACTATATCTTTTCCGTCAGAGCCCGTATAATCAAGGATATGTTTTTTCACTCTTTTAGGTAAGTCGTCGAACCATGCTGTCGTGGTCTGATTGTCATGGGTACCAGTATAGGCAATTGAATTTTGGTTGTAATTATGAGGAAGAAATTTATTATTAGCATGATCCTCGGTTTTCTCTTCAAATGCAAAATGTAGGACTCTCATTCCTGGATATCCTGTATCATGAAGTAATTTTTCGACTTTAGGAGTAATTAAACCTAAATCTTCAGCAATAATTGCTAAGTTTCCTAATTCTTGCTGTAACTTGCGAAAGATGTCTATTCCCGGACCAGGTTTCCACTCTCCTATTATTGCAGTATCTTCAGAGGCAGGAATCTGCCAATAGGATTCAAATCCACGGAAATGATCGATACGCAATATATCTACAATTTGAAAACAATGTTTTATACGTTGGATCCACCATCTATAATCATCCTTTTTCATTAGATCCCAATCATATAACGGATTGCCCCATCTTTGTCCTGTTTCCGAAAAATAATCAGGGGGAACGCCGGCAACATATTTTAATTTTCTTTTCTCATCAAGCTGATAATATTCGGGATAAGACCATACGTCAACGGAATCATACGCTACAAATATCGGAATGTCACCAATGATCTTGATCTTTTTTTTGTTAGCATATTCCTTTGCTTCATTCCATTGTTTAAAGAACAAATATTGAGTGAATTTCTGAAATTCAATTTCACTTTCATGATTTTTGGTCCAGTCTTCAATAGCAGAGGTTTCATAAAATCTTAAATCCTTCTCCCATTTAATCCAAGCCCTCAAATTGTTTTCCAACTTGATTGACATGAATACGCTAAAATCATCGAGCCAAAACTTATGTATGTTGACAAAATTATTGAACTCCTTTTGAATAATGGAAGATGTATTTTTTTTATATTCATTAAATGCGCGCTCTAGAAGGCTCCATTTATATTCAATTATTCTCCCGAAATCTACATAAGAATCAGGAAAAGGTTCATTTGTTTCACATTCTTTTTCCGAAAGTAATTCCATTGTAATTAATTTCTCAAGACTAATAAGCATTGGATTCCCCGCAAATGCAGAAAAACTTTGATACGGAGAGTCTGCATACCCCGTTGGGCCTAGAGGAAGGATTTGCCAAAGGTTTAATTTAGATTCATATAAAAAATCAACAAATTTATATAGCCCAGGACCAAGGTCTCCTATTCCATATTTAGAAGGTAAACTAGTAGGATGAAGCAATATTCCTCCATATCTTTCAGTAAGAGTGGAATCTTGATTTAATTTCTCCTTATCATTTATTGAAAGCATAGCTCTTTTCACCTCTTATTTTCTCTTAATAAAGAAGTTATTTTATTATTCATAAAAAAGCCTTCCATTCATCAATATTTAACTTTAAAAGATCAATCTCGTATAATTCTGACGTCCCTTTTAATTTACTTTCTAATTCACTTATTTTACTAGTTATAAACTCCTTTATCTTATGAATACTTCTTTCTTTTTTATTTAATTCTTCAAGAATTTGATCACCGATCGAATTTCTTATCAAATATAAATCATAGGCTTCTTTTGATAAATTTGCAATTAAATTCGGATGATACATCTGTTTAAATTTAAAGATTTTTTCTTCCATTTTCTGTAGATAAAAAAAATCATTTATCCTATTATCATTCATTTCATCAAATCTCTTTTATTTTTATCTAAATAATCTAAATAATTTTTTTCTTTTATCTGATGAATCTTGATAAGTTTATCCTTTTGTTTGAGCCATTCAGGTCCGTCTAAAGGATAAAATAGCATAATTAAAGCACCAGCAAATAAAAATATAAAGGGAACAAGAGCGAATGCTGCCATTATCCCTAATTGAGTACTTAAATTCTGAACTTTTTGTTCAGCATCAAATCCAAATAAACTAATTATGACTAAAAATAACCAATTTGCGAGGGATATTGCAGGTTTAGTTATTAACGCATTAATTCCCGAATAGGTGGTTTCTCTTCGTTTACTAGTGCGCACTTCATCATAATCAACGATGTCGGCCACAACAGCTTGATTAGAGAGCATATACCCCGATATACCTGAACCGACAAGTATAAAAGCAAATAAAGCAAATTGAAAGGTCCATCCGATAAAAAAGATTAAAAAAAAGCTTAGCCCCGTCCAAAATAGTGCTAAAATAAAGGTTTTCTTTACTCCAATCTTCCGAATGATTATATTAAACACTCCTATAAATATGAAAATCATTAAGAACACAATAATCAATGGAACTGTTGTAAAAATACCTGTTAATTTCAGTACATAATCAATATAATAGAAGATTGCTGTGGTGAGGATAGTCTGGGCAAATGTAAAAGAAAAATTAGCTCCTTCAAATATGAGGAACGGAGTATTTTTAAAGGTCTCTTTAACTGCTTTAATAATTGGAAGCGTAGGTTCCATCTGAGTATATTTATTCTCCTTTAAATAAAAACTACTTATAAATAGGATTATTGTAGATATGATGCCTACCAATATCATTGCAATCAAAAAGATAAATGGTGCATCCGGAGATTCATTTCCTGTGAGAAAAATAATGGGTAGGATGTATGCTATTAAAAGCGAGATTGAACTAATAATATTGCTATACATTAACAAGTTTCCACGGGCTTTTACAGTTAAAGCCATCTCTGCGGGGAGAGTATAATTTATAAGGCCAAGAATAGTAAAAAGAGTATCAAAAACAAAAAGGACGATAATAAGATTTATAAAGAGAGCAAGTTCATTATTTTGATCTACAAAAGGTATCCAGCAGAGGATAAACACTATACCATATATAGGAGCACCAAACCTAATATATGGCACCCGACGCCCATACTTTTCTGATTTGGTGTTATCTTCGATAAATCCAAATATTGGATCATTAACGGCATTCCAGAAAGAAAACAGTAACCATGCAATACCAATCAATTCTGCATTTAACCCCAATATAACATTATAGAAAAAAGTAATAGCTGAAAAGGTGATTTGGGAGGGTAGACTAATTCCTGCCCCCAATCCTCCGTAAGCTAACTTTAATTTAAGGGGTAGATTCTCTTCAACCATTAATGATCTTTACATAATCTTTAAATATTAATGCAATGGTTTTAAAAACTTTTAGCAAGGTAGCTAAAGATATTTATCTCCCAATTCTCACAGCTATTATTGAGGAGGGTATTGAGGCGGGTTCGTTTGATACAGAATATTCTGCGGAGACTATAGAATTGCTTTTAGAGATTATGCGTTATTTAGCAGAATTTACAACTACTCCACAGAGCAATAAGTTGGAGCGAATGATTCAAGCAACGAATAACATTTTCCGTAAATCATTGGGAAGCAAAGATGAGATCCTGATAATCCCATTTTAATAATCAATACATCAATGAAATTAAATAATATTTGTCTATTGCTAGTAAAATCATCATCATTATCATCACCATCATCTTCAAATCCTGTAAAAGTATTAACAACTTGAGTTGTAAATACAATAACAGAAATGGAAACAAAGACAAACATCAAAATTGCAATGATTAACACTTTTTTCATGCATTTCAACCCCAGAAAAGTATTAAAAATTCAGTATTTATTAAAAAAATATGAATCCCTAAAAGAAAAGATAAACTGAGCATGATATAATGAACTTTTATAAAATTTTTAAAGCCAAACTTCTTCATCCTTTCCAGATCTCTAAAATAAAAAGCACTCAATGCCACCGAAAACATTATTAAGCCGAATAATATCCCTGTCCAAAGTTTTACCATAAATAAAGGATAAGGGATGTGGTTATATTCCCCATCAAATATGAGATCACCCCACGGATCAGATCCTAAAAGGGTACCGATATGGATTAAAAAAACAGTTATCGTTATAGTTGCATTTAAACAGTGCAAATTACGTGCTTTTTGATAAGATTTGAAGCTTTTTGCAATTTTTTTTGTATTTATTCCAAAAATTGAACTCACTATAAACCATACAAAAGTTGTAAAGCCCAATGCTCTCCCAACTATCCATAAAGTACCATTATCTTCCTCTATATGGTGAAGACAACTCCTATTCTGATTTAAATTGACGAGAAATAACGGAATTATAATAGAAATGATTAAAATAATTAGGATAATTACAAGAAATAGAGGATATATCCGAGAAATCTTAACTGAAGATTTAGAATTATTATCACCTTTCACAATAGTTAATAATTTTGTGCCAATAATATAAAAAATTAATGAAAGAATTATAGAACTTAATCACATTACTTATTAATAAAATAGCATTGGATCTAATTTGAATTCATATGCCATGGAAAGAGATATCTAAAGATGCTATAATTTTTGATCCCAAAGTTCAGTCATATTGTAATAATCCGAAATTTATTTGCCCATATTATGGTCATTCATGGGCTTGTCCTCCAAATGCCCCATTTCTTGAAGATGAGATTTTGAATTATAAAAAATATTATTTAATTTATACAAAATTTGATTTAAAGGAGGAAAATCAGAACAAACATAAAAAATCTTTCAGGTATGAATACATGAGAGACAATATGGAACAGGAAATGGAAAATTTCCTCCAAACTCATCAAGAAAAATTAACAGAATTGAGGATTCTATGGGATGGACATTGTCGTATATGTGAAAAAGAAGATAAGAAATGTAGCATAAAAGATGATGATCCATGTAGATATCCTGAAAAAATTAGATATTCAATGGAAGCTGTTGGCATAGATGTCACCCAAACAGTAAAAAATGTTAATCTTGATATAGAGTGGCCCCCTCTCAACCATGTCTACCGGTTTGGATTAGTTTGTATCAAATAGATATCCAGTTATATATTATCTATCTTTGCCGCCATTATAAAGTCATTCTTATGCAAACCTTTAATTGCATGAGTATGTAGTTCTAAAAGCACTTTATCATAATATATATAAATATCTGGGTGGTGTCCTTCATTTTCTGCTATATCTGCAACTTTATTGACAAATTCAATTGCCTTTATAAAGTTATCAAAATAAAATTCTTTTCTAATACGATGAATTCCCTCCCTTTCTAGACTCCAGCCTTGAACCTCTCTTATATATTCTTCTTCCTTTTGATTTTCTAATGGTGGAATCCCACCTTCACATGGAACACACTTTTGGTTTATTAAATCAGTCATTCTTAGTATCACAAACAATTCGAGGTTTTTAGTATTTAATATTGATTTATGAGGTTCATATATTAGAATTTGTATTATAATCCATAAAAAAAAATGAGCTAATTTAAGTTATTTATCCATAATCCTACGGAGATTTTTATTTTTCATAATACTGAGCTTTTTTATCTGAGTTTGTAACGATAATAATATGGAAATAATATTTATTATTCTAATTGTAGTTGGAGTGATTATAGGATTATGGATTGCGTGGGGAATTATCTCTCCGCATATTTGGGAACAACCAGAATATGAAGTTAAAGAAAAGGAAGGTAAATTTGAAATACGTCGATATAAAGATGCAAAAATCCTTTCAACAACAACCTCGGAGTTTAATAATGCCTTTTCGGTGCTCTCATCTTATATATTTGGAAAGAACAAAGAAAAAGAGAAAATTGCTATGACCTCTCCAGTATTAACCGAGATGGAAACTGATAACACGATGAAGATGGTGTTTTTTATTCCTAAAAAATATAGGAATAAACAGATGCCAACTCCTTATTCTGATGATATAGAATTTTCCACACAAAATGCACGAGATGTGGCAGTTGTCCGCTTTCATGGTCTTATGACCGTAAAAAAAAGGGAGAAAAATCTTGATAAACTACTTGAACTACTCACAAGGAAAGAGATACAAACAAAAGGAAGTGCTTTCTATATGAACTATAGTGATCCTTTTGTCCCACCTCCATTGCGGATTAATGAAATTGGAATTGAAATCTATTCCGAATAATCTTTTCCGCAAAAATATATTATCTAACACTTCGAAATTATTTACAAAGGTAAAATAAAATAAAAAAAAATTAGTTAAAATTATAATCTTAGTTTTCTAACTTCTTACCACTTCAAATGCGTAATCGCAAGGTCCTTTATTTGGACTCACTACAGCTAAGATATACCCATCTTCTGAAATATAATCTGTGATATCAAAGGTTCCGGTTTCATATAAATCATCAAGAGTCAAGGTTGCAATCATAGTATATGTAAGATCACCATCTAAACCGTTAACATCAATTAATGTTACCATAAAATCAATCTCAGGAGGTTCAGGAGCCGTAAAGAAGACGGTCTCATCAGCGTCATCAATGAGTTCTCCATTAATATGGATGTTATCAATCCACCATCCTGGATCTTCTGTACCCCAATCCGTCATATATCTGAAGCAAAGTTCAACTTCTTGACCAGCAAATTCTGTTAAGTTATAACTCATTGTCAACCACTCTTCGCTTGAACCAGTTAGACCGGGAAGGTTATCGATAATTGCAGGATAGGCATCTGGATCATGATCATATGTTGTATAATCATTCTCGAGTGATACCCAGTTCTCATCTCCTTCTGGCAGGACTTGGACAAACCCATAATCCCACAAAGGCTCGATATCATAATATGTATCGAATGTGAGTATAACTGGTGTATCTGAAGGGAGAGTAATTGTCTGGCATAACTTTACATCAGATTCTGGTTTTGCACTCGTTGAATACCATTCAAGATCACCATTTCCGTCTTGATCATCTAAGACCCACGTTGGAACCGTTGCTTTATCATCACCATCAAATAGGAAATCAAGTTTATATGTTTTATCTCCAGGAGGATTACTGTTTTCCAGTTCTGTAAACTTTATATAATCTGAACCATACGCTCCTAATAATGAAATTTTGGTATTATAATTTAAGTCAGTTCGAGTAAATCCAAAATCCGAGCCATGTTTTTCTGGTACAATAGGACTTTTTATTTCATACACTCGTGAATCGATAGCCTCATCTCCTCCCAGATCAATGGTAATATAGTTATACTTTCCATCTCCAATCAGGTCGGTATGAAGTAAATTTGCTAGTCTCCAATTTTGAAAAATATCATTGAATCTATCAGAATAACCATAATGCGCTAAAGCTTCATTTAATCCTTGTATTCCGGGAACACCAGTTTGTACGAAATAACTTAAAAATTCAGCTCCTCCATAATGGTCACTTAAATAAATTGCCCAAAGAAGTGCTTGACCGTAATCAGCTAGAATATTGATATCTCCTTGATCGCCCCATTTTGTTAAAGAATTATCAGGTGTGAATAGGAAACTATTGATCGAACTCCAATCAATCGGATAACCGCATAAAGGTTCAGCATACATTGAGCATCCCTCATTCATAAATGTATCGTCATATGGATTATAGTCATCATGGATAAGATGCTGGTACTCATGAGCTAAAACTGCTTCATATAGGTTTTTATGACTCGCATCATCTCCAATTCTATTTTCCCAGTCATGAACATCAATAGTAACTATATTTCGGTCATGTTGCCTCTCTAAATAACCCCAGTAATATCCAACTATATAATATGGATATTTATCATCATAGAACATCTGATCTCGAATATTAGATAATAAAATAACATTTCTCCCATTTTCTTCATAATAAGAAGCAGTTGTATCCTCTATCTGAGGATCACTTCCATCATGAAAATATGGTTCACCAAAATATTCTACATCAGTCGGATAAATATTATTTTCAAATTCAGTAAGATAGTAGTCGATTTGGTTATCAGTTACTATAGGTGTGTCTCGATTATCCTCATATGCTAAATCGTCTTGTAACCAGATTTCAGCGCAACTTCCAATCGCTTTTAACTCAAATGAAGATAAAAATACATCTCCTGTGTAATCATCTAGAACTAACCATTCTAAATGATCTCCAACGGTATAATAACCTTCTTGTGCTGTTTCTAAGTATGTTATGAATTCATTTTGAGCATTAGAAGCACGGATAGGTAATTCTTTACTTCTTAACGAGTGTCCAATGTCTAGTGGTAGATAGTCAATCTTTTCAGTGTCTGGAGTTAAGAAGAAAATAGCTCCCATAACGCCTAAGGTCATAGGGATTACTAACAGGAATAGTAGTGTAAATATTTTATAAGATTTCTTCATTTTTAATAACCACATTAAATTTGTGTGGTTAGAATTAATTCTTTTGATATAAAAAGAAATAAGGTATAATGTTCCCCCATTGACAAATATGAAAAATTCACGTTATTGGATTATTGTAAGAATTTATATCTTGATTATTGATAACACTCTTGTATGTATCTTTCAAGGCGTCTAGTAAAACACGGTTTAAAAAAGTTTTTCAATTAGGGATGACATGATTTCTAAAATCTTTGTTCATTTTGTTTATGATTTTTATACATCATTATTTGTTGTGATAAGGTTAGATGGAATTAATAGAAGAAAATTCTGTTGCTGCAGTAGTCTATTACAGAAATGAGTATCTATTGCTTAAATATGGGCTCGGCCATTGGGAATATGTCAAAGGCCATATGGAGTCGGAAGAAACTGAAAAAGAAACTATTATGCGGGAGTTAGAAGAAGAAACCAGTATAAAAGAAGCATCAATAATAGAAGGATTTAATGAAAAATATGATTATTTATTTACCTCAAAGGGAAAAAAAATCCATAAATTTGTAAGTTGCTATCTTATAAAATCTAATACGAAAAATGTAACACTAAGTTTTGAGCATGTTGGTTATAAATGGCTGTCGTTTCAAAAAGCAATCAAACAGTTAACTTATGATAATGCTAAAAAAGTACTAAAGAAGGCTCATAACTTCCGTTTGTTAACCTTTGTATAGAAATTAAGAGAAAAAAGTTGTATAATTATCTATTAATTTATTTAGAAATCTTACTTAATCATCTAAAAGTTCTTCTTCTCCTTCTTTAAAGGTTTTTTTTATACCTTTTTTAACGCTTCCTTTCTTAACCCCCTTTTTCACACCCTTTCCTACTGCTTCACTTCCCGTAACCTCTTCAGCAATCCCTCCAGCGACCTTAGCGAAACCTTTTTTGAATTTTTTTCCTAAACCACCCATATAATCATCACCTTATTTATATCAAGTTCGTTAAATACTTTTATTTTATTAGTAAAAGAAATGTTATTTAAATCTCAACTATTATTAAGATTTTTTTAGATTATATCGATGGGGTCCAATGTCTTTATATTACCCTTTTTAAATATAAGAATAAGTACTATAAGTTGACTATGATTACTTCTATTTTAAAAATAATAAAAGAAATTAACCATGAATAAAGAAACACTATTAGAAAAATTTCACACTTTTCTAAAGTCTAAAAATTATGAAGGTAGGATTGTATCTGCGAATCATATCCCTGATATACTTAGTGATATTAAAAAACTCCATGATCATAAAGAAATTTATCCAGCACTTTATCAACAATATAAAGATCTTTTTGAGTTTAAACCAGAAGCGAGCTTTGGTTCTATAAAGTCTCTCATTATTGTAGCTATACCCGTTCCTCAGTTTAAGCTAACCTTTCGATTGAATAATAACGATTTATCAACAATAATTCCTCCAACCTACCTTTATAGTCAAAAAATAATCGATGAGACTCAAAAATTATTATATAATATTTTTTCTGCTGAAGGGTATAAAGTTGCTTATGCACGAATCCCATTTAAAACGCTTGCTGTTCGCAGTGGTTTAGCGAGATATGGGCGTAATAATATTAGCTATATTTCAAATATGGGAAGTTTTTATCGGTTATGCAGTTATTATTCAGACTTTAAATCAGAAGAAGATAATTGGCATGAATTAAAGATGATGAATACTTGCGAAAAATGTTCAGCATGCCGCCTTGCTTGTCCCACAGGAGCCATTTCAAATGATAGATTTTTGTTACACGTTGAGCGATGCCTTACTTATCATAACGAACAGCCCATTGGGGTGGCATTTCCTCAATGGATTGAACGCGAATGGCATAATTGTCTTGTTGGATGCCTTAAATGTCAAAGAATTTGTCCTGAAAACAAAATAGTGAAAGATTGGATTGAGATAGGTCCCAGTTTCACACAAGAAGAAACTGAGCTTTTTCTCAGAGAGATCCCGTTTAATGAACTTCCCGAGCAAACCAAAAGAAAGCTTAAAAAAAGTGAATTGGATGAATATGCCGAAGTATTTGCCCGAAATCTTAAGCCATTTTTAAACTGAATAGATAAAATTAAGAAATTAATTATCAATATAATTAAATATTTTAAATGAAAATCTGTCTTTAATAATTTAAATAATTTTGAATTAGATTTATTTATATGAAATATATAAAAGACATGAAAAAGTGTAAAATAATTTTTTGAAAACGAGGATCTAAAATGAGTGAAAACTTAAAAGATTTAATCGATAAAGCGGAGGAAGACGAACATTCAAGAGCAGTAATGGAAAAGACAATCGAAAAGTTGAAACTAGAAGTCAAGAGTTTAAATGCTAAGTTAGATAGCAAAAAAGAGCCCTTTAAACCTCCCCGATCGCGATTAGAGGAAGAAAGAGAAGACTCGGACGAGATAAAGACATTAAAGGAGATGGTGACCTCTCTTAGAGAGGACCTTAATCAAAAGGATCAAGAAAAAGACAAATTGAATGAGAAAGTCAGAGTTTTAACAAAAGAAATGGATGAAATGAAAGAAAAGGAATCAGACTCTATCAAAGAGGAGATCCTTTTGAAAACACAAAACTCTTTGAATAATCTAATTGAGGATTACAGCAGATTAGAAAAGAATAATAAGTTCCTAAAGGAAGAAATTGCGAAACTGCAGCAGGAGATTGATAAAAGTTCAGAAAAGTCTGAACTGACTCAAAGTGAAGGATTAAAGCAAGAAATTGATATATTAAAAAACCAAATATCAAGTTTAGAAGATAAAAATAAGTCTCTTATACACAATATCCAACTTTTAGAAAACAAATCCTCTTCATCAGAAGAACTAGATATCTTAATAGAAAAACTAAAACAAAATAATTCTCAATTAGAAATGGAAAATAAAAGATTAAATGAAAAATTAGAGGAGTTGAAGCGAGATAAGCTAAGAATCCTTAAATATGAAAAGCAAATTTCAGAATTAAATATGAAAATTAACCAGCTCGAAGAGGCAAATAAGCTACTAAAAAAAAGAGACTCAATATTATTAGCAAAAACAATAACTGCTATGGAACCCCAAATAGTAAAAAAAAGTGCTAAAATACAAACACCAGTAGTAAAACCTCTTCAATCGAATATTATTGAGGAACTAAAACCCAAAGAACCAAGTAAAGTAGTAGAAGAACAAAAAAAGCCAATTTTAGTTTCACAACCAATTAAAGAAGTATTAAAACAAGCACCAATTCCTACATCTGAGGAATACCAAGAATCAATTGAGTCACCAATAGAGGAAGTTGAGGAAGAAGCAACACGTAAATGGCAGTGTCCTCACTGTGGAAATGCAAATAAAAGCCAAATAAGAGAGTTAGACGATAAAACACGATTAATTTATTCCTATCCGAAAATTTACGCCAAAAAATATATTTGCGGGCAATGTGGGAAAGAGTGGAGATAAAGAAGTAGCGAAGGCAATTGTTATGGCGGAATATCACATTCCTTATAATTTTCGCAAGGATAATCCTATAGAAAAATATGCTGAAGTGAAAAAGAGTCGCATTCATGGATTAGGTTTATTTGCAAAGGTTCTGATTCCAAAAGGGGCTATTTGGTGGCATGCCCGCCCTCAAGATGTCTTAATTATCTCAAAAAAACAGTTTTTAACTCTTGATTCATCAAAGAAGGCGAATATAATGGCGAATTTTATGAAATCGCTATTGACATATTCTTATTATGAACGAGATTTAGATGCGCTTATTTTATGTTTGGATAATTCCCGATATGTGAATCATTCATTTGACGCAAATTCGGGAGCTTCTGAGGATGAGAACGGATTTTTTGCCGTAGCACAGAAAGATATCTCTGCTGGCGTAGAAATTACCGAAGATTATTCAAAATATAATCTTTGCCCATGGTTAAAGAAATATAAAGAATATTTTGATCCTTCTTGTTGGTAAACTATCATTAAAAATTGAAGGAATGGAATTAACTTAACGAAATTAACAAATTATGAATGATCATTCTAAATTTATAAGTTTTTGACAATTACTGTGCTCCTAATCTTTTTTAAGGTAAAATATATTTATTTGTCTTAATTTACCTAAACAATATCATTCAAATTGAACTTACAAATGGATCTAAAAACAAAATTAAAAGCTTATTTAGATTTAACGCGAGCACATTTTGCTATTGTATGGCCCTTACTATTTCTATCTGGGTTAATGCTCGCATTCAAGGATTACAATGTATTCTCATGGTCGCTAGTCATTCGTGTAGTTTTTATTGGACTTTTCGGGTTTGAAGCAGGTATGGTGCTTAACGATATTATTGACAGAAATATTGATAAAAAAGTAGGAGACAATAAGTTTACTAAGTATTGGCGCCCTTTTAATGAACGTCCTTTAACCTCAGGAATAATTTCACTTAAAGAAGCACTCTCGGTTTTTGTTTTATTCGTTTTAATTGCCGCATTTTTAATTGCCACCTTACCATTTCCTAATAATCTCTATGTCTATATTATTATGATATATGCCTACTCAATGGAAGTATTTTATCAAATAGTAAAAAGAAAACAAAATTTTCCAATAGCCCAATTATTAGGAAGGACTGATTTAGTCTTGTTTCCTGTGGCAGGATATTTATGTTACGGTCAACCAACTTGCACCATTTTTCTCTATATTCTTTTCTTGTATCCTTGGGCTCAAGCACATTTGGGAGTGAACGATATTGGTGATTATGACAACGACCAAGAAAAAAACTTGAAAACCATCACAGTCTTATATGGGATAAAAGGAAACTTGCTTTGGATATCAATTTTTACGCTAATAAATATCTCTACAGCCATATTTTTTATAATTTTCAGGATGGGCTTAGTTGCATTAGTGGGATTTTCATTATCTTTTGCACTCCTCCTTCTATCAAATATATTCTTGCTTAAAAGGAGAGATCCGGATACTGGAATAAAAGTTCTACCCATATTTCATGCAAGTCTTTTGATTTACATCTTATCAATTATTCTCGATTCGATTTTCTATTATCCTTTCTTAATCAGTTAAAGAAAAATCTAATAATTCTTTTTTTATCTACTTACTTATTCATCATTATTATAAGAATAATTTAGATAGATAGGAAATCGTGACTTCTATAGAAGAATGGAAAAGTAAAATTGCGCCTAATGTACTCAAAGAGATAGGATTTAAACTTGGGCAAGTAATAGTTGACTTTGGATGTGGAACTGGAATTTATGATGTCATTCTTTCAACTATTATCGGACCTAAAGGCAAAATTTATGCTATTGATTCAGATGAAAAAGGATTACTCTCTCAACTCTATAGTGAAATTGATAAACTTAAATTACAGAATATTGAGGTTATTGAAACCTCTGGAGAGATCGAATTTCCTATACCAGATAAGGTGGCTAATTTTATACTAATCTATGACGTTATGCATATAATTAACGAAAATGATAGAGATCCATTAATTAAAGAAGCATCTCGTATGCTCAAGAAAGAAGGAATTATTTCTTATCATGCGACACATGTTGATGGTAAAAATGATGAGTTTATTCAAGAAATTCATAAATTAATGCAAAATAATGGATTTATTTTGTCAGAGACTTTAAAAAAACCGATGTTTCATTGGTCTTGGATTCAAGACTCATGGATCTTTAATTATCGTCGAAAAATCTAAACTATCATAGGATTTTAAATAAAACTATAAAAAAAAAAGTTAATTAATTTAACCCATTATTTTCATTGCATCTCGAGCACTAACTAAAACTTCTAATTTAGCTTCAATATGTTCGTTATCAATGAAAGGCTTCATAATCTTGGAGATATCGACAATTGCATCATCTCCATGATTCTTTTCTATGTGAATAATATTATATTGTTTCATTCCCTTTTTCCCATCACCAGTTTGTAAAATTTGCCACTTTTTAACATAATCGGGCATTTTTGGCATTTTTTTGGCAATATCTATTAAATCTTTTGACATAGATGAAGGATACCATAATATAAAGTTTAAAATCATGCAAACACACCTCATAGTGTATTTTTAATAACTAGATTTCGCATCTAGTAAGATTAAATTGATTTACAAGGTATTTAAAAGTTTACATTAATGTCCAAAAAATCATTACACAATTACATAAGATCTTGTTAATCACATTTTTCTGCCACAATATGGGCAGATTTTAGCCGAAAATTCAACCAATTTTCCACAATTTGAACATTTTACTTTAACAAAACCATGGTTTGATATTTTAAAGCCAGTAGCTAAATTATCCATAAACTGTGGTATTGAATCATGATCAACCACGACTTCGTCACCATCTACGATGAAATTAAATTTCTTAGCCCACCTAAATATTTTCTCGAAAAATTCTTTCTCATCCATATCCAATGCTAGTCGCATTGTATCCAACTTAATTTTACTGGATACTGCCAACATTGTTTTAATTTGCTTAATCAACTCTCTTTTTTTTTCTTCAATTTGTAGTTGTTCAGTTTCTTTATAGTTTTTCGCTTGATTGATTAATTCATAAAGCTTGTCAGTTTTTAATTCATCTTGCTTTATTAAACGTGAATTACTCTTCAAGGCAAGATATGAAGTAATTTTCTTCTGAATATTGACAATTTGGATATAAGCCACTGAATCTATTAATTCCCTATGGATATCTTTTATTTGAGTGACTTTTTCATGATAGACAGAGTTTTTATTGAAAAATTTAAAGCTTAGACCATTTTCCGTAAGAATAAGGAAACCTTCATGTAATTTTGCTTTCCAATCGACCTCAGAAGGCACCCCTTTCCAGAATGCTGCTTTCGTTTCATAAAGCACGGGATAATCATTTTTATAGGCAGCACGAGTTAATTGTTGAAATAAATATTCTGTAAGGGTTTTTGAACTTTTTAAAGAGCTATTTCCCCTCTTATGAGGATAAAAATTATACTTATTAACTTTATCTATAGTTAATTCGATAGTATGTAGATTACGCCGTTTTCTTATCACAAAATTATCAATTTCTGAGATATTAATCTGAAAAAGAATTTGGTCTTTGATTGATTTAAAGGAAAAGGTTCTATCTGTTAATATGATAGTTCCCCGAGACTTTTTTGAAATTAGGGCAAAATAATTTGCTTCCCCTGAAACAAAATTGCCATATGATTCAAAAAGGATCACCATTTCAAATTCAATAAAAAAGTTCTACCCATATATAATTTTGCATTCCAAAGTATGAAGAATCTCATTTAAAATCGAGCCTACTATGTTGAAACGAAATGATACTTTTAATTTTGCGCAATAAAATAAAAAAAAATACGGAAAACCGAGAATTAATAAAAACCATAAATCTTCCATAAAGAATTTTTACTAATTTTCTATCTTTTCTCTTTATTCCCTTTATTTAACTACTTTTTGACACTTTTTTAATTACTTAGAATTAATAATCGCGTCTTCGTGATCTATGACTCTTACGTGGACCTTCTTCAATAACCTTAATGTCTATGGCTTGGGGGCCTTTATCACCCTCAGAAACAGAGAATTCTACGACATCTCCTTCATAGATAGTTTTAAACTCGCCCTCATCTCCCTTAATGGCAGAATAATGAGCGAAGATATCACCAGAACCATCATCTTGAGTTATAAATCCGTAACCCTTTCGGGCGTCGAACCATTTAACTTTACCAGTTGGCATTACAAAAAACCTTTGTGTACATTAGAGCACATTCAATTACAATGCACTCTTCAAGTGATAATAAATTATTGGTATGTAATAAAAATTGTGGTATTAGAATCAAATTTGTATTACAATCTATGTTATAAGGAAAATTATAAATAGTCCTCAAATAAAAACTATATTATGCCATTTGTAGAAGTTAATGGAATTAAATTGTATTATGAAGTTCATGGAGACGGATATCCCTTATTCATACTTCATGGCTACGGAGCGACAAGTAAAGTATGGATTGGTCAAATTGATGCTCTTTCAAAAAATTATAAAGTCATTGCTTATGATCAACGAAGTTCGGGAAACTCTGACCATCCCAGTGAAGATTATACCTTGGATACCTTAGTAGAAGATTTAAAAGGATTAATGGACTTTTTGAAGATAGATAAGGCTCATCTTATGGGGCAATCTATGGGTGGGTGGGTGTCTCAAAATTTCGCACTTAAATATCCGGATAGAGTAAATAAATTAGTGTTAATTGGTACAAATCATAAAGGAGCGGGATTATATATTCTTAAGAATACATTAATTGACCTTTATGAACTGGCACAAACTAGTAAGGAAGAAGCATTCTGGAAATATGCGAAATTGATGCATCATAGAAATTTTTTAAAAGAAATGAAAGCAGATCCAAAGAAAAAGTTTTATGGATTATGGTCAACTGAAGATTTAATGGAAGAACTTACAGAGAATAAGATGACTCCAGATGATTATGAGCGATTCGAAAAAGCAGGTTCTATGCATAACCTTTTAGATCGATTACCTGAGGTAAAACATCCAGCGATAATAATTGGTGGTTCTAACGATAAAATGTCTCCTAAGCTCGTTATGGATGAGATGCATGCCAAACTTCCTAATAGTACTATAAAGATCTTTGAAAATTCAGGGCATCATGTATTCATCGAAAGAGCACCAGAGGTAAATGATTTAATAATCGACTTTCTAAATAAATAAATTTTTTTTTTTCTAAATCTTCATTTCTGTAAATGAAGGGAAATATTCCTACCAAAACAGTTTTCATTAAATCGATACTTAAGCTTTTTTAAGGCGTATAACTAATTTTAATGTAATTATATGTTTTATTATTTGAAATAGTCAATATCTGTAGAAACTGAGAAAATTTATGGCCGATTTAAAAGATCTTACAGTTCCTCTTTTAGATAAATTAGCAAAAGAATGCTATATTACCTTCAAAAGTGGCGATAAAAAAAAAGATAAAATTAGAAAAATCGATGAAGCAGATATCGACCCATTGCGGTTACAATCTCTTATAAATAAGTATGCCGGTAAAAGAAAGAAATCAAAAAGAATCTCCTCGGATCAATTTTCCGAATTAAAAGGAAGGATCAAATTATTAGAGGAACAGGTAAAATTTTTGATGTCAAAAATTTCTTTTAGTGAAATTGAACTACTGGAGGAAGAAAATCGCAATGTCATAACAATATCAAGTGATTTAGGAGATATTAAACGATTTATCACATCTATCATTTCACCTGGTGAATCAATAACAATTGATGAATTAATCGAAATAAAACAACTTCAAAAAATCCCATTAATCACTCTAAAACACGTCATATATGATCTAATTGACGAAAACGTATTTGAGGCAATAGAGGGAAATTCACGACAAAAAATTGGTAATAAAGTTGGAATGTTAAAAAGGATTTAAAATCTAAGTGATTATAGTACCTTTGGTATCTTAACTAAATCTTATGTTGAATCTGTCTTACATATATCTCCTAAATATTGTATTGCTCTTACAGAGGAATATATTAATACAACGATGCAATTTGCTTTGAAACTCTTTGAATTAGGTTATATTGATCAAAAACTCGAAGTAAGTGATATTTTTGAGTCTAAATTTGTAAAGCAAATCCATCATGAACGTAGCCATTATGGTAATCTATAAGAAAAAAATTTAATTAATCATACATCTAACAAATTATGGATTTTTTAACGATCTTAATTACGTATGGAATCTTATTTGTTGGAGAATTAGGCGATAAAACACAATTAATAGTTTTCAATCTTGCGTTAGAATATCCAAAATTTTATAAAGTTGGGATTGGCGCGTCGTTAGGGTTTGCTGTCATAGTAACCCTTGGAGTATTTTTTGGGGCGCTCATTACTGCGTTTATTCCTGTTTTCATTATATCTATAATTTCTGGGATTATATTCATAGTTATCGGATTATTAGAGAGTCGTAATTTGAAATCTCTCTATAAAGAGAATAAGCGAGGTAAATCAAACTCTCAAAGTCCAGTTAATAATATAAGTTCAGAGGAATCTTTAGAAATTACTAAAAAAAGCAAATTTGCGAAATTAAAAAAAAATCCCTACTTAGCGGGATTTTTTGCCATTTTTATTATGGAGTTAGGAGATAAAACTCAACTTTTAACAATAACTCTTGCTTCCATATATGCTGCACCAATAGAAGTGTGGCTTGGATCATTTTTAGCTCTAATAACTGTCGCTTGGATAGGTATTTTATTAGGCGGATTTATTGCGCGAAAAGTTTCAAAGTTTTATTTAAAACTAATTTCAGTAGCTCTCTTTATATTTGTGGGGGTATTGATATTATTTACCATTTAATTAATATTACACGATTTCAGATAATCGTTAGAAACAACTTGAATTGTCGATTCGATGATATTATATTCCTTATGGAGAAATTCATTGATCTCTGAAATTAAATCGACATCTCCACCTTCTTTTTTCTCATTTTTTAACACTATATATGCTGAAAAGACTAGCATATCGGGAGTTATAGTCCATAAATGCATATTAAATAGTTCACTTATTTCAGAGAAATTATTTTTTAAGTTCGTTGAAATAATATGAACATTCATTCCCTTAGGAGCAACCTCAAGCAATATTCTAGTAGATTCCTTTAATATGCCTATCGCCCAATATAAAATAATAATAGATATTCCAATACTGACGAGTGGGTCTAAAATGTACCAATTGGTATAATTGATTATAAACGCAACAGTGACAATTCCAATCGAAGAGGCTGCATCGGCTATCATATGAAAAAAGACACTCTTGACATTTAGGCTTTTATTTTTGCCTTTACTTAATATGAGTATACTTGAGATGTTTACTGCTAATCCCACAAGAGCAACAAAAAACATATAAAATCCGGCAACTTCAATTGGATTCAAAAATCTCATAATCGCCTCATATAATATAAATCCAATAATTGGTAAAAGAAAGAGACCATTAATGAATGCCGCTAAAATTTCTGAACGATATAAACCAAAGGTCTTATGATGACAAGGAGGCTTTTTTGCAATGTAAATTGCTAATAAGCTTATACCAATGGCAAAAGCATGTGTGAACATGTGTCCAGCATCGCTAATTAAAGCAATACTATATGTTATTAACCCCCCTATAATTTCTACTATCATTACGATTAATGTAATAGTTAATGAAAGGATTAACCTCTTTTTTTCTACACTTCGATATTCGAATAATTGACTTGATATTTGATTGAAGTCTTTTTTCTCTTCCATTATAAATATCACCAGGCGTAAACAAGGTAAATTAATGCTCTAATAAGGAAATTTGTGTTAGAAAGTCTAATAAAAACCAACTTGATAAAGTAAAATTCTATTTAAAATTAAAATTTACTACTAATATAATATTAAGAATTATAATAAGAAATATATCAATATTGCATTGATCATTTCTTAAAGAGGATAAGAGATAATGAAAATTGTTGATTTGGAAGAAAAATATAACCAACTTTACTTCATGTGCCTTGAAGATTGGTCTGATGAGATGAAAGAAGCAGGAGATCACAAGGAAAAATGGTACCATAAAATGAAAGATAAAGGTTTAGGTGTGAAACTTGCACTAAACGATAATGAGGATGTGGTTGGGATGATTCAATATCTTCCAATTGAATTCTCCCCTGCTGAAGGAACTCAAGCTTATTTTATCAGTTGTATATGGGTTCATGGATATGAAGAGGGTGTTGGTAATTTTCAAAAGAAAGGAATAGGAAAAGAGCTATTAAAAGCCGCCGAACAAGATATTAAGAATAGAGAGGTTTCAGGGATCGCTGCATGGGGTCTATCCTTACCCTTTTGGATGAAGGCATCGTGGTTTAAAAAGCAAGGTTATGAAAAAGTGGATAAGGATGGAGTTGCTGTCTTATTGTGGAAACCTTTTAATAAAGAGATTAAAATCCCTAATTGGATTAAACTAAAAAAAAAGCCCAAAAAAAACCCTGGAAAAGTAACCGTCACAGCTTTTTCAAATGGTTGGTGTCCCGCACAAAATATTGTTTTTGAAAGAGCAAAGAGAGCTGCTAGTGAATTTGGAAATACAGTAATATTTCAAGGAATTGATACTTTTAATCGAGATACCTTTAAAGAATGGGGTATTTATGATGGTCTCTTCATCGATGGTAAAGAAATAAGGACGGGACCACCTCCTACTTATGAAGATTTAGTAAAGAAAATCAAAAAAAGAGTAAAAAAGTTGAAATAGACTATTAAAATAACTTAATTGCATTTATTAAATAAGCAAAATTTTATTTTTGTTTTTTTCTTTCAATCTTTTTTCGCACTACACAATGTGTTGGTCCTGTGAGCATAGAAAGATAGCACGAATTGCAACTTATACACTTAGCTGGAGTGATATCTCCACTCTGCCATCTTTTTGGTAAATCCGGTTCATATAATAATGGTCTACTTATCGAAATAAAGTCAGCATTTCCATTCTTAAGGATTTTTTCGGCGGATATTGGATTTTTAATGCCTCCTACCATAATTAATTTACTTTCCCCCATAAAGGGTTTTAGTTCTTTTGCTACGGCTAAGAAATAATTCTCGTCATCGGTACTTTTAATGATTTTACTAGGATAGGCATTAGGTGTTCCAATTTGAGTTTCACCAATACCACCACTCGGTTCAATAGCATCAAAACCGGATTTTATAATAATTTTCGCAATATTAATGCCATCATCAAGTATTAATCCACCCGGTATAAAATCTTGGGTTTGAAGCTTAATAATAATTGGAAAACTTTTACCAACTTTTTCTCTCAGTTGCTCATGTATCATTATTAAGATTCGAGTCATATTTTCAATGTTTCCTCCATATTCGTCGTCTCTTCTATTTGTATAGGGGGATATAAAATTACTAAGTAGATAACCATGAGCCGCATGTAATTGGACCATATCATATCCACATAGGTATGAGCGATATCCTGCATCGACAAATTTTTTAATTATTACTTCAATTTCTTTCTTTGATAGTTTTCGCGGTGTTAAACCGGTAATTTTGTCTTTTACAGCAGTGGGAGCAACAGGTGGGTATTTAGGATGAACTCCTTGCTTTCCTGTATGGCCAATTTGAGCAGCAATTTTTACTTCGGGAATATCATGCACTTTTTCAACTAACTTTCTTTGCCCAGAGATATAGGAATCATTATCTAATCGCGCTTGATATGGACTAATTGTTCCTCCAACATCTACTGAAATAAACCCACTTATAATCAAACCTGTTCCTCCTTTTGCTAATTCGTCGTAAAAATTAATCATTTTCTCTCCAACGCTTCCATACTTTTCAGCTCTTCCTGAAAATGTGGCTGAGCGAACAATTCGATTTTTGATCCGAACAGCTCCAATATAACCGGGGCTAAATAACAATTCAACACTCATTGGTATCGATTCTTCTTAATTTTTAAAACCTAAAAGAAAATAAATATAAATTAATTTTGAATTTTATCCTTATTATTTAATTATGAATTTGCAGTAAAATTGTGATGAATAATGCTCTTAGACTTTTTCAATGAGGATTGGGCTCAAACTTTCTCTTCAATTGAGGATATATTTTGGTTTCTCATTCTTTATCTCATATTTCTGTTGATTATGTCGATATTCCTATCGATTGCAATAAATCTTTTTAGTTCAGCGAAAAACTCAGGTTTTGGCTCTGTGTTTGCTACATCCTTTGTGATTACCATTTTTTATGCAGTTATCTTTCTATTTCTCCAAGGATTGTTAGCTTGGATAATTGTCTTAGTTATCGCATGGTTGATCATTAGTGCAAGGCACCACATAGGATTTCTGGGAGCTATATTGGCCACAGTAATAGCCTTTATTCTTTATGTAATCGTAGCTATTGTTCTTGGAATAATATTTAATGTGACACTAATCGTACTCCCATTTTAAATACTTTTTTTCTTTTTTTTTACATCTAAAAAGAGTTTCAGAACAGATAATTCTGTATTTAGGTCAAGCTTTGAATACGTTCCTGAAAGATCCTTTCTGTTTCATCCATTTCTTTAATAACATTTCTAAGTACAGGTATCCAAAAGAATGGAATTAAAATCCATGCAAAAATAGCTGTCATCATCCCAAGCACATACTCGAAAAGGTCTGCGATGACTGCTCCGATTAATGGACCAATTGCTCGCCCTATAATATCGAAAAAATTGGATGCAGCCAAAACTGTTCCACGATGTTCCGGAAGATTTAAATCTGCAACGGTTGCATACCAATTTCCATTGACTGCTCCATTAGTGAACATTCCTATCATAAATAGAATTATCCAAATCAATAAACCAGGAAATATGTTTGGAGGTCTAAATGGGATTATTAAGGCGATAAAAAGAAAGGGGATTGGAAACACATTGCCAAATAAAGCTAGCTTAACTCTTGCCTTCTTATTTCCTTTGCTAAAGGCTCTATCACCAATGATGCCAAAAATAATCGTTCCCAAAATAATAAATATTAAAATTAAAAGCATTACAAATATCGTAATTTCAGAGGGTATGCCATGATATTCTTCCATATATGCATACAACAAGAAAAGAATTATCCCGCTAGGGATATTATCCACAAAATTAATAATTAGCCAGATATTCGCTTTCTTCTTAAAGATTGTGTTTAAATCAGAAAAATTTATACGATATGTATATTCTATTCCGTCCTTCTCTAATAGATAAAACTGATCTTTCCCAATTCTAGATGGCTCCTTAAAAAAAATAAAAAGGATCGCTCCTACTAACCCCATAAAACCTATTATAAAAAAAGGAACTCTCCAGTCTGAGGATCCGATAAACGTTGCTAACCCTGTACCAACAACTATACCAAAGAACGAGGCAATAGAAAAAAATGAATAACCTTTCGAGCGGCTTTCCCTAGAAATTATATCTCCAATAAGTGAAAATATACTAGGAACAAGAGCGCCATATCCCACTCCCGTTATAATCGTGAGGAAAAAGAATAGAATATATCCTCCTCCTCCAGATGGTATAACTATTGTTAATAGCGCAAATAATGAAAAGATAAATGCTCCACAAAATACTATCCACTTTCTTGTTATTTTATCCGCTAAATATCCAAAAATTAGCATGAAAATACCTGATGCTAATGTAAATGAAAACGTAAGCACACCTAATGGAGTAGTATCGCCACCAAATCCAAAAAAATAGGAAATAGCAATTAAATTAGGAGATATCATATTAGAAATTGATGATATTAGTGTAGCAATTAGAATAAAAAGAATAAATGATAACAGAGGGAGATTATTCGTATCTTTTTTCATATAACATAATGGGATGTGTTACTTTAAAAAGATTCAATTTAATAATTAGGCAAATGTGGTTTAAAAATAAATTATATTTTAGCAGAGTTCTCCATCTTTTTGATAGCAATCAAAAAGACTGTCTATATTATCGATATAATCGGTCATTTTACGATACCATCTATTTAACAAATCACGAAACTCCTTTTTAATTGTCTTTAGATCTTTTGCACCATATACGTATAAATATCCTCGTTTGTTTGTTTCATCCGTACCTTTTTGTTGAACGTAATCTTTCAATGACATTGACTTTCTATCAATAACATTTAAGTCGTATAGATTTTGTAATGCTCTCTGAATGGAACTTCGATCTTTTTCAAGAGCTTTCGCAAGCTCCATAGTACTTGCATTATCGTTTTTTAGCAAGTATGAAAATACATTAGTTTCAATTTCATTCAATCCTAAAATACATTTGAATAGGTTTCCACTCTTGAATATTTTCTTTTCCTCAAGCATACCCTTCAATTGTTCTGTAATACTTTCCATTTTACATCCCTTTAAAAAAAATTATTATAATAAAAGAAAAAATACCAATTTTGATTTTATATCGAATTTAAATTTTCTAAAATTTTCTTCATACTGTTATAATTCATTGAACCAACGATTTTTTGAATTACTTTTCCTTCTTTAATGAATAAAGTAGTCGGAATCCCCGTAATTCCAAATCTTTGAGCGATTGAACCAATTTCATCGACATTCACTTTCGTAAATATAAAGTTTCCAGAAAATTCTTGCTGTAGTTTCTCAAAGACAGGTGCAAATGCTATGCAAGGTCCACACCATACAGCCCAGAAATCAATAACAACTATCCTATCAGGATAATCAGCTAGCAGTTTATTAAATTCTTCATTACTATGAATTTTAATGATCTCTTTAGGCATCTTCTGAAGCTTCATCATCATTTCTACTTTTTTCATGCGGATTCTTTCCAAGTCATTATCAGACATATAAATTTTTCATCCATTTTGGTTATTTCTTTATTAAGTAAAAGTTGTGTAAGTTATGTAAGCAACTTTCTTAATTTAGAATAAAGAAGATTTATTTTTAAATGTCATGTTTATGAAAAAAAACTATTTTATATTCTTTGATTGAATTGCTATCTTTTTCAGTTTTTCTTCTTTTGCAGTAAGAGTTTTATCAATCCTATGAAAGGATTAAGCCGAGGTACCTCTTTTTTGTATACTTCATATTCCTCGCCAAATTTTGCAATAAGTTTTTTATCTTCAGTATAGGTCCATTGATAAATTAAAATAATGATTAGAGCACTAAAAAGTATATTAAACCAAACAGGGTTCCATAAAGTAATACTAATTGAAAATAGGATACCGCCTAAATATTGAGGATGTCGAATGAGTGCATATGGACCATGTTTTACTATTTTTGTAGTATGAAGATAGCTTTTTCCCTTTTCAACCTCCCCTCGTTTCCTAAAAGTGAAAAATGAGATAAATGCAAAATAAAGACTGAAGATCCATATTACCCATCCACTATAGTACAATAGAGGGATATAAAGTGAGCTTTCAGCAATAAACAATAAGACCACTTGAAAGATAAAGACTATTGTAAATAGAACAGTTAATAAGATATCTCCTATTGTGAATTTTTGTTTGTTATTTTCAGTTGATTCCTTAATAATTTATCACTATCTGATATTTTTTTCATTGGAATTTCTTGATAGAATAAATTATTGTTTCTCCCTTTTAAATCGGTAATAAAATAATTTTTTTTTTTTTAATTTCAAAATTCAAGATTTAACATTTACTAATACTTATAAGATTGGACTTCTATTATTAATTCTAATAGATTTAATGAAAATCATCCATAATGAAGATTCATTCTTTATTCATTCTAAACAAAACTGGCGCTTGTATCTACAGTAGAAATTTCACAGAAGATTTTAGAAATATCGAACCTAACTTGATTACGCCTTTTTTTTCAGCAATTTTCTCATTTTCAGAAAACGTAATCTCACAAAAGACACCGGAGGTATTGGAAATGGGAGGATTTCGATTTGTCTTTCAAATAAAGGAAGAATTTATTTATACGATATTATCAGATTCTAGTGTAAGCTTGCTTTTTATAAAATCACGTTTGAAAACTATTACTAAGGAATTCGAAAATTTTTTGGAACAAAATGCAATTGAAGATTATGAAATAGTTCAGAACGAAGAATTTGATGAAAAAATAGACGGAATTATCACGGGGGATGATATCATCACCAATAGTAAAGTTCTTTATAAAAAAATCATAGATCTTATTAAAAAACTAGTTTATGAAAATGAAATTTTAGGAGCTGCTTTATTTGCTATTAATGGAAAGGTTATCTATACCTCTCTTCCACAAAATATACTATTATCCTCTATCAAAGAATTGGAAATTCGTTTTATGGTGGCTAATGAGTTTGATGAGACCTTCTATAGTCTAGAAAACGATCAAAGAGTTTTTTCTAAGCGTATTAGAATTCCGTGGAAACTAGAACCCCTAATAATTGTAGTTCTATTTGACTCTGGTGTACCTACTGGTATGGCTGAAGTAAACTTAGATAAAATAGTTAAAAATATTGAAAATATTATCTAATGAACTCAATTTTTCAATAAAACCAAAATTTTTTTACTGCTTAATATTTACATTCATACTTATGTATGATATTATTGTAATCGGTGCGGGTATTTCTGGAACTTCTTTTGCTTATAAAAGTTCTAAATTTGCAAATACACTGCTCATTGAGGCACAAGACTATAATACCCAAATTCCTGAACGAACAAATATTTATGCTGAGCATAATAAACCATTTATCGAAGAGTTGTTTTGGAATGATCGTGAAATATTTCCCCGCGATTTTATTCAGCTTAATTATAAAAGCGAACAAAATGATGGTCTTCTACATTCAAAAGAATTTGGAGCTCCTTTAGGTAAAATTTGTCATACTGAAATCTTTTTGAAAAAGTTAATCAATCGCTTTAAAGATAATGATGGAGAGACTAAATTTAATGAAACAGTTTCTAAAATTAACCATCATCAAGATTTTATTGAGCTAATTACAAACAAAGGGGAAACTATCAAAGCTAAAACACTTATACTTGCGACAGGTTCCCGTGGATTTGAACTGCAAAAATCTTTTGGGTTTGAAACACCTGATTCTTTTAAGGGAATATATTTGAATACCTTTGCTGATGAGGATCTTCTCGATCAAAACTTCACTTTTCAGTATATGTTTCATTTAAATCCAAATATAAGTATGAATGGGCCTTTCTTCTTCAATATTGGAAAAGGAAGACTTTCTGCTGGTTTTCTTGGTAATTTAGAGTCTCCCAGTCAATTAAAAGATAAGCTCCAAAGAATATTACAGAATTATAATAAAATTCAAGATTTTATTAAAGGAATTACCTGGGATTTAAACCAGGTTGTTGTAGGTGACATTTCAAAACATCCAATTAAGAACATGTCAAAGGACAGAGTGCTGGTATTAGGAGAAGCTGCAGGCTTAGTTACTTCATTTTTCTACGAAGGAATGTTATGTGGTTTAGCAAGTGCCGATATCGCTTCAAAAGTAATCCAATCGCTCCTAAATAATGGTAGTAATTTTTCTAAGGCAGAGTTAAACAACTACGATCGCGAAGTCTCAAAATTACTCTTAGAAAAATATTTTAGAAATGGGAATGCATGTGAATACCTTTTTTATAAGACCAATGCGAGCACCAGTAAGACCATTTGGGACGCATACACCGATATGTTATTAAAAAATAAAACAGTGAGACAGTTCGTATATGATGTTCTTTTAATTCAAGATTTCACGCAATATAATACGGATAACGATCGATGGGTCGGAGAGAAATTGTTTGGCAACTTACCAATTATTTCTAAAGCTACACTATGGCCTCGCTTTCTCAAGGCAATGAGTTTTTAGATTTAAAAATATTTTCTTTTGATCATTTTCTTCTTTGTTAAATAATTAGATCCACATTATTTGTGTGCAAAAAATTGTGCAATTATATTTTTTGGTAAAAAAATAATGTTATGATGTAACAAAACAATTAAAAAAAAAATTGATTTTTAAACGAAAAACTTCTCCAGATTTGTATATACAACCAGAGCTATATAATAAATATCTAATAACAGGAAAAAAACATTATTTTTAGCTCTTAAAGTAAAAATTAAAATCAAAAAGTAGGTTTATTATTTATGGCTTCAGAATATGCAATCCTCGCAAAACTGGGCGGGTTCGTTGGAAGTAATCCTGAAATCGTAAGTTCCTATCCTCCTTACACTGCTGTAGGGAACGAAACAGAAATACTGAACTCATGTTTTCCACTTGGTGCAAAAGCAGGAAAGTTTTTTGAAGATAGATTTCGTAAGTATATAGCGTTATCCTATGTTTTTAAAGTGCGAAAAAGCGCAGAAAGAGATGATCTTTTTTCATTTTCCGTCCTTTTACATAAACGTGACAAGGTGGAAATATACAAGAAAGTATTAACTGAACTAATAAACATTTTAGAAAGCAATGGACGATTATCTGAGAGTGTGCTTACACAATATCATCAAAAAATTTATGAGGGTATAAATTCAGAGTCAGATATTTTAATTGAGGATCTACTAATTGATTTTTCGAGAATTTTTAAAGAAGTTAAAGCAAAAGTTCTTAAACAAAAACCACAATTAAAAGGGAGTTTTTTCTAATGGCAGAAGACATATTATTGACAAATTTACAATTCAGTGGATATATTTTAAGTGCTATTATAATACCTTTGGCAACAATAATTCTAGGTAGAAAATTATTTAAAGAAAAAGCTATAACAGGATCTTTCAATCACGTTAAGCTAATTACCTTCAGCATTTTTGCTTGTTTCTCAATTATGAGTGTGTTAGAGTTGATAGTTGAAATGAGTTGGTTTCCCCTACTCAGCGAAATCTTTGGCTTTAATATTAATAGCGTCAATCTTTATTCAATATTAATTGGTACCATGGTATCATTAGGTCTTACCTTGGTTTTCTATGCAAATCGATGGGAAATGTTCTATTATACTGCACTTTTTTTTTTTGGTGGAATGGTAATCTTCTATTATTTTACTGGATTTGATGCTTGGCTTGAAAGTTATATACACTTCGCAGGTCTCTGTAGTTTAGTTTTTATGTATATCACTAGTTTTCGTATTAAAGATAACGGAGCACTGGGATTGGCAATCTTTTATACACTAGTATTTAGTGTATTAATATGGGGTATGCCCTATTTTACTCAAATTATAATTCTTTCATATAATGCATTCCTTCTTATGTTTTCATTTGGACTCTTCAAACCTTTTAAACAGGAGGTAGCAGAGTAAAATGTCAAATTTAGCATATTCTATATGTGAAATAATAATTATCATATTTTGTGTCTTGACTCTTTTCCCAATTATTCAATCTTGGCGAGACACTAAGAATAGGATGTATATAGCTGTTTTTACTTTGACACTTGGAATTATTGGTTATTCGATAGCTAATTTACTAACATATTTATTTGAAATTGACACTACTGCATACTTGATTGGAGGACTTCGATTTGGCTATATCCTTGGATATATGCTGGCTACAATTCAGTTCGAATTTATGCTTTACCTAAGGCGACTCATTAAATTATATACTCTACCATTTATAATTGCATTTTATTTGATGTTAGGAAATATTTTAGTGATTAATAGTATTCCTTTCATTATATACCTAGCATTTATTACTTTTGTCCCAGCTTATATCCTTTTAAGAGATGGAAAAAGAAAACATAATGGATTAGCGTTCGGTATGGGAATGCTTTTTCTGCTATGGGGTATTGGACAAATGTTTCCAATAACCATTGTGATTGCACTATTTCGAACTGTAGCTGTTTTCTCTTTCTTCTTAGGTACGCGTGGATTTTACGAAAAATACATCTTCCCACGGCAAGAAGAAGAAGAAAAAATCATGGGAACATGGATCTCTAAGTTAGTAGTTAAAGATTAATCTTATTTTTTCTTATCTCTATTTTTATTTATTATTTTGTTAAATCATCTACTTCTTTTGTGTGCTAAATTAATAATTTGTGGCAACAGAACAAAAAATGGATAAAAAAGATTATTTTTATAATCCAAATTATACCTTATTTTTAAGATTATAAAATTACGTTTTGAAAAATTATAAATCATGGCAGTTAAGAGTTTATTACGAAGGATTTTTACCAAAGAAAAGAAGATTGTAATCTGTGGTCTAGATTCAGCAGGCAAAACAACTATGGTATCATTCCTTCAGAATGGAACCTTCATGGAACACACTCCAACCATGGGAAAAGAGATGACTACCATGGAAATTCAAGGCATAAGGATTAATATTATGGATATGGGAGGGCAAAAAGATTTCAGAGAGTTATGGACTGGCGAAGCCAATCATGCAGAATGTGTGATATTCATGATCGATGCCTATGCTCGGAAGAGATTTAATGAAGCTCGAGATGAATTATGGAAATTATCAAATGTTTTAAAAAAAAAACCGTTAGTCGTTCTAGCAAATAAGTATGACCTCCATCCTGTTGCTCAGATTAGTGAGATAATTGATGTATTAGAACTTAAAAGATTACCTTCATTCGAAGTTCTACCTATATCATGTAAAACAGGTTATGGGATAGTAAGAGCATTCATGAAAATCTACTATAAATTAACTGGAAAGCAACTAACAAGACGCTTAAGTGTTAAAGGAGTGACAGTTTTCGACAAAGCCGGTATTCCACTTACCTCATCCTCAAATCAAGATATTTTACAAGGAGGATTATTTACCGCTATCAGCAGTTTTGTACAGGAATCCTTTAATTCAGAACTCAACCAACTAAAGATTGGTAATCATATCATTGTCTTCAAACGTTCTAAAAACTTATTAGGGTCATTAGTGCTTAGTGATTCAGATAATATTGATCCCCAAGAAGCAGAAGATGGTTTAAGCGAACTTCTTTGTCATTTAGAAAATATGTGTCCCGAATTGGGAAGTGATCAATTAGAACCTCAGAAGATAGAATACTTACTCGACCAATATGCTTCAAACTTATTGTAATACTACTTTTTCTATTATTATTTCAATTTAAATTTCCAAAACTAGTTTTTAAAATAAAGAGTTTAATTTATTATCAAAGCTTTTGGAAATATTTTCCTTCATATTTTCTATACTATCTTTAAATTCACTAATATGCCTATTTAACTCTTGTTCTAACCTTGAATCTAAAGATGTTGATTTTTCTAAGCTCTCAACTGCGGAAAAATATTCATTTTTTTCTAAATAGCAATGTCCCAAGAAGAGCCATGCCATAGCGTGGTCAGGTTCGATTTCCGTTACCTTCTTATAGATATCAATCGCTTTATTAAGTTGGTTCTTCAACTTATAGGCATTTGCCATATTAAAGAAAGCCTCGGTATAGATAGGCTCAATTTCAATTGCTTTTTCATATGATTCAATAGCTTCATCATATTCTTTTTTCTTAGTATAGACCAAACCCATGTGATTCCATGATTTTACATGGTTTTTAGTAAGATCTAAAGCTTTCTTAAATGAAGCTATGGCTTCATCATATTGCGCTTTATGAGAATTTGCTATTCCGATATAAAAGTAAGCATTGATATGAGTACTGTCGAGCTCAAGCGCTTTTTCACAGTCTCCAATCGCATGATCGAAATTATTAGTTTCAATTTCCTTTTTCGCTTTATTTATCAATTGGTTTTTATAATTAGTCTTAATGGGTACTTTATCCTTATACTCTGAGCTCTCGATTAAATCGTTTACCCGTATTGCTTTCTCGAAAAATTCGAAGCTATCTAAATAATTTCGACTATCTGCTAACTGATTTGCTTGTTCTACAATGAGTTTGATTTCAGAATAGTGAACTTCATCAATAGCTAACTTAATTTTATTCATCTCTTCAAAACGGCGTTGTTCATCAACAATAGTTTTAGCATATTCCATTTTTTTATCTAGCTTCTCTAATTCTTTTTCAAATTTTTTCTGTTCTTCGACTAGATCTCCTCTCCCAACTAAATCTTTTAATTCTGCTTGATAAATTAAACTCTTTATCTTGGCTATTTCCTCTTCCATTATTTCATTTAAGTACATCTTATTGGTAATATCCATAGCTTTTGTAAAGATTTCCAACGCTTCATTATAATTTTTTTGAGTAAGAAATGCTTTTCCTTCGACTAAGATTTCATTTATTTGAGATGAAAAAGCTTTATTAACAGAATCCTTTAATTTGTTTAATTCTTCATTTTCCTCTTCCCTAATAGGGATTTTCTTTGCAATACTAATCGCAGCATATAATTCATTTACAGCTCCTTCATAGTCTTTTTGCGCCAGTTTCCTTAGAGAATTGTCTCTTAATAAATCAATTCTGGTTAAACACACTTTTTTAATTAAATTTGAAATATTACTTACTTGGGTTTCTTTCTCCTTAGATTCAGCCATGTTTTCTGCGATATCTAAAGCTTCAGTAAAATCTCTAATTGCTTGATTCACTATGGTAAGATCTTGTGCATAATATTCTCTGCCAGTTAATTCCTTACCTTTTTCTATCAAAGGCTCGATTCGAGACAAATAAACTGGATTTAATGCATCAGCAGAGACACTATTGATGTTTCGCATTACTTTCTCTTTTTGTTCTGATTCAAACATTTTCCTAGCAACCTCAAGAGCACTTTCAAACTCTTTTACGGCCTCTTTGAAATTATTTTGTGAATAGAGTGATTTACCTTTTTCTAAGAGTGGTTCAATCAAGGTTGAATAGATTTGGTTTATAATAGTTTTTAGATTAATTGTTTGCGTTGTTTTTAAGTCAGATTCATAAAATTTCTCTGTTATCTTTAAAGCATCCTTATAGGTTTCAATTGCTTCATAATGATTTCCCGTAGCCTTCAATTTATCTCCTTGTTCAGTTAAAAGGGTCACTTGACGGGAATATACTTCATTTGTGGTGTTTTTAATACGATCAATTATCTCGTGGTTTGGCTTAGTTTTATAAACTTTCTGAGCTTTGATTAAAGTATCTTTCAGTACATTTATTGCATTTTCATATCTATCCTCTTTCACTAATACTCCTGCCTTGTAAATTGTTTCCTCTAATTGATTATGGGTGATAGCATTGTTAATTTCCTCAATTTCGTCATCTCTTAGTTCTTTTTCCTCGATTTTATCAGCGATTCTCATTGCCTCTTCATAAGTTTTATAAGCTCTATCATAATCATTCTCATTCATAAAATTATAAGCCCTATTAGTAATATCGATAATCTCAATAACATAGATTTGATCAATTTCTGCTTTAAGATTTTCAATCTCATCACGTTTTTCTTCAGGCTCCTTAACTCTATCCTCAATAAATTGTATGCCTTCTAAAAGTTTCTCGACTGCTTTATTATATTTTCTTTCTCCTTTTAGAGCTTCTGACTCTTCCATGATTGAATTTAATTTTTTTAAATCTGACTTTTTTACCATTTTCTATTCGCCGAATTTAATTTGCGATTATGCATTTATAATTGCACTTAATCCATAGAATTGATTAAAATTTTTTAAACTTTTCTCAAAAAACCGAAGTGCAAGAGAAGAATTATTAAAATCTTAACCTACCCTCTATAATTATAAGTGAAGATCATGAAAAGTAGAAAATCAATAAAAAAAATCTATTTTGGGGGTCCAATTATTACTATGAATGCTTTTATGCCCATTGCAGAAGCGATTGGGGTTTCTGGTGAAACAATTAAGGCAGTTGGAACATTAGAATATGTAAAAAGTAAGTTCTATAATCATTATCAACTAATTAATTTAAATGGTAATACTATGATTCCCGGGTTCTGTGATTGCCATTTACACCCAATTATGTATATGAACTATTTATTAAGTCCCGATTTTTCTAATATTACTAATTTTACTCAATTTAAAGACTATATCAAGCAAGTCACGAAAAAAAAACCTAGAGATCAATTAATTATAGGGTATAATTTAAGTGAAGAGAAATTTGACGATCCAGTTTTACCTAGCCGCTGGGATTTAGATGATGCATGCCCTAATAAGCCTTTTTTTATTTTGCGTTATGATAGTCATATAGGTATTGCAAATAGTAAAGCCTTAGAATTAGCAGGGATTAATCAATTCACAATGCCACCGGATGGCGGGGAGATTCGCAAAGACAGTAATGGTTCTCTTACGGGTGTAATCTCTGAAAAAGCTTTAGAATTAATTTTTTCCCATATGAGTCTCCCAAATTATGAGGAAATGAAAGAAGCATTCATTCAAGTAACTCAGACGTTTGCAGAAAAAGGATTAACTTCAGTCCATGCTATTGTTGATGCGGAACCTCTCTTAAAACAAGATCAAAAAGAATTATCAGAATTTCTTATTTTTGAATCATTAAAAGATTTATTTCTTCAAAATTGTTGTTTTTTTATTGAGATTGAAGAGCCTAAGGAATTAGTTAAACTTCAACTTACATCTCTGAATGAAAAAGATAAGTATGGAAAATTTAAGATAAGAGGCTTAAAGCTCTTCCTTGACGGTACTTTAGGGGCAAAAACCGCATGTATGCACGCACCTTTCACAGATGCACCTGATATGTCTGGATTCTGTGTCGTGGAAGAAGAAGAGGTTTATGAAAAGATGAAAATTGCTCATAACGAGGGATTCCAAGTTATTATCCATTCAATAGGCGATAAAGGGTGTAGAATTGCGATGGATTTATTCATTCGCTTATTAAAAGAATATCCGAGAGCTGATGCTCGACATCGAATTGAACATGCATCACTTCTGACTAAGGATGTAATTAGTGATATGGAAAAATACGGTGTTATATCATCCTGTCAGCCACCTTTTCTCAATTCAGAGTATCAATGGCTTGAAAAGCGCTTAGGAAAAGAACGAATTAAATATACTTATCCATTTAAATCTATAATAGATAATGGAGCTATTTTGATTTCAGGTTCAGATTGTCCCATAGAGGATCCAAGCCCTATCCAGGGAATACATGCCTTAGTTAATCGAAATAATTTCGTCCCTGAACAGTGCATATCTGTTAAAGAAGCGCTGAAAACATACACCATTAATGCTGCTTTCGCAAGCTTTCAAGAAGATCTTAAAGGTAGTATCGAAGAAGGAAAACTGGCAGATCTTGTTGTATTAGATCAAAATCCAATTGATATTCCCAAAGAAAAAATCAAAGATCTTATGATAATTGAAACCATAATACGAGGTAAATCAGTGTATAAACGAGAAAGTAAGTAAGAATTGATTTGAATGAATTCAAGTATTATCTGATTTACTTTTTCGTATTCTTTGACAAGTCTCTGTGTATTATTTAACTTTTTAATCTGTAAAGTACAGATGTTCGTCGAATCCAGTTTCAGCTATCAGGTCTTGACCTAACTTTTGGATTGCTTTTTTTGTTGGATTACGTAAAATTCGTCGAGTGATTTTTACAACTTTTTCTAGCTTATTATCAGGAAAATCGCGAATAATGTTATCATAACGCGAAAAGTCAATTCCCGCTGTATAAACACCTGCACTTCCATGACCTGCTGAAGAGGATACTTGCCAATGTTCCACTTTGAGTTCTATTTTGGAAAGGAGAAGGCTTGAAACAAACCATTCAAGATATAGATCCATACGTTTAGATTTTCGTTTAGTTGTTTTAAGCATTTTTAAGGCACGGTTTAATCTATCGGGATGCATTTGTTTACATACTTGTTCTTGAAGGTCTGTGAGCCTATCTTTTACATAGGCTTTAATCATGCCTAATATCTCATTAACTTTTTGAGCCCGTTCTGCCGTAATATCTTGATGGATAGATTGTATATGATGCGCTAAAATATCTTCATATCCATTATTTCCTGATGATTCATTAGCAGAATCAGAAGATCCTTCATTCATTGCTAAACTTCCCGAAGCAGATTGTTGTATTTCACTAGGCACATTGTAAATTTCTTTTTGAGGTAAACTAAAAAGAGATTCTAATTGTGCCGGATCTTGTCTTACTTCATTAAACTTTGCTTGAATTTCTTGGCGAGAATATCCCATATTCATTAAATAAAATGCAGCACTGGAGAGCTGACTTTCTAAGGCATCTAAGGCACTATAAGACGAAGTTGCACCAAATTGTGCACGTAGTTGATCATCAGCCATTAAACTGATTTTATTTTCACTTATATCCTTTAGGGTTAGATCATTGAGTTTTGAGATTATAAATTGTACTTGTTCCTCCCCCAAATAATTCAAATTCCCAATTGGGCTAAGTAAATAGGATAATTGCTCCAACTTATCTAAATCAGCTTGAATTTCCCCTTGACTCTTTCCCCTTGAGATTTTGAGGAAATGATTCAAAAGGATTTTATTAAACCCCGCTATAACTTCAAGAGCTTTTTCATTGAAGCTATTTAAATGGTCCTCTAAACTATTTCCTTGAAATTCGGGAGGTAGTGCAATCTTATATACGATTACATTATCTAAAATCATATATACATAGTCGAATTTATCCATAATTCCCTAATTCATGTGTATTTTTTGAAAGCTGATATCTGTATTCATTAAAACTGAAAAAAAACCTATATAACATATAAAATTTATCTAATATATACTTTACATTATCGCTTTTCTTGAAATTTTTTTGTAAGCATTCGGGCAAATTTTTTCTGTTCACGAGTTTCAAGACTACATGGTCTACGATTTCTAATCCAATCAACGGGATCGACTTGTTTTGGTATAAAATTATGATATGCTGACCATGCGATTATAAATTGGGCAGTTCTACCACACCCTGCCACGCAATGCACTACAATAGGTTTCTTCTGTTGAATGTATAGATCAGATATATTAAGAAATTGTTGAATTTGTTCCATAGAAGGTACCCCATAATCTGGCACATTAAAATGATGATAAATAAACCCCTTTGGGATATCTTTTCGATTATCAAATTCAGAACAATTAATAACTACCGATATTCCCTCTTTTTTAAACCTTTCAAATAATTTCAAGTCCGGCCACCAACTAGCAGCTATCTTTCCTCTGATAATCCAACTAAATGATTCCGATTTCTCAGGCATCCCATTTTTAGGCCAATATGATGGCCAAACCCTGTTCAAACTAATCTCAACCTCTCAGTTACCTAAGTTTTTTTGCACGATAATATTTTATAGTAGTTTAATGGACTTTATAATTATTGAAAGAAAAATGCTTTAAAAATGGTAAGAAAAAAAAAATTAACGGCTTATGATACTCGAAAGTATCCCGTAAGACCCCATATAGGTGTTGGTATTCTTTTAATACGGGATAATAAATTGCTACTAGTTAAAAGGAAATACGATCCTGATGCGGAGTATTGGTCCATACCGGGAGGTCATCTCGAATTAGGAGAGAGAACAGTTCATGCAGCAGAAAGAGAAGGGTTTGAGGAAACTGGATTTAAAGTAAAAATCGTTAAGTTGGCGGGTCTTATAGATAAAATAATGTATGATAAAAATGGAAAAATAGAATATCATTATGTACTGATTAATTATTTTGTCGAACAAATTGAAGGCGATCCAAATCAAGCTCCTATTCCCGATAGTGACGCCTTAAAAGCAAAATTTGTTCCTTTTGAGGATTTAAAAAGCTATCGCCTTACAGACTCTCTAATTGAGTTATTAAAAAAGCTTAAGATTGGTTATGAATAAAGACCATTCATAATAATTAGTAGAAATGACAAAAGTGTAAAGTTTATATCCTACAACAGCTTAGTTTTTAATTACCCCGAAATCAATTTAAATTGAAAATTAAACAATGAGGTAGATAATATGCCGTATATAGTAACAACTATGTGGTATCCCACACATGTGAATGACGATATTGTGAAAAGATACTTAAAAATCACTAGAAACTATCCAGCGAAAGACGAGCTATACATACAACTCTGTGCCCCCCTTATGGTAACTAAAGAGGGTATTAAAATTATGACTGTTAGAGAACCAAAAAAAGGGAAATTTGAAGAAGCAATGACATACACTACGAAATTTCTCAATGAATTTCTGGATATTGAAGGCTATTCTTATCAGATCGAGGTTTGGCACACATTTCAAGAAGCCCTTGCAATCGGTAATATTGAGGTGCCAGATTAATTATTAATCATTTTTTTTAATTTTTTATCTATTTTTTTAATTCTGTCTGAAATATAAGAAAAAAGAATATAATTTTATCATTATTACTTTATCATAGAGAATATTGGAATGATAAATAAAAAAGAAATAAATTCAAGGTTCTAAAATTTGTCCACATTAATGAAAATAGCGAAAAGCGGAAATATCACACCAGAAATGGAAATAGTAGCGAAGAATGAAAAGGTAGACGTTGAATTCATAAGAAAAGGGATAGAAAAAGGCAGAATTATAATTCCTAAATCAAACAGAAGAAAATTAAATCCTCCTATTGGTATAGGGAAAGGCTTATTAGTTAAAATTAACGCTAATATTGGTTCTTCTAAGACAGTGTGCAATATTGACCAAGAATTAGAAAAAGCAAAAATTGCAGTCAAATTTGGTGCCGATACCATTATGGACTTAAGTACAGGGGTAACTGAATCAGATATTCAAACAATTCGAAAGCATATAATCGAAGAAATTAAGGTACCTCTCGGAACAGTTCCTATATATCAATCTGCCCTAAGAGGTATAGAAACCAAAGGTGCTATTATCCATATGGATGAAGATGATATGTTTAATGTTGTAGAAGAGCAAGCAAAGGAGGGAGTTGATTTCTTTACTATCCATGTTGGTGTGACAAAAGAAATAGTAGATTATTTAGTGGATCACCCTCGGACCATGGGAGTGGTTTCCAGAGGAGGTACATTCTTAGCTTCTTGGATTTTGGAAAATGACTCTGAAAATCCTTTTAATCGTAGATTTGATTATTTGCTAGAAATGGCTCAAGAGTACGATTTCACGTTATCTTTAGGAGATGGGATGAGACCTGGAGGTATTTTTGATTCTACTGATTATGCACAAATCCAAGAGTTAATAGAGATATCAAAATTGGTAAAAAGAGCGTGGGATAAAAATATTCAAGTAATGGTTGAAGGTCCAGGGCATATTCCTGCCCATGAAATTGAGCACAACGTTAAAATCATGAAATCATTATGTAATGAAGCTCCTTTTTACGTACTTGGGCCCTTAGTAACTGATATTGCGCCCGGATATGATCATCTCGTTAGTGCAATAGGAGGAGTTTTAGCAGGGCTAGCTGGTGCGGATTATTTATGCTATGTTACACCCTCAGAACATTTAGCCTTACCAAATATAGAAGAAGTAAAACAAGGTGTAATTGCCTCAAAAATCGCGGCTCATGCTGTAAACATTGCAAGATTCGGCAAAAAAGCATCCGATTGGGATTATAATATGGATATTGCAAGAAATAATCTAAACTGGGAGGATATGATGAAATATTCCATTGATCCCGAATTCGCAAAAGTTATTCATTATAGAAATGGAAATTTAGATGAAGATGTCTGTTCTATGTGCGGTGAATTCTGCGCAATTAAACTTTTAAAAGATGCTCTCGAAAAGAAAAAGCAAAAACAAAAATAGAATTAGTATTTCTTATCTATCGAATCTATTGTTAGAGATCAATCAGTACTAAGCTTTAGTACATCTGAAATCATTTTTAGTTTTTCTATTATTTCTTTTGAGTTTTTTCCAAATAACCGAATTATTGGTTCTTTTCCTATTGCTCCTTTATCCCAAATAATATCTGGGAATTTTACTCTCTGATTCATGATTTTTTGAATAATCCACTGCATAGTGGACTCTTCTTTGGATTTAGTTTCTTTCGGTTGTTGTTCTCTTTTTATTTCCTCCAATTGAAGATTCGATTTTTCCAGAAGGAGAGAAATCCAAGGCTCTTTATATTTTAAATTCATAACAAAATTAATCGATTTATCATATTTTTTTGCTTCGAGAATTAATCTTGCAGTATGGTCAGAAACACCAAATTTGACTTCTCCCGATGCAAAAGGATAATCATCAATAATTGTAATTCTTCCTTCAATTGCAGCAATATCTTTTTTTTCAGTGGCATTCGAAAGTGCTCCAGAGATATTCATTCTTACCTCAGGAATTAGTTGACTTAGTTCTTTATTACTACTTAAAAAAGAATATATCTCCTTTACCTGTTCTACAACTCCTAATCTTTCATTAGATATTGTTAAATCAATAACTGCACCTTGTTGTGGTAATTCAATATATTTTTGAAATTTCTCATCAAAAAAAGTCTCTGCTGAATTAATAGCTTCAAAAAGTGTGAAATTTTTAGCTAAAAATGCCGTTATTGCAGAGGAAAATACACATCCAGAACCATGAACATTCTTATCCAAGAATATTTTTGGTTTTTTAAATATATGAAACTTAGGTTTAGAATTAATATCCTCAGAAATGCAGAGAATATCACAGATGGTACTTTTTTCGGTCATCACGCTTTTTATAATTACTGCTTTTTCTCTTGAATCAATACTTTCAGTAGGATATATTTTTTTTAGTAATAAAGTAGCACATTCTTTAATCTTATTGATGTCATTTAATTTAAAATCAGTCATATCGATATTTGTATAAAATGCAGCCTCATGAATATTTGGAGTGAGAACTGTTACCAGAGGAAAAAGTTTGCTTTCAAGCTCCTCTTCTATTCCTCTTATAGACAATCGTTTCCCAGTACTTGATATAGAAACTGGGTCCAAAACAGCACAAAGATTATACCTTTTAATATAGTTAGTAATTATCTCAATTGATTTTTTATCAGGAATCATTCCAATCTTTACGTATTTTATAGGATAATCCTCAAATAATGCTTCTAGCTGACTATCAAGCTCATTTGAAAGAGATTTATATCCATGAAATTTACTTGCTGATTGGTAAGTAAGTGCTGTAATAACAGAAAACGGATGCACCCCAATTCGATCAAAAGTTCTTATATCTGCTTGAATTCCTGCCCCAGAAGAAGGATCTGAGCCTGCAATAGTTAAACAAAAATGCTGCAATATAGTTATAATAATTTGAGTAACCTATTTAACTCTTTCAAAAGCCCATTGTGCTTTATCCTTTAAACCTAGAGCTTCATATGATTTTCCAAGAAGTAGAAAACCTTCCGGAAAATTAAATTTCGCTTTTACTAATTTAAACAAGAAATTTATCGCCAAATCGAATCTCCCTCTTAGATAATTGATTTTCCCTTTCAAGAACAATATCTGTTGACCCTTCGGGGTTACAATCGGATATTCGTCATGCAATTCCAGCCTTGATAAAGCGTATTCGTATTCTTCAATCTCAATTAACTCCTCTATCGTCTCTACAAACTTTAAAAATGCGACCTGATCCGCAACTACTTTTATCTTTTTTACTTTATCTTGTTCAAGCTCTTGTTCGATGAATTCATTTTGTTCCTTTTCTTTTTCTTCGATAAACTCTTTAAACTTATCAATTACTGCATCGGAATATTTTTCTCGGCAAAGAGGACAATTGGATGAATGAACTAACCACTCTTTTAAACAATCATAATGAGTTGGATGTCCATTAGGACATGTTTCGTACTTATCTAAACCTTCAATAATTCCCAAATGACAAATTATGCAGTTAGCCATTCCTATAAATAAGCTGTTTAATAAATTATAAAATAACAATTTTTAAGTTTTTGTTATTATTATTCAATTCCAAGTTGATCAACTTGGAGTTATGCTCAATACCATAAAGAGTCTTAAATGATACTTTTTTTCCCTTTAACTGAAATATGTCTAATACTTTATAAAACTCTATTTTTAATAATATGTATTGGTATTATCTAATTAAGATAGATGTTAATCTTATAAAGTTGATATATAATGGTAATTAAACGAAATAAACTATTTCGAGAACTTTTTGGTAATTTTTTAGAGAAATTTCCCGAAGTTGAGGCAATAGTAGTTTCTGATATTGAAGGATTTGTCATTGCGGGAGAGAAAAAGAAGGAAGCGAAAAGCAGTTTAGAAATTGTCTCAGTATTAACCACATTAATTAATCCCGTTTTAGAGCGGATTAGGAATGAATTTTCTTTCAAAAGTTTCGGTAGTTCTTCCTTTGATACTGAGGATTATCGGTTACTATTTGTATCTATTGATGAGGATAGGATATTAAGTTTAGTACTTAATAGTATGGCCTCAATTGAAATGCTTGCTCCTTATGGATTATATATAGCAGAAAAATCAGCACAAATACTAACTGCTAAAGACGATGATGTGATCCAAATAACTATCCCAAATTTCGAAGATGAAATAAGTCGCCATGAAACTTTAAAACAAACTCTTGTACCTTCAGAACTTTTAGAAAAGGGGTCTTATAGCTTTAAATTTGTTGTAGTAGGCGACCATGAGGTTGGAAAAACCTCGCTTATAAGAAGATTTGTTGAGAGAAAATTTTCTGCTGATTATCGGGCAACAATTGGATTAAATATCCTTGCGCATGACTTTCTATTAGAGGGTAACGAGATCTCGTTGACTCTATGGGATTTGGGCGCACAGGAGTTCTTCCGAAGGTATAGGAAAATCTATTACACAGGTGCAGAAGCAGCATTTATCGTATATGATTTAACAGATAGAAAAAGTTTTGAGCATATTCAAAACTGGTATAATGAATTGATTGAATTTATTGAAGATAAAAATATTCCAGTAGTACTTGTTGGAAATAAACTTGATTTAGTTAATGAAAGAATAATTAATCGTGAGGAAGGGTTAGAATTATCGAGATCATTATCTTTAGAGGGCGTTTCCCATATTGAAACTAGTGCTCTTAGTGGAGAGAATGTAAATGATGCATTTAAACTCATTGCATATCATTATATTATGCGATTAAGAAAAATGGAAGAACAAAAAGTTAAAATTGATTTAATAAATGAAATAACTGAAACCCTCAAGAAATTAGTTATATTGGAGTTATCATTCATCAACGAATCATTAACATGGAGCCCTGGATTTCAAACTATTATCAATCTTGAGAAATTAGGTGACTATTCGGTTATTAAAGATTCTGAAAAGGAACAGTTATATGCCTACAAGAATGGATTGATTGTGAACAACTTTCTCTATGATAGCTTTAATCTTGCCAATACCGATGGTGCATTTATTATCTTTGATGCCCGTGATAAAATCCATATTGATCCACAGTGGAAAGAAATCCTTATTGAGACTATCAGAAAAATAAGGAAAAAAAGAGTTATTATAATAGGCTTACGAATAACTGAATCGAGTGATTGGTCCCAACTCATGGAAGAATTCAAAATTGAAGAGGACTTAGAGGAGAAACTGGTAACTATTCTCTTTTTAAAAATTGGACCCGACTTTCGAGAAAAGGTGTATGACCATCTCAAACTTATGTTAAATGCGATTGTGAATACAAGAAACTTGAAGTGATTCTTACTTCTTTAAACTCTCTTTAAGTTTATTTGCGATTAAATCACCCATATCTTGGGTACTCATGGTTTTAATATTTGTTTCTTGTATATCTATAGTTCTCCCTTCATATAGAGCTTGATCTATAGCAATTTCTATTTCATTAGCAATTTCCATTAAATTAAACGATTCTTGCATCATAAGTTTTATACTTAATATCGTTCCAATAGGGTTTGCGATATTCTTTCCGGCAATATCTGGCGCAGAACCATGGATTGGCTCATACATTGAGATTTTTCCGGGATGGATGTTGCCACTGGATGCCATTCCTAAACTCCCGATTAAAAAGGCGCCTTCATCACTGATTATATCTCCAAACATATTGCCTGTTACAACCGTTTGAAACTTATAAGGGGCTCTAATTAACCATTGACAGAAGGCATCAATATAAATATCCTCCTTTGCTAAAGTAGGATATCCCTCTCCTATTTCATGAAATATTTTTCGCCATAATTGACTTGGTTTTAATAGATTTGCTTTATCTACAGAGGTAATTTTTTGGTGCTTTACTTTTGTTGCATATTCAAATGCGTATTTGATGATACGTTCACATCCCTTTCTTGTATAAAGCATAACACTTTCAGCTTTATTATTTTCCAACTTAGAACCATAATTCGAATATAAGCCCTCGGTATTTTCTCGAATAAAAGTAATATCTATGCCCTCTCCGATAAACTCCTCTTTGAGAGGACATCGATTTTTCAGTGGCTCGTAAAGTTTAATTGGTCTTAAGTTAACAAATAAATCTAATCCCTGTCTAATCTTGAGAATTGCTGACTCCGCAACTCCGGGAGGCAAATCAGGGAGTCCAACCGCACCAAATAATAAAGCATCAGCAGATTTAATAATTTCAAAAGATTTTTGAGGTAAGTTATCTCCATATTGCTTATAAACATTCCCACCTGCGGGAGCTTCAACAAGATTGAACTCAAAATCCGTATAATTAGTAATTAATTTTAGTATCTTGATACCTTCATCAACTACTTCTGGACCCACTCCATCTCCTTTGGTAATTGCGATTTTTTTTTTCATTTTTCTCATTGAAGATAATTTTTATTCTTTAAAAATTGGGGGAAATTATAATTAAAGCTTCTTAGATAGTTTATTATTTATTAGTATTTCAATCATTACTTTAATCATATCAAGATAATTATTGGTTGATAATATATGGATGTGATTATAAAACCTCTCAAACCAGATTTAATAGATGATTTTTTATATTTTTTTGATGAAGTAGGTTTTGTAGATAATCCAGACTGGGCGGGTTGCTACTGTAATTTCTTTCACTTCGCAGGTTCAAGAAAGAAATGGTCTAAAAGAACGGGAAAACAAAATAGAGAATCTTCAAAAACATTAATTAACTCTGGAAAGATGAAAGGTTTTCTTGCATACTCAAATGAAAAACCAATTGGATGGTGTAATGCTAATTTAAAAGAAAATTATTCATATCTTCCATTTGAAGAACAAATAGATAATCAGAGTAAAATCGCAGCAGTAGTTTGTTTTTTAATTGCTTCCTCTTTCAGACGGAAAGGGATTTCTAGACAACTCTTAAAGACAGTATGTCAATATTATAAAGACCAAAACTATGATTTTATCGAAAGCTATCCTATAAAATTGGACAAGTCAGATGCTCATAATTATCATGGCCCTTATAATCTATATCTTTCAGAAGGATTCTCCGTTTATAAAGAACTAAAAAGAATTTATGTAATGCGTAAGAAATTATGATTATTTCATAAGTTCAAAATATTAATAAGCTTAAATCTTAATTAAGTTTAGGTAGACTTACACGATACTGAAAATTATGGGATATTGTAATCAGTTTAATTATTAATTTATAATCTTTGATATAATAGCTATAATAGCTTCTATCCTTAAAGATTAAAAAAAATCTCAGATCTAATGGCTCAGAACTATTTCTACCACTTTTCTTCTCAGACATCGTACTTTTGTCGATTGGGTGAAATTATTAACCAAAACATAATCTAACGAACATTTAACGCAACTTTTAAATATTTGAACGAAGTATTATACTATAATAAAGTTCATGTTAAAAAATGTGAACTTTAGAAAATATTACCAATTAAAAAGTGGAGGAATACTCAAATGGCTAAAAAAGTATTTGCCTGGTCCCCTGTAAGAAAGTTAATGAAAGATAATGGCGCTGAAATGGTTGCTCGAGATGCCGTTGATGCATTAATTGACTACTTAGAAAAAACTGCTAAGGGAGTCACAAACAAGGCATTGGAAATGACCCG
>JAEOSU010000030.1 GCA_016840165.1 Promethearchaeota archaeon
CTCACAAATATAAGAATTAAATTTGAAATTCGTGCTAATAATAGATGAAAATAGAAGGAGAAGACCTATAGTCATTAATGTGAGCGAAAAATTTAATTTTCTTTTTAATTCCATATAATTTTCCCTTAATTGTAAAATTAAATTTCTAAGTAGTAAATAATTAGGTGGAACTCCTTTATAAAGATTGCAATCTATAGCGAGACTATTCGGTATGGAGCAGAACTATACTTAATAAACTTGCTATTTTTTCAAAATTGGCAGTTTCCAGATTGTCTTTTTGTGGATCCCAACCAAATAATACTTTTGCCGCCTTACTATATTTGGCTACATACCAATTCATAATTGTTTGTTTTTCGGCCACATCAGAGATATATTCTATATGAGGTTTCAATTTATGAAATCCAATGCTCACTGATATACTATCAGGATGAGCCCTCATATTTTTTATCCACGTTGCATTTTCCCCTCTTGCTGCAAAGATAATAACTTCACCTTCATATCGCCTATATTCTAATGGAGTTCTTCTCAGTTTCCCTGTTTTCCATCCTTTTGTCTTCAAAATCAGAATTATCTTTCCAAATCCCAAGAGGGGTAAAATTTTCGCCCTGTATAGTGGAAGTACTAGGTATTTATTTAGTTTTTTCCACTTTTTTAAAGTGCTCTTCTTAGATGACTCATCTTGAGAATAAAAGTTATAAACTACTGATCCAGGACGCGGAAACTCTTCATTATTCATATTATTTTGGTTTAGTTTAGACATGATAACCCTTGATATTTTATTTTCCTTTTTAAATATTCTTTTCTTTTAATAATATAGAGTGAAGTGATAATTTATCGATTAGTCACTGCGAAATGTTTAAATAAATATTTATGTTTATTATTTATTGACAGAATGGGTAAAAGATTTTTCGTAAAGTCAGTAAGCTTTATGGGCTATCCATTTGCCCATTTTTTTTAATAAACACTCTTTTTGGTTACTTATACTTAATTTTCTATTCTTTTAAGTTCAATTTTTGAGTCGTTCTCAATGTAATCCCCTTAAAAGAGTAAGATTTAAATTTTCGTTTAACAAAAATGTAATTGATTCGAAAAAAGGTTGATTTTTATTTAGGAAAAAAAGTTGACTTAAAGTTGGCGGAAATTATAATTATTGTAGGTTTAATTACAGAAGTATTTGTAAGGGGTTTTGGATATCTTATTGGGAGGACATTTTCTTATCTTTTTGGAAAACAAACTTATAATAGACTGATTATTAAAAGAACCCCGAAAAGAACGAAAAAATGGATAAAGAAATATTTTGCTGATCATCTCTCTGATCCTGAAACCGTAGATCAGTATAAAGATTATTTAGTTCGATGGTTACAAGCACATAATCTTAGTATAGAAGATTTAAAATCAGAAAAAATTAAAAAAACGATACTTAAGTTAGTCAAAACTACTAAATCTTCAAAAAATATCAAGGAACTATTAAAACAGTATAAAAAGCCCTTGAAAAATACTCATTCTTTTCAGAGATGGGATGAACTCATAGAAAGATTACTCAATTCTGAATTTAAAGATATATTTCTCTTTGAAAACTATACAGAAGCAGACCTAAGAATATTTGAAGGGATCAAGGAAATTGTAAAACATTCTTATTTACACAATCTAAAGCAAGAAAAAGTCATGATTAATACTTATCTTATGGTGGAACACTACTTCAAAGTTGCAGAATCGCAGATGATAAGCATTATAGATAAATTGGATTCAGATATTGAAGATAATTTAATTGATATCATGAATGAACAGCAGGAACTGAATATTATTGCTGCTACAATTAATCAAATGCTCACAACATACATAAAAGATAGTTTGGAAAGGCAGAAAGTCCTTGATGAGATATTTTACGACACATTTTATAATTTGAAGCAAGGGCAAATGGATTTAAAGGAAAGATTAATGGAAATAAAACAAGAACAAATAGACTCTAAACAGAGACAAATAGAAATGAAAGATGGTATTGATTATTTAGTAGAAAAAGCAGAAGAAAAACCAATACCTAAAGAAATTTTCATAAAGACACCTTTCACCTTTAAGCACCTGTCTAAACCAATAAGCTCTAATGACGAGTTAATGAAACTGGAAAATAAAATTGAATTTCTTGAAAATAGACTATGTGGGAAATTTGTTACTGAAACAGGAGAAAAAATGCTTAACTGGGAATCCTTGAAAGAGAACAAAATTCTTGACTTTAGTTGGGTCGAATTTCCTAGTATTGAAGAACGAGTAAAACCTCTTTATATAATCACTGGAAAAGGAGGAGCCGGTAAAACCACATATTTGTTCTATTGGTTGGAAAAGTGTTTAATGTCCGAAAAAAGCTGGATTAAGAATATTGTATTCTTGAATCCAACTAGAGAGACATGGAACAGAAAAGAAATAATCGAAGAACTTCGATTTTTTACTCATGATAACCCTATCAATCCTGATAATTTAATAATCGCGATAGATGCATTATTCCGTGAAAATGATAATAATAAAAGCATGGAAAGAAAAATTGAGTTTATTAAAGAAATGATAAACAATGAATTTACTGTTATTTTAACGATAAAAGAGAGTCATTTTGAGGATCTTAAAGAGTTTTTACCTGAAGATTCCTATTGGAAGCGTAAATTAACTCCCACCTATGAGAGCACGAAAAATATTTTAAATAATTGGATGAATTTTTATGAAGTTGAATCGGTATTTGAAGAGAACAGTCCTGAAATAGAAGAAGCTATTAAAGTTTTGTTTGAAAAGAGCGAGGAAGGGCTGCCATACTATATCCATCATTTCGTTATTATGATGTTTTCTAAAAACTTACCTTTTTCTAAAGAGATAGTTGAAAAAGTACCTGAAGGCATGAAGAACTTTATTTGGTACACAATTGAGAAAGATCTTACCTTCGAAGATAACTATATCACTTATTTCATTTTACGGACATTATATAAACAGAGAAACTCATTACCCTTTAGTTTTGAATTTCTAAAATTCCTCACAGAATGGCATAGTTCTAAATTCTCTAAAATTCAGGCTGAAGCCATATCTAAATTGAATGTTTTAAAGTTATACTTACTGCCTATAGAATTTAAAGAATTAGATGGAGAAGAGGAAGAATCTAAAGAAGAAAGGAAAAAGAGAGCTAGAGATATAAGTAAATATTCTCTTGATGATGTTTGGAGAGATTGTTTTAAAACTAGATATAAAGATAAGGAGTTATTAGTGAGGGATTTTGTTTCGTATGAAAGTTTTAATAAGGTGAAAGAATCTTATGAAGGTGTTAAAGCTGAATTCATTAAATATGCGAGAGATTTTCTGGAGCTTAATCTTGAAAAACAGGAAAATCCAGGCCTTTATCCATTATTTTCCTATATTTTAGCAGATTTAGCGAAATTTGAAAAAGAACAAATAAGTTATTGTATTGAATTATATAATAAGTATAAAGATAATATACCTTGGTCATATAATAATAGGACATATATTCAACATGAATTAGCCCTTGTATCATTCTTGAGAGCAATAGAATTTCGCGATGAAGGCGATTACATTAATGCTGAAAGAATGGCTAAAGCTGCGACTGAATTGGTAAAATTTAAAAAGGCACTTCATTTTTATACTCAAATTCTTGAAAGAAAATTGCGAGAAACTCCAAGAGAGAATAGTGGTGTTTTAATCTCCAAAATTGAGGATCTATATAATTTAATTATTGATATTGACAAAGAAGATATGATTTCATGGAATACAAGAGCTATTTTCTGTAAAAATATCCAGCAATTTGAAAGGGCAGAAGATTATTTTAATAAAGCCTTGGAACTAGCTGAAAATAAATATGTTCCCACTTTACAGTCGTATGCTATTTTTTGTAATGAAATGGGAAATTTCTATTGGAATATTGATAATGAGACAGCAGAAAAATATTTCTCCAAGGCTGAAGAACTATTTGAATTAGGAGAAGAACAAGCATCTAAAACGAAATTCTCTCAGAGAGAACTCATTAATGCATATGCTCATTTTCTGGAGGATTTAGCAGGAAAAAGGGTTGATGTTGAATTAGATAAACGAGCTGATGATAAATGGAAGATTCTCATCGAAGAATATGGTGATGCAAGAGATAAAAATGATTATGCCAATTTTTTAATGAAGATTGGGCGAAGATTAAAGCATAGATATCCTCAAAAATCTTATCTAAAAATTACTAAAGATTTACTAAAGACTAATATTGAAAAATTTGATGACCCATACTCTTACAACATTTTAGCTCGTCTTCTATATCGATATGAGCAAAGAAAATTTGTAAAATATAAAGAGAAGGAACAAATTTTCATAGAAGCACTAGAATTATTAAAATCCTCATTAGAGAAAGCCCCTTCCGCTCGTCATATAAAATATCCTCTTATTCATAAAGCTATTTGTAATCATGAAATGGCGAAAATTTATATGATGTGGGCTAATTATCTTGAAACTGATGAAAGATCTCTCAAGTTGGATTTAGCTATTGATCATCTTAAAACTGCTTTAGATGGTGTTCCAGATAATAATCAAAATTACTATCATAAAATGAGAGTATGTTATAGTTTTTCAATTCTCTATTCAAAATATAAAAATAATATAAAATTTGGGATCCCCTATGCACTACAAGCAGACAAGTATGCAAGGAAGCTTCAATGGAGGAATAGAACTTATTACAGAATGTTAATAAAGATGGGTGATGATAGTTCTCGTGAAAATATTAAAACTGCGATTTATTTTTATAAAAGATCCTCTGAGTTACAAGAAAATAATTATATCTCCTATATGAGAATTGGTCATTGTTTTTCTAACCTCGCTTTAAAAGAAAATTTTAAGGAGAATATTGAAAAAACAATTGATTATTATGCTAAAGCCGCAGAATGTGAGACAGTAGATCTCTATTGTCTCCGATATATAAGAGAAAATCTACAACTGGATTTGCAGCCTAAGTTAGGCTATTACAGATACTCTTTACTTTTACAATATTTAAAGTTGATGCAAAGTTTTTCAGAGAAGATTATATCGGAAGGAGCACAAATTTCTTGGAAAATTGGAAGTGATTATCTCAACTACAGTGAAGATTATATAAATGTTGGAAGAGTTATAGCTTATAATAATGCAGAGGAGGCAATTAAGTGGTTTAAATTAGCCAATGAGAAACTTCCCATCCTTCAAAATAAAATAAAAGATTTATTCGATGAGACAAGATTTGGGGAAGACACTAAGAAAGAGATGAGAGATGCAATTAAAAAGTCCCATAGAATAGATAGTTTAATTACTCGATGGGAAACCGAACTTGAACGTATAATAAAAGCTAATCGAAAAAACCAGCTATATCATTATTACAAAATATTAAAATTCGACTATGAGACTTGTCTTGAATTTAATAATAAAGAAAATGCAAGAAAGATATTAATAGAGTATTTTAATGTATTATTTCCTTTAGATCTATTAAATCACGACGATATTTTCAATTTAGGGATGAAATTTTTAGATTTACATGAAAATCTATATGCTTATAAATGTTTTAAGTATTTAGAGCGAGAAGATGTTATTTCACTTGATTTATTACAGTTGTTATCGGAAGCAATAATGAAAATAGGGCAATTTGAAAATGCCTTAACTTTATTTAGAGAAATGCTAAAAAAATATGATGGCTTAGGGAATAGGAATAATATAAATGGCATGATAAAGAATTGTGAAGAAGCAATAAAAATAAAAAACAAAATTTCCGATGCATTAACCTCGATTTTAGAGTTAATCCAGATTGACCATCCTGATTCTTTGGAAGAGCTAGCTCAAAAATATTATAACGTTGCGAAAAAGATCTTAGAAATTAAAAAGGAAATAAATTTATACCCATTAATATCGATAATTGCAAATCGAAGAGTTCACTTTAGAGAATCTAATTATTTGAAGATGATTATTTTCCCAAATAAGATCATAAGATCTCTTTTATGGAAAGCTCAGGAGTTAGGATATCCCTTAAGTGAAGAGGAAGAAGATTTCTTAAATATGGCTGATTATAAACTCGAAAATGCAAAGGTATTATTATATTCCGCAATACAGATTAGAAAAGAGGCATTTGATGCAGAGGATTTAGTGAAAAATGCAAAATTAATTCAAGCAATTTTTTACCATCTTACTTATCTCGCTTTAGATTGCATTGAGGAGCAAAAAACTGATTTAGATTTTTCAAAAAAATGGGGCCAAACGGGTGGTACTTTAAATCTAATTGACGAAAACTCTCTTATTAAAATATCGTATTCTATTCTTAAAAAGTGTTTCCACCAATCTATACACTTCAATAAAGAAAATGATCGCTCCAGAGCCCATTATGGGTTGCTTATTCTTAGAAGAGAAGGTAATATTGATGGTGCTAAAGCTATTTTCAATCGATGTCTAACGAAGGACAAAAACTTATTAATTGGTTTAGGAGAGATTGCCCAATCAGAAGGTGACCGTAATTCAGCGAGAAATCATTATTTAGAGGCTGCCGAGTATATAAAACAGTTGAATATCGATAATAACTATAAAGTCAGAGAACTAACTCCCTTAGCAGAGAAGCTAATTATGATTGGACATCCCAAGGATGGGCTTGAAATTTATGAATTCATTGAACCATTAATAAAAGAAAGAGAAAAACTTTTAGTAAACATTAAAATTGAAGTTATAAAAAATTCTTGGCCCGAATTGATTATTTAATTAATACATTAAAATCTATTCTTTGATTATCGGAGGCGGAAGATATATTTCCCTTTGTTCGGTCCTTATGAGAGTTCGTGCTCCTTCAGGACAATGGTGGACACAGACACCACAGCCTATACATTTACTCTCATCATCGTGTGCTATACCATCTATCAGACTAATTGCTTCAATTGGACACTTTTCCACACAAACGCCACAACCTACGCATTTACTCTCATCAATTTTCGCTATGTAAGAGGTTATGGTATGGAAAGCAAAAATCCCACGATAATAGGTTTGGAATAAAATGCAGCAGCATTTGCAACAATTGCAAATTGAATTTTCACTTTTATCAAAATCAAAATCATCATGAAAGGTTTTATGAACAAGTCCGTCCTCTTCTGCCTCTCGGAGAATTTTTTTTGCTTCCTCTCTTGATATCGATTTCCCAAGGTTATGTTCGATAAAGTAGCGTCCGAAATTCCCAAAATGTAAGCATCTAAACCCATCAGTAGCAGTTTTACATGGATCGCCTAAAAGAGATCTTTGTAACTTACAAGGGCATTCAGAAACTGATATGATATCTTGTTTATCAATAATTTTAGAGGCTTCATGGAGTGGCAAAACTTTCTCCATTGGGACCGTCAACTCCTTTTCAACAGGAATAATTCTGGCAAAAATAGGCATTTTATCCTTAAAAATTGGTAATAACCCTTCATAATTAGTCTGTGTTAATTCAGTTGCTTCTTTAAACATCCTCTCAAAAAGTTGCGATAATTTATCCTTTTGTTCAGGAGAACGGTCAAATCTGACTAGAGAATATTCGAATGTGTCTGGAACAGGTGGTAATAAACGGTATTCCATCTCATCTGAATCATTAATCGGTTCGTCCATGACAAATCCATTATCCATTAAGGGATTTAATAATCTCATTAACTCAGATTCATCCATTCCCGTCTTCTCTTTAAGTTCCTGAAATGTTAATTTAGGTTTTCTAAAATTGAGTATAAAGCGTGCTTCCTCTTCAGTTAAAAGTGTTTGTAGAATTTCAATGAGGGTTTCATTTGCTTGAATAAGCGGATTCCCGCTTGCTCTCACAATTACTTTAGCTGCCTTTAGCCATAATTTTTCAGACATAATTCAATATATACCTTAATATATATAATATTAATTATATCAAACAGAGAATCTAATAATTAGAGATAAAATGAGAGATAAGCGGTTTGTTGCAGTACATCGTGGTGGGCCACTCACTAAAGACCATCACCATAAGTTAATTAGATGGGCAAGGAAATGCTCAGAACATGTATTAAAACTTATCAATCAAAATATTGATAACCGGCTAATTCATGCACTTCATATCGCTCGAGAATGGGAAAAAAATAATACATCAGTCGGGGAAGCAAGAAAAGCTTCATTGGGAGCAATCGCAGTAGCAAATGAATCTTCAGACCCAGTTACAACCGCAGTGGCTCGGTCCATTGGACACGCCGTAGCAACTGCTCATATGGCTGATCACTCAATAGGAGCTGCTGAATATGCCCTTAAAGCTGTGAAACTTTGCGGCAAGTCAATTGAAGATGAAAGAAGATGGCAAGATGAACAATTGACTTCAGACATTTCAGAACTCATCTTAACTGCGAGAGAGAAAAAGAAACTTAGATTATAATTAAAAATTTTTTCTGGGAATATACATCAGCATTCCGATTAAGTCAGAGATACACTGTGCTGTAGAGTGTAATTTTTCCATGTCAATCTTATCAAGAGTATCTTCTGCGTTTAATAAATAATATGGTGACCGAATCCAGTGGATAACGTTTAAATCTGCTTTCATTGCAAAGTGACCAGCCTCTCCGATTGGAGGTGTCGCGAAAAAATTATCCGGAATTAACATCATCCTCTCAATATCATAATCACGACAAGCTTTAATAACCGGGGCTACTAGATGCTCATTTCGCGTGATAAAAAG
>JAEOSU010000031.1 GCA_016840165.1 Promethearchaeota archaeon
AAATTAATCTTATAACTTAATTAAGATTCGGTGTTAAAAATGAGACATAAAGTTAAAGTAATTATAATATCTGTATTCGTAATTGTATCCTTAATTGTTACTATGACATTTGTATTTAATCTTCATCCAATAGTTCAAATATTTTTGATTATTTCTTTTACAATGGTAGATTTGTTAATTTCTGCATATTATTTAGGGAAAGCTAAATTAACAATCAATGTCAATCAATTTCGAGGGAGTGGAACTCAAAAGGATCCCATAATAATTGAAAAGATTGAAAGTGAGTATCCATTTCCGATGATAATCGGATTGAAAAAGCATTGCATCATCCAAAATGTCGAAACATCATACCTTGAAATTGAAAAGTCAGAAAATATCTTAGTAAAAGACTCTACATTTGATGATTTAGTCATAACGGATTCTAATCATATAATTTTGTCTAATATAAAAATACGTGAATATTTAGCCATTCAAAAAACACGAGAATTATCTCTCTTTTCTTCCGAAGTGAATTTATTGCACCTTAAAAGAACCAATTTTATCAAAGTGGATAATTGTTCTATAGTATCTTTAAAGAAAACATTGAGGAACGATAATTTGAGGATAACTTGAATTGGGAACTATTAATACATTCAAAAAAAAGGAGATTAACAATCTCCATAATTTAAGGTTCACATCTAAACTGAAAAATCTTATTATTATTAGTAATCATATTGAAGATGACTTCGAATTCCTTAATATTGCGTTCTCGATGAATGATCCAAAAGAATGGGATTCTTTATCGAATCTTTAAAAATATATATCGGAACAATTATCTCCAAAAAGGAACGTATTGGTACTAGATCAGAAGGTCCGGCTAAATGATTTTTAACGGGGATTTAAAAAAAAAAGGGATTTAAAAGTATTATATTTAAATTTTTGGAGTTTATTTTTTCTTCTATTTATTACGTTTAGAATTAAGAGACTAATTAAACCGATTAATAGGAAGATACTATATAAATGAGTTCCAGAATATCCATTAGTATATATAATTGTTAAGCTTCTATAATTATTAGCTTCGAAATATAAGTTCTGGGAAGTTTCTATTATAGTATTAGTATATTTTAATAGTTCATTGCAGAGTAACCGTAATTCTTTCTGGAAGTTATCGTTAATGACCCATGGACTCTTAAACAATCCATTACCAAATGGGTTTTCATTTTCATCAGTTTTTAATCCAGTTAATTTAGGTTTAATATCATGTAAAAGTTTATGATAAGCATCTTCAAAAAGGTTCTCTGCTATTAATGCTTTCAAAGCATCTAATTTTTTAACCATTGTAGTTCTTTCATTTTTCTTCCACCACCAATCATCAGCACTTTCATAAATACACGCGATTAATTGATCAATCTCCCATATAATATATTGCTTCATATCTTCGAATGAAGTGATGAACGTTCCACTAATTAATGAAGATAATGAATCTTCAATTCTATCCTCATCAGCGTCCCAAACTTCAATCTCTACATAATGTATACCGAAATCCATGATCCAATAATTAAATATATCAAAGTTATACAAATTTTCTGAGAACTCATCATATGTAATTGTAAATTTATTGTCAATTCCAATCATTACTTCCTTTACCCCTGATGTATCAAACACTTCAAAGAATATAGATATATCATGGATCGTATCAGATATAATCAAATTTGATAATATGGGAGAGTTAATATCATCATCATTTATATAACAAGAAACTAATGGGTGAATTGTGGTTAATTGATCTATATCTCCCAGATCAAGATCTGCATCAATTGCATATCCTTCGCAAGTATGTGTTCCTAATTCATTATTAATAGGAATTAGAATTTCTACTGAATTATTAAAATCAAAATCATCTTGGGTAAAATTTAATTGTTCTCCGTCTATAATAAGAGAAATTTTCTGTATTCCCGATTCATCTTCTGCTATAATTCTCCAAAACCCTGGTACTTCATCTGAGATACAATTAATTGCTTCGATGGTAAATAATGGAGAATTTAAGTCATCATCGTTTATAGAAATGATTGCTGGCAAATGCTTATAAACGTGCTCAGATTTAATATTAACGATAAATATCCTCTTACCTGTATTAATTGGATACAATATTATATTGAACGATTTTGTCTGACCAGGGGTTAAAGTAAAAATATTCTCTTCCAGATAGTATGATGCGATTCCGATATCAGTACAAGTGATTGTATACTCTTCCTCACTATTCCCTAAATTGGTTATCGTAAACTGATAACTACATGTTTCATTATCGAAAATCGTTATGTCTGGATTGCTACATTGGAAATCTAACTCGTAAAACTTTGCAACAACGAAGGAACTTTGATAGGTATGGAGAACAATATCATGATATAGATCCTTTAAAGTAAGATTGAAATAATAGATGCCTGCTATAGTATTATGATTTCTTGGTGGTTTAATTAATAAGCATCGCCTCGTTTCTCCGGGAAGAATTTCAAAACTTAGAATTGAGTTTTCAAATTCCTCAGGATAAAGCCCTTCAACAATAAAGTCTTCTGGAATTCCTTCAACAACGAATTGAACGATTTCTGATTTTGTGCCTTGGTTAGTCACATTAACTAAGCAAACTGTTTCTCCTGGTACTATTTCTTCTATTGGAGTAAAAACGTTCATTGTAACATTAGTATAACCTGGTACACTAAATGGAACATCTTTTTGATATATTATCGTGTCGTTCAAGTACACTGTCAACTTAAAATAATAAAGTCCCATGATAAGGATCTGATCTGTATCTTGAATAGTTAAGATCATATTGGAAGCAAGGTTTTGGAATAATTGAGATGGATTGATTAAAAATCCATTAGGTGGTTCAATTATGATATTAACTTGAGGATTATCGGCTCCTTTCAAATTTAATTTGAGATCTAAATCTGCCCTTCCTGTTAATGGGTTAACAGTGAATATTTCCTGACCTAAATCAAAATTTATATTAGTTTTAATAGGTAATTCACTTCTTAGTTGTTGATATAATACGGCGTCACCTAATTGTTCTAATTTGTCATATATCCAAGATTTTTCAAATACTATTACTCCATTGGATTCTGAGTAAGAAACCAAGTTTATATATTTTTCTTCTTGATTTTCAAGCGTTTCACGAATAGACTCAGGTATAAGAGTTTCTGCTCGAAAACCTTCATCAAAATATTTTTCAATAAGATACATGAATTCCTCGTTATCTTGTGTTTGGATTTTAGAATACGTATCATTATATTCTTGTTTTCTTAAATTAATATTTTCTAATTCCGCAGGAACTATATTTGCCTGTTCCTGGGTTTGAGTAATTATTTCTGTTGCTATATCATAGGCATCTTTATATTGATAGCTATTAATCGATTGATTGAATTTCTCCTTTAATTTTTCCACATTAATTATTTGTATAGTGTCATCGTAAAACTCCGAAATATTATTATCTAAAACTGGTAATCCGGTTTCAACTATTTCAACCAAATCTTCGCCTCTAATATAAGTACTTCTTAAAGGTAGGACATGGGGAGGAAAAGGCAAAAAATAAACTCTATTTACATCCATATAAAATTGGTATCTAAACTTTAAATTAACAGTCGGAGCAATAATTTCGGTATTGAACTCTTCATTATATAGATCAACTAGTTTCCAATAATTATAGCAATCTTTACCTCCTAAAAGACCCCATCTTCCTTTCCAGTTATCATAAGGGCTAACCCAACCTTCTTCACCTTCTAATCGAAATCTTGCCCACGCCCATATAAAATCAGTAGAAACAAATACAATAATAAACTTGAAATTTACCTCATCTCCGACTTCTAAGCTTCCATGTCTTCTGATATTCAACTTCGTTTCATTTGAAAAAGTAATTCTACTGAAAGATGCATCATATTCGATGTAATTAAGACCTGCTGTTAACAATTGGCATGCTATGGTTGCGCCTATCATCATTAATCCTATTATTAAACCCCAAATCGTTTCCCAAAAATGAGCACATAATATTGTTCCAATAAACATACCAACTTGAAAAATTATGTCCAATAGTTGAATTGTAAATTCGGCACTATCTATAAATCGTTTATTAATAACTTTTTCTATAAATGTACCAACTTCTATAAGAATTATTATAATACCAATAATTATATTTATTTTAGATAAATATTTAGTAAGTTTTGTTGCCGTTTCCGCCGTTTTGGCTGCAAAAAAGCGAGTCAATTCATAGATCCCAATAAAAATAGAAATACAATCCACAGCAATATTAAAAATTTCAATTGAGATTTTATGTATATATTCTACCGTCATGTCGCTATACCCATTCTTTTGCTTTAATAGTAAGACCATTTCAATAATATCGGTGACAAGTGCAAGAATTGATAACGCTATTCTTGCTATATAAATGCCCTTTGCGATCTTTAATTGCATATTTTGTTTACTTATAAGTGCATTAATAGCGTCCTTCGTTTCCAAGGAAGGATGGATTGTATCGAGATTAAAGACTAGTTTTCTTGCTGCTAAATTCCAACTTGATAATTTAGCAGTAAATATTATTCTATCAATCTCTTCAGCAAGCTCTTTTAAGGTTAATTTTTTGATTGATTTAAAAATGAAATCGGTTAAAGAATCTTCAATCAATCTAAGGGCATTAAATTTTTCATCAATACTCATGGAAAAGGATTTTAACGATAAATATTCACCACTTTCATCTCTATAGTTATCCAAAATATTGCTAAAACCTTGAAAAAGCTCGTGAAAATCATCTTCTTCATTTGACTGATAGGAAAGCAGTTCCTGATGCAAGTCTTTTAGATTAAGTCGTAAAGTATTCAAATGATCTTGAAAGATCGATAGTTTTGAAGGATTTGAGTTTAATTTTTCGAAGAACAATTTCCCCGACTCAATTTCCCCAGCTCGATTATCAAAAATTAATTTACAGAAATCTCTTTCAGGATCAAAATTTAGATGATAATCATTATTTATCTCTTCAATATATATTGATTTTTTTAAAATTATGCTCTCATTCAAATTTTGGTCAAGACAATAGGGAATTTCAGTAACTGGAAGTTGTTCACTGACTGCTTCTATTATAGTTAAAACTTTAAAATTTGAAAAAGATTCTATTTTAACATCAATAGGCATTCCATATAATAATGAAAAGTTATCAGGGGTATTTTGGTATAATACTTTATAATCTGCTTGATTTTTCTGCTCAACTGTTTGACTATTATTTTCAGCTTGACTGTATACATAAAAACTAAAGTATCCTTGATAGTCAAAGTTGTTTATATGACTTTTTTCATCATTTTTGACAATTATATCATGAAGAATGTCATGAATATCCTGCAACCCACTTGAATAAAATACTATTTGCTCATTTTCAGGTATTTTATTATTTGTATAATAATTTTCAACTATGTTCATTAGTTTGGTGCCTATATTAAAATAATCCACTGTACCTTGACTAATAATATCATTCAAAACATTGTTATCTTGTGAGATGCTCAGGTTTGGGTTTTGGGATAAGAGCCAGAGTGTCTGGCTTTCAATAAAGTCATCCGGAGATCCTACTATATAATTAAAGGAACCTGTTTCTCTATGAGTTATTGATTGTAGAATTATGTCTTCTTCGAAATCATAGAAATGCAGAATTTCTGTAGCATTTTCCTTATTCCATGTTATTAACCATATAAAGTCAAATCTTAAATCAAGAATTCCATCTTCTTTAGCTAAATGGTTTTTTGGAATGTTGAATTGATATTCGAAAATATTATCCGCTGGTCTAGGGAAAATAAATGCGGTTTCATTATTGGTTTGTAACCCTTTTGGTAAAGGATCTCCTTCCTTCCCAAAGTTTGATTCTATTAAAGAATAAGTACTTATATTTTTGCCCCACAATTCAGTTAATTTTATATTTGTCAATTGTTCTATTGGTGATTGATCATCTAATTGAAATTGGTGTCCAAATAATCTTAAAACTGCATAAATTGAGACATTAAGTGTATCTCTCCACATTAGTGGCGTATCATATGTAGAATAATCTTTTTCTGGTTTCTTTATTTGAATAGTGATTATTGAATTATTTTCATATTTAGTTGGAATTAGAAATTGATGAATTTTATCTTTTTCAAGAATTAATGACGCTTTTGGTGAGGCATCATAATTATCTGGTAAACCATCTTTATCTGTATCTGCTGTATCTATTCCCAGTTCATTGACATCTTCCTCGATATCTTTTATCCCATCCGCATCACCATCTCTAAGTTCAGAGGGTGTTATAAGCGTAATATTTTTTCCATTAAGCTTAAAGTTAATTCTATTTAAACCAGATTTATATTTATATTGTATATAATGCCATCCCTTATTGGATATGGGGACAGTATATGCATCGATTGAGGTATTTGGATAGTTAGCATGAAGAATTATATTGTTCATTAAAGTATTATTACCATCAATTTTAAAATCAATAAATTCTCCATCATAAACTTCAATTTTCAGACTATGAATATTATCAGATGGAATATAAAAATTGAAAAATCCGTCTTTTAATTCTTCAATAGAGTTCTCGGAAGAATTCCAGTACATATTATTATCCCCTTTTTGAAAGAAACCCCAGACATCAGCAATTGTAGGATCTAAATCGAAAAGCAATTCTTTTTGAACCTCTTCAACATCAGATAAGTCATCATTATCCCAATCAGAATTAACTATTATTTTGTAATTAACAGTACCATTCCCCTTTAATATTAAATCATGAACTCCTGGCTCAATAGTGATAGAAAATTGACAGTATGCTCCTTTCTCAACGAAATAACTGTAGAGTTGGCTATCAATTTCGGGATAATCTGCTATATCATACACTTTTTTGTGAATATGACCGTCTAATTTTACAAAAAGCCAATTATACGAGAAATTTGGTTGTAGCAATATTGAAATAGGCCCTCCTGCTTCGAATTGTATGATTGTCTCTTCATCTAAGGAAGTGTCAACACTTCCTTCTGATAAAAAAAGAGGTTCAATTGAAAGTGTTTTTATAAAGTATGAAGGGTTTTCCGGTAATATAATACTATGAACTTCAAAATCATCAGAAAAACAAATTGGAATTATATTTAATCCGTAGCTCAAGAGATACTCCTTTCCATCAAGAGTTAAATTAATAAAGTCAATATTTTCAATTTCAGCCACTAAATAGCATTCCCCTTTTCCTATAAATTTGTAATTCAAATTAGCTGGATTTTTTAAAAATAGATATTGTGATGGTATTTCCTCGTTATTTGCTTTCAGGAACGGGATTATCTCATTCATCAAGATTATTAATATTATGCTTGCTACCAAAATCTTTAACTTGTTTTTATATTTTTTCAATATATTTCCCTTTATTTTTTTTTTTTTAATTTCAAATTACTATTAGTCCATTCAAATTCAAATTTAGATAAATCTAAATATTGAATTAGAAATTCTATTTTCAATTAAATTTCGCTTAAAAATTGTGAATATATGAAAATATTTAACACTTTTGTTAAAATTGATCTCACCTTACCTATTTTGAGGTCAGAAAAATCATAAACTTTTTTCTTAATATTTATCTGTGATCTATATGGAATTAAACACATATATCGGAACAATTATTTCCAAAAAGGAACGTACTGGTACTAGATCAGAAGGTCCGGAATATTATATTGATTTAGTAGTGCCTAATGATTTTGGTCAGACGGAGTTAGCCATTAGAAAAGAGGTCCCCTTATGGCAGGAAGATCCAATTTTACAACCTCATGTTGGACAAAAAGTTCAGTTGAGAGGAGAGCCAATATATACTAACCATGTTAAATTTGAAGGGACTCTCAAATCAGAAGGAATAATCTATAAAGAAATAAAACCAATCGGTTAAATATTCTTGCCAATAACCAAAAAATTAGTTTTTCCTAGGTTTAAAACCTAACTTTATATTAAGAAATGTATAGTCTATACATGCCAAATATTAGAAGACAAAAGAATGAATGAAACTATTACCACTAGTTTAAACTTTTAAGTAGATAAAAAAAAAATAAGTTATGTTTTGATTATATTTCATAACCAATAAAGATAATACCTCGCCCACTCGCAAATGATTGATGTCTATCCTTAAAGATCCAGACGACAATCCTGCTAAAATCGCTTGTACCTGCATAATAATCATAGTAATAACGTAAATTCTTATATTGGATATTGAATAGGAGTGCTTTATCACCTACTCTAAAATAGATGGTTTTATCATTGATAAAGATAGTCGCTTTTTCACAATTTCGATATGTATACCTTCCTATCGCTCCATATCCTTCAAGCATTCTTCGATTTGTTAACCATTCATAAGTTGGTTTGCTTACATCATTTTCGGAATATTCTCCTGAATAAACATCTAAATGCCCATAACCCCATAAATATACTCCTGTAAAATCAGGATTAGCAATTCCTGGTCTGAAAGGTCCCCAGTAATTAAGTCCAAAAATTTCACTAGTGAATGCTAACAAGGGAACATCGATTTCGATAAAATGATCATCGAAATCATAAGTAACATATGGACAATTATCCCAGTTTAAAATTGCACTACTCTCACGACTTAATCTTGCAGGCCAGTATCTATCAAATGTAGCATCAATATGTATCATTACCAATGGATCACCATAACCGTCAACGATGTTAGTAACCGCCCCTTTCCCCCATGCGACATAAAGCATATATGCTGCCCATTCAGATATATTATTCCACGGTTCTCCTGTAAGAGGGCTAACTTCGGGAAGTAAAGGTGTGCCGGGTGGAAATTCTGCAGGGGCACCAGGGTATGCGTCAGCATATTTCATCACAAAAATTGATCCCGGTGTGCCTCCAACTTCACTATACCACATTCCCGTATCAATCATTTCTTCTATCTCTTTAGTTAGATTGTAGGAATTAGTCACTATTTCTGGAATCTTTCCCCCCGCTCCTCCATCACGTAAAAGAATCCCTTTTAAATCTTCTTCCCAGTATATTGATGCATAATTCATTGCAGCACTTCCTCCAAAACTATCACCCGCTATGTAAATTTTCTCAACTCCCGATGTTGCTTTGATGAACTCAACAGCCTCTTTTATATCATTTATCCAAATATCCCAGCCCCAATTAGCCATAAATGAAAGATCCTCAGGTTCTAAGTATTGATTAACAAAATGAGTTCTATAATCTAAAGCATAAACTTCGAAATCTCTATTAGCCAAATAATATGCAAAAGTATGTGATTCATCTTTAGTCCAAGGATCACTAAGAGGATTTGATGTTAATTGTTCTCCATTACTCCAAGTTCCAGGTAGCATAAAAACGACAGATTTAGGTTCAATACCCTCTTTTACAACTCTATGTAGGCCGATTTTATCATAACTACCATAAGGTGATCTAGTTAATTGCCAAATTGATTCCTTTAATTCGGGATAGAGTTTGATATCTCTGTTATTTATTGTATTCACCCATTTTAATAGAGCTGCAGGGGTAACATCGAGATCATTAATGATATCAATGAACATCTTAGTTGTGGGTACTAGTTCTTCTTTAGCAACTGTCTCGAGAGTGTCATATTGAGTAAATTGTGGAGCATTATGAGAGATATAGTTAATAGTGGGAATACCTAAAGCATGGAATTTTCCCCCCTCTCCTGGAACTGCAAAAGCTCCTGGTAAGATTGAGGTTCTTTCCATATCATTATTTACTATCGCCTTAGATGCGTAGGAAAATATATACTCATTAGCAGAATAAGTCGGACCCGATACAAACATTCCCCTTGGGGCAACTTGTCCTGTTTCAAAAAATTCTCCATCGACAACTTTAATTTGTTTTCCAATCATTTCAATATTTATGGCACAAGCAACTTTGGGTAAGATGTTAAATGCATAGCAATCATAGCTATCCCAAGATGCTTTTTTACCAAAATGACTACCAAACAAGACAAATAATAAAGTTTTTTCTCTTAAACATTTGGGAATCTGACCAAAATAATCTGCTAAAGCCATAACAACAGATGCTCCTGAAGCCTCGTTTGTCGCCCAACCATCATGATGAGACAGAATTATTATTACATCGTCACTTTTTCCTGGTAATGAACCATATACATTATATGTTTCTCCTACTTTCTTCTCTCCAGTTAAAACAATAGTTGCTGTTATTGCTCCTGGTTCTACTTGAATCTTTGAATCTGCTTCCATTGTTGGGTTCAATAGTTCTTTTAAAATAATGCCATCACTCTTACTTATGGTTAAACCGGGTAAAGACTCATCACCATACCAATGAAGATATTGATTGACATAATCTGCCATAAAATTAATTATTCCAATAAATCCTACAGCACCATATTCACCAGCTAGTTCATATGATGAGTCTAAATTAGCTAAAGGCCAGTTCTCCGTAGCCATAGGATCATTTTCAAAGGTGTTGTCAGGATCCCATTCGAATAAGATTAATGGTTCAAGAAGCGCTCTTGGCCACGGTGCTGCTAAAAGGTCAACAAGGACAATTTTACCTGCGACACCACCATTTGCTTCGGCTTCTTCAAATTCAGCGTCAGATCCTGTACCTAAATAGATTATATCGGCTGTGATTCCTTCAGGAGGAGTAAATGCAGTATAACGCAAGAAATAAGACGGTATCGATTTATCTTCGTCACCAGCATGCACAGTCAAGCTCCATTCCTTTGGAAAACAAAGAGGTGCAGGTACATGTTCAATAAAAGTATCTTGTAATCCTGATTCCTCAAATTTTTGTAGAATATAATTTGCCCCTTCTAGTTCAGAGGGGGTTCCAGGCATTCGATATCCATATTCCCCAGATGTTCCAATTTCATAGATATCCTCAACCCAACTAAAGATTTCATCTTCGGAAGCTACACGTGGTCCATAACATCTTCTACAAGGCGGATAATTTCCCCATGCAACTACAGGATTCGCAATTACAAATATTCCTAAAATTACTAAAGTCGTAACTAAAAATAAGGTTTGTTTTTTAATTTTCATCTTATTCATCCCTTCATTTTTATATTTTTAATAATAAAGCACCAAGAATGCTTTATTATTATATATAGATTTTAAGATGATGTTTTTCGTTAGATTCGGGATAGGATAAAATTTGACAATCAAGTATATAAATCTTTTTTTTAATCAATTATATAATATATCTTATGGTTAGAATAGCTTATTTTGAATAAGTTTAGGAAAAAAGTATAAAATATTTAACAAAAAATTTCAAAAACTCTTTTCCTAATTCTTTTTAAAGAACAAATATTTTAAACTGAGTAATCATACTTTTTTGTTAAAATAATCAGTCATTAATGATTTTAAATGGAAAAAGATTACGATTATTTCTTCAAAATTAGTGTTGTGGGTGATCCTGGGATCGGAAAGACGGCATTTATAGAGACATTTGCACCAGAAAGTTATTTTAAAAAAGAGTCGCTAAAAAAATCTTTTTTTCAAGAAAGGGTCGTTAAAAGAATTGGTGTAAATTTTTATGAAGAAACTATAGTTCTTAATACTGATTACGGTTCAAAAAAATGTAAAATTCGGATATGGGATACAGCAGGTCGAAAGTCTTTTGAAAGCATTCGACCACAGTTCTATAGAGGTTCTAAAGGGGCTATACTTTTTTTCGATTTAGCAAATAGAGATTCTTTTATAAACATTAATAAATGGATCGTAGAAGTAAGAGAGGGTTTAATGCGTGACGAGAGAAGAAGGGAGAAGAAAGGAATGGGAAAGATTCCGATTCTTCTAGTCGGGAATAAAAGTGATTTAGAGACTTTTAGAGTTTCACCAAAAGAAATAGATCAATTTATCCGTGATCATAATTTATATTATATAGAAACGTCCACTGTAACCAAAGAGGGAATAATTGATTGTTTTTATTCAATTACCAGCTTAATGCTTGGAGTAGATATTCATAGTGAATACTTCTTATCAAATGATATAATCTATCGTCCAAATAGAAATCCTGAGTCCCATACATCTTCAACTCCTACATTATCAGCTAAGGATCTAAGAAATTTAAGTCAGAAAGCTATCTTTCAGAAATTAGATATACTTGAAAAAAAACTAGATAGTTTTAAAACCCAAGAAATTGCGTTTTCAAAGCAAATGGAGTTAGAGGAAAGAAAATTAAAACTGAAAGAAAAAGAATTACAAATAAAAGAAATACAATTAAATGAAAAACTTCAGGCTGAGGATTTGGGTGTATTAGATAAGAAAATTGTGGTATTTGTAAGCTATGCAACAAAAGATAAGGACTTGTTTAAAATTAAAGAATTCGCTGAAATTTTAACAACCTATGAAAAAGTCGATGACGTGCTTTATTGGGAAGAGGATCTGAAAGATAATATAGTAAAATATATGAGTGATAATCTCGATAAATGTGATATACTGCTTTTATTTTGCTCTCCGCACGCTTTGAAGTCAAAAGCGATCGAAAAGGAGTGGACATCGGCAGATATTATGAATAAACCTATAATACCTATCTTTATAAAATTAAATCACATCCCTCCACTTTTAAAGTCAAGGTTAGGTATAGAATTTGACACATTTGATCTACAGAAAACAATTGATGAGGTTTATAATTTAATAATAAAAAAAATGGAAAACAGATTAATCGATATTAAAGATCTTAAAACTGATTTTTAGTTCTAAAAAAACATAGGTCTCGTACATTAATCCTAGAGATTTATAAAGGTTGATTAGTATATGTACAATAAGACATCAGTGGTCAGGGTGAATCTTACCTGCTCTTAACTATAAAACATTGTACTGTAAAAAAGATACTAATTATCACTATGGGTATTACTTGTTTTATGATCGGAGGATTAGGATTGTTTCCTATCTTTGCGAATTATTCTAATGAGGTTGCTTACCCATATTCCAATTCTGTTTTTGAGGAAAATTGTATCACAGTTGGGTATAACCTTTCCTCAAATATCGAATATATCGGAGGGAAAAGTGACTCTTATCCCATTTCCTCCCATGAAACCGTCGTGTCATCCTCATACGGAGCCTCTTCTCTGGAAATAGGGCTTCAAACTTCCTATCCCTTTCCTCCTGATGATCGCGTAAGAATAAATGACACGACCAGTTTTCCGTGGAGAACCATTTGTAAGCTCTACATAACTGCTCAAGATGATACTTATTTTATCGGTTCGGGCGCGATTATTGATGAGTGGCATATTTTAACGGCGGGACATTGCGTTTATATCCATGAAAATGGGGGTTGGGCAAAAGAAATCGAGATCATTCCCGGGATGGACGGCTCATACGAACCATATGGGCATACTTATGCGACATATCTTCGTGCGTATAGTGGTTGGACTGAGGACGAGATGGTGGAACATGATTTTGCAGTGGTGACTCTTCAAGACCCTTTAGGCAACCTGACAGGCTGGATGGGACGAAGGACCGCAGATTACACTGATCCTATCTATACGGGTACCCTCAATTTAGCAGGATACCCCGGAGATTTAGGAGCAGGACGGTATCTGTATTTTGATTCTGATGTTGGTGCTATGGCCGATGAGTACAACCATTGGTTCTGGATGGATACTGCCGCCGGTCAGAGTGGGAGTCCGGTTTGGCTGTATGACGGTGAGGATCGGTTTATCTTATCGGTATTTGCCTATGAATATATGGGCGGGACTTATGCTAATTTTGGTACCCGATTAAACCAAGACAAGTTCGACGCGATCAATCACTGGTTGGAAGAAGATGCGGGCTTAACTTATAACCCTATAGACCAGAATTATATGCAAATACTTATTCTCTCCATTTTTATTGGAGTAATAGTTGTAATCGCGTTAGGAATTGCCATATATGTGGTAGCAAGGAAAAAGAAACTTGCACGGGAAAGAAAGTTGGAGCAATATCCCCCCTATCCTCTGTATAAGCCTCAAACAGTAGAGTATCGATCGGTATCGCTTACGCCTCATACCTTTTGCCCTATGTGTGGACGGAAGATTGTGAACCCTCAGGCACATTATTGTGTTGATTGCGGCTATAGACTCCAATAACATGAAAATTTGGAATGGAAAGCCATTCTTATTTTAAAGTTAAACATTAGATTAACATTATCTTAAAATATATACACTAATTACATTATGTACTTGATGGGCTACCTTGTGAATAGACTATCTGAACGAGAGTAAAGACTGCTTCCAATAGGTTGAAGAAGAGTGCTGTAGTATAGAAGGCATGCTCTAGATCTGGGAATAAGCCTAGTATTATTAGAATTAAAAAAGCTTGAAGTGGGAATTCGAATAACAACCAGAAGAAAACACTTTTCAATTTGCTGTCCCGTATTTCGGTAATCGCTTGTTCTCTATTCTCAGGATTTAGTAATGACAAGAGGCTCACGATCAAGTTGAGAAAAAAGAAAATAAGGCTACATATGAACCAAAGTAAATGACCAATGAAGCCATAAAGCTCCAAGCCGATTGGGATAATAGCACCAATAATCACTAAGAGTCCAATTGTAACGACACCACGAATACGACTAAGTTTAAAAACCTCAATCTCGTCTCGCCGAATTATACTAATGAGTGCAGCAAAGCCAACAAAGACTCCTGCAATGTGTGCTATTCCAATAAAGATTTCAACGTTCTGGATCAATATTCACCTCCTAACATATAATTAAATTATTATCCATTGAGATATTTAAATATTAGTTCAAGTAATTAGGAGATGATTATAGTTTAATAATATGATAAGCTATTTGAACATTTTATTTATTATTTTGATAAATCAATCATTTAGAAGCGTTTACATTTTTGAATAAAATGCAATTATTTAAAGTTTTATTAATCATGTAGAGAAATATAATTTATAGGCGATTATCATATATATATCGTGAATTGTTCAACCTGGTGATGTATGATAGGCAATTATGGTACTTATCATAGTAAGAGAGAATATAAGAAAGAATTAAAAAACAGAGAGAAAATAGGAAAGGACGCAGAGAGGGAAAGACTTAAAGAAAAGGAAATTGATGATAAGAAGAAACAATTGCTTAGACCTTATAAACTAACTTTAGGATTGATTAAAAATCAAAAATATTTAGGTTTAGAGAAAGAATCCTATCTAAATTCACAACTTTTTCTAAATATCTTAAAAAAAGCAAAATTTGGAAAATTTAAAGGATTAGGGGATGATCTAATAAAAGATGCGGATAGTTGGAAATATTGGCATCATTTCCATAAATTTAAAGAGGAAACTCCCCCGAAATTTAATGGCGATGTTAACGATCTAAATCTAATGGTTAAACAGGAAGTAAAAGAATATATTTCAGATATGGAGAAAAACCTTGCCCCAATCTTGAAAGAAGAGAAAGAAATAATAGATGATTTAATTAATAAATATAAAGTAGAAACTGGTAGTGGAGATTTTTTAGTTAGACCCTTGGAATTAGGTTCTCATTATAGATCCCAGCTCTATGATTATGGATTTGATATTTTACTTCGTGTTGGAAGGTATCAAGATACTGTAGATATGTTACACCAATATTCCAGGGATTTTGGTGATGAATCGGATGGAAATAGGATCATTAGATATTACTCATTAGATAATAGACCCGAAGTGTGGGATAATAAACGTAAACGCAATATTAAGAATAGAAATTATAAAAAGTGGGTTGCAGAATACTCAAGTAAAATTGAATTTAAAATTGATAAAATTGTATATAAGATAGAAAAAGAGCTTCAAGAAAAACAAAGGCAATCTCACAGAGATATTGAAAAAATTTTAAAAATGAGTATTTCTGTAGAAAATCTACTAGAACTTTTTTCGGAAATTATAAATTTAGTTACTAAATATTGGAGCTCTCAAAGATGGAAAGAAATTTCTGCGCAAAAGATGCTTTCTCTAAAAAATGCTCATCCAGATTATTATTTAAAATTTAAGAACTATATTCAAGAAATTATAAAAATCTGGGATAACCTTCTTCTTGAACTGGATTTAAAAGTGAACCACATTAATCAATTAAATCAAAAAGAAGATTTTTCTACTGCTTTAACTCAGGTAAATTTTCTTAAAACCTTCATGGATCCAATAAATTCATACTTCAAACAATGGGGAGATTCAAATACGGAATTACTTACCAAAATCGGAATTGGAGTAGATAAGTTTCTGGCTTTAAATGCATCATATGAAAATTTAAAAAATGATGTTTTACGAAATCAAAAATTAGCTACACAGAGAGAAGAGGAAATTAAGTATACTGAATTTAAAGAAAGCCAGGATAAAGTTAGAATAGAAATAAGCAATGTTTTTCCAGAAATTGATGATTTAATTTCTCAACTTAATTTTTCTGCTGCTATAAGCAAAAATGAATATATTCTTCGAAAAGCAAAAGACTATCAATTAGATGATATAATTCAAAAGATAGAATCTTTCCGTAGCAAATGTGAGATGTTAAAGAATGATTTTGATACTCTTAATAATAATCTAAGTTTAATTGATAAAAATATCTCCTATGAAGATTATGATTCTTCTCTTAAACTCTGTTTGGAAGGCCTTAAAACAGCAAAAATGGATCGATTTCAAGATTTATACAATGAATATGAAGAAAAAAAAATCCTTGTAGAAAGTCTAATAGAAGAAAAGGAGAAGGCTATAGCTAAACAAAATGAAATTAAACGGGAGAAAAAGAGAAGGGAAAAGGAATTAAGAGCAGAATTAACTATAATTGGGAATCGCATCATCAATTTTGATTTTGCTAAAGCAATACGAGGAACAGAGGCGATTTTAACACAAGCGGTTGAATTTGACTTATTAGAACTCCAACCAGAAATAACACAAAAGATTACCGATTATAAAATACAACAGCAAGCTTTCAATGAAATTAAAAGAATTGCACAAATTTATGAAGAGATTGAGTTATTAGAGTTAGCATCACGATTAAATATCAATTTTGACGTCTTAAAGAATATGATTGAAAATATGATCCTCAAGACCGAGATTGATGCCTCAATTAAGAATAAAGTTTTGAAAATAAATAAATCAATTACTAACGCTTTAAAAGAAGATCAAACCATTGAAAAACCAATTGAAGAGAAAAAACTTGTTAAAACAAAAGATTTTCATATTTTAAGGGGGGGAAATTGGAAAATTGAAGGAGATCGTAGTATATTTCACTATAAAGTAAAGGTCAAAAATGATTCTTCTTTTGTTATGACCAATATCCAAGTAATCCTCGGTGGTATACCTGCGGGGTTGGAACTCATATCTGATAAATTAATAGAGTTTCCTATATTGAATCCTAGAAGAGAAATTGCGCCTACGTTTAAGTTAATTGCTACAGATAATTGTGTTGGGAATGAAATTCTTAGTAGCGTTAATTTCACTGATCAAAATGGCACTCTTCATACAATTCAAACTGATCCATTTGAGATCAAATATGTCTGTAATCTATTAAATCCCAAAGAGATCTCAAAAGAAGAGTTCGATATCAAGACCGAATTAATGGATTACAAGCGTTTTTCGATAATGAGCGATCATAGTATAGAACATCTTGAGCAAAAAATCGCTTCAATAGTTAAGGAATGTAACTTTTCATTATTACAGGAAATTAAATCGGCTCAAATGGAGGGTTATCGAAAGTTTGAAGGCTTTGCGCAGGGTATTTATGATAAACAGGATGTAGGAATCTCATTAATCTTGAAAGAAGTGGAAAATGGAACTGAAGTCGCAGTAAAAGCCATGAGTGAACGTTCAGAAAAGTTAACTGATATTTTAAAGGATTTTAATATCAAATTAGATGATATTAAAGACATAAATGAGTTAATTCTCGAATATACCTCGCATATTGAGGAACTCTTTGTCCAATTAGGAAAATTAGATGATATTGAGGCATATTTGAAGGATCATTTGCCAACCGACTGGGAGAAAATAAAAGACATTTGGAAGCTATATAGGAACGGGGAGATTGATTTAAAGACCTTTCTCAAAGAGGGAGTTAAAATAGTAGGCAAACGCTTTATCAAGAAAATTATCGAAAAGTATGTATAGTCCTCGTTTTATAAAGAAAATCGTATACTATTTCAAGATAGTGTGATATAAAAATCCAAGTCCATGTGGGGTCGCTTTCCACCCGCTTTCGGTATTCATAAGAAAAAATAATTGTTCAAGCATCGATAAATGATAGTTCAATTGGTCCTCCTCTAATTGAAACTTATCCTTAATATCCTCAAAAGATCGAGCATGAATATCGATAAATTTCAGAAGTTCTCGTCTCATTTCATTGGTCATGACTGAATAAAGGTGATCGTGTTCTGCCCTCGGGTCAATATGTTCTGTTTTTTTTAAATATTCATTCATTTCCTCTTTGTTTAAGCAACATTTGTCTAAAATATCATGACTTCCAACAAAAGTTGAATGATAAATATCTTCGTCCTCTTTCATATTGAATCATAAGAAAAGCTTATTTTTAATTCTTACATAGTGACAAGAAAGAATAATAGAAAAAAAATAGAATTCTCTTAGGAGTGACTAAGTAAATATTTTCTTTTCACTTTAAAGATCTAAAACCCACTATAGGAGAAATAAAAATAATAATTGAATATTCTATGTTACTATGAACGATCAATTAACCGAAATACAAGAGCGAGTTTTACATCATCAAGACTCAACGCGAGTCAAAATACGATTTAATGACACCGATGCTATGGGAATTGTGCATTTTAAGAACTATATGGTATATTTTGATGATGGATTTGTGAGTTTTATGAATTCAATTGGAGGAAATAAGCCAATTGAGCAATTTATTTACGAGGGATTTGGGTTAGGGCTAAAACATGTTGATATCACCTATGAAAATACCGCAAAGTTTGGAGATTATATTATAGTGAAAACACAAATAGAAAAAATTGGCAAAAAATCCTTCACGTTTTTCCATGAGCTTTTTCGAGAGTCTGATGGTAAACGCGTAGCCCTTGTAAAAGCCACTCGTTTTGTTATGGATTTAAATACGAAAAAGTTAAGGGATATTTTGCTTTTTTTTAAGGAATTTTTGGAGGAATAGAGGCAATAAAAATTATCTTCTTAATTTGAATATCCTTATTTAACTTGTAAAGTAAAATTAATTGTTAGCAATTGATTTAACGGGAAGATTCTTAATCAGAAATTAAATGATTTTTAAAATCCTCTCTTTTTACTGCTCGTACATATTTCTCTTCACCACAATGTTCACAATATTGATGGACTGTAGTAAATTTTTGGCATTTATCGCAATAATGCTTATAGGTTTTTCTATACATTTTCCATTTTTCTTTTATATCTGCGGGTACCTTATAATATCTCCTGACAATTATAGTAACGAGAGCTGTAGGTGTGATAACAGATATAATAATAATAATCGTAATCAATTCAGGGGTAATGAATAGCGACTGTGTGAGCTCTGTTAGCCCATACGCATAATAAATATCAAGCTCATTATTTCTTCCATCTGTCCATGCAATATGAGGAACCCTATTATGATCTAATTGAATTGCAAAATACTCACCGGGACGATAGAAATAATTGGGAGTATCATCATCTGCAATAACAACCTGATTGGAAAAGGTAGGATTATCTCGATTTTCACCTGTAAAATTTAATGTCCTGTAATAAGGACGATAATAAGCTTCATATTCACTATAGTACACAATATGAAGAGTATTATTGGAATCAATCACCATATCGGGATTCCACTGATGTCCCAAAATTGAAGGATTTACTAAGATTCGGTCACTCCAATTTTTCCCAAAATTATCTGAATATCGCAACCATACGTCCCAATTTGAACTAAATTCATCTGCCCATAATAAATAGAGTCTATCAGTGTTATCAAATTTAATTAAGGGTAGCGTTGTTTTTCCTGTTCCATAACCAGCAAAATTTCCATCCGTATTAACCATCTTTGGTGCTGAAAATGTAAACCCCCCGTCAATACTTTTAGAAAATAATAAATTTCCCCCACTATCTGGAATCCAACTCCATGCTACATGCGGCTCCCCTGTACTATTTAGAGTTACATAAGGACCGATATAATACTCATCTTCTCCTAATGTAGAAATTTCTTGATATGAATCACCTCCATCCATCGAACGACTCAAGCGAACTGTTGCATTGCCATCAGAGACAGTTAAATCAACATCATCATAAACTAAATACACAATATTGTTATTACCTACCATAAAAGTCTCTTTATCCGCAAAATAAGTGTTATTTGTAGCATTAACCAGTTTCCATGATTGTCCATAATCCGTGCTTTTTGCGATAGTAATCTGACTTAAATAGCCAAGAGGATTATTAAAATACCTTGATTCAAATTCAAGATAAGCATAATATAGAGTCCCATTAAACCAACATAACCAAGGATCAGACTGGTGCGTTTCTAAATCATCATACATGGGCATATTGTAGGGGTTGGTCCAAGTGTGTCCGTTGTCCTGTGATTGGACTATACTCACGCGAACACCTGGTCCATAATGAGTTTCGGCGTTTTTCCAACCTGCAAAAATAATTCCATTATCCGCAATTGCTATCGAAACTTCAACGTGATGAGCATAAAATGTATCATCAGTAGAAAGTAAAAGATTTCTTGAGAATCCCATAATCTCTTGTACTGATGTTTGTGAGGCCTTAATCAAACCACTTTGGTAGCCAGATACAAAAGATGAACAGATAGGTAAAAATAAGGTGATTAGAAAGATACTGATGATATAATATTTTCTTTTCATTTTTCTTCAGAAAATTCATATTTAGGTTAAAATTATGGATTCTGATATAATCAGACCTAGTTTAAATAGCTCTAGGATAGTAAATTTATATTATTTTGCCTTAATGAATTTCTATTTATTAATCTGAAAACTATTGAAATGGGTATATCTAATTTATGATTTATAACGTAAAGTTTTAGATAATAGCAAAAAGATGTTATATAAACAACAAAATGTTAAATTAGGGTACATAGTTATGAAAGCAATTATATGGACAGATTATGGACCACCAGATGTACTTCAACTTAAAGATATTGAAAAACCTACTCCCAAAGATAATGAAATCTTAATCAAGATACGTGCGACCTCAGTAACAGCAGGAGATTGTGAGATGCGGGCGATGAAGGTTGGTTTGTTATATAGATTTTTTATGCGACTATTTATTGGTCTTAGAAAACCAAAGAGAATAACTATATTAGGAATGGAGTTAGCCGGGGAGATAGAGAAAGTGGGAAAAGAGGTTGAATCATTTAAGGAAGGGGACCAAATTTTTGCAGCTACCGACTTTAGTAATGTAGGAACTTATGCTGAATATATAAGTCTACCTGTAGAATCTAAGGGTGGGGTGGTTGCTATAAAGCCAACCAATATTAGTTTTGAAGAAGCGGCTGTTGTTCCTGTTGGCGGTCTTGAAGCATTACATTTTATAGGAAATGGAAATGTTAAAAATGGACAAAAAGTTTTAATAAATGGGGCTGGGGGAAGTATAGGTACTTTTGCGGTTCAACTTGCTAAGTACTTTGGGGCGGAAGTGACCGGTGTAGATGGTACAGAGAAATTAGAAATGCTTCGTTCTATAGGTATTGACCATGTTATTGATTACACTCAAGAAGATTTCACAGATAGGGATGAGAGATATGATGTTATTTTTGATGTAGTTGGTAAGCGAGCTTTTTCAGACTTTAAAAAATCGCTAAAGAAAAAAGGGCTACTTCTTTTTGCTAATCCTAAACTATTACATAAACCTCGAGGTCGATTTTCACCAATAAAAGTAAAAGCTGGGACATCAAGCCCAACGGAGAAAGATCTACTCTTTCTTAAAGAACTCATCGAGGCGGGAAAACTAAGATCGATTATTGATAAGATCTATCCATTAGAAGAAGCTGTAGAGGCTCACAGATATGTTGAGACGGGACAAAAGAAGGGACACGTTGTTATCACTGTTAAATAGGAAAAATGTCCAAAAATAATTTAAATTAATTAAAAACTCTTTTTGATTTTCATAAAGAATAAGGGATAAAATCATATCTCAATTGGGATTCAAAACTTATAAGATCAAAAATAATTAAATATAATTCATGTCTAAATGTATTTTAAAGCTGAATAGAAAAATCTGAGTTTGAATATGGTAAAATGTGCTTTTTGTAAAAAAGAAACAGGATATCTTCCATTTCATTGTAAATATTGCGGAAACTCGTTTTGTAGTGAGCATCGGCTCCCTGAAAACCATAATTGCACATTTGAGATCCCGAATAGAGAAGTTGATAAAAAATCGAGCAAATCACCATTTAATGATAATCATATTGAAGAGAAAAAGGTTAGAGAGTTCAGTTTAAAACCAAAACTACAATTTGACGATGATTCTGTCGTCCTAAAAGATCAGGACTTTATGTTAATAAGACATGGGGATAAACTCGTTGCTGATGTATATAGAGATTCAAGTTCTCCATTTATATTGCCTGATCAAATGCCCCCAATTGGGATAATACGAAAAATATGGGATTTCATTGAAAATTCAAAAGAAAAGAAGTTTAACGCTATTTTAATCGAATTAATTGATAATCTATCAGAATCCAACTTTAATCTCGTCCCAGAGGAAATAAAGTTTTTACTCGAATGGTCCATAGAAGAAGAGAAATACGGGCTTTCCCCGTATATGATACATCTAACCCTCTCCGAGAGACGAAAATTTGAAAATCAAAAAGTGGAAATAACGGGTCCAACAGATCCTAATGGAGAAACGATTTACTACTATCCATTTAATCCTACAACGTTTCATTATACAACCCTTAATCAACCTGATTATATATTTACTGATCAAAGTTTTATTAGTATGTATAGGGGGCATATATCCGGATTAGTTATTCAAGGTGCCTTAGAACTTCCTGAATCTTTAAGGAATCTTTCGAGACTCAAGTTTTTATGCATTACCGACCTAGCACTTAAAAGTCTTCCACATTCATTTAAAAATCTTACAAATTTGCGGTATCTATACTTTTATAATACCGAATTGGAAGGATTTCCAGAAAATATAACTAAATTCCCTAAACTAAGAGGACTTGGATTACAAGGTATAAAGTTAGATTATATTCCTGAAATGGTTAAGAGAATAGCTTATAAATATTATTCACGGACATATATAAAGGAAGGGGTTAGTAAAGACGATGCTAACGTGTTAGGGCTTCTTGAAATCTTAACAGGAATACAGATTGTTCCTTTTGATATAGCTTGGAGTACATCTACCTTGCCTACGCATTATCAATTGAATGAACAAGGAAAGATTACCTCTCTTTGGTTTAATGACCCAACTTGGGATTCACCATTAACATATATACCAGAGGAACTTCAGAAATTAGACCATCTTGAAGATTTGACTATCGAAACGTTTTCGGAAGATAAAATCACTATTCCTGAATCACTTAAATTTTTTTTAAAATCTATCAAATTCGAATTTTATCGAAATTAGTTATTTGGAAGCTAAAGTTGACCTAAAAACCATTTATTTTTCCATTGCATAAAACTATTTTGGGACTAATTTTCTTTTTTAATTCTTTTATAATCGGCAACCGCATAATGCCAAATTGCTTCGATTAAAAAGAAAAGTGCCAAAAACCCAAAAACAGTGGACCACCATTCTGCTTTAAAAAAGGACCAAATTAGTACCATTATCATGCCAGTAATCAATAATATTGAACCATGGAATTCCAATTGAGTAATTCTATTCATTTTTTTAACCTCATTACTGATTTCATTTGATTTTGATTTTATTATTTAAATAGAATTTCAATTTCTATTAAAAAGATTACGAACCCAGTTTCTTTATCTTAGCTTTGATTACTACTCTTTACTGAATTCATGAGTAGAAATAAAGAATTTTAAAAGGTAATAGAGAATTATGGTAATCATATGATAAAAAAAGGAATTTTAAAAGGTGCCAACCGAAAGGAAACGAGCTGGGAAAGAGCAAAAGTAGCCTTAAAAGAACCATTTGAAGAAGCATTAGATACATTTAGAAAAGAAGTACTGAGTCGAGAAGATTTTGATCCTACTGCCTTATTACAATTTGGGTTTTTTATGTCTATGGCTGTTATAAATATACTCAAAGAAGCTGAATCGGAATTAGGAAAAAAAGGACAAGAGGTTATAATTAATGCGCTAATTAATACCGGTTATGATGTGGGACGTCAAATGATTGATCCTGAGAAAATCCCAAAAAATATTTCGGATATAGAATTAATGAGTTATTTAGCGACAATAATTAACACGCAAGCATGGACTTCAATTGAAGATCCTCGAATTGATAATGAGGATAAATGCTCTTTTGATATTCTCTGGTGTCCTCTCCAAGATGTTTACTCTGCGTTTGATTGTAGAGTCCAGAGATATTTGGTCCAGGGGATTGTTAATTACTTTCGGGAAAGTGTATTTGATAAAAGCGATTTTCAAATTTATTTTAAATCAACTATTCCCACAGGAGCTGAGTGCTGTGAATTTGTCATTGAAAGAAAGAAGCCGGGAGAACCTGACAAGTGGGAAACATATTCGAAACAACTTGAAGAAAAAGCTTTAAAAAGTAAAAAATCGAAAAAAGATATGTGAAATTTAAAATTGGGTTATAACAGCACAGTGATCAGAGCCAATTGAACAGTATACGGTACTTGTTATTGGTATTAAATCAGGGGAACATAGAATATAATCTATTCGTTTTTGAGGTTCCAAATTATCGTCAAAATCGCCAGTATAGCCTGGATCTGAGTTTAAATAGCGATATGTATCTGTAAAATTAAGAACTGAGGTGGTATTGATAAGGTTATATTCGCTACTTGATGGTTCTAAATTCAAGTCACCCATCCAAACTGTCCTTTCAAAGGTGGGTTCTTTTTCTATTTCAGCTACAATATATGGGATTTGAACAAGGCGATCCTCTGAATCTGTTGATAAATGAGTTACATAAATTGTCCAAATAGAAGAATTTATTAAAATATTGGTTTTAATCAATACACGAGGTTGTCCATCGGCAGCAACTATGGGTAATTGGATAACTTGGGCACTTATAATAGGGTACTTACTTAAAATAACATTTCCATAATGTTTATATAGTGTTGGCCCATAAACGTAATACATATTTAGTTTATGAGCAAAATAAGATGCAATATCTATACTAGCTGTTTTTATAAGGCGTACATCTACTTCATTTAACCCTAAGATATCTGGATCTTGAGTCTTAATATCTTGGACTAAGCGATCTAAATCGAATAGATCGTCGGTACCAATCGCATTATGGATATTCCATATCATAAATTTAGGATTCTCATCTATGCTTGAGGGAAAAGGGTGTGATAGAACTACAGTAGTAAGCGATAAACTTGTAATAATTAATAGAATAAAATATGCGAGTCCAAATCGTTTCAGTTGATTATTAGACTGTAAATCTGCTCTGAAGCTGAAATCGATTGTTCTTAATTCTAAAACAATGATAAAAAAAGTTGCTATGCTTATCTGGATTATATTGTCTATTAATAATGATATATACTCATACCATAGGATTTGGACATGAATGATAATAAAGAGAAAGCTCGTTATAAAAAAAATAATAACACCTAATAACAATCTTCTTGGATTTTTTAAGCTATAAAGCGTAAAAAGATATCGGAAATAAAATGTAATAGAAAAAACTGCAAAAACTGTAAAAATAGATATATAGATTGTTGATATGAGCGAATTATCTCCTTCAATGACAAATAAAGCTAAAAATGTTAATAGACTCGAAATTATAAACGTGCTAATGATGATAAATTTAAGATTTTTTATATCTATTCTTCTCATGATAATTTCTATAATGAAGTAGCTTATTATCAATGTGAATAAAATCAGAAAGATATAATATGTGAATCCATAGCTCGGCCAAATCAGAAAAGGTATGGAAATAATCTGATTGTAATTTAAATTAATAATATCGTATGCTGAGAGGGCCATGGGATTGAAGATTAACATTGTAGAATAAATAAATATTGCTCCTAATATAAAAAAATGAATTAGTGATACCTCCTTTTTACTAGACCCAGCATTGTTCTCTTCTTTCTTAACTTGATCCGGATAAAATCGTTTTGGAAAAAAGAGTAAATGATTTAATACACATAAAATGACTCCAAAAGCAAATGTAGTACCTATTTTACTCGGATTGTATGTTAAATTTGAAGAGATATCAATAATTAAAAATATGAATTGAATGGTTATGCCAATAATGATTGCTCCAAAAAATTTGCCATAATTCATATCAAAGGGATTACTGATTTCATGGAGTCTAATTAGCCCTAAAAAAAACAACAGACATGAGAAAACCATTACAAAATCACAAATTAGTAAAATGCTGGGGATAATAACGAATTGGGTTAGCAAACGAAGTATCACGATTATATAGACCAATAGATAGGGTTTATACGTTCTTTTAAATCTTTTTGACATCAATAAGAAGTATTCAACAACAATTATAATGAGAATTATTAAAATAGGAGGAAAAATTTTCAAAATGTCAGAAAGATTCATGAAAATGAAGGCATTAATATTTAGAATTAAATTAGAAAACGCTTCTAAAAAGAAATAGAAAATAAGGGCTATTAAAGCAACTATCGATTCATTTCGCCAATTCATAATATAAACCAAAATTCTATTATTAAATAAAAATTTGTTTCAATTCTATTAAAATCTTTAATTTTGTAAACTAATAATTAAGCTGAGAGATAGCTAAAAATTATAAAACAAAAAAAAAGAAATTTTATAAAATATCTTTTTACTCCTTGTTTTCTTTCATAAAGAAAAATCCATTGAGGACTATTAATATAATCATTACTATTGTATCTAACCAATGAAAGACAAGATTTGTTGGTGAACGAGTTACGTATAAAGCTGATGATATATTGCCAATTGCGGTAATTATAAGGAAAATAATTGTGACCAGAACGAAAAGTTTAATTTTTTCCCATTCTTTCATCAATAGAGAGAAAATAACTCCAATTCCAAGAGTTAGAATAGCCCCACCGAAAAGTCGCCAGAAATGAGGGTCGTAAAATGGAGCATCGTTTAAATTGTAGACAATATCTGGAAGAAAAATATAGAGGATCCCATAAACTAAAGCTACAATAAGGTCGATAATTAACATTATTTTAAATAATTTTGATATTTCTGCCATTATAATTTCACATTAGATTTCTTTTAATAAAGAGTGTGAATATGAATAAGAAAAATGAAAATAAAAAGATTTACAAAAATGTAAAGCTCTATTATTTAACAAGATTTTCTAGAGATAAATCAGTGTACGGGGTTTATAGGATAATGTCCATATTTCTCAATTGCTTTTGGAATCGCTAAGATATTGGGAATAGCCACACCCCAAGGTAGGCTGCAAACAGGACAGCAAATATATCTTCCCTCAGGAGCTAAGTTTAAGATGTTTTCTTTCACTTTTTCTTCGACATCAGCGGGAGTTCCGGTGAGCAATTCTCGGCTTACATCTATATTAGCCCCTATTATCGCAATTTTTGGATGTTTCTTCCTAAAATCGATCCAATATTCAATGTCTAACGGATGGCTACCATTAACTGCAATAAAATCTATTTCTTTAACAACCTCTGTAAAATATGGTGCAGTTCCACAATTATGAAGCATGAAAGGAACCTTTATTTTCTCCATCATCCGTTTAATAAAATCTCCTTCATAGCGCATAGAATCTTGAAAACTCATCATATGGCGGTTGAATGCGTATCCTGCAATAAATACATTAGGTGGCATTCCTACAATTTCGAGCCAATTCTCATAAAGATCCATTTGAGACTCATAGATTTTTTCGCACAGTTTGAGTAATAAATCCGGATTTCGTCGCATATCCTTATAGGCTTCTATACCGCGCAACTCCTGGACAACCGACCAGATACTTAGGCTGATTACTTGGGGAAATTTAATTTTATCTTGAATCATTTTTGCAGCTAATAAAGAATTTTGCCACAATTCATTTTTGCTATGATCTGGGATTTCTAGATTTTCAATATCTTCTTCAGTTTTACAAATTTCTCCTTGTTTACACATTAGAGGTTGATAATCAAACCACTTAATTGCATCTAATTTGTTGTTGGCTTCCGCAAAAGCTAATCCTTCAATTGGTCCTGCGTAGGCACTTGGAACATTTATAGAATCGGTGTTTAAAAACTCAAAAGTGCTTATAATCGCATTGGCATAGACCTTTGGGGAACTATATAATTCCTTTACTGTTTTACCAGTGACTCGACAAATCATCTGTTCCCCGGCAAATGCGAGAAATGGAACTTTATCAACTCTTTTTGAACCTGCTATCGTCTTAAATATTCGATTTACAGAAGCAATCCAATCTTTTACCAATTTACTATCGCCCCCGATTTAAATTAATTTTTTTATTTTTTTTACTCCTTCCCAGCCATCTTTGGCAAATTCGTCTGCTCCGATCATTTCACACGATTCTTTGGATAAAATTCCACCACCAACGATTATTCGAGAGAGGATATTTTCTTTTTTAAGTAAATTAACAGTTTCAATCATTTTAGATATGCTCATTGTCATTAATCCACTTAATCCTATTAGAATGGGATTTATTTCTTTTGCTTTTCGGAGAAACTCTTCTGGTGGAACATCTGAACCTAAATCAACAATATCAAAACCTTGTCCTTGCAAGAGGGAAACTACCAAGCTTTTCCCTATATCATGGATGTCCCCTTCCACTGTACCAATTAAGATAGTCCCTTTAGGTTCTATTACCATTTCTTCATTTAATGATTTTTTTAATCGTTCTGTAGCGGCATTAATGGCATCACCAGTCATTAGTAAATCAGGAAGAAAGTATTCATCCTCCTCATATAACTTTCCAGCGTCTTCAGCACCTTTAAGAATTGCTCTATTCAAGATATCCTTGGCTGATATTCCCAATTCAATAGATTCATCAACGATTTCAACAGCTTTGTTTGAATCTCCTTTTACGATTGCGTTTTCTAAATTTTCTAACAATTCTTCGGCTTTCATGATTAATATAATATTAGTTCAATCCATCAATTTAAAAATGTATTTGTTTTATGTATTCTAAAAAAGAAATAGAATTTGCCTTCTGTCTTATTAAACAATAGAAGATTAGAGTTTTTTTAATTCTTGAGATATTTTGGTGTTATGTCAGAATTCTTAATCTACAGTTTTCAGTTCTGAATTTTAAGACTAAGAAAGAATATTTATAGCTGTCCAATCGAAATCTATTTTAGTTTACAAACAGATAATTACATACTCTTAAATTTTAATCTGATTAATATGCTAAAAGCTCGGAAAAAGATAATTTTAATAAGTTTAACCATTATTGTCTCAGTTGTCGCGGTAACAATTTCGCTAATTTTTTTATTCAGATATATTCCCATAAATACACGAGAATTAGGACAAATTAATACGGGAGGACAAGCAATTGATGTGGATATTGAAGGAGAAATAGCCTATGTAGTCGATATGATGGATTATAACCCAGGTGGGTTAGTTTTCATTAATGTGAGTGATCCTTATCATCCTAACCAATTAGGCTCTTTTTATGATGGAGGTGTGTTAAGGGCGGTAGATGTCGCAGGTACAATTGGTTTTTTAGCCAATCAGATAAATGGGTTGGAAGTAGTTAATGTAAGCAATCCCTTGTTTCCTATAAAGCTAGATTCTTATGCGGGAAGCGTTTTCGACGTACAAGTTAAGGGGGAACTAGCCTATTTGGCAGATTGGAATAATGGTCTTATCATACTGAATGTGAGTAATCCTTCAGACTTAACATTTATTAGTCAATTTCCTATCTCTGGTGCATGCATTCATGTTGATATTTATGAAGATATTGCCTGTATAAGTGATCATTATGGAGATTATACCGCAATAAGATTAATTAATGTCAGTGATCCATTAAATCCTTTTCAAATTGGATCCTATGCTCCTAATGGGGTTGATTTTTGGAATCCGATTATAGAGGGCGATTATGTATATGTAGGAAACCATGCTATAGACGGAGGGGGCTTACATATCATAGATATATCCAATCCCTCTAATATTCATCAAGTTGGATTATATCATGGAGGAGGATCTATTTTCGCAGCTTGTATCCATGACACAAAGATTTTTTGTGCAAACTATGAGATGGGATTAGAAGTCTTAGATATGGTGAACCCAGTTAACTTGCAAAAGATTGGACAGTATTTTGATGGAGGTCACGCCCATGATGTAGCTGTGGTCAACAATCGTGCGTATGTAGCTGATCATAATGATGGGCTAGAGATAGTTGAGATCTTAAATTAATTTTATTTTTATCCACTAATGATGCATTAATATTATCAACTAAAGATTTAGAATTAATATCAGCTCGATTAATCTACTTTTCTCAGTTTTGAAGTAGTAATTGGAGTTGAGTAGCTTTTTAAGAAGACTGAATTATATTTTTGGAAAAATTCCTCTTTTCGTTTAAACAACAATTTAGTATCTTCTTTTTTAACCTTTCCTGAAGCCCAAAAGATGTGACCAGATTGCATTGTATCGAATAGATCAGCATTTTTTATAATATTCCCTTCCTTAATGACATATACAATATGGCTCAAGGCGCCTCTAATTTTCTCATAATCTTTTTCTGGGTTTATTTCTTGGGGATTTAAATCAATAATATTAAGATCTCCATCATTGCCCTCTGATAAACTTCCCTTTATATCAGAAATACCTAAAGATCTTGCTGGACTTGCTCGAGTAATGGTGATTAAATCCTGAAAAGAAAGGATCTGGTCATTATTCACAAATGAATGATTTTTTAGAAAATCCTTGTTCATATCTTTCATATAATCTTCCCGTGCTTTATTGCTTAACAATAGAGAGGCAATCACTGGTATATCGAACACATCAGCGTAATTGGGATAATTTATGGAAAATTGTATTTGCCATTTATTTTTAACTTTAAAAGCTATTTCATAGGCATTTGCCCACATATTGCAATGATTATAATTTTGCTTATCAAATTTTCTTAAGGTTGCGAAGAAGTCTCCTTCAAATTCCGTGGCAAATCGTACCACTTCATATGAATTGTTTTGGTTATTCAAATTGTTAATTAATCTTCTATCAGAAGTAACTAATGGATTTATAGTATTAAATCCTATAAAACCAAGGTCGAGGTCGTAGTTTTGATGGTCATTATAAAAGTTGATCAATTCAGTATTATCTCCATCAACATTGTAAGAAGAAGCGTGCGCTAAATGGAAAATCTCATTTCGAGGTCCTTTTGGAGTAAGACCTAATCCATTTAATTTTTGTAACAGCTCATTTAAGTTATTTTTACCTATATTTGATTCATATCCTTCAATGTGAGCATGTAAAGCATGAGGGAGTTCAAGGTCTTCAACAAATTTTAAAAGATTCTCATAAACATCCATCGGAGTAAAATTATACAACCGTCCTGTTTCCTTGAGGCTTTCTCTCAATGCTTTCCAGTTCCAATTCTCACTTTCAAAGGGATTATATACTTTAATTCCGAGAGCTTTAGTTTCGTTGAGGAGATATGATAAAAAGGCCGAACCATCTTCAACAATTCCTCTCTGAAATTCAAGTTCTAAAGGCCAGAAGTTACTGACATTTAATAAAAAAGCCGTATCTAATACTGGTATGTGTATTAAGTCGAAAAGAGTATGCTTGCTTAAGCATGGATATACATTTGCTTCCAATACAAAAGTAAATCCGTTAGTAAGATAAGATTTCGCAATATGCTCTAAAGTTAAACCCTTCCAATAAGAAGTGAACTCATTATCTCGAGATCCTAACATTCGAGCCCAATTAAGCTGTTGCGAAGCAATATGTGAATGCATATCTATAGCAGCAGGAACAACGGACTTACCAGAGGCATCTATTTCTTGTACATCAGTATTATTTGTGAATTTACTAACAACTTTTCCATTTTCAATAAGGATATCTTTTACTTCACCTTCAATCTGATTTATCGGATCATAGACCATTCCATTTTTTACGAGTAATTTCGCCACTATTTTAAACACCTCTAATCTTACTAATTATATCCTCGTATTTTGTTACTGCTTCGTCTGTAGCTTTGACGTTTACCTTAATATTTTTAAAAAATAATTCATCATCTTCAACTTTGGTGAGTTGATTTGCCCAAATTGATACTGGTAATAAAATACTTCCCTCAGGCACATCTTCATCTTCTAAAGCTTTAACTACTATCGAGCCCTCGTCATTTCTTATGTTTAAGTACTCCTCATTTTTTAGATTTAACTCTTTCATATTCGTTGGGTTAAGAAATGCGATAGCCAAATTTTCTTCTAGAGATTTAGTATCTCCAAAGGCAAATTCTTTCGTTTGATCATTATCAACTTTTCGCACAGTATTCAAAATCAATTCCATATTACATTCCTCCATTAGCTAGTTTACTTATTATTTTATTCAATAGTTTTGCATCCGAAGTAAGGTTACTAGGGGGATTTACTATTTTTTCTAACTGAATAGGGACTTGATCTAAGCGAAATGCTAACCCCTCACATTCGATACCAGTTATGGCCGTAGGAAGAATGATATCAGCAATTTTAGCAGTAGCCGTCATCTGGTTGTCAATAAGGATAATAGGCTTTTTTGCAAGTTTTGAGCTTAAAGAATAAGGAAGATGTGAAATAGGATCTGTTCCAACAATTATTGAATAATCAAAATCATTAGTATTGATTTTTGAAACTAAAGTATGGTTGGAATCAACAAGCTTTTGATCTTTAAATTGTAAACCTCCTATTTTTCCCGCTAAAGAAAGTGCTACATGATCAAAACCCGCCATATTATAATGACCCCCCATCATAATCAAGGACATTCGTCCTTTTTCTTGCTTTGAATTGATAAGCTGAATAAACTCTAAGATCTCACGAATAAATTGATTATTTTTATCACTCTTTAATATCCCCTGCCCTAAGAAGATCACACCGTTTTCAGTACCCATAATATGGAGGAGTATTCTCTTCAGATCCTCTTGATCTATACCCGCGACTCCTTCTGAGGGAATAGAATCGGATTGACAACATTCTTCCTTAAGTGCTCTGACAAGCTCAATATCACTTCCCGGTTTAATTCTTAAAGCTATGTCTCGTACTCCCATAACATTAAACGAGGCTGACTTTACGGGATCGATTATTACTAGCGTTTTTATTTCTCTCCCTGTCATACGAAACTTACCCCTTGAAAAGAGAGTCTTATTCAAAAGACGAGGAATAGTTTCAGCGGGATTTGCTCCCCATAGGATTAAAAGGTCTGCTTTATTGATTAATTCTGTAATTGTGGTAAGATTAATACCAAATTCTTTTGCAATTCCAAGGACTTTCCCTTGACAAATTGATGCGTTTGAATCAATAAATCCATTTATGGTTTTAGCTAACTCAATACCTTTGGCTTGCGCCTCACAACTTGAATTCGAAAACCCATAAAGTAGAGGATTAGATGCATTTTTAACGATTTTTACTGTTTCATTTATTGCTTCCTCCCAACTAATCTTTTTTAGTTCATTATCTTTACGAATCAGAGGAGAAATTATGCGATTTTTGGCTGTAACTCGATCAAATCGTTCCTTTCCTTTCAAACAAGCTCCAATAACCTCATCTATAAAGAGGCCATCGGATCGAATCATAATATCATCACATAGAAGTGAGCATCCAGAACAAGTATAACGTTTCAAATTTATCCCTTATTTTAAAATAGTTAAAAAATTAAATTATACATATTCGATTTTTATGGCTTCACGTGGGCAGTATGTTTCACAGACACGACATTCCCGTTCTCGTCCTTCAGCTTCAATCCTACGACAATGCTGAATTTCTAATAACTCACATTTTCCAGAAACTACCTGAAATAGCTGATGCTTTTCTGGAGGATAGTCTGGTGCCTTTCCACTTAAACTTGGAGGGCAATATCGCGCATTAACGGGACAAACAGTCACGCAAATACCACATCCATCACACAAATCCGAATCAACATTAATTCTTAACTCTTTTTCTTGCCCCTCCTCAGATCCAATTAGTTCTTTGAGCTTTTCATATTGTTTCTTATATTTTGGTTGTAATAAAGGAGGACAATCATCGATTTTTACTTTTCCCTGCAATAGATCTAAGGCAAAGGCCATACAAGTCGGCTTACCGCACTCTTTACAATTTGTTTTTGGTAGGTACTTGTACAATTCCATAAAATTTTGTACTGGCGTTTGTAATCATCCATGAAAAGTTGATTCTATCAATTATGTAATAATATTCGAGATTTTATTAATCTCTTTAGATTATTTGAAATAAATCGATTGAATTCCCACTTAATTATTGCTTCTATAGGATTTAAAAAGAATTAAATTCTATTACTGAAATAGTATAATATTACAAAAAACAAGAAAAAAAAGAAGAAGATTGTATATGGTTGATAGGTTAAATATCGCAGCGATTTTTGCCCACCCAGATGATTTAACTTTTCTTGCTGCAGGATCTGTCGCACGATGGGCATCAGAGGGTCACAAAATTTACTCTATTTGTTGTACAAACGGCGAGGTAGGAACTTTAAGGCGCGATATTACAAAAAAAGATGTGGCTAAGAAGCGAGAGGAAGAATTAGATGCAGCGAATAAGATTCTAGGAATCAAAAAGAATTACATGTTGGGGTATCCAGATGCAGGATTTATTAAGGGTGAGGAACTCAGAAAAAATTTAGTCTATCATGTTCGCAAATTAAAAATAGATAGAATAATTACCCTCGATCCTTGGGTTAAGTATGAAGTACATCCCGATCATGTTATTGTTGGCCGAATGGCAGCAGAAGCGGGAGCATTTTCTACCTTTCCTTTATTATATGAAGATCAACTTAAAAATGGTTTAGAGCCATATAATTGTTCAGAAGTATGGTTTATGGGACTATTGGGGCATGCACCTAACGCTATTGTTGACATTTCTCAAGTAATGGAAAAAAAAGTTCAGGCTGCTTTGCAATTTGAATCCACTTTTGAAATAATTAAAAATATATTTGGTATTCAAGTAGATCTTAATAATATTACAGACCTGAATAAAGTTAAAATTGAAAAAAACCTTAAACGATTATTTCAATCTATAGGAACTGCTATAGGGAAAAAGTATGGTGTTGGTATTGCTGAAGCTTTTTATGTTCAAAAAACTGAACCAGGGCATTTCGATAATTTTCAAGAGATTCTTTCTGAAATTTTAGGAAATTCTTTAGCTCCTCCTAAAATCTATCGGAGGGATTAAAAATTTTTCAATTCCTTTTTCAAATTTTTGTATATTTCTTTTATTGAAATACTTGCTTTTGAATTAGGAGCATAGTCAACAACGGGTTCGGCATAAGACATGGCCTCGGGTATAGCATAATCAAAATTAATTTTCCCCAAGATCTTATATTTTGTATCTTTTATGTACTTTTTAAATTTTTCTTGAAAAGGACTCTTTAAATCTGCTTTATTTACGACAATACTAAATGGAATTTTAAATTGGTCAACGAGTTCTAAAATTCGAACAAGATCGTGGAGCCCAGATGGCGTAGGTTCTGTTATCGCAATAACATAATTAAGACCGGTCAACATTGCGATTACTGGACATCCAATTCCAGGAGGACCATCGACTATTGTCAAGTTAGAACTCTGATACTTATCTGAATGTTTTGCAAACTCCTTCACTTCAGAAACTAGCTTTCCTGATGTTGTGCTCCCTAATATAGTTTTGCCAAAAATCAGTAAGGAACCATACTTATTATCATAGGATATAATCTCACCGCTTTTTACAGGATGAATCTCGAACGCATGTTCTGGACAAAGTGTTTTACAAGCACCACACCCTTCACATTTTAAATAATCAATGTTTGGAATCTCTTTTTCTTCATCCCAAGTGAGTGCATTAAACTCACAATAATGATCATCAATACACGACCTACAGTGAACACATTTATCCGGGATAAAGGTTGCCTTGATGGTGGTATATGTATCGTCTTTTTGAGGCTCAATATCGGAGTCTGGGGGTAATATTATCGAAAGATTAGGAGCATCAACGTCGCAATCGAGAATAATTGGAGTGAATTCCTCGTCATTACCCGCGAGAGAGGCCAATGATGCGGTTAATGAGGTTTTTCCTACTCCACCTTTACCTGATACAATTCCTACAATAATATTATCCAATTCTTTGCCTCAACTCATTTTAATTTAATTCTTTAATATTTATCCAAATCTTTATTTTTCCATAGATTTCCATGAAAGCTTTATAGGCAGGCCCCATTTTCTCACTATTTTTCTTATTTTCCATTAAAGGTACTCCGGCGCAATATGAATTTACGACCTCATCATGTAAAGGTATTTTCCCAAGAATGTCTAATTGAAGACTATTAAGCTCGTTAAAGAATTGGTTTTTATATCCTAATAAGGTACTCCGATTTACTATTACCTTGTATTCCTTACCAAGCAATGTAATTAGTTCATTAATCCGAATTAAATCTGATAAACCAAAACGCGTAGGTTCCGTCACAGGGATTACATAATCTGCTTTTTCAATTAATTCTTCCACATCACAATGTGCTCCGGGAGCAGTATCAATAATCACTACATCATAACCGTCTTCAGCATCATTAATCTTCGTGTCTAATTCTTCCAACAAGGATTCAATAACAGATGCCGATCGTGCTTCTCCGGGCTTTAATTCTCCCACTAAAAGGTCGAGTCCCATTTCCATTAATTCATATATCCATCCTACCGTTTTATAATCAGCCTCGATAGCTTCTGTAGGGCAAATCTTATAACATAGTTTACATCCAGAGCAAACTGCTAAAATTGGAATAGGAAAAGAATCTTTCACATGAAGAAGCGCATGAGGTACACAGTTTTGAGCACAGAGTCCGCACTTAGTGCATTTTTCTTCGTTTATCGATGGTTTAAAAAATAATACTTCCTCTCTCTTTCCTAATTCCCCTCCTAATAACAAATAGGTATTAGGATTTTCACTATCACCATCGATTAATAAAGTTTTATATCCCTCATTCTTAAACATTATAGCTAAATTCACTGCTACAAGTGTTTTCCCAGTTCCACCTTTTCCTCCAGTCACACAAATAATTATTGGTTTACTTGCCATTCTGCTTAAATATGTTGTTGTTTTTGAATTCAAACTTTATCTCAGCGCATTGAACGGCGTCCCATCCCCTGACCGCCTCCCATGCCTCGACCGCCTCCCATACCTCGACCACCACCCATCCCCTGATGGGCTGATACATTCGCATTTGAGATAATCGATAATTTATCCTCTATATATAGATCAATTACCTCTCTCACGGTCATTGTTTGGTTAGGTGCTTGATACATCGGGATATTTAAAGCATTTAACGATTGAGCAGCATTTGGTCCTAAAAATCCAATTATTACTGCCTCGGCACCATTATTACCGATCAATTGAGCAGCATGAATTCCAGCTCCACCCATTTGACCAACAGCAGTGTTTGATATCGCTTTTACTTCCACAATCTTCTTATCTTCAACATGTACGAAAGTGAAACTCGGACATCGTCCAAAACGACTATTCATCATCTCTTTTAATCCCCCATTTCCATCTGAGGGAACTGCAATTATTACCATTTTAATCCAACTGTTTTTTATGATTATTTATTATATTGAATTATTATTCAAAATAAAAGTGAATTTTTATTCAAAAAAATAAATATTTACTCATATAAAAAATTATTGAATATAATCCATGTGATTATTAAAATTTTAAGAATAATAATTCATTATATTTGGTAATTAAATTCCACTTAAAATGATTCAATTATAATTGTAGTACATTGATTTATTTCAAATTATTAACCATAAGTTAATGAGTAATTAAGACTGTTTTTAGTTATGACTAAAACATTGAGAAATATATACCTATGAAGTGTGAAAAATGAGTGATGAGATACCTGATATCGATTTAAAAAAAACTGTAGATGAAGGGCGCAAGGATGCAATGGAACAGCGGATGGAACGAATTAAGGAAAATATGTCCAAGATAAAGCATAAAATTGTAGTGATATCTGGAAAAGGCGGAGTAGGAAAGACAACCGTGGCGGTTAACCTTGCAATTAGCTTAGCTAGTATTGGATTACGTGTTGGAATTTTAGATGTTGATATAACGGGTCCAAATGTAAATAAAATGCTTGGAATCAGTCCTGAGATCCGACCTCGAGTCGATCCTGATGGTCAACGCTTTTACCCAGTTGATGGTCCTTTAAGCACTAAAGTAATGAGTATGGCCTTTCTTACCCAAGATTCTGATACACCTGTGATTTGGAGGGGTCCAATGAAGATGGGTGCCTTACGTCAATTTTTGGGAGAAGCTGTGTGGGGAGACCTTGATTATTTAGTTTGTGACTTACCTCCAGGTACATCCGATGAGACTTTAGATATACTCCAACTTATACCTGATGAAAATGTTGTTATTGTATCAACACCACAAGAAGTGGCATTAATGGATGCCCGTAAAACAATTGCTATGGCAAATACTATGGAGAGACATGTCCTTGGGATTATAGAGAATATGTCCGGATTTAATTGTCCTTATTGTGGTGAATTTATAGACCTTTATCCTCCTGGTGGTGCTGAAAAGGCCTCAAAGGATTTTAACGTACCCTTATTAGGAAAAATACCTTTCGAAATAGAGGTTAGCGAGCAAGGAGACCGTGGATTACCGTTTGTTCTTAAATATCCTGATGGTGCGAGTGCTAAAGCATTTAAATCCATCGTGAAAAGAATACGCGAGCTTGTAGAAAAATAATTTAAACTTTTTTTCTTCTTCTTTTTTTTGAATATTACATTTAATATTTGATCTTATTGTACAAAAAATATTCGCATATTATATAGTCTGATAAATATGCAAATAGTTAAAACTAATAACTATTATTATGATATTTGGCTGAAAAATTTCTTATAAACAAGGTAAGGGAAACTAAAATCAAAATGCAAGTTCATCCTGAAGTCTCAAAATTAATAAAAGGAATTGTTATATGTAAAGAAACAGGGATTTACCTTTTAGATTTTATTTTAGATACGGAAATAAATCCTCTTTTATTGTCATCTTTCGTTGGGGCTCTTTCACTGTTTGGAGAGGAAAATATGGGAAGAATCGAAGAAATTACGATTAAAGGACTTGATATCCAGATGATTATCGTCAATAAATACAATCTTACCCTAATTGCAATAATGGATAAGGATTTTGTGAAGCATAATATTCGAAAAGAAGCAGAAAAGTCCTTAGATATGTTTTATAATCTCTATTGTGATGAGATAGGTGAGTGTGTTGACACGAATGCTTTTGACCCCTTTAAAGAAGTTTTAATACATCAAATAAATAAGTATTTTGAAAATCTTGAAAACTCAGAGAATAAATCTGAAATCAAAGATTTTGGTTTTTTCACTGAAGCGATCGCTAAATTAAAAAATCATTCCTGATTAGAAATCTGCGTTTTTTTTCTTAAATATTAAGTCTCCAAGATTTACTTGAAATATTCTTTCCATTAATACACATTTTGCTTTAAGCAAATAATATACCTCTTTTTGGGGAATTGGAAGTTTATATAAACTCTCAAAATTTCCTTGTCCTTTTGATAACATCATTCCTCCTTTGAGGTAAAAGTAATGTTTAAATTCTTCAGTAGAAGTGTTTAAATCAACACCTGGAGTGGGACTAGATTCTATGACTTTAACTAAGTTATCTAAACCTACCATTTGGGCATCATCAAGAGTGACATCATTAATAATTGGAGCAGAACGGACAGAATATATAATCTCCAAATCAGGTAAAAGTTTTATGATTGTTTCAATTAGTAATTTATCAAATACAATCTCACCACAATTATCTCCAAGAATGAGTAGATGCTTTGCGTTCTCTAATGAATATTTAAATTGAGCATAATCATTAATGACGAACTTATCGCTCGAAAAAGTTTTCATATCATCAATAAACTCAATTTTGTGTTGCGTCGCCATATCCACCGTATTTCCCAGCGCAGAAATAATGAGTGCTTTCAATAGGGGATCCTCAGCATTTTTTACAATATTTTGAGCTTCCTCGTAAAATTCTAATGCTATTTGGTTATATCGCTTTTTCAAATCGAAGTATGGATCCTTGATACCTAAAGTTTCAGCTACTAGTCCATATGCGGTTTTTCCAATAATAGGAGAAGCCGTGTCATTTATATCAACCTTTATGAGATATTCCATTAACTTTTTCTGAGCACTTAATACTTTTTCCCGGGAAATATCCGGTTTTACTAACTTAAATGCCCGTAATACTTGATTAAACAAGCATCCAATACATTCGGGTTCTAATTGCATTTTATATTCTGATAATAGATTTAATCCTTATTGAGTTTCAAAATTAAACACAAAACAAAAATATTAGTAAAAATAAAAGAAAAAGAAAAAGAAAAAAAAAAGGATTATAATTCTGCGATTTTCATTTGCCGAGCTAACTTCTCCTCATCAGTAAGTTCGACTTCTCCGCGCTTTACAAAGAACATTAGAATAAACGCTATGAGAAGGAAGATAACTCCATTTAGAAACAGAGTTTCTTTTCCGAAAACGTCTCTTAATAAACCTATTAATGCAGGTCCAAAGATAGCCGCTAAAACGCTGAAAAAGTAGTATAATCCTGTATACGTGCCAATCTTCCTTATACTCGGCGCCAGTTCCCATACAATAACTATCGAATTAACATTGACAAATGCCCAGCCAATACCAAAAAAGATCAATATTATTATCGTAACTAACTGCGTTCGCACTAAAAATCCAATTAGTAAAGCAACAATCATAATGACTAATCCTATTTTAATGCATGTTCGTCTGCCAATCTTGTTAGCAAATAATGATAAAGGAAAAGCAGCGATAATAAATGGAATTGCTACAGCGTTAAATATGAAACCCGCTAAGGTTCCAGGAAAGTTTAAGACTCCGTTTGGCTCACTCACTGGTCCGGCATATATAGAAAATAAAGCTTCCATCCCTTGATAAGCTATAAACCAAAAAAATATCGCAAGTAAGATAAAAAGCGTGCTTTTATCCTTCTCTTTAAAAAGATCTCGAAAACTCTCAATAAGCGTCATCTTTTCCTTGGTTTCATGGACTTTTTTCCCTTCTTTCGCTTCAGTTTCAATTAACAGTTGATAACTATATGATTCTTTTTCGTGAATAGTAAAGAATAGAATAACCACGGCTACTAGCATTATTACGGCGGCAATAATAAAAGGTAGAAACACATTAATACCGATAAATAAACTGAGCGAGAAGGCAAAAACGGCACCAATACCTCCCATAATATTGATAATTGCATTTCCCTTACTTCTATTGATCGGTTTTACAAAATCGGGCATTAATGCTACGGCTTGAGATCGATAAAATCCCATACTTATGCCAAAGCAGAAAATCCAGAGAAGGAGTAGCCATAATTGACCAGTACCACCACTTCCTTCAAATCCTATGGGAAAACCAGTAGGAATCAGCATGAAAAAAATAGCTGAAAGAACTACACCAATGACTATATATGGCATTCGGCGTCCGTATTTTGATCGAGTATTGTCAGATATGTTCCCCATAATTGGTTGAATTATTACCCCAATGATATTATCGATTGCCATGATAACACCAACAACGAAACCAGATAGTAGTAAAGTTCCAAAATAATCAGCGCTATTTAATGCTCTATTTACTTGAGTATTGTATAAACTCCATGAAAATGTAGTAAAAAAAGCCAAACCAATTAGAAAGGTTTGTCCAGGTCTAAATTTGTCTTTAGATTTTTCTTCTGTCATCATTCTCACATTTCTTTAATTTTTTTTGTATGTTTTTTTGTATATATTAAATTGATTAAACTTGTTTTTGTTGTTAAAGTATAAAAAAATATATGTGATAATAATTCGCTGATCTAATTTAAATATACGATATTGTTTAAATAATGAAAAAGTAAAAAAAAATGATACTTAAAATTCAATACGCACTTGAAGATCATTCATATCTTCAGGGATTTTTTTGAGAGTGTTCACAAAAGCCGTGAGGATATTTGTGAGCATTTTTGACATAATCGGATTGAGAGGTATTTCTTTTTCATTGACTTTAAGAGAAATATTTTTCATATTTGTAATATCAACAAGATGTATTTTAAAGTTTAATATTATGGTTTAAAAAAAGGAGAACTAGAAAAAAAGATTGAACTTTATTCTTTTGATTCTAGTTCGGTAATTCGGCGAGAGATATCTTCTATTGCGCTTTGCATTCCTTTCATTTCAGATTCTAAATATTCTTTTTCTTGTTTAAGCATACCTAGCTGATCTGTAGAGGTGATTGGTTGTACTGGTGTATAAACTGGAGCAGGTACGTAATACGGGTCTCTATATCCCCATCCCCCACCTCGACCATACCCTCTACCAAAACCACGTCCAAAACCTCTACCGCGACCCCAGCCACCACCTCGAGTGTATCCTGGAGTACTGTATCCTGCACAATAGCCTAGAGCTCTCCCTGTTCGTGGACCTAATCCAGAAGGTCCAGTTCTATCTCCACCGGGCATTTATAAAATCATCTCCATTTGAATTATTTTGAATTATTATTCATAATTCTACATATAATAATTAGTTATTACCATATATAAATATTTTGAATAATTATTCTATGGCAACGAGATCCCTTCAAACATACAATTATGGAGACTTTTAAAAATAATGGTAAATAAATTGTTTATTTACGAGTATAGACTTTATATTAAAAATCATATTGATAGCGATCAATAATATCATCTTGTATTGGCTTTCCTAAGTCGATGAATGTTGCATTATATCCGCCTACCTTTACGATTAAGTCTTGAAAATTTTCTGGATGTTTCTGAGCCTCCCTTAATGTGTCTGATGAGACAACAGTTGGTTGAATCTGCATGCCTCCTGCGTGAAAGAAGGCTTTAAGTAGAAAATATAATTTATCTAAGTTTTCATTAGTATCAATATTTTGAGGATGGAATCGCACGTTTAACGCAATACCGTTGGTTGCAAAATCATAATTCAATTTTGCAGCAGAGTTTAATACGCCCGTAATTCCATTTTTTTCCGAATTATTAACAGGGGAGAGACTATTGGATATTGCTTGCATTGCTTTCCTCCCATCTGCGGAGGGTCTTGTGAAAAATCCTTCCATAACATGGATTCCCATTGAATATGCCCCCGCACTAAATCTTCCTCCTCTTAAGGGAGTATATTTTGCTACTTCCTGAGAAAATTTGTCCCATAAATCGGTGGCAAGAGTATCTATATCTTCCTTACCATTTCCCCACTTATGATATTTGTTTATAAGCCTTTGTCTGAAATCCTCGTGATTATGGAAGTTTGAGTTTAAAATCTCAATGAAATCTGATAGTGTCATCTGTTTCTCTTCATAGACAACTTTTTTTATGTTATATAATGAATTGACTAACGTAGCGAAACCATAGGCGGTTATTGAAGAGAAATTATATTTTGCCCCTCCACATACATGATCTTTACCAGTCTCCATACATCCATCGAGCATTGCCGAAACAAAAGGGTGTTGAAAATATTTCATAGCTTCAGCATCACCTATATTCGCAATCTCTGCTGATCTTTTGATGTTGAATTGAAGCTGACGGATAAATGCGTTATAAAAATCTTCATAAGTTGTAAAATGTGAAGGATCTCCTGTTTGGAGTCCATCTATTTTCTTTGTTAAATTACTATATCCATTGTTTAAAGTAAGTTCTAATACCCCAGGAAGATTCATAAACATTCTCCCAGTTGCTGCAAAGCTATTACCTTGACCCGTAGGCTCTACGCATCCGATTATAACATAATTTCTGGCATCCTCCAAAGAATATCCTGCTTTCTTAAGCGCGGGAACGAGAACTTCATCATTATAAAAAGCAATACCAGAAGTAGACTTGTACACTTCTAAAGCATGTTTAAAGAATTGTTCCGGAGTGTGTTCATGGATTCGTATTGATAAATCGGTAGAAAACACCTTAACATTATTATAGGCGTCAAGAAAAAGATACGAGAGCTCATTGACTGTATCCTTTCCACTTGAATCCATCCCTCCGATAGTAATTGTTTGAGTATTTTGACCAAGAGCATTTGCCACCATCGTAAAATCAGTTGGTAATAAAGTCACGTTCCAAGTAAGCTTTAGATTTAGTTCTTCAATTAGTTCTAATGCAAAATCTTGGGTAAGAGTTCCATTGTGAAGATCTCTTTCGTAATATGGCCATAAAATCTGATCTAACCGTCCTAAAGCTAAGACGCTTCGTTGATAAATAATGTTTGCTATATTTTGTGAAAACCAGATAAATTGCACTGCTTCAAAAAATGTTTCTGGAGGGTGTTTTGTAAATTTGTGCATCATATCTCCAATTAATTCTAATTCTCTTGCACGTTTTCTATTATTATGCTTGCTTACCATACCATAAGCGAGATCTGAATATCTCTGAGCGAAATTTATTGCTGCATGATAATAGATTTTCACGGCTTCATAAAATTGCTGCTTTTCTTGGAAATCAGGATCTTTTTGGTTTAAATTATTCTGGTACTTATTTGCTTCTTCGATGATACCATTGTATCCTACACTTAGAAGTTTTTCATAGCCCGCACACAAATGTCCTTCGGTCGTTCCTATATGGATTGCGATATTAGGCGCTAAAGCATCTATTAAACCATCCCCGGAAATATAGCCTTCTTTTAATAACCGCTTCAAGATTCTGCTGCCAATAAGGGATTTATCTTTCCAATAAGGAAGTAGCTCTAATAACTCTAATATTTCCGTTTCTTCAATGAAGAACGGTTGCAGAGGCCGTCGTTTTAATTTTTTATAGGTTATTCGTTTTTCTAAGCTATTATCGTATCTTTGGAGATCAAGATTAATTTTCTCACCAAGGTTTTTACTTGTTTCATTTCCTACCAATAAATCATCTTCTCGGATGAATATAGTCATATTTTTTAACGTGTGAGCTATAGCTTTTGCCCTTTTGGTAATCTCAGGATCATTAGGATATTCTTTATAAATCTCGGTAAAATATTTCATCCGTTCAATGCATAGTTCATATTTGCTAGATAAAAGATTGTTTTTTAATCTAATTATTCGGTCGCAATGACTTTTCATTGTCAAAGTATTTACTCTTCACCATATATTAAGATAATTAAAAATTAAATAATTGTAATTAATATTTTCTTTTACCAATTTCGTCTTAATTGGTTTTTCATTATCTTTTGAACAGCTTTAATTGCCCAAATAACATAATTATAACATGTTGTTGACCAACAATTATCCTTTTGATATTGCATAAACCCATTAGGTTCGCTGAAATCATATCCACATAATTGAGCACAAATTACTGATCCAAATTCCTTTTCAAATTCAGATGCAAATTTAGCCGCTTTTAAATATGCAATTGGAATTTTTTTATTACGCATTCGTTTTTTTCCGCCTAAAATTATACCAATTGCCGCACAACCCCCACAAACTGCACCACACGCTCCTTGCCATCCTTCTTTTGATTTATAACCGCCAAATCCCCCTGCTAAAGGAATAATTGCATTGTTCAATAAACCATTTTTAATTCCCAAGATATCCATAATATTGCTGAGTGTTAATTCCGCACAATTAACTCCCTTTCGTAGTTCCGGTAAGGTTTTTTCTAAGTTTTTAATTTTTTCGGCAAATAAAGTATCAATCTTTTTCTCTCTCATTTTAAAACCCATTAGCGATTACTTAGGAATAAATCCATTGTCTAAAATAATCCTTGTAGCCATTTGTGCTACCTTTCCTACAATATCAGAGCAATAATGCACCATTCTTGAATTAAATGCTTCCTCTTTTTCATCTTCATTCCATAGATTATACGTTCGACCCATGAGAGAGTTTTGGACATCAAAACAGCGACAAGAGGCATATTTTTCGATATATTCATCATGAAGCTGTTTCACTAAACCATAGGATTTCAATGGTTTGTACATATCTGAAAAGTCTTCTTTTCCTCGACCAAAAAGATAACTAATTACCATTGATGCTCCAACAAGAGCCCCACAAGAACCATCTCCCGTGAGTCCTAACCCATCTGCTAGTCCACTCGCTGCTTTGAATACATCCTCATTCCAGATATTTAATGCCTCAAAGATTGCGGCAACTGTAGTTTGAGCACATCCAGTACACGTTTTCTCATATTTATTTCCAAGCTCATAAGCTTTGGATAAAATTGTATTCCTATTAATTTCCATAAATCTCACTTAACTAGTTTATATTCCATTTAACCTTTGATCCTTATATAATTTAAGAGTTTTATTATAAAAGTTAGTGGTTAAAAAAACAATAAATTTTCTTTAATATTAAATCTAATATAAATCAAAAAAGAGATTTCTTATGAATTTTGAAACAATAAAATTTGAACTTCGAGAAGATGGCATCGGTATTTTAACCTTGAATCGTCCTGAAAAGTTGAATGCGATGTCTTTTCAAATGATTGAAGACTTACATGCGATTTTCGATCATTTAATGGTTAACCTTGACTGTAGAGTTTTAATCCTTAAAGCAGAAGGGAGAGTTTTCTGTGCTGGTTTAGATTTAAAAGAATCGATGGTTCTTCAATCTAAGAAGAAGCCCCAAGAGTTAAAGGAAAAATTTTTTTACATTAATACACCAGAAAAAGACATTATCAAAGCAAAATTATATGCACAATGGCGTACCAGTCAACTTATTGTAAAAATGCGAAGAGTAAACCAACCTATTATAGCTCTCGTAAATGGTGCTGCAACAGGCGCGGGATTTACATTTACGCTTGCTTCAGATATAAGAATCGCATCTGAAAATGCTCGATTTAATAATGCTTTCATTAATATTGGTTTCTCAGGATCAGATTTAGCCTCTAGTTACCATTTACCAAGGTTAATTGGTATGTCACGAGCGGCAGAGATTTTATACACTGGAAGATTTGTAGATGCCGAAGAGGCAAAAAAGATTGGCTTAGTATTAAAAGTGGTCGATGAGAAGAATTTATTGGAAGAGGGAATCCAATTAGCTGAACAATTATTGAAGAAAAGTCCATTAGGACTTCGAATGACTAAACAAGCGGTAAATATCTCTTTAGATTCTCCAAGTTTAGAGACCATAATGGAATTGGAGAATCGAGCTCAAATGCTATGTTCCACTTCAAATGATTTAACTGAAGGCGCACAAGCATTTTTTGAAAAACGAGACCCTAAATACCCATTAAAATAAGATAAAAAGGTTTAAGGAAGATAAAGTTATGGTTCGCATAGACATTGCGGATATTAAGGATTTAATTCAGCAAGATATCAACTCAAAAAAAATAGTTGACCTTATAATAACTATTTTGGAAAAGTCTGAAGATATCGAAACACGATTAGAACTTTTAGAGTTCTTAGGTGAATATGATTTAAAGCATAGTCCTTATTTTGAATTGGTTGAAAATCATCTAATTTCCGATGGTAAGGAAAAAATAAGAGCGGTTGCTGCTGAAATTATCCTCAGAAATTTTATTGACCAAGGATTAGATGCATTAAAATGGACAATCATTAATGAATCGTCTTCTTTAGTCTTGATAACCATCTATAATCTCGTTAAAGAATCCAGTAATCCGTTTTATGTGATTTTAGAGTCATCTTTATTGGATAAATTTACGACGATTGCTTGTAAATTTAAATTAACCATAGAAGAGATTCCATTTCTTTTGGATCTGGGAATTAACTTAACGAATCATAATTTTTATATTGGAAATCAAAATTTTCACTTTATTTATGAAAATGATATTCTTTGTATAATTAAAGAAGGTCATATTACAGAATTAGGTATATCGTTCATAAACGAAGTTCCAGAAACTATCGGACTTTTAACCCAACTAGAACATTTGGATTTAAGCTATGGGTATATCTCAACTCTACCAGATTCAATAAAGCGATTAAAGAATTTGAAATCAATTGATTTAAGCTGGAATGAGTTTGCTGAAGTCCCGAAAGTCTTAAAAAGCTTAAAAAAGATTAACCAAATTAATATTTCAAATAATCCCATCAAATATATGTCTGATTGGGTTTATAAAATAAATAAATTAACTATTTAAACTACATATAATATAATTTTAAATTAATTAGGAAAAGAAAAATGCAATATAATACTATAAAGTTTGAATTACATGATGATGGTATTGGAATTGTTGCTCTTAATCGACCTGATAAATTAAATGCGATTTCTTTTGAGATGGAGGAGGAATTACATCAAGTATTAGATCATCTTATGACTAATTTAGATTGTCGAGTTCTTATTCTCAGAGGTGAGGGTAGAGCATTTTCTGCTGGCACAGATTTACAGGAAGGGTTGATATTAAATTCGAAAAAGAAGCCAGCAGGATATGATAGATTTTATTATTTAAACGTTTCAGAACCTTTAAAAAAGAAATTATATCATCAATGGAGAATAAGCCAAATTATAATAAAAATGCGAAAAATATCTCAGCCCATTATTGCATTAACTCATGGTGCTGCTGCAGGAGGAGGTTTTGGCTTTGCGATGGCTTCAGATATGAGAATTGGTAGTGATGATGTGAAATTTATAAATGCTTCTATTAATATAGGTCTAACTGGTGCAGATGTAGGAGGGTCTTACTTTTTACCCCGATTAATAGGAATGGCTAAAGCATCAGAAATGATGTATTCAGGGAGAGCAATAGGAGCAAAAGAAGCAGAAGAATGTGGATTCTTAATAAAAGTGGTGAAGAAAGAAGATTTACTTAAAGAAGGTCTTAATTTAGCTCAGGAACTGTTAAAAAAAAGCCCTCTGGGGTTACGTATGACAAAACAAGCAATTAATCTCTCACTAGATTCCCCCAGTTTAGAGAATATTATACAATATGAAAATAGTTCCATCGTACTTTCATTTTCTTCAAAAGATATAAATGAAGCATCGAGTGCATTTTTTGAAAAAAGAGATCCAAAATATTCTTTATCATAAATAAAAAATACGAAAATATCTATTTAGTAATAAGTGGAAATCAGATATGGAATTTGATAAAGCCAGAAAGCAAATTGAAGAGATAAGCCAAAAAAATATCAATAAGCTACATCAATTAGCAAAAAGAGTGTGGCAGGTTAAGAATCTTGATCCATTTGAATTGCAAAATAAATGTATGGCAAAGTGGGATGAGTTAAGAGACGAAACTGGAAGTAAAATTAATCCTTTAATTCGAGTTGATCAAGATCGACCCGTGACTAATTTGATTTTTGGTTCGGGGAGTTTCTCCACAGGTGAATTTCAAGCGGCTCAATATAAGAGAGTTAAAGAATATTTAGATAAACCACCTGTCGTTCTTCAAGGGATTGTAACAAATAAATCAGAGAAAAATGGTTGTGATGGGAAAAAAGTAGCATTAAAGTATGATTTATCATACATATCCTTAGATTTTAGTGATTGGTATCATCAATTCATCGATGATAAGGAATCCAATCCAACCACTGCGACTAGGTATTGGTTTCAGCCAAATGATCCAAATAAACCCTCCTCGAAAGAAATAGATTATAGATTTAATATTCGGCAAAATCAATTTCATAAAGCATTAGGAAAAGAAATTGAAAAAAAAGTAACCTATCCTACAGATATCGTGTCTGCTCGAGGGTATAACTTTCAATTTTGCCGAAATATATTTTTACACCAAAAACATACCCTACCAGCTATTAATGACACTCATCCAACTGATTTAACTTATATTAATCCTTCAACAAAGGAAAGATTATACCCAGGATGGCAATCAGGAGCGGTTCAGTTAATGTTAAATGATAATGTAGAAAAAATTAGAGGGTCACTTATTGGTGTTGATTTTATGGATAAAACTGAACATATATATGAGCTTGATGAAGGCCCAGTTTTAGCAATTGGACAAGGAATCAATATGAAATCAAAATCGGATTATGAACCCCGGCAAATTCAAGAAATGATTAAGATTATTGATGATTATTTTTTCTGCACACTTGAACCTACGGGACTTATATTAGTATGGGGTATTTCCGAAGAAAAATTGCCAATAACTTACCAGAGTTTATCAGGTGACTTAATAACCGTACAACAGCATGCAATTATAGTTGGTGATAAGTTACTTAGCGGGATCGATGCATTTGGCAGTAATTTGGTAAGAAACTTAGTAGATCTTGAGGATTTTATCCTTTCCTAAACTATGGTTTTACATTATTATTAGAAATAATAAAATAAAAAAAAGGAAATTTAGATATATTTTATTTTCTAATTTGGACTTTCGGTTGAATTTTTGAAGCTCCACCAAAATTGGTGATAACAGGGCAATGGGTGAAAACTTTTTCCATTAGCTCGTTTATTTTTTCTTCTGATGCATTTGCTTTAATTCTTATTACTGGTTCTAATTTATCATAGCCCGCGAGTTTACTATCATCAATACCGAAAAGGGCTCCGAGATTAATATGACCACGAGAAAAAACCTTCATTTCCTCAATCTCAATATCCATAATTATAGCCCAAAATTTAGTGACAGCGATAATACAAGCACCAACAGAAGCTAGAATTGCTAATAAAGGAGATGGACCTTTGTTAGTTCCACTCAATCCGCCAGGTGCATCAATAAGTAACTTAAAATCCTCACCTGCTGGATTTCCCATAGTACACATTGTTTGCATTCCTTCAGAAAGCATTTCACATTCAATATTGAAGTTTTTTTCCCCTGCATTCCAATCTGCCTTAATGGCATCATATGTTTCTTTAAAACTTGGCATTTTTTTCACTATTTCCATTAATTATGAATAAATATTCACAACTATTAGGTAGTATAAATCAGCTTAGAATTTAAAATTAATTAAAGTATGATAAAATCCTTTGTAGAACTAAAGATTATATATAAATTAAGATCTAATATTCTTATCATCAAATTATTAGAGAGTATGATTGAAATGGAAGGGAAAACAGTTGCAGAATCAAGAGTTGAACTTGCCCAAATTATGTATCCCGAACATGCAAATCCCGCTGGGAACGTTCACGGGGGTTATATCTTAAAACTTATTGACCAAGCAGGTGCTATTGTCGCAGCAAGACATACGCATTCAAATGTAGTAACCGCATCCGTGGATAGGATGGATTTCATCTCACCCGCTTATATTGGAAATTTAGTATTTGCTAAGGCGTCGCTTAATTATGTAGGAAGAACCTCGATGGAAATAGGTGTGAGAATTGAAGCAGAATGCTTGAAGACCGGAAGACACACCCATATTGGCTCTGCATATTTAACTTTTGTAGCTTTAGATGAAGCCGATAATCCTATTGAAATTCCGAAACTCATCCCAGAAACAGAAGAGGAAAAACGAAGATACTCAGAAGCAAAAGAACGAAGAATGAAACGTTTAAAGAAAAGTAAAATTGCTAGAAATGAGCCCCAACCGTGTATTGTTCGACCTGAAAAATTAGAAAAAACAAAATAAAATAATTAGTTTATTTGTTCTTTTTGGACATTTAGAGCCATATTTATAATATAGTATTTTTGCAACCTCTTTGGAGGTATTCTAAATAAATATTTTTATATATTCTAAAATCATAATTTTATGTATTAACTTTTTTTACAAAATTGGAAGGAAAAATAGATGGCGAAAACAAGAACGATTATTTTAAATATTGTAATATTAATTATAGCACTTATTGTCATTTTCATCATCGTGGAGATCTTTACCAATTTTTTTGGTCATAGCGAGGAACTTATAAGTTTTTTTAATTCTTTTCTTACGGGAGGTATTTTATCGATGATTTATATGATTCTTGGTTTGGGACATATTCCACTTTCAATTATTTTCGGAATAATTCTTATCTGGAAAAGGTATAAAATAAAAGTCTACCCGTTTGTCTTAGTAATTTGGATTTATCCATTACTTTCTTTTTTACCATTATTTATACCATTTTTCTTTAGGCCAGAGGATATCTCTAGTATGTTCTCATCTAGTTTTATTGTTAGTTCTGCTGCAATTATTTTGCCTTCATTAAGTATTTCAATTCTCGCATTATTATGTAAAAGAACGGAAAAAGAACGACAGATGGTTGGCGGAAGAGAAATAAGTATAAGAGCCCCAACAGTCGCTAGAAGTTTTCCGTTAGAAAGGGAACTAATATTTATTAGTTATGCAACCGTCGATTCAAATTTTTTTCAGATTCCGAGACTTACGCGAATATTGACTAGTTATCCAGAGATTGACAAAATTCTTTACTGGGAGTCAGATATGCACGATGATATATATAGATACATGGATTCTAATTTAAAGCGTAGTAAAATAGTACTTTTATTTTGCTCTAAAAATTCTCTTTATTCCGAATCAGTCAATATGGAATGGAGTTCAGCATTAAAATTGAATAAGCGGATTATCCCTATATTTACAAATCCAGAAAATATACCTGCATTATTAACAACCAAATTAGGAGTTCAATTTAATGTGAATGATCCTTTTTCTTCAATTGAGGATATTTACAATATGATATTAAAGAAATTAGAAGTTGAATCGGTTCGAGAATTTACAAGATATATTATACCAAAATGGATAAAAGCAGAGGATTTTTATCTTCAATTACCCTCTGAAGAGACGGTTGAAGAAACCTTAAGTTTCGAAAGTGATTTTCCTTCAAGTGAATTAGGAATTCAAATTGGTTCAATTCTGCAGAACAATAATTTTCATGTTCCTGGACTGAAAAAAGCTCGAAAAGCAAAGAAAAAGAAAAAAAAGAAAGATACTTCTGAGTTAACTGAGGAACCTGATTTTACTACGTTTACTTCATTCGCGGAGTTGCGAGATGATCCCGAGACGATTGCAATTTTAGTTAAAATTGAAAGAATAGCAGATGACAGCAGTAGTGTTTTACTTGATTTAAAAGGAAAAAGAGATTGGGTGTTAAAAGAAATCTTGAAAGATATTGATTTAAAACTAATTGAACTAAAAAGCAAAACAGAGCTTATTCGTAATTATTCTAATAAAGTCATATCTTTAATGAAAAACATACCTGATATCGAAAGATTCTTAAGAAAAAATCTGGGTTCGAGTATTAAAAAGGTTGAAGAGCTTATCACACAATATAAAAACAAAGAATTTGATGAGGAACAATTTATCATTAAAGCTACTCAATCCATAGGAAAGGATTTTATTATTGTGTTCCTTAGAAACATTTCTTTAATCCTTAAAGAAAAGAAAGAAATGTTAGAGACTAGCCCACCAAGTCAAACTCAAATTGCATTCTAAATTCAATTTCTTTTAATTTTTTTTTATATATGGAAAAGAAAATTATAGATGAATTTCAAAAAAAATTCCTCAAAAAAAATAAAATAATAAAATAAATTACTTAATTATAAGCCATATTTTCTATAAAACTCCTGCGTCCTTGAGAATTTTTTTATGATCGAATGCTAAATCCATAGTTTTAATTTTTTCAATTGGTACTGCTTCAGCGGCTATTGCATCATCTCCTCCCATTATTTTTGAGAGATCTCGCACAAGTCGACATTTATAAGCATTTGAAACGATTCTTCCTCTTGGATCACGCCCTTTTTGATCATATACTCCAATTTTTCTAATTATTTCAACCGCAAGATTAGTTTCTTCTCTTACTTCTCTTATAACCGCTTGTTTTGGATCTTCATTATATTTAATAAATCCTCCAGGTAGAGCGTATTTTCCCTTAAATGGGGCATATTTTCTTTTAATTAAGATGACATTATTATTTTCTTGAATAACCGCATCAGCTGTATGTCCATATTTCAAGGCTCTTGTAGCTATTTTTCCATATAAGAAATAACCTATTGTTATAAGCAAGAATGTACCTAAAAATATTGATATTATTGTATGAATTAAGGGTGATGGCTCTTCAGTCTCCCCTAATTTTAACGCAATCCTAATTGCATTCATAAACTCTACAATAAATCCCGCTCCTAATAATATTTCTAAAAGATAAAGTGCTTTTTTTGTTTTTTTCTGATTTTCTTCATTCCTCTTGAGATATAATTCTTGCATTGATTCGTAGAGCATTTGAAACTTATTATTAGTTCGTTCTATTATCGTTTCTAACCGGAATTGATCGATTAAATGAGTTAAAACACTTGTATAATGTTGACGGGGATTCCAATCTAATTCGCTATAAATAAGACTCATCTTAGTGTTAATCATTCCTCGTAAAAATCTTAGATTTTTCGTCTTCTCTTCGATTTTTTCTAAGCTCATAAACACATCAGAATAGCGTTTCATGAATAACACATCAAGAGAATTATTAATTGACATTAAAGCAAATAGGACGGCTCTCATCTTGGGAGTGGGTTCTAAAATATGTTCGTTTATATATCCAAATTCTGGTTCAAAATTCTTTTCTATCATATATATAAAACCAGAATTTCTTTTTATATAGTGTAATTCAGTTAAACGATTAGATAAGTTATTCTTAACTCTTCTTTGAAGAGTTTTTTCACTATAATCGCCCCATTGACCCGCATATATATTTGTCCAATATCCAAGAACATTCTTATATTTTTCTATATTTTCCGCACTCCACTGGATTTCAATAGGTAAAGTTTTCTTTGTTATTATGAAATCATAAATTGGACTTTCGGTATCAAGAAGAAGAAACTGATTTTCTGGTTTTTTTTGATAATCCTTGAGAATATCAATTACGATAAAAGGAATTTGTTGAATTAAATCTGGTGTTATTTTTTCTTTATTATATGGCTCATTTTTGTAATACTCTACTTCTAATTTGAAGTATCCCAAAGTGTTATAGACTAAATCTTTATTATCTTCAGTATAAGGATTATTTTCATCGATATAAGGAAAGTTTTGAAAAAAGGGTTCCCAATCACACTCTATTACTACAGATTTTGCCATATCTATTAAAATATTCTTCTTTTCCTCAGCATGTGGATATTTTTCTAAAAAAACAAATGATTTTCTTAAATCATTCTCAGATAAATTCTTCAGTTTATTTAACAATAATGCTTCTATTTCTTCAGCCTTTGTCTCTCCTATAAATTCATTGGTATTTATGAACGCACTTATATACCAATATTCTTTCTCGTAGATAAACCTTAAGTTATCTTCCATTTTCTTTTGCCCTCAATTTTCTTTTATAAGATAATTGATTAAATTATTATTAAATTGTTATTCTATTTATTACTTTTTTTTTTCTATCCCTTAAAAGTAAATCCTCCAAATTACATCTAAGGTTTTATAAGGTATTTTTTAAAAACAGGGGAAAATGTAGTAGACGTATTCAAAAGCTTATCTAAGTTAATGCTTACAAAATATAAAGATGATTAAAAGATTGAGGTTAAATTTAATCGCATACGTATTCCTTAAACAAGTGTAAAAATTAAATATTTAAATAGTTAAGAAATCTAATTAATTTTAATCTAAAATAAATTTAACTTAGAAGTAAAAAGTGAATAAGATTATGAGTGAAAGTAAAGTAAAATCATCTAGTAGTGTATTAAACCTATTATTAATAATTCTGGGGTTACTGTTTATTTTTATGGCAATATTAAACTTCCTCTTATTAGCAGGTATTTATGTACCAGATTTTCTATCAGGTATTAGTTCAGAAGAATTGTCAATTTTTGGCAGTCAAGGATTTATTTCCATAGCGTTAGGATTCTGGAGCATTGTAGCTGGTGTTGGAATGTTTAGAGAAGCAGAGTGGGCAATGGGGCAAGCACTTGTTATTCTTAGTATAATGGTAATTTCTGGTATCTCCCCGATATTTACTTGGATCACAAGTCCTTGGTTGTTTGACATACAATATTGGCCGAATTATATTACCTTAATAGCTTTCGTTGGGGGTATCATTGGATTTATCTGGCTGCTAGTTACACGTAAAAGGTATGACTAAACTTACTATAAATTATCACATGCTCCTAATGGTGTAAAAACCTTAGAATTTTTTATTTTTTCAACTAATTTTTTAAATCTAGCTTAAATATTCTTAAGTATCCAGCATTTAATTTTAAATAGTAGAGATTTAATCCATTCCACAATGGATCTAACTATTTTTTTATTAACTCGACAATTTTATCAAAATATTTATATAAAATATTCGGTTATTTAACTTTAATTTTTTAGAAATTCAAACTAGAGCTCTAAACATATAAAAGGTGTTTTTAGTTGGAAATGGAATTACCTGATAAGAAATTAAAAGAAAGTTTTGAATATCCTCAGCATTTATACCCAAAAAGAAAAGGACTTGCAAAAGCTTTTCACATGACTCAAAGTTTTGGCCATAGTAGTGATGTAACCTCAGTTATTATCTCTCACAAAAGAGATTATATTATTAGTGGTTCAAAAGATAAGACTTTAAAAGTTTGGGAATTTGCAACAGGGAATTTATTAAAAACCATAGAGGCACATAATGAGCCTATCTTATCTGTAGCAATCGCTGTAGATGATTCTTATATTTTTACATGCTCTTCAGATCACTTAATAAAAGTATGGGGATTAAGAGCAGGACATCTTATTAACGAATTTAAAGATCATACTGATTCGGTTACTTCATTAAAAGTAACTTATGATGGAAAATATCTTATTAGCGGCTCTAAAGATAAATATGCGATAATCTGGGATATATTAAATGCAAAACCTATCCATAAATACCAACATAAGAGTGGGATAACCTCAATTGATGTGACTAAGGATGGTAACTTATTACTCTGTGGAGATGAGGATGGAGTCATCACAATATGGGATTTGAATAAAAATAAATTTGTTCGGACTATAAAAGGACATTCAGGAGCAATAACATCATTATCGATTTCCGCTGATTTAGAATATTTTAGCAGTGGATCTGATGATAACACAGTGAGAGTTTGGGACCTTTCAAAAGGAAAACCCCTCCAGATTTACAAAGATCATTCTAATGCGGTACGCTGTGTTGCGATATCACCAAAAGGAAACTTATTAGTTAGTGGGTCTGATGATAAAACCATTAAACTACGCAATATAGAAACTGGTGTTACTCTTAGGACATTAAGGGGATATACTAAAGAAATATTATCTATTGCTTTTTCCCCCGAGGGTGATTATATTGTAACAGGCTCCACAGACAATAATATTATGGTTTGGGAAATAATGGAAGGAAAATTAGAAAATACTATTAATGCTCACTCGGATGGCATAAATGTGGTATCTATTTCTCCTGAAGGAAATTATGTTGCTTCTGGTTCTAATGATAAAACTGTGAAATTATGGGATATCACAAACCAGAAACTTGTAAGAACGTTTATCGGACATAAAAAACCAATTAGTTCAATCGCTTTTTCCCAAAATCAGAAGTTTCTTATTAGTAGTTCTTTAGATAAGGATGCAATTATTTGGGACATAAGTGGTTCAAGGGCACTAACTTCAATAAATAAGATTGGAACAAACGTAAACTCTTTAGTGTTTACCCCTACAACCAATCAGATAATGATGGGTTTAAGTAATAATTATTTAAAAATGTGGGATATGAATTCAAGGGAATTTATATGGGAATCAAAAGAACATAAAGGTTCTATAACGGATATAAAATTCACTCCAAATGGAAAATATTTCGTTACTTCATCAGAAGATAAACATTTGAAGATTTGGGATTTTGTATCTAGAGAAGTAATTAAAGATCTTAGTGGTCATAAAGGAAAAATATTGTCTCTTGATATTGCACCAAATGGTGCTAAAATCTCCAGCGGCGCTGATGATAATACAGTAAAAATCTGGGACTTTTATACTGGAGATTTAATTAAGAGTCTTGAGAACCATACTAATGAGGTTTCAAGTATTTCATATTCACCGATAGGGAATTGTTTCATAAGTGGGTCAGGAGATGAAACAATTAAAGTATGGGATAACTCAAAATATGAATTAATTCAGTCATTTGAAGGCCATCAGAAACCAGTATCCTCAATTGATATTACTAATGATGGAAAATATGCAATTAGTGGCTCTCAGGATGGAACGTTGAAATTTTGGTCTCTTACGTTCGGTGGAATATTTAAAAATATTAAAGGTCATACTGAAAATGTTAATTCGGTTGCCGTTTCATCAGACAAACAATATGCCGTCAGTGGATTATCGAATAAATCATTAATTGTATGGAATCTTTCTAATGGAAATTTAATAAAAACTCTAAAAGGTCATAATGATATAATTAGTTCGGTCGCATTTTTGTCAGGAGGAAAAAATGTGGTAAGTGCTTCCTATGATAATACCTTAAAAATTTGGGACATTAAAACTGGTGAGGTATTGTGGAATTTGAATGGCCATAACGGACCCGTGACTTCTGTAGCAGCTTCTTCTGACGGTAAATTTGTAGTAAGTGGCTCAAAAGATAAAACTATTATAATATGGGAGCCTTCTACTGGCAAACTACTAAAGAGACTAAAAGATCACGCTAGTGGTGTCACATCAGTAGATATTTCTCCTAATGGAGAATTAATCGCAAGTGGATCTGAAGATAATTCAATAAATATATGGAATATGAAAAAAGGAAAACTAATTCGCACTTTAAAAGGGCATAATGGAGTAGTAACTTCAGTTGCATTTTCACCGGATAGTGAATATCTTGCCAGTGGTTCAAAAGATCAATCTGTGAAATTATGGAAACTTAATACTGGCGAACTTGATTACTCTTTTGAAAGATTAAATAGTCCTGTGTTGACAGTAACTTTTTCATCGGATGGTTCCTTTATAGCTTGTGGTACAGAAGATAATTTTGTGAGGGTTTGGGATTTTCATGAGAAATACCAAAGTTCATACTATTACTTGTCAAAAGTAAATTCAGCAACATTTATTCCAAATACAAATCAAATTATTGCAGGTTATGATTCAGGAGATGTGTTAATATGGGACTTATTAATGGAAGAACAAGAACAACTTTTACAAGAACTTCGCGCTAAATTATCGGATATTGAAGAAATGATTAATAATAATAATTATTCAGAGGCTATTGAAAGTTTAAATTATATTTTAGAGACTGCAAATGTGTTTAACTTTGAGGAAATAAGATCAATTGCTTTTGAAAAACTAAAAAACTTAAGAGATCCAGAAGAAACACAAAGTAATATTAGAAAAATATTGGAATTCGAATATAAAAATCAGAGAGATATTACTAAAGCTGAGATGGTAAATCAACTTAATATTGAAATTTCAGAGACGGATTATTATACAAGTTTGCTATCGACTACCATCAATTATGATCCCTCCGAAATACCCCAATTAGAAAGCTTAGGAACAAAAATCCTAAAAAAATTCATCAGTCCCACTTCCTACGATTTAATTATTAAATTGGAGTATGATTATAAGCGAGCTTTTAAAATTGCTAAATTTCTCTTAGATAGAGGATTTATTCAACATTTTCGAAATTATCCCATTGTTGGAGAACAAATTGAGGCAGGGAAAAAGATAGAGGATTTAATTATATTTATCAGTTATGCTACGGTTGACGCAGATTTATATAAAGTAGAAGAATTAGCGTCGAGATTAGAGTCCTATAAGGAAATTAAAAAAGTTTTATACTGGCAAGAACACATGACAGATAATATCATCAAATATATGAGTGATAATTTAGCAAGATGCAGCACAATGATTTTACTTTGCTCAGAAAATGCTCTTAATTCGAGTCCTGTAGATAAAGAGTGGACTGCTGCAGATGCAATAGGTAAACCAATAATTCCTGTATTTTTAAAACAAGAACATATACCTCCACTTCTTAAATCAAGATTAGGACTTCAATATGATCTTGTAGATTTTGAGAAAAATATAATGCAGCTTCACAGTTTAATTTTAAAAAAATGTCAATAATTATCTATCTTCACTAAATTTCTTTTTTCTCTTTTTATTTTCAACAAAATCTAAGAAATTAAGAATAATTAACTATATTTTTCCTTCCATTTTTTTATTTTATCTTCAGGTTTATCTTTCATTTTACATTTTTTATGGACTTGATCCTGTAAATTCCATTGATCTTCAAGCAAATCATCTAATTCATCATCTTCACATTTTTCTTCATCCATTATAAATCCCTCGTTCTTTTTTGATTTTATTTATTAATTTTATTTTACCGCTTTTAACAAATAATATGTGATATAGGTACAATTTTTATCGCGTTGAGTTTTAAAATTTACATATCTAAATTGAAATATACATAATGGACACGATGATATGATCTCCTGTGTTGCAGAATCTTCAAAGAGTTTAGAGCCAATTTTTATTGCAATACTACTGTCCACCCCTCGTATTCCTGATCCAGATCCACAACAAGGAGCAATATTATCTTCATTATCTAAAGTGTTTACTGTTTTACAAACCTTTTTGAGTAAATCTCGTGGTTCATCATAAATTTTAATTTGATTTAGCTTTCTTCCCACTCGGCAAGGGTCATGATAAGTTATCGTATCGCCTAGATTCGTAAAAGACAATTTTCCCTCTTTTTCTAAATCTGAGATTATTTGAACGATATGTTTTACTTCAATATCCCATTCCGGTATGTATTTTGGGTACACATTCTGGAACGCATAAACACATCCTCCACAAGTAGCGATAATTGTTTTAATTCCAATCTTTTTAAAGTAATTGAAATTTTCTCGAAAGATCTTCTTTGATTTTTGGAGATCTCCCGCGGAATAAACATATTCTCCGCAACAAGGCTCTTCTTTTATAATTTTAAACGGATAATTGGCTTTTTTTAATAGCTCGTAAGATGCTGATGCACTTTCCTTAACTCGAAAAGAAGACATGCATCCTAAAAAGAGAAGTGTGTCTGATTCATTATCTTCAAAATGTTCCTTAATTTTATATCCTTCAGGTAACCAATCCAATCTATCATCCGGATTCCCATTTACGCTATTATCCTTTTCAACAATACCTTTAATGATCTTATTATGAATCTCTAATGGTGCTTTTTTCTGATCCACCAGCTTAATTTTGGAAGAATGGATAACTTCAGAAATAGGGATATCTGATTGACAATAATCATCGCAAATTGCGCATAAAGTACAAGTATAGAGACCTATCCGTTCTTTTTCACTAATCTCATCTCCAGAGTATATCTTGTTAGCTATTTGGAGCCTTCCTTCTGGGGATTTTAGACTGTCTTGTGTCACTTCATAGGTATCACAATGTTCTAAACAAATCTTACAATGTGTACACGATTGGATATATTCGAAGATTTGAGTCTCATCCATATCAGATCATTGTTAGAAATATTATATAATTTATCAATACTACTCATTTAAAATAAATCTGTGATTTATGCAAATTAAAATCGAAATTAATTCCTTTAGAAACAATGCCTAATAATAAACTAAAAGTAGGAGTTATTGGATGTGGTACTGTTGCTAATATGGGTCATTTGCCTGTATATCATAAATCTCCACTTTCTGAAATTGTAGCAGTTTCCGATCCTCTTGAATCTCATCTTAAACAAGCCCAAGAGCAATATAATATTTCAAAGATATATACAAATTCAGACGAGTTGCTAGATGATCCAAATATAGAAGCGGTAAGTATATGTTCTCCACACTGGGCTCATGCAGAGCAAGCAATAAGAGCCGCTGAGAATGGAAAACATATATTGTGTGAGAAACCTATTGCTACAAATCTAGAAGATGTTGATAAAATGATTGCTGCAGTTGAGAGGAATGCTGTAATTTTCCAAACCGCAACTCAAAAAAGGTTTGATTTAGGATTCCAATATATTAAAGAGAAAATCGAAGAAAATGATATTGGTAATATTTTTCATGCATCTGTTGATTGGTACCATTCAATGTCTGATTTTGCTCAAGATACTAAAAGAGATGTGGTAAAATGGCGACTCACAAATGAGAGATGTGGGGGTGGTGATCTTTTAGATCATGGACCTCATTATTTTGATTTATTCCGTTGGTGGTTTGGGGATGTGAAGACTGTGAGTGCTCAGATACGAAGAGTATATAAAAATAGAGCCAATGAGGACCATAGTACTGTTCTTTTATCTTTTAAGGATTGTGAAACAATTGCGGTATTTCAGCGTTCTGAAGCAGTTTTAGGGGACTTTACTGGAGAGGAACAAGGAAAAATTCATGGAACAAAAGGAACATACATTTTTGATGTACCATATGAATATTTGTTTAAACCACTAACTCTTAAAAAACGATATAAAAAAAGTAAAATTAGCAAATTCTCAGAAATTGAATTAAAATTTCCTAAGGATAATTGGAAGCCACCTTACACTCGGGAAATTCATAGTTTTATAAATCAGGTATTAGAACGTAAAAATGATGTGGTAGAATTTCCTATTGAGTATATCCCAACTATATATGATGGCAAAGCAGCTTTAGAAATTGTTTTAGCAGCCTATGAATCTTACCGTACACAAAGTACAATTCACTTGCCACTAAAACATTATACCCCTCTTGAATGGAAAACAATAAACAATTAAAGCTTTAATTTTCATTTACAAAACATCATCAATAGAAAGATTATATAATTTATCTAGCCTCCTATATCCTATTATCTCATCTCTTAAAAATATTTGAAAAGGTAATTTTGAGTTTCTATAAGGTTTAAGCAACTCTAAAAGTACTCCATGTTCTGGTTTGTAAAAGAGATCTTTGTACTCTACACCTACTCCATCAGAATATTGATATTGCTGTAATACAAAATTTCCTCGAAATTTCTCTTTTTTAAGATAAGATATAATTTTGCGGATATCTGAAGGGATCATAAGAGGTTCTACATAGGTGGTTCTTATTTCGAAATCGATATCTAAATACTCGTTAATAAGTTTAAAACTTTCTTTTATTCGTTCAGGATTTAACTCTTGATTACAAATTTGCTGTAATCGCTTTTTAATGAGTGGTGCTTTAATATCTAATGCGATTCTATCCACATATTCAATTAACTTTTTTAGGACTTTTGGATTTGTACCATTAGAATCCACACTCACATATTTACCTATCTCTTTAATTTCTTTACATAATTCAATAAGATCCTCTTGAAGGGTCGGTTCTCCTCCCGTAATACTAATACCATTCACTAATAAATTACTTTTTACTTGATCTACGATCTGATTTACATCTAAGTGCTTGCCAACAGATTCGTGAAGAAGATATTTATTATGACAAAAATCGCATCTTAAATTACAACCAACCGTAAATATAACCATCGAGGGTATATTTGGGATATCTTTTGTAGAAATATCTATAATACCACCAACGTGCATTATTTTTAAACTATTTCTATGGTTAATTAGTTTTTCGAGTCAAAAAGTTTTTCTAAAAGAAAAAAAACTTAAAAAGAAATTTGAATAAAAATACTTTAATTACAAATTCAATAAAAAATAAGGGAGGAATAAATAAAATTAGTTAATAAATTATTCAAATGTATATAATGAATCAATTTTTGAAGGCTTTATAAAACTTTCAATTATTTTTTCTTTAATCTCACATAAATCCTTTGATTTAACACAGTTCCATCCATACGCTTTTCTATCATCATTATAAACAACCCCACAGTGAATATGATGATATGACCCATATGAATATTCTTTACCACATTTTGAACAGATAGGCATTTTTTTTTTCTCATCACCAATTTTGTTTAATTCTTATTTTTTTTTATTCTTAATAATAATATCATTTTCCTACTTTTAAACCTTCCCATTCTTTTCCCAAAACTATATATAATATATATGAAAACCGTAATTCGACAAAAATTGAATTCTAAAAATCTAATTTGAACAAAGTTCATATAAAAGAAAAGATCATAATAATTTTGTTTAATTTTAGATCTATCACATATCTGATTACTGAAAATGCTTCATTAATTTAAAAAAGGCTCTAATCAATAGTTTCTATAATTCCATTCACAAAGCTCTTAATAAATCTATTAGTTG
>JAEOSU010000032.1 GCA_016840165.1 Promethearchaeota archaeon
AAATATAAAAAGAAAAAAAATTTAATAAAAAATGTTAGATTACTCATTCGTTTTAGGTGTGTCTTCGGAGATTTCCGTTGGTACTTTCTTAATCAGCTTGTCTGTTTTAATAGGAGGTGCTGGTGTGCGTGCTTTTAGCATCTTCTCACTTCTATCTAATTCTTCTTGATATGCTTCGCTAATAGACTCTTCTCGAGTTTCAATACGTCTACTAGGAGCTTTCTCTTTGTTTAATGTTTTTGCATATTTCCTAATCGTTCTAACTTTCCTGGGGAATCTGAAGATCTTACGATAGAGATAGATATAAATCACAACTGCACTTGTACTTCCTATTGCTATGAAAAGTAATGTCAAAAATAAAGCTAGTTCGGCTTCAGGGATAATCGCAGAAAGAGTTATACTTAAAGCTGCAACTTCATATTCTTCTCCAGCAAAAGCAGTTATCAGAATCTTGAATGATCCAATCGGAAGATTTTCTAAGGTAACTTCATAGACTCCATCTCCGTCAGGATCAGTCAAATCACCAGTTCCAATATCCCATGAATATTTAACTTCGGCTCCTAATATCAACGCATCTAAATCGGTATTGTTTAAAATTACTCTTAATGTCAAGCTCTCTCCAGGTCTTCTTATATATCTATCCTCCCCAGTTAGAGTAATAATTTCAGCTCGGAATGGACGAACAACAATTCTTAGATCCTCTGTTTGATATTGAAAGTCAAATTTTTCAGCAGCAACAGTAATTATTTTTATACCTCTTTCTAAATCTGATGAATTAATCATAATACTATATTGTTCTAAAGACAAATTTTCAGTTAAATTATCAGAATAATCTCCTGAGAGAGTTAAATCAGCGCCATCAATAAATTTACCAGAAGTATCTTGGTATTTTATTGTGATATTTAGCATCATCCCTATCGGTATATCAATTGAAGGATTAGTTGTCCTATCTATGTTATTTAAGTATATACGTAACTGAGTCAGTCTTTCCGTCACTTGAAGAATTGTTCGGATAGATTGTGGGTTATAGAACGTAATATTTGCAATAACAGATAAATAGTCAATTCCTTGACCGAGATCTGAAGCATTAATCATTCTGGTATATTGTTCTAATGACGGAATTTCGGGAATATCCTGTATATAGCTTCCTATTATAACTTTTACTGAGGCTGAACCTAAATGATTGAATTGAGCATCGGTATATTTTACTGTCACATTTAATTCTTGCCACACTTCAATTGATATTAGCTCATCATCAAATTTTTCCGTTCCATTTATATATAGCTTAATATTAGACTCCAATTCATTAATATATATTCTAATTGGTATTGATTGTGGAATGTTTTTCGTAGCACCTACATTGATGATTAATGTATACAAGTTTCCAGGGTTATATCCAGGTCCAGAAGCATTACATATTAAATTATATACGCCTTGAGAGATACGATTAAATGAATATTCTCCCACCCAGTCCGTAGAAAGAGTCGTCGGATCAATGCCTCCTCCCGTATAAAATTCAGTATAATTAAATTGGATTGTAAAATTAGATTTATATGATACATCAGTAAGAAAATCGTTCTCAACTGTGATCGTGGTTTCTTTAATTACATCTATCGTGATATTCGTTTGAGTATTTACGTAATTTGCAGAATTTGCATAGATAGTGACTGTATTATTTCCCGCTAAACCTCCTATTGTATTAAATTCTAATATATAAAATCCAGGAGCAGCTTCACTGAAATATTGAATGATCCCTGGATGAGTGAAATTGTAAGTGTACACTGTTGCCCCTTCAATCGCATCAAAGTTCTCTAAATCGTTAAATGAGACTTTAAGATTTATAGACGTTCCTTCCAAAATATTTTCAAAAAAATCTTCTTCAGGAGTTAATTTGGAAAAGTGGGTGACTCTAAATGTTTTATATATAATACCAGTCTCATTTAATCCATAAGAAGTATGGGTATTATTCCAGGTTATTATTACTTGATACAGTCCTTCTTCATAATTAGGTGGTGTTAATGGGATCTGAATCGGATTAAAATTTGCATAACCATTTAGATCTAAATTGGCATATTGTTCTTGTTGTGTCCATAAGGAACCATTTGGAAACCGTATTTGAAGTTGAGCTTTAGTACTTTGAATATAGGATGATATAAGAGACGTTTCTGTAATTTTTGCGGTAATATTTACAAATTCTCCTGATATAAAACCATTTTCTGGTTGCCAAGAACCAGTAGAATTACCATATATCAATAAGGCCTCACAATAATTAGGAGAAACTGCGGAAAACTTCCAGAAGCCGTCAGGAATCGAACTAATACTATTTACTGGGATTGATAAAGTCCCGGATATGGAATCATCGCATAAACCAAGAATATTTACTGAAGGCTCCTCAGGAGTGTATACTGCAGTGATTATCATATCGTTTGGAAAATCAATTTTCATCACCGATTCTGAATATCCCGTAGGAACGGCTATAAAACCAAAAAATTCCCAATTTACTGAGCTATCATTACTTACTTCAAACTTCGTACCTAAAGATGCAGTTTCAGTTTCATAATTAGTTTCAGGAATAGCTTTCGAAGCAAATAGGTTTAATTGGGAATTAAGATCAACGGAGTAGCTACCAAGGACACTTATATCATTACCACTGAAATTAGCGATAATTGAACTCATTTGCCAATCACCCTCGAGTGAGACCGATCCTTTTCCCCAACTAATATCTTGAACAATAGTTTGATTTACTCTTAAATCAAGATTAGAAGGTAAAGCTTCAGTTTTGGTTACTAATTCAAGATTATCGAAATATAATCTTTGATAATCATCATCTGTAAATCCGGAGTAATTTCCTCCTCCGATACATTCTAAATTTGCCCTTAATTCGATTAATTCATTATCTATCGGAGTATTTGGGAACACATTGGTAGTATTTATCCAAATATTTTGAGGTATGGAGAAACTATGCCAAGCATTTACACCATATTGTCTTAATGTATAAGTGCCAATTGAATATACTCGTATATTGTTAATATATATCGCAAATGCCCAAGAATTGAATCTTGCCAATACATTTGGATATAAATCAAAATTCAATGTAGCACTAATCACCTTTCCTCTTGGGATCGAAATCGTACTATTCCACCATAATCGATCATCAGGATCATAAGTTCTATAGGGACTTGGCAAAATACCCAAGGCACCATCCATTCTTAGTTCTAAGCAATCATGCCCTCCTACATTGCTTCGATAATTACCGCTCATTAGATTAGTTGCTAATCCTGTATCATTGAATCCAAATGTCCAATTCTGAAAATTATTAATAATCCAAGTAGTATCATCATCTCCTGCACTATCACTACCATCATCATTACCAAACGCAAAAGTCCCATTATTCCAATTTCTTTCATCTTTAAGGTCATCTATAGATACATCTAACTGGTATGCCTTCCAACCACTTCCTAAAGGAATACTTGCAGTATCCGATTCCCCTTCATCAAACGAAATTGGCAAGTCTGTGTCTGTCCTATTCGCCCAATGCGTAATGTTCAAGGGTGCTCCGTTTCCGCTGAAAATATTGCTAGCTGTAATACCTTGGTTATCAAGATCAATGAACTCATTTATCTCATGGTTATTAATGACAAAACCATTATTCAAGAAGTTTCCTAGTAAAATCAAATTGAAACTCAATAAGACAAGTACAATGATTTTATTGTATTTTTTAGATCTATAGTTCACTCTTTACCACCTCCAAGTTCTTTAAAGCTTCCAGGTTCAGTACTTGGTTTTACCATTTTATCAATAATCGTTTGCTCCTCACTTGGTTTTCCCTTTAAAAATCGTTTAGAATCAGACGTTTGAGTTTCATATGCCGACCTAATAGCTTTCTCTCGTGGTTCAATTGATGTCCTTGGAAGATTTTTGCTCTTTAAAGTGCGCTTATACTTTCTGACTTTCCTTACCGGCTTTGGATATTTTAACACACGCATATATAGAATTAAATATCCTAATAGTGAGACTCCTACTACAATTGTGCTAATGAGTATTATCATAACGAAGAATAATTCTTCTGGTGGTCTTATTACTGTTAATGTAATCTTAAAACTTGGAATATCGTAGTTATCTCCTACGTACGCAGAAATAATAATTGTATAGGTACCCTCGGGAACGAATCCCAGATTTGCTTCATAAACCCCATCATTATCCGTATCTGTAAACATTCCTCTTCCAAATACCCAGCTATAATTAACAGAAGCCCCAAGTAGAGGGTTTCCTAATAAGTCATTTAATTTAATGTTTAAGCTTACTGGTTCATTAGGATTGGCGATTTTAATAGGTGAACCCGATGTTGTATTTATTTTGAGACTAATTCTTTGAACTTGGATACGAATGACATCTGATTGCTGTTCATAATTAGCTCGATAAGCAGTAAGTTGTAGTGATCGAATTCCAATTGCTAAATTAGTTGTATCAATCAGGATTGTATATTGTTCATAAGTAATGTTTTCAGTTAAAGTATCTGAATAATCTCCTGATAAAGAAACTGTCGCTCCAGGTATATGTGCTCCCAATATATCATAATACCTTACAGTTATGTTAAGTATTGAGGTCACGATAATAGATTCAAAGGGATCTATTGTTTTATCGGCTCCATTAATAAAAATGTTATAATTTGTCTGTCTTTCAATTATTTCGAATATGAACGGCAATGAATTAGGTTTATAGTTTTCCTTCTCAGCATAAACAATTAAATTATCGATTCCTTGCCCCAGATCAGTGGCATTTAATAGAATCGAATATTGCTTATAAATTAAATCCTCTTGCAAAGGTCTAGTAAAACTCTGGCTAACAAGACTCACAACTGCTCCAGAAATGTGGTTGCCAAAAGTATCTTCATAGCGAATAGTAATATTGACTTGTTGCCAAACTTGAACAATAAAGACCTCATTCGGTTCTGTATCTGTACCATTTAGTTTTAACTCGATTTGGGAATCCAATTCTGTTATATATACCCTTATAGTCTTTATCTGAGATTCATATTGATAAGCACTGGCATAGATATTAAAGGAATATAAATTACCTGCTATATAACCCGATGTATTGCAAATTAAATTATATCTCCCCTGAACAATTCTGGTAAAATAGTGATCGCCTCCCCAGTCCGATATTAATTCAGTAGGATCGACACCTAATCCCGTTTCATTATCCGTATAGTCTATTTGAATTGTAAAATTGTTGTTATATTGGGCATCCTCTATAAAATCGTCATCCACATCAAGATTCGTTCGCTTTATGACCTCGATTACAATATCAGCTTGTTTATTTACATAATTATTCGACTCCGCATAAATTGTAATGGTATTATTACCAGAATTTGCAGCAGTTAGATTAAATTCAAGAAAATAAAAACCTGGGCTAATTTCTCCAAAATATTGTTCAATACCAGGATTTATGAAATCATAAGTATACACATTTGCTGCTTGGATCGGATTATTTGTAACAGCATCATTAAACGATATTTTCAGGTTGATAGTTGTATTCTCGTAATTATCTTCATAAAAATTACTTTCTGGAGTCAAAATTGAATCATGAACTACTCTAAAATTCTTATAAATTATTCCACTTTCATTAAAACCAAACCCAGAATGGGAATTATTCCAGGTTACAATTGTTTCATATAATCCAACTTCATAATCAGGAGGAGTACTCGGAATTTGAAAACTCTCAAACTTTACAAATCCACTGGAATCGGGTTGGGTGGTCTGACTTAATTCTGTCCAAATCGTATTGTTCGGAAATCTTATAGTAAGAGATGCAGTGGTATATTGAATATAGGAAGATATTATTCCTGTATTCGATATTTGAGCTGTGATATTAACATATTCACCACTTAAGTATTCATAATCCTCAACCCATGTACCAGTGCTATTACTATATATCACAAGATTTTCCCCATAGTTTGGCGAAATAGCCTTAAACCTCCAGAATCCATCGGGTGTGTCTGAAATGCTGTTAACAGGAATTAATAATATTCCTGCTGTAGTATTATCGCATTGACTCAAAATATTCAAATCGGGATTTTGAGGATCATATACTGCTGTTATTGTAATATCTTGAGGAAATTCTACCTTCATTAACGTTTGTTCATAACGTGTAGGCACTTTAATCCTTCCATAACATACCCATTCCACGACGGAATTATTAGTAGCGCTAAAACTCGTGCCTATAGAATCTTCGTTGGTTTCATAATTACTTTCTGGTAAATCTTTGATAGCAAATAAGTTAATAACTGATAAACATTCTATTTCATAAGAACCCAACTCACTGATATCATCACTGCTAAATGATAAATCTAACTTATCATTAATACCTTGCCAGTTACCATTAATTTCTACATTTCCTAAACCCCAATCATCATCTACAATTGTAGTACCGTTTAGTTTTAATCCCAAGTCGGATGGCTGTGCTTCAGCCGTTGTTTCTAGCAGTACATTGTCAACTAAAATTTGCTGATAATCTGTATTTTCACCATCCTCAAAACCATAACTAGCACTGTTTGCTGAATATTCTAAAGCGACTTCAATAGAAATTGTTGTATCATTTAAAAATCCTGAACTAAAGACATTAGTGGTATTAGTCCATATTCCTTGAGGAACTGAAAAATCATGCCACATATTTACCCCCATGCTTTTTAATGAGTATATTCCTATGGTAAACACACGAACGTTATTGATTGAAATTGTTAATTCCCAGGAATTAAAGCTTATTAAATGAACTGGATTTAGCTGAAAACGTAAAATATTATCAATCACTCGTCCTCTCGGAACTTGGAAACTACTTTCCCACCAGCATTTATCTCCAGTTTGATAATAATATCGATTTGCTGTATGAGGGTTTCCATTCATTCTTAATTCTAAACTATCATGCCCAGCACTGAGAGGAGCTGAACCATCAAGATAATTCCCCGACATATCATTGTTATAGCCGGGGTCATCAAAATCATAAAAAGTCCAACTTTGAAAAGGATTTGAAACATCAGAGGTATCGTTTTCAGGACATCCATAACTATTATCATCATCTCCATACTGAAATGTTCCATTATTCCAATTTCTTGTATCATAAAGATTTTCAATCTTTGCATCTATTTTATATGCTTCCCAGTCAGAAAATAACGGAAATTGTATGATACCAGTTTCGCCTTCATCAAAAGTAGTGTAGAGCTGTGCATCTGTTCGATTTGCCCAATGAGTAATATTCCAAGGTGCTCCTATTCCCTCATAAGTGTTATCAGCGGATAGATCTTGACTATTTATTAAATGTTCCTCCTTAATATCCTCATCTAAGTTTAAGAAATTTCTTGAATTTGTATGTGTCAGGTTACTTGCAGTTATAATAGTAAAAATAAAGCCTAATAGCAACGAACATAATAAAATTATCTGTTTTCTTGAGTTTCTTTTTAATGTCATTTTTATTTCCTTTCTTTTTAAGCTTTTGAAATTAATTGATGTTTAAGATTTCAATTATATAATAAAGATATAATTAAAACAATTTAATTTAGATAGAATTCTTACTATATATTTATAACTATTCCTTACAATGACAATATATTGAAATTCGATGAAAGAAAAAATAATTCTCTCCCTATGTGTAAAAAAATAAGAAATGACAAAAAAATTAAAGAAATGAAGAATTTTTACTTTTTATTTTGCTTTTTTACTGGAATCTGGAGTTTTATCAATTTCAGTTATCTTCTTTTTAAGTAATTTCCCATTTGCTGGAGTTCCTTTTAGAAATTTAGATGATTTATCAACTTCTTGATTATAAACTTTCCCAAATGATTTACCAGGAGGAATTATTGGTACCCCAGGTCTTTTTTCTTGGTTTAATGTCTTTCTATATTTTCGAACTTTCCGCACCGGTATTGGATATCTGAGGTAATAATAATATGCTATAAAGTAACCACCAATAATTGTCGCAGCAGCTAATGCAAGAATAAATAAACCAAGAAACGAAAATTGTGGATCGGGAAAAGTCTCACTATAAGTTATAAGCAAATATACATCATCTATAGATATAGTATAATTTTGCTCTAACCCAAAATCTTCTGCAAGATATACTTGTATTTCTAATGTAAAATTCTCATAGGGAATTATTTTCGATGTGATATCAAATCCTCCTTGTTGAATTTCTATTAATTCTGGCTCGTAAACATAATCAATTAAGAATTTTTGGGGTTCACATCTTCGGTCGTTTATATAAATAATAATACGAGAATCTTTTGATGCTTGAGTCCAAGTTTTATCAATTCCGTATTTAAATCTCAAATTAGCATCTAAGATACGAACATTAGAACCATTTACTGCTTTCAGATCCTGCTTCCATGAAAGTTGCGTGCCTTCATTAATCTTTTTCACATAATTAAACGTTAAATTGAGGTTTTTGAATCGTAACTCAGTCCAATCATCTAAATCAAGATTAGATTGATTATCTTCACAATATATATATATTCCCAAAACAACACAAAACTCGTCATGACCAGTATCATTTGCAAGCACATTATTTAAAGCATCTATGATCGCCTGATTTCCATATTCGCCGATTAAACCTTCAATAGTATATAGTGAAAGTGATTCATTCCCGAGCAAACGCGTTTGATTAAACGCTATTCTATAAGTGTTTAATTCAGCGATCTCACGGGGTATATTACCTATATTTATTGAACTTATTTCTACATAAAATTGAGCAAAATCATATTTCTCATGTTGGTTTAGTAACCATCCTGATCTCGCATATTGATCTCCTGGTGTATCGACATATGTATCAACTGTTCCATTAATGGTCGCACTAAAATCAACAGAGGTAATAATGTAATCTGACATATCCACTCCCAAGCTTACATTCGTTTTCCAATGCATTTCTGGAGTGTTTTTAGGTTGACCACCAGTTTCACCTTCCCACCATCGATGTGTACACCAAGCACCTTCATCATCAACTCCATAATATGGACCAGGTATATCTGTTCTCTGAGGTACAAGCACTAAATCAGATTTATTAAATGGAATCCAATCAGCCGTCGTATCGTTATTTAATAGTACTTGTTTTTCATAACTTTCTCCAATTATTTCATAGTTAGCTTGACCCGCACTCGTAAATAATGCGGCATCGGATGAGTCTCCGTTAATGGAAGAATCCCATTCTGTAACTGGAGTTGCAAAAGTTGGATTGCTGTTCCACAATTGGTCTGTATATGTTTCGGTTCTTGAAGATTGTATATATTTCAATTCATTGGATTTATTGGAGTTAAAAGGTTGTAAATTTGAAAAGTAATATCCACTTATAAAAAAACACGTATATAGAGCAACAATCCCAAAAATTATAATATATCTAGTTTTAAGATGAAAATTAAACACCTCTTATTTTTTCAAACAACTCAAAATTAATATGGATTATTTTAATATAATAAGTTACTTTAGGAAATACTGATATAAAAAACAAATACTTCAATTATATAGGAATCGGGATTTTGAAGAAAATTTGAATATTGAATTGGATAAGTTTAATTTAATACATTACTTAAGAAATAAATATATATAATTAGATTCACTAAATTAATTTAAAAACTATTTAGAGGCAAATCAAATTGATTCAAGCGATATTGACATTTCAATTTAAATTAAATCAAAATGAAGATACCGGAGAGATCAATCCCGAGTTTAGTCCTATTCAATTAGTTTTTCAAAACGATCAGTTTAATGAGGAAAATTATAACGAGCTCATTCAAATAAATGATATTTTTTCAACGTTTTATTCTCATACTACGGGAATTACAGGGATGAAATTTGGATATAGCAACTTTTATGAAGGACGTTTAAAAGAAACTCCTTATCAGATCGTATCTTATTTTAAACAATTAGCAGAGGGTACCCAATATCTTGCTATTTCAATCTATGAATTAGATGACGATATAGAGCTCTATGAAGATTTAATGAAAGATATGACCAAAAGATTAGACACTATTTTTGAAAAGCTTACAAAAGCCGCAAATACTCGCCAATTGGATTTAATATCCAATGTAAATATCCGATTAATGAATGAATTAAAGTATACGATCTTTCAGATTGAACGATTAAGCCAGTTGGATAAGCTCCAAAAAGTTGCATTGATCTATAATAATGATGAGCGGATGAAAATTTTACAAACTCTTAGAGAAAGACCGATTTCCAAAAAGGAAATGAAATCGATCGTTGAAAAAATGAAACCAACGGCGAACATCGATATATTAATGCGACCATTCTTGGAATTAAATCTTATACGCCGAGATTGGATTAAAGGGGAAAAAGATAAGAAAACAGGAATCATAAAAAATCAAGGAGAATATTTATTCTTGGTCAAAGATATCCTATTTTCAAGAATTCCTAATGAAAATTTATTAAAACATTTTAAAGATACTAATAATGAGCTTCTTCCAATTTTCACCCAAAAATCTGTTGACTATTTTGCGGAATATGATCCCTACGAACAAAAACAAGAAGATCTGAAGCATTTGGCTGCTATACTCCTCAATCCTGATGTCTACGACTTTTTTGTCTTAATGCGATCCAATCATTATCCATTAGATAAAATCCCAAAAATCTTCTCAGAATTCGCAGTAACCGAAATCTTGCTCGACAATCTCAAAAAACTGAATATCATAACGGAAGTTAAAGACCAGAATAAACGCAGCTGGATCCTTCTCTTAACAGATATCAGACCATTAATTATTTTCCCTGAATACTTGTTGCCAAAAATTAGAGAAGCCTACAGAAATGAGGGAGAAGAAGGGAAAATCACCTATGAAGTCGCGAAGAAGGCACTGAATTTATTGGAAGTCACATATCCAGAAAAAGTCACATTTTAAATCAGATAAAATAAAAACGAGATGAGAATATTAAATGTATTTATTTAAAGATCAAGATGAAGTAGAAATTAAGTATTCTTGTAAGATTTGTTTAAAAGATATCCCATTTAAAATAACCAAAGAGGAATATAAGGATACTACCAAATTTCCCATCAAAAAAGAATCACTTCATGGGGATCCTGAACATAAACTAATAGTATATTTCAATCAATACTTAGAAGTTGAAAACTTTGAAATTAAGCATACTGTAAAGCGTGAAGAAGTATCTTATTCTGAGGAATTAACGCGACAAGTTTTAAGTGAGCTTGATTTAACAAGCAAAGAAATTGAATTATATTTTAGAACCACTGGCAGAGAAGCAGTTTCAGTGGGTGAAATGGCGCTTTTAATTAATGAACCAAAAGAAACATGCCAAAAAATCGCAGAAAAATTCATAGAAAAAGGACTTTTCAAAGAAATAGTCGGAGCACAGCCTCATTATACTGCCCTCCCACCATATGCGGCTTTAGTCAGCCAACTGAGGAAGTTCCGTAGTTATATCTCCGATATTAAAACTAGTATCCCTCAACAATTAAATCAATCATTTGCTCAATTGGAAGGGAAAACTGCTGCACCAAAAGTAGCAGTAAAACCCGAAGATTCAAGTAAACTCATGAAAGAACTGAAGGAAAATATGCTGACGCAAATTCAATCACAAAAGAAAGAGTTTGATGAAACTTTAGCAGTCATGGATCAAATTCGAGGAATAACAAAAGATATTTCTAGTTTAGAAGGAGTGACTGACAAAATTGTAGAAAGTCCACAATTAGGTAATCTCTCTTCAAAATTCGATGAAATTAATAAGAAAACTTCTCAAATCATAAAGGATCAAGTATCTGACCTGAAAAATGAATTTGATAATATCAAAACCACCGTTTCTGGTAATCTCCAAAAACTAAGATTGGGTGTTATTCAACAAACTGTCGACCAAGTCCTCGATAAAGTAGTGAATGCTCGCCTAAAAGATATTACTGATTCTATTAATGTTCAATTAAGTGTCAATCAGATGGCTTTTACTGATGAGTTAAAGAAGGCATCAACAGGAGTGAATACTGAAATTGTTTCAAAATTAAAAGACTCTTTAAAAGATGCTTTAAAGAACATCGATGGACTCGCAACCAAAGCAGAGCAAGACAAAGAAAAGATCTATTCGGATATTGCAGAAAATTTTAATAAAGCGGTTCAAATGGCTGAGGAAAAAATTGAAGGAATTTCTGGAAGTGCTTTTGAGGGTCTTGGAGATTTGAAAGATACATTTTCGAATCAGATAGTGAAGACTCTTGATGATACATTGGATGATATCCTTAACAGGTTAGAAACTTCTGAGAAAGTAACCAAGGAATTCTGGGATCAAGCTAGAACTGGACGAGGATTTACTATGAAGGATATCTGGTTTATCAGGTCTCCAGAAAGTGCTAAAGCTCACATAAATGAAGAGATCTCGAAAGCAAAAATGCGAGTATTGATTGTTGCACCACTCTTAACCGATATTGATATTGATGCGATTAAGAGCCGGCCTTCTCACGTGAATTTTAGAATTGCTACAAATTTTAACCTTGCGGATCCTGCCCATGCTTCGATTATCAATGAATTCGACAAAATGGACAATGTAGATTACCGACAGCGCGGATTACAAAATTTATGGGGCATTAACAAGGATTATGAGGAAGTAATTATCTGTGTATTATCTAAAACGGAAATTAAGGGTGATACTATAACAGAAATAGCAGGAATCGGCAGTATTATCGAAGAACATATTAAGATATTTGTCCCAATACTCGAGGAGGCTTGGATGTCTGCAAGAAAGGAAGTTGTTCATGGAATTAAGCAAGAGGTACTTCAAAAAGCAGCTCCTGAGACGCCTCAACCACGAGTTCTTCCAAAACCAGAAGTGGAAATACCAAAACCCGCGGAGAAGGAACCAGTAAAAGAGTTAGAAGAACCTCTTCCTGCTGAAAAACCATCACCCGAAGCTCAGGCTCTTCTGAAAAAGCAGTTTGATTTAATTTTTGATGGAATTGAGACTTTGACAGGATTAGAAATTTCAAAGGCTCTCGAGAAATTTCAGAATGAATACATTAAGAAATTAGGATATAATAGTATACTTAAAAATATTCATAATACTAGTACCGATCTTCGCAGCAAAACCTATGTGCTCAGTCAGTCAGAAAGGGAAGACATTAAAATGAAAATGAAATTTTGGGTTCAAAAACTCGGTTTTTAACCCCTCCTTAAATATAACAAAACTATTATTTTAGACTTTCTTTTTCTTTTTATGGTACAAGAAGTAATTACTGTTAATTCGGGAAAGATTTACGATTATCTCGATCATATCGATGTTAGAGCCTATGGAAAACCACGTATGCTCTCGGTTTACTTAATTGAATTCGATAATGGATCGATTCTATTCGACTGTGGTTCGTCATTAGATACGAAGAAAATATTACGTTATTTTAGAAACAATCATGTTCCTTTAGATTCGTTTCGATATTTAGTTACCTCACACCATCACTTTGATCATAATGGAGGAATGTATCTCCTTTATGCTAAGCTCAAAAAATATAACCCTAATGTGAAAATCTTAACCAATAAAATAACCATGAACTTACTTAATAATTATGAAGAACATTTAAACAGAGCGAAGCGAACTTATGGAGATTTAATTGGAACAATGAAACCTATTGAGAAAAATGCATTTAAAATAATAGAACCTAGTAAAAATTTTAGCTCTGACGTTAATAAGCTTGAAATTATTGATAGTTTCTATAAAAATAATAATGAAATTAAATTGGGTATTTTCCATACCCCAGGTCACACCCCAGATCATCAATGTCCATTCTTAATTAGGAATAATGAATTAGAATTTATATTTTGGGGCGAAGCGGTTGGAACGATTTACCATGCATCTAAATTGTTGACAATGCCTACTTCTATGCCTACGTATTTTAATTATAATGAATTTATGGAAACATTAGCCAATCTTAAAAAATTGAATCCTCTAAAAGCAGGATTTGGTCATTTTGGGGTCATTAATGGAAAAGAAAATGTGAGAAAGATCTTAATTGAACATGAGATGTTTCTTAAGAAATTTAGAGAGGAAATTATACTAGCTTATCAAGAGAAGCCTGAGACAAAGCATGTAATGGAAAAAATATTTCCACTTTTAACTCCAAGGACTGATTTAAACATTGAAGGCAACTCTATCTTCAATGGTATCGCGTTGGGTATTGTGTATGGCATGATGATGGATTTAGGATATAGAAAAGCATAATCTTTTTATTTAATAAGCCCCATTGTTTTTAATCCATCGATAAACCACTGTATTTCAAATTCTAATCCGTGAATATTCTCCCTTGTATGAATGCTTGACTCTGGAATGAATTTCTCATGATATTTTAATGAAATGTAGTTTAAAGAGGGATCCTCGTTGTACCATTTGATAATTGATGTTTTAACATCTAAATGAAAATCTTTTGTATTATCCATAATATCATTGAGCTCTTCACCTTTCCAGACGCCAAAATGAGCCAGGGATATTGAATCCAACTTATCTCTCATATCTTTTAACTTATTTAAGGTTTTGAAATATTCAGATTCATTAAAATCTGGTGGCACAAATTCGGGCATTATAGTCTGATGATCGAGCTTATCAATTATGGCATCTCCTACAAATAGATTCCGGTTTTTCTTATCGAAAATGGCAATCGAATCATGAGTATGACCAAAAAAATTAAACACTTCTAATTTCAACCCATTTAAATCAATAATATCCCCCTCTTTTAAAGGTGTAACATCTTTAATTGGATCTATTGTATATCCAAAATACTTATTCATCGCTTCTGGTAATTCGAGATTTTGTATTGCATTTTCTGAGGCTAAAACTTCTATATTATTTTCATTCATTAACTTCTTAAATTTTTCAACTCCTTGTACATGATCAAAATGGCTATGTGTTAATAGAATTTTATGAATTGGGTATAGTCCAAAATTTCTCAATTTTTTTATTACTTTTCTAACGGCTAATTCATCACCTATATCAATCATCATTCGCATTCCTTTATTTTCAATGACATAAAGTGAAAGCTGTCCTGGCAATCGAAAAACCATCCCATCAATGAGATAAGAATTATCATTAAATTTTCCTTCAGAATTTAGAAAGACCATTCTTTACTCCCCTATTTTTTTAATTGGTTTAATTGCCAATAATATTTAAAATGATTCCCATATAATTTAAAATGAGATTGCTTCTTCTATTATTATGATGACTGATTCTGTTGAAGAATTCGATATATGCATAGTGGGTGCTAGCATTGCGGGAAATTATTTGAGTCATTTATTGTCGAAAACAGATTTAAAGGTCGTAATTATAGAGGAGCATGAGGATATTGGCTTGCCCTTACAATGTGCTGGAATTATCTCCCAGAAAATCTCTAAACTAATAAATCTCCCCAATAAAATAATAAAAAATAGAGTAAGAATAGCAAAACTAGTATCTCCAACCGGTAATTCTATTGAATTGTCCGGTAATGAAACTCCTTTTATCATAGATAGGGTTTTGTTAGATAAACACTTTTATGCCCTTGCTAAAACCAATGATAATCTTCGTTTTTATTTAGGAGAAAGAGTTAAATCGTTATCAATTAATAAAGAGACGCCCAACCAATCGATTACTATTACCACACCAAGAAGAATATTAAAAGCCAAATTGCTTGTCGGATGTGATGGACCTATTTCTTTCGTTGGAAACTTTCTAAATATCCGAAATAAATTGTTATACGCTACCCAAATTCGAATTAAAGCTCAATTTAGCGAGAATAAAGCGGTTTTAATCTTTAATCCCCGATGGAAAGAATTGTTCGGTTGGATTGTTCCTGAAGGCGATAAAATTTTTCGAATTGGAATAGCATGTTCGAGTCAAATTCGAGAAAATTTTATGCTCCTATTAGAGAGTCTAAATATTGACTATCAGGATAGAATAGACCAGCAAGGGGGTTTGATTCCCTATGGGATGATGAATAATTGTGCATTTGATAATATTATTCTACTTGGAGACTCAGCAGGACAAGTAAAAGCAACAACTGGAGGTGGAATAGTTATGCTTATTACTGCAGCAAAGATCGCAAGTAAATGTATACAAAAAGCCTTTAATGCTAAAGATTTCTCCAAAAAATTCCTTAAAAATCATTATGAGTTGCCTTGTAAGAAATCCATAGGGAGAGAATTAAAAATTCATTTTCTCATTAGGAAAATTTTAGAATTATTTGATAAAAATGATTTTGATTCTTTTTTTAAGATAGTAAAGGAATATCAAATTGAAAAGATAATCTCAGTCTATGGTGATATGGATTTCCCAAGAGAGTTGGTTAATAAGATGTTGAAAAATCCGATAATCATCAAATTTTTACTAAAATTTATTATTCGAAAGCCAATTCATTTAGTGAAGTTTCTTTTTATATCTTTAAGGTTTTAAGGAAATAAACTATATAAAGTTTTAAAATGAGATGTATATATAATAAATACTTTTAATTGATGAAATAAATGGAGTGTCGAGAAAGAGTTTTAGCAGCTTTAAATTTAGAAGAACCCGATAGAGTTCCTTGCCATACTATTCTAATTGATGCGAATAACGTCGATGAAATATTAGGAACACCACAGCTTTCTGATTTCGATTTATTAGCACAAATTAAAGAGAGTAATCCCGAAAATTGGAGAGAAGAAATAAGCGATCTAATTGAAAGTGTAGAGACTTCTATTTTCTCCCGTTGCGTTGAGGCAGCAGCAGCTATTGGGCTTGATGCGATGCAAGTTGGTATTGTACCTCTTCGGTTCGTTGATGTTCCGGGCGATAATCGGGATTTAATGAAAGATATTTTTGGTAGAATATGGGAAGCACGCGATAATGAAGGAAACTTTAATCCATATTATTTATATGGAACAACTGATTCAATAGAAAAATGGAAGGAAGTCAAAGAATATCTAGAGGGTCCCGCAATAGAAAAATATAAGCCATTTGTTAAGAAATTTTACCGGCGTATTAATAAAAAGCATAAAGATAAAATTTTTGTCTTGGTAACCAATGATTTAGCGGGCGTGTTTGAAAGTGCTTCTCAAGGATTAGGAATGAAGTTTTTCGCAAAGATGTTGCATAAAAATCCTAAATTTATTAAAGAAGTGCACGATTCTATTGCAGAGTTTACAGCTGAACTATATAAAAGCTATATGGAAGTTGGAGCGGAAGTTTTCATAGAATCAGGAGACTTAGCTTATAAAACAGGTCCAATGATGAGCCCTAAGAAATTCTATGAAGTGTTATTACCCGCATATAAAACTATCACCGATACAGTCCATGAGGGTGGAGGTAAAATAGTCTTGCACACCGATGGTCACGTTACACCATTATTAGACTTTGTTATCGATTGTGGTTTTGATGGGCTTCAATCATTAGAACCAACTGCGAACGTGAATTTAGCAGAAGTGAAAAAGAAGACTGTAGGAAAAATCTGCCTGATGGGGAACATCGACGTGGCACACACACTCGTTTATGGGACAAAAGAAGAGGTATATAATGATGTAAAATATGCGATCAAAACTGCTGGTCCTGGGGGAGGTTTCATGGTAAGTGCTGCAAATATGCATCCTGCAGTCAAGGTTCCTAATCTTCGCTGGATGGTAGAAGCCACTAAAAAATTTGGAGAATATCCTCTAAAATTTGATTAAAATTTTAATTTGATGCTACTCATTAATTTTGTTTATGGTGATACCGCTGAAAAGAAGGCAATTTCATTAAATAATATATACCAAATAATCATAAAAACAATTACTACTCCCGATGAGATTGCGCCAAACCATTTTACACCTCTGGGAATTCCTAAATCTTCATTCTTACGTTGTACAATCGCTCGAACCCCAGCAACTAAATAGATCAAGGTTAGAATTAAAGAAACAAACCATAAAAACAATATAAATAATGTAAGGGTGTAGATTGGTTGACCCTCCCATGTAATTGCGTTAATAAATTGCCAATATGTCACTATCAAATATGTTGGGATTGACCCATAAACTGCAGCACTAAGAAAAGAAACTACACTCCATAAATATCCTCTAGCTGAAGACATATATCTCTAACCTTTTTTATGAAACTTTATTCGTTTTATTCGAGTCTTATTAATTATATTTTCAATAATTTATAAGATTTGTATCTATAGATTGTAAACAAAAATAAATAAAAAAATTAAATAAATTAATGGTTTTATCAGTGAAGAAAAGTTCCTAAAAGTCCCAGAAAGCCTTGGTATGGTGCAAATGTAGAAACTACCATGACAAATAATATCGCAGCGATTAATGTACCCGCAATTGTATTCCCTGTTTTCTTATAAGTGTACACTGAAATGCCAGCAATGAGAAAATTAAGAGGAATCGCAATGGGCATCATTACACCAAAATAGAATAAATTACCCACTAAAGCGCTGATTAAAAGGATATAAAACGTGAAATAGGTTAAAAGAACTCCGAAGTGGATAAGTATTGCTTTTAGAGTGCCTTTTTGTGTTCTTTGAATTTTCGATTGAATAACAAATTGGAAAAGAATACTAAAAACTAAGAACATCAGAAATGCTATTACAAAATAGATTGCATCAACCCATGCTTTCGAAATAGAAGGGATCATTCCCACATAATTTAATCCTATAGAAGAATATAAAACCAGATATAACAGTGTAATAAGTATAAAACCATATAGAATAGATTTACCGATATCGGATATTGGACTTTTGAAGGGAATTTTTAGCATATTCAGTAGAGGGGTGTCATTCTTTTTGCCAAGTCTCCAAAGTAGAATTAATATTCCAAATATTTGACCAAAAAGCATAGTGAGAACAAAGCCAACTATAGCTAATGGAATAGGAAGAAATATCCAAATAATTATAAATATTCCTACTATCCCTAACGGAATTGAATATAATAATGATTTAATCGCTATTTTATTAGCAGTGATATCCCTGATTTCGATTTTTAATTCATCTTCGGTATCTTTATCATTAAATTTCATTAGTTTTGAAATAGGTTCAAGTAACATAATAAATAATCCTATTCCCCCAATCACTTGAATTACAAGGATTAATAATCTAACGTTGCCATAGAAATTCTCCTCTGGAGTATTCGTATCTGGAAAAGTGTTTATTATCCAATCCCGCGCTTGTCTGGTAAAATCTGTGTCCCATGCAACTGCTAAATGATTACTATTATCGTCTAAATATATTTTTGTTGCGTTTCCCGTCTCAAATGATCCATATAATTGATTAGTATCTATTAAAGAGACACTTAATTCCGTCCTTTGTGCCACTGAAGCTTTTAAATAATCTAAATCTTGGACTTCATCAAATTTTGCTTTAATCATAAGTACGTTCAAGGGATCCGTGGAAGTGCCCTTACGAATATCACCTAAACTTGTTCCAACCCCGATAAACGCTTTAAAATCAGTACTTTGATTTACAATCAAGTTTCCAGGACCTCCCCCCATACTATAGCCAATATATGCAAGATTATTGGTATCGATGTCAGTGCGGCTATTTAAATAATTAATTATAGCTTCGACATCATTGATAAGGTTGCCTCTTTCCAAACTCCCAGTACTCTGCCCATGTCCTCTAAAATCAAAAGGAACAGCTACAAAACCTGCAGCGGCTAATTCTAAAGCATAACCCTTCATCATTTCCTTATTTGCCATAAATCCATGGCCAATTAGAACTGCTTTTTTATTTGATTCCTCACTGTTTGTCGGCTCAAATACATTGAAAGAAATAAATACGCCATCATCCGTTGTCGCTGTTAATCCATATGTACTTTTTACATTAAATGGAGTGATAAAGATAAAGATGGTACCAACTATAAATAAACCTAAGAATACGCAGAATAAGAGTAACTTTTTTTTTGAAAGATTGAATTTATTCATAATTTAATATTTCAACGTCATTCTATATAAAAGAATTAATCCAAATATGCAATACATTCCAATATGCCCTAATTTTTAATTTATAGTAGAATGTGAAGATAAAAAAAAAGGAAATAATAATTGATTTTTAATTGATGAAATTAAAAATAAATTCTATCATATTCTGAAGTGATGCTGCCGTACCAATTAATAGCGATATAAAGACACAAGAAGCAATAGATCCAGCAATAATATTCCCCGAACTTCTATATGAAACAGTCCAGATCAAAGTAGCAAGTAGAAAAACAACACTAGCTATTGGAATTAAAAACCCAAAGTAAAAGAAACTCCTTATTATTAATGAGAGCACTAATACATAGACAAATGTATATATCATCATAAACATATATGTAAGGAGGGTGACTTTTGCAATACTTTTATTAGAATTATTAAATTTTGGCTGAAGGGTGTATTGATAAACTAAACCGAAAATCATGAATGTGAAGAAAAATAATACCATGTATACCGGAATCCATAAAACCTTGGTAAGTGAAGGGACAAATGAAAAATAATTCATCCCAATGGATAAGTGCAAGATAATTATAATGATTGATGCTAATATTACCCCCAAGAGAATATGCCTTAATGATTCAAGTCTATCACCTTTAAATGGTTTTCCAAGAACTGATCGAAATGATAGATCCTGTCTTTTCCCCAATCGCCACAAGTAAAGTAACTGAGCAAATGCTTGACCAAAAAATAGGCTAACCAAAAATCCAAATAAAGCTAATCCGAGTGGTATATTAATAATTAACATAATAAATATCCCAGGGAAACCTAAGAGTAGGGAAAATGCTAAAATTTTTAATGAAAATTTTTTTATAGATAAATCAGGTGTTTCAATGATGTGCATCTCTCTTTCTTCTTCTTTTTTAGGAACTATGATTTCACTTAATGGTTTAATTAAACTTAAGAAGAATCCAATTCCCCCAATAATTTGAATTACAAGAATTATTAACCTAATATTACCATAAAAATTCTCATCAGTTTGAATCACATCTGGGAAGGAATTAATTACCCATGTTTTTACCTCTCTCACGAAGTCAGTATCCCAGTATGAAGACAAATGATTAGAGTTATCGTCATAATAGATTTTTGAGGCATTACCCATCTCAAAACTACCATACAGTTTCTGAACGTTTACATCTTCAACTGGTCTATTGATTCTTTCTGCGAAGGGTATTTTAATTTCATCCACTTCAATTAGTTCATCAAATTTTCCTACAACCATGAGAACGTTTAAAGGATTTGAGGAATTTCCCCTCCTCAAAGAAGAACTATTGTATAAAAATGTCGCAGTTCCTAAAAAACATTTAAAATCTAAATCATTATTCACTAAGGATTGGCCAATACCCCCCATTGAAAAACCTACATATCCAAGATTATTAATATCAATGTCTCCTCGTGAATTTAAATACTGCTTTATTGCTATTATATCTTCTAGCAATGATCCTCCACCGATAGGTCCAGTACTTTGTCCATGTCCCCTAAAGTCTAATGTTACTGCGACAAATCCTGCTGCAGCAACTTCAATAGCATAACTATTCATTAATTCTTTATTTCCAAGTACACCATGTCCCATTATTACAGCTTTTTTATTATTTCCACCATCAATTGGTTCAAAGACATTAAAAGAAATTAAAACTCCGTCTGAGGTTGTTGTTGTAAGATTATAGGTCCTTTTTACGTTAAATGGTGTGATAAACATGAAAATAGTACTTACACCGAATAAAGCAAGGAAAGTCATGATAAGTGCGCTCTGCTTTTTTGATAGATTTAATTTGTTCATAATATATCTATTCTCTTTTATTGTATAAAAATATATGATTTACCTATAAATGAGTCATTTAACAAAATCAATCTTTATATTATTAATGAAATATTTTTATCATCTCTAAACTTTTTAAATCCCAATTAAATAACTCTCTATTTAAAATAACAATGGAACAAAAAATAAGAAATCGATGGATAATTGTTATCGCCGCCATATTAATACAACTAGCTTTGGGCACAATCTATTCTTGGGGGACATTGACAATTTTTGTAAGTCCTTATCTCAATCAAATCAGAGAAGTTACGGTTTACGTATTTGGAGTAGGTCTTTTATCATTTGCAATCACGATGATTTTTGCGGGGCAATTACAGCAAAAATATGGACCAAAGAAAATTGCCATTCTAGGTGGAATATTAATTGCTATTGGAGTCATATCCTCAGCATTTATGACAAGTTTTATAGGATTACTTATAACATATGGGATCATTTTTGGTGCGGGAATTGGATTTGGTTATGTCTGCCCCATCGCAGCAGCAGGGAAATGGTTTCCCGATAAAAAAGGCCTGATTAATGGTTTAGCGGTGGCAGGATTTGGAGCGGGTTCTTTTATTTTTAATTATGTAATAAAAGCTATCGCAAATCCAACTAACTTAGATGTTGATGATCCAGGATTTTTAGCAGCAATTTCACCTAATATTCCTTGGGTTTTCATTATAATAGGAATTATTTATACAATTTTGGTTCTTGGTGGTGCGATACTTCTAAGTAACCCTCCTGAGGGCTGGACTCCACCAGGTTGGACACCTCCTCCTCCTTCAGAGGAATCTGGTATTTCTGGTTTAGAACTCAAACGTACAGAAACAGTTAAATTACCCCAATTTTGGATGCTATGGCTAGCATTCATTTTGAGTGCGATATCCGGTTTAATGGTCATTGGATCATATGCTGCATTTGCTAAAACACAAGATGTATCCGAAAATTTTATCTATATCATTGGTACAGCTGATTTTGTCACTATAGGAAGTTTAGCAGCTTTGTTTAATGGATTAGGAAGGATTGTGTGGGGAAAATTGGCAGATTCAATTACTTACAAAAGAGCGATGTTATTAATGTTTTCAACTCAAGCCATACTAATGTTCTTGTATTTCACAACTAATGTAAATGCAATCTATTTTGCGATCCTAACTTGTTCTATATATTTCTGTTTTGGTGGAAACTTTAGTTTATTTCCCACTGCGACAGCAGATTTATTTGGTTCAAAAAATTTAGGCCCTAATTATGGAATTGTGTTTACTGCTTATGGTGTTGCGGGTTTTATCGGAGCGGTGGGTGTTAATCTATTTGTAGCGATATTTGGAAGCTATTTATTATTATTTATTGTAATGGGAATTATGTCAATTGGCTCAGCAATCTTAATATATCTTACTAAACCACCAAAAAGACAATAATATCGTTGGAAAAAATTTTTCTTTTTTTTAATTTTTTATTTTCGGTTAAATTTTAGCTTCATTCTCTATAAAAGCTTTAAGTAGTTCTATGGTATTTGAAATATCATCTAATTTCAGTAATGATGTTGGAGAATGAATATATCTGCATGGAACAGATACAACTGTACTCTTTACACCTTCTCGAGTCATTTGGATTTTACCTGCATCCGTCTTACCATACATGGGCTTTTTTATTTGATAAGGAATGTTTCCTATTTTTGCGTTTTCTATCAATCTCTTGTTTACATGTGGAGAACTAATTATTGATTTATCAGCGACACTGATGGCTGGCCCCTTCCCAATATAAACGGGTATTTTTGAGGGCTTAATATTCGGTACATCTGCGGCTGTTGTGTTCTCAACTGCGATCGCTAACGTCGGATTTAATTTAAAAGCTCCAGTTACCGTACCAATCCTGTCAAATTCCTCTTGGACTGCGAAATTAAAAAGTAGAGTTTCGTTTTGGCTATTAATATCTTTCAATTCCCTTAATAAATGAATTAAGACATTACATCCTGTTCGATCATCAAAAGCTTTGCCTCGAACCATGTTGTTAGGAAAATCTACGAAAGGTGATACCAAAGTACCTACTGATCCAACTGAGATATTTGAAGCCTCTACCTGTTCTTTCGAATTCAAACCGATATCAATATACATCTGGTCGATACTTACAGTTTTCTTACGTTCACTGGGAGAAGTTAAATGCGGAGGATTTGAACCGATTATTCCATGAAAATTTTCCCCAGAATCTGTTGGAATAACTATCGTCTGACCAAGTAAAATACGCGTATCCCACCCCCCCACAGGGACAAATCGCAAAAAACCCTTCTGATCTATATGAGAGACCATGAAACCTATCTCATCCGTATGAGCATCAAATAACACTCTCTCACTTTCTTTAGTCCCTTGTATAATAACCAGAATATTACCCAGTGGATCCTTCCAAGCTTTATCCGCTAACCCTTCCTTTTCAATTATAGATAAGATGAAATTGCCTACCTCATCCTCATATCCCGACACGCCAATTAAATCGGATAATTCTTTTTGTAGGACTTTTATACTGTCAAGATTCATATTTTCACCTAATAAAATTAGAATACAAAGCTTTGAGTTTTAATATAATTGTAGAATATTTAAATTAGTTTAATAGCTTTGTTCTAATTAAAAACTTACCACCTCCGATTAAATTTTCAAAATGTACTCGATAATTCATGCCCTAGTATCGGTTATCATTGGAACCTTATTGGTAATAATCTATTTCTTAAAGTATCGAGGGACTCCAATTAATGTTTGGAAACCGCAAATCGCGTGGGTTCGCGCGTTCATCTACTTTTCATTATGTAATCTTGTCTTTGCCGTCTCAGGTACATTAGATACATTGATAACTCAACCTATAGTTCGTGTTGACCAAATCACAAATCCTACTTGGATTTTATATCTAGTTGTTTGCTTTCTCTACATTTTTTTCGCTTATTGGATTCTTTGGTCCCGTATGACCCTCACTTTCGATCGTCAATATCACTTATTAGTAGAAATTCTTTTCGGTATTATTTGGGGCATCAGTACTGGTGGCTTGCTCCTTTCTTTTTACCATCTATGGTCTCTTACTGCTTTAGCACCCTGGATGATTTATCTTCTAAGTTACCTGTCTTTGGCTATAATCCAGTACTTTACTCATGATTATTTCTGGGACGTCTATGTGAGTCCCGAACATGACACTCCACGATCAATCATCATCAAAACCAGTGTATGCCATATACCAAATGTTGCACTAAGCTTAGGATTTCTTATTCTGTGGGATAATTATGCGATTTTTATCTTTTTTTTCATTTTTGCTTTAACTGCAACAACGATTTTTCAAAAATTTCCTGTTCCTTGGGCGAAAGGTAAGTTTCATGCACCAATGGTTAAACAAGGTATTTTTGGTCTTTATCGAGGGGCTGGTTATACTAAAAAAACCAAACCTTCTAAAATTTCAAATCCTAAAGATTTTAATTAAAATCATTGAAAAATAAAAATATTGATTAAAAAATAGCTATTAATAAAATTTTAATAAGAATTATTTACTTCGCTTTTTCAGCTCGTTAATTGCTTTTTCCGCTAATAATATCGCATCAGTATAGCGCGATTTATGTTTTTGAACTTCAGCCTCTAATTCTATGGTCCTATTTTGTAAATCCAAGATTAATTCACTGGACTCCTCGTTAGATTGAGGCATTAATTCTGGATTTTCCATGCTTTCTTTTAGATAGTTATACTTTTCCTTCCAAACTTTCAATTCCGTTTGAAGATCTTCTATATCATCATCGAATGTAATACCCTCTGTAGATAATTCCTCTCCCTCTTTAACTTCAATTCCAACTAATCTCTCTTTAAGCATCTCTATTTCTTCTTCTAATTCCTTGATCTTAATTTTTAGTTCTGCTATCTGATCCAAATATTCTGCTGAAGTCTTTGGAGCAGTAATCTCTTCAAAAATCGTCTTCCCCGTTTCTAATTCATTTGCCGATTTATCTCCTAATATCCGTTGCTTTCTCTTCTGCAATTCATCAATTGTTTGTTGAGGTAGAAAATCAAGTGGATTAAATCCAATCCCTCCATGTTGAGTTTCTCGTTCCCGAATTTTAACAAATAAGGGGATACCTTTAACCGCTTCTCCACATATGATACACTCTCCTTTATCTAATCCTGAAATGTCTTTTTTATTATCCCGACTTAAATCCTCAGCACTCGATATAGTCACATCAATATCTCGTATATCGGTAAGGTTATGGACCACCCATGAACCTGCCTGCGCTCGAATGGTGGTATCAAGAAGTTGGGGTCTTTGCGTACCTATTACGATGTTTGCTCCGAATTTCCGCCCTTCCTGAGAGAATAACTTAACTGTTTCACAAGTTTCAGTCCTTTTCTTCCCAGCAAAGAGGTGAGCTTCATCTAAAAAGAGATAAAATGGAGTTATCCGTCTAGCGGTGCTGGCTTGGTAGAGTTTTTTAAGTAACTTTCCTGCAATCATCTCTTGAACGTTTAGCTCCATCCCACGCATGTTTACAATAGTACATAGATTTGGTGCAACCAAATCCTTCGCATCCAATGAAAATAGATATTCAATATCGACATCTCCTCCTTTATTGATTTTTAGATCCGCAAATTCAATGATTTTATCTACAAATTCACTTTGATTATTTTCAGAATCATCTGGTTCTCCGGCAGCTACCTTTAATGATCCATATTCTCCATGGCGATCCAAAATAACAACGGGAATACCCTTTCTCATAAATTCCTCGCATAAAACTCCCATTGTATAAGATTTCCCCGATCCACTTTTCCCAGTAATGAAAATCCGCCCAAAATTTTTCACAAGCAAGTGTACTGAAAATGGATACCCAATTAACTTTCCTAAAGAAACCGATTCTTCCGGAGCATTATGAATGCCTAAAAGCTTTTCGATTTGTTCTCCAGTTGCCTTATAAACTTCGGCTCCCACTTCAAAAGGTCTTTTTGGTCTTTCTCCCAGGACTACTAAATCGGCAATGATTCCTGATGAATCACTAAACATATCACTTATACTCAGCACGTAATGAGGCCTCGTTCCGTCATCTTTCTTTTCTCCATAGATAGTTAGGTATGTGTTACGAACTACGCTCGGATCACTAATCTGCATCGTGACCTCGTAAGCAGTGGTCTTTCCCATCAATCTTCCGACGGGATTATCTTTTCCTTGCGACTCACTTTTTTCCTCATCTGACATTAGTTTTCACAATTATGATTAATAGTTTTTTAGTATTATATGGAAATACACATATATTAATAATTCCAACTATGCTAACCAATTAAAAAAGCATATATAAATATTGCTACGACCAGTTTTAATTTCTTAAAGTACTATTTATAATCTTAAACTAAAGAAAGATCCCCGTTAAGAATTTATTCAAATTAGATTTCTTGATATATAATACTTTTCTTAACCATTCTGATTGGCTTATATGACTCTTTAGCTCGTCTTAATCCTTCAATACCTAAATCTTGTTCCCGATTAACATATATAGCATCTTTAAAGCAATTTTTTAGGAACAAATTATTGATCGCTTGATATGCTCCCTCATATTCTGCATGTGCTTTTTCAATATGAATCACTAAAGTGTTATCATTCAACATTTCGCCAAAGGTATAGGCAGCACACTTATCATCTACACAAAGCAAACCTCCAGAGAAGCCAAGTGAAGAAAAATTATTCAAAGCTTCATAGATTGCTTCTTGTTCTGCTTCTAAACTCTCATCCTCAGTACAAGCTCGAATCACACACCACTCTAATTGAAGTTCTTTGCATTTCTCAACAAGATCTTCAGTTAATATTTTAAAATCATAATTATAATTACTTAAGAATTTTTGCAACCATCTTCTATTTTGGCGATACTTGTTTCCTGCTAAATTAAGAATCTCTTCTTTATCATAAATATAGTCCCAATTATTCCTATCTTCAAGACAGGCTAATTTTAATTCGGTAAACTCTCCAGTGCCCTCTAATTTACTACAAATCTCCTCTGGAACTCTATGAACTTCTAAGTTACCAATTTGTTCAAAAAGTTCAAGAATTATCTTTTCGGGATAAGGACCAATCGGAGGAAAAAAATACATGTATTCTTTAGAGCCAGAATTGATTGGTTTTTTTCTAGTTTTTAAATAATCATAAGAAAATAAGAGTAAATGCTCCTTATATTTAAAATATAAAAAATTATAATAATTTCTCCACATAAAAACATTCGTGAAGGTGAATTCGGAGTTTTGTGGAGAATATTTCCGAAAATAACCGTCAAATAACTCTTTATCTTGAAGGGTGATTTTCTTCGCGTCGGTTAAGTCCATGCATTAATAAATATTGTACCAAACATAAAATAATTTCTTTTTTAAATTATTGAGTAAAGCACATAAAATTTTGATGATTTTTATTTATCAATAACAAATTTTTAAGATACAATAATTATCTCCCACAAATATTTCTAAATGATCATTTTTAAAGAATATCATGATTCGAAGATATTTTTTTAGAGCAGATCTAATTTTACTAGTAAAATACGCTTCCAAATACTAAAATTTATCAGTAATACTCTTTAAACTATTGATAAACAACATTTATAAATTTACCATCTCTATTTAAACTCAAAATATAAAAAAAAGTTTATAGGATTCAAATGAATAAGAAATTTCAAGTAATAATTGCTATTTTTTTAATTATTTTATGCCTATCTTTAATTCCCGTTATTCATAATATTGTAGATGTTCTTGGACTGGGTCGGTACAATTTGAACCAAGACTTCAACCACTCTTTTACTCAAGGAACTGGTGGTGTTAATATTCATTTATATCTAGAACTTACTCAAGATGATAGATATATTGCAAAGGTTAATTTTAATACTATTTCAACTGGTTCAATAGATCCAGTGGGAATTGTTCACCTTGAATATTCTATCTATAAAAATGAAGATGCAGAAATTTATCTAAATCAAACATTAGTTACTCCAACAAATTCAATTGCTAAAATTCATTATAATCTGCAGTGTGCAAAATTTGATGTAATTACTTGTACCGGAGAAGTTAATATCAGATTTTTAGAGAATTCTATTGAAAAAGAAGTATCAATTGATTATGTATTAAGTGTGGTTATCACCACCACATCAGTAGAAATTTCTAATAACTGGTTTGTAATATCAATGTGGCTATTAGTCCTTGATTTTGGAATAGTTGGATATTTGGTTGTAATTATAGCAAAAACAATTAGAAGAATTCAATTTGATAAATGGTACACCGAAGAGCATAAGAAAACTGATGAAGCGTTTTTCAAAAAAATACGGAAAAGACTTGAAGAAGAAGATAATATTCCTACATAAAAAAATTTCACAATAAATATCTTTCTATACCATCTTTTTCATTTTTTAGTTTAGTTAAAGTATCTTCTAAAATTTTAATAATTCGCTCTTTATACCCTTCTTGTTCTGGATATTCATAGCTAAAACTCTTCCAATAAGGACGTTTATGCCCCACCTTGAACTTTAATCCATTTAATTTGGTCATATAAGAATCACTATCCAATTTTGTTGCAATTTGATCAGCCATAATATACCAATGATATTTAGTCCCTACTTTTGCACCAGAATTTGAAGGAGCTGCATAATTTCTGGTTTTTATGCTATTGAATGTTATTTGCCATTCATCAGGGGCAATTTTTTTCTCATACCAATGACCATCATTATAATTCCAATGATGAGATTGCCCTACTCGCATTCCAGTATAGATCCTATCATGATACTTCTTTAATTCATTGTACATAACTCACTAAAAATAATTCATAATGCTATAAATGAACAATCAGAGTCCAGATTTAGTGTTTAACTTTATAACCATAGTCATGTTAGAAATAGATTTAATTAAATAATTATAATAGAAAGAGAGTAATAAAATAAAAAAAGAAATAGATTGATTTATAGTTTATAATTTCTTAACTATAAGTTGAGCTAATCGATTGGAATAGCCGTCTTCATTGTCATACCAACTAACAACGCCTACGAGGTTCCCAATCACTTTTGTCCATAAACCACAGAAGATTGAACTCGCTGGGTTTCCTACAATATCACTACTGACAATTGGATCGTCAGTATACTCTAGGATTCCTTTAAGACTTCCCATTGAAGCTTCTTTCATTTTGGCATTAATTTCATCAGCAGAAGCAGCAGTTTCAAGATTACATTTCAAATCAACGACACTACCATCTGGAGTAGGTACGCGCATCGCGATACCATCTAATTTCCCGTTTAAATCAGGAAATACTAAACCAATAGCTTTTGCCGCTCCAGTTGAAGTTGGGATGATATTTGCCGCGGCGGCACGACCACGAATCATTTTAACAGGATCACCTGCTCGAGCAGTATCAACAGTTCTTTGGTCTCCAGTGTAGGAGTGAATTGTGGTCATTATACCACTGGCTATTTTATAGTTATCATGTAAAACCTTCACTACTGGACCGAGACAGTTAGTTGTACAACTAGCATTGCTTATGATCTTATGTTCATCAGTCAGTTTATCATCGTTGCATCCTAATACAACGGTTATATCCGGATTTGTAGCAGGAGCACTAATAAGTACTCGCTTTGCTCCAGCTTCTAAGTGTTTCGCAGCACCTTCTCTATTAGTAAAAAACCCCGTACACTCTACAGCAATTTGGATATCATTAGATCCATGAGGTAAATTGGCTGGGTCTCTTTCCGCAGTAATAGGTATTTCTTTACCGTCGATTACTAAAGATTTTTCTTTCGCTTCAACAGTTCCCTTAAACCTTCCGAAAACGGTATCATATTTTAAGGCATAAGCTAAATATTTCGGTTCAAATAGGTCGTTAATTGAAACAACATCAATGTCATTCCAGTATCTTTTATGAATCGCTCTAAAGAAATTTCGACCAATTCTTCCAAATCCATTAATTGCAATTCTTTTTGCCATTATTAATCACTATTTTTGTTTTAGAATTTCATTTAAGACAAATCAAGCTAAATAATATTTCATTAATTTATTAATTTTTTAGTTTCGATGAAACTAAATAAAATTTAATTTTTCTAATTATGAACTCTTTATATTCAGAATGGAAAGTTTATATAAAAACTGGGGTATTAGTTGAAAACTTCGTTATTCAATGCTACTTCTTGGTAGGGAAAGAATTTACATAACATTTTAATGGGAAATGGAATGCGACCGCTGCTAAACATCGATTACACGATTCACAATTAACTCTATCAATCTTTCCTTCTTTAAACTTTTCTAAAAGAATAAGCTCCCTAACAAATGGCCGAGACATTAAAATCATTTGTCCATAGTTATTTCCTACAGTCTCTTCCATTTCTTTTAAAGATCTCATTCCACCAACTATAATTAACGGAACATTATTGAGATATAGTTTAATAATCTTTGTAGCATCAATATTGTATGGTTTATCAAATCCAACCATTCCAATTTGCTTTTTAAATATTAATTTAGTTATTGGTTTCAGGAAAAAGGGATTGAAACAATCCTCATCGGAGTTTCTCGATACGATAATAATTGGCATAGTGCTAATGAGTTTGTATATATTGAGGATTTAATAAATACTACCAAGTTGTATGCTTTAACGGCATTGAATTATTTAAAATAATTTTCTTCTTATTTTCTATAGATTTTAATTTTCTTAAAAGAGATTAAACTCAAAATAGTAAGTTTTAGTGTTAATCTTTAAATATTCTATTTTAAATTCAATATCTGATTTGTAATCCAATTTATAAACGTTAAAACATAATCGAGGTATGAAAAAAGTATGGTCTTAATTATGATAACTTCATGGATTCCCCAAGGGAAAGAAACTATAGTTGGAAGGAAGTATACTGAAGTTATGAGAGAATATCCAGGTGAATCTTTCGAAAAAGCGGTTTTACCTTTAGGTGTTGTCCCTACTGAAAAAGGTACTAAAGTTATTTCTATAGTTTCAGTAAAAGAGGGAGAATATGAAAAAGCTATTAAGCGAATAACAAAAAGAATGTTATCCTTATCAAGTGTAGCGGATTTGAATTATCAAATAGAAACCTTACTTTCCGGAAAGGAAGCACTTGATTTAATAGGATTGGGAATTCCTAAAAAATTGCCCATGTAAAAATTAGAAAAAAAAAATTCTTGTAATAAAGATTATTCTGCACTTGATTTTAGTAACCTTAGTTCTTGGGAAACAATTTTAGTTAATTTCTCATCTGGGTTAGAAGTTCTTAAGATTTCATACGCTTCTTTTAGGTTTCCTAAAGCCATTTCAATGTTTCCCATTTTTTGATTCACTTTTGCGATATTTCGGAGAGATGTACCAATATTGAGTGGATCACCATATATTTTGTCAAGCTCATAAACCTCTTTGAAAATGCTTAAAGCCTTTTCAAATTCGCCTTTATCATAATAAACAGACGCACAATTACTTTTAACCGAAGCAATTCCTCTTAATTGGCCCAATTGTTGATATATATCCTTTGCTTTTTCATAATATTCTAGTGCCTTTTCTAGATTATTTTTAGAAATGTTATAGGTTAATCCCATGATATTAAATAAATCTGCCATTCCTGAAAAATCACCTACTTCCCTGAATAGAGCATAACTTTTCTCCAGACATCCGAATCCTTTCTCATAATCCCCTTTCTCTTGATAAAGTTGCCCAAGATCTTTCCAAGTATATGCGACTCCATAGTTATAGTTTACATATTCATACATAGAAATTGCCTTTTTATAACTAATTATTGCTTCATTGTATTTCTTTAAAGTTTCTTGTATAAATCCAATATTGTGTAGACAATCTCCCATACCACGATCATTTCCGATTCTCTGAAAGAGATAATAAGCAGAACGAATAAAAAGATCTGCCATCTTATAATTACGTACAGTCATATACAGCATAGCTATATTCGTTTTAATTTCAGCGATCATTTGAATGTCTTCTTTTGATGCTAATGTGACTGAACTGTATTTTTGATCAAATAGCTTATTTCCGTGCATAAGATACTTAAATGAAGTATCATAGTCAAGAGATACTCGAAATAGCTTTCCTGCCAAATAATAGGATTTTAATTCAGATACTTTTGGAAAATTAGATTCTAGCCAATCTTGGAATATTTTATTGGTTTGATTTCTTGATGGATCCAAATTTGATATAAATTGGGGAATTTTTAAAATCGCTCTCATTTTAGCAGTAATTTCACTAGTATTACCTTTCACTTTATAACAGTCTGTTCCATAATGCATTACTCGATAATGCATAAAATCTTCAGCTCCCGAAAGTTGAGATAATTTGGGAAAATCTTGGTATTTATTCGATAATGAAAGTGAGTATTTCTCGATAGATACTGTGGAATTATTTGTATGTTCAATCCAAATAATCTGATTAATATCTTCGATCCGTGCTAACTCTGGGAGTACATCTAAACCGTCTCCTCCTCCATAACCTAGAAATACTAAAGTTTTACCTGAGCATATTCTTTCTAGTATAGAATGGATATATAACGGCAATACAAAAAGATCTTCTTGCTGTTTCATGCTCTTCCCGATAGCATCCATCGTAGTAATGATACTATTCTTCGTATTTTCGCCCGTAATTAAATTCTTATTAGATCCATGGAGTTTAAATAACACTCTTAAATCCCTATCTAGTATATTCTTATAATCATTTTCAGTAATTGCTACTTTGAGATCTTTTATCTGAAAAGTGGGCGTTCCTTGGGACTGAAGGGAAAATATCGCATGTTCTATCAATTGATCAAAATTTGTTGTCATTACATAGTGTTGGTTATAAATTATTTGCGCAAGAAAGAAATGAATCGAATTTGGATTAGTAGGCAAACCAAAAAAGTCGATTAATTTGAGTTCATGGTCAATTTCATCTCTAAATACTTGGATGAGTGATTCATATTTAATCTCCAAAGAATCTTCATCTAAAACCTCTTTAGGACATATATAATTAACCAATGTATTAATCAGCATACGAGCAGAGGGTAAATTAGAAGGTGAATCAATAGAAATGCCTGCCCCAGCTAAAAAAGCATATTTTCCATCTATATGAAATATATCCTCTAAATTTCCATCAAATTTATTGAAATTGGATGTCCTATTCATATGAAATATCATCTAAGATTAAATGATAAAAAATTAGTAAAAAATAATATTAATAACTAAAAAAAATTAAGCTTCTTCTTCTTCTTCTAATTCTTTGCCCATTAATCGCATTACGGCATCAGCAAGCTTATTCTGGCTTCGACTCATTATTCCTTTAATTTTACCCTCTACTCCAGTTACTCTTAGCATGATACCGTTCCATACTGAGCCAGGTTCCCCTTTAACATTTTTAAATCTATCGCGATGAACTTCTACTTCAATATTATCATACTTTTTAGCGGCCTCAGAGCATTTAAAGCATAATATACATTTATCTTTATCCACAACGATCTCTTTTCCGTCTCGAGACATCGCATCTACTGAACATTCATCCACAAACTGATCGATAATCTTTGTATCCTTTTCATTGCAAGTTATTTTTATCGACCCTTCTACGACTTTTCGTACTTTGCGACCATCTTCCAAGGTTCTTACTTCTTCCTCAAATTCGGGAAGAGAACCATTTTCAACCAGTAATATTTTACTTTCTCCATTGATTAGCAACTCTAAGGTATGTCCTGGGCATATCCAACTACAGCTGCCACACCATATGCACTTATCAGTATCTACTACAATTTTCTTATCAGATTCGATCCTCATCTCTTCTGGAGTCCCAATAGCAGTCTTTTTGAGAGGTTCATCATAAATAGATATCGTAACGGGGCAAACTCGATGACAAAATCCACATTCAATGCATTTAGACTCATCATATTTCAATATCATTTCATGATTGAGCATTTTATATACATAATGCGTGATATTCTCATCTACTTGGACAGCTTCCTTTTTCGGTAATGACATAACTTTTCACTTTTAACAATATTTTTTTAAATAATAAAATAAATTATGTTTTTTCTAATTCCATTTTTCTAATTGCTTTCCCTGATCTAAAAGGAATATCTTCAACGCTTTCTCCAGTGGTATAACTAAATGCTTTTTTGAATTCTTCGTTTAAAGATTGAAAGTATAGAGATAACGGTAAGTGTACAGGACAGTTATTATCACAATTTCCGCATTCAACGCAACGATCAGCGACATGAGCAATTCGGGTTAATTGATAAGTCTCTTTATTGATTGTTTTATCCTTACGCTTTTGTTGTAAAATGCAATCAACACAATAGCAAACGGGACACCCTCTGATACACATACCACACATGGTACATGCTTGTAATCGAGCAATTTTCTCTTCTTGCGGGGTTTTATCCCATTCTTCCAAGTCTTTTGCTCTTTTTGCTAATGCCTTTTCCTTAATTTCCTTCATCTTTTCTGTGTGAGTGGTTTTCACATCTCCAGGAAGATCCTTTTTAGCTATTTTTGATGTCTCAATAAGATTAGCGCCTTTATCGGAATATGCTTTTAATATAATTTCCTCTGAATCAATTGGAATCCCAATATCACTTATACCTAGATCCGCTATCACAGGGATCTTCCGAGTACATCGTGAGCAATTCTCAGCAATGGTTAAATTCACTTCTTTTGTTTTCCCATCGTCCATTAGAAGGATTAAGCCATTATCCCCAACTTTTTCTTTTACCACTTTTGTAGTGTCAACATCCTTGATCTTCTTTATCTCCCGGGAAACATTAATTATCATGCCTCTATCTTCGAAGGCAATGATAAAAAGATTATCCAAATTAATTTGCTTAATTTTAGCTAATTCTATCAACGCCCGAGTGTCACAAGGACGAGCGATAAGGGCTACTTTTTCTTGCATTGCTCCATTTACTGATTTATGTAAAAATTTTGCAGCCGAATCTGTTCTGGCATAACCATATGTGATGAGATTGGTTAATGGAAAATCTTTGATAGCATCTGGCTTCTCATATACTACAGGGGATACCGAAAATCGATCTTCTTCATTAGTTTTTTTGTTAACTTTTGTTTCTGCTCCAATGATTTTGTCAACGATTTTTTCGTTCAAGAGAGCAGTAAGTAGTTTTGGAAAATCTTCTATTTTTATCAGATACTCTGCTATTGCTTCCAAATTTATTCAACTCAATATATTTTCCTTAAATTTTTTTATATGAATTACTTTAAAATTCCTTTTCCAATGCAATTTATTATTAAATTACTATTTTATGTGTATTATGGGGCTTCCATTACTTCAACTGAGTTCTCATTTTTTTAACTCAGTATCATAAGTTAACACATTTTTATTTAAGCCTTAGCTTTCGCTTTGGCTTTTTCTTTTTTTTGTGTGTCGCTTTTTGGACGGAGTGGACTTGGACCTAACTTCCGTATTTCCTCATCGAATTCCGTTGCTACTTTTTGAAACTTCGCACCTTCCGCAGAACTGCAGAATTCCATCCTCAATCTTTTGGGATTAACTCCAATGGTTTTAGCAATTTTTTCTAGATATTCTACTTGTCGATAAGCAAAATAATTTCCGTCTTCATAATCGCATTCACCAGGGTATCAACCAACTACTAGAACGCCATCGGCTCCTCTTCCAAAAGCTCTCATTATTAAGTCCGCTCCAACTCTACCAGTACAGGGAACTAATACAGTACGTAATGACGTCGGATACTGTGCTCGAATTGTTCCTGCCATATCTGCGCCACCATATCCTCATTTCAAACACAAAAATGCTAATATCTTTATCTTTTTTTCATTCTCTGCCATTTAATCACCCTTGTTTACTCCTCGAGTGGTAATAATTCATCAATATAAGCCATATATTGAATGTCTTTATAATGTGCTAGTTCTATTGCTTTCGAAGGACAAGTAGCCGCACATATTCCGCAACCTCTGCAGCTAATAAGATCAACTACAATTAATCCCTCTTCGTTGACTGAAATAGCACTATAAGGACAAGCTTCAATACATTTGTAGCATTTAGCGCAACGTTCGTCTATTGGTTTAGCACGGATTAATTCCATGGTATATTCCTCATGTTTCATAGGAATTCCAGCAGTCGAAGCAGCTCCTTTAGCCTGACTAACAGCAAGATCTATCGACTTCTGGCCTTGGCATGAACCTGCTAAATAGACTCCTGGAACTTTTGTATTAATAGGGTCGAGTCTGGCATGCACTTCTTTTAAGAAACCATCAGAAGTCTTTTCGATATTCATTACCGAAGCAATCTGATTGGTTCCTTGAGATGGTAGTGATGCTGAAGACAAGATTACCATATCAAATTCCATCTGCACTACGGAGTCGGTTCCTACTGGTTCAAGCTGTACTTTCAGATTCTTAGTTATTGGATCCTCTTCAATTTTACCAATTAAACCCTTAATGAAGATAATCCCTGCATCTCTTGCTCGTCGATAGTACTCTTCATACATTTTCCCGCCACAGCGCATGTCTATATAGCTTACTACTATCTCGGAATCGGGGTATTCAGACATTATCAGTTTTGAATTTTTTACGGAAAGATTGCAACAGACGACACTACAATACTCATTTGTGTTTAAATCTCGAGATCCTACGCAGTTGATAAATAAAACTCTTTTTGGACGAGTTCTATCAGAAGGTCTTTTCAAGTGACCGAAAGTTGGACCATTAGGAGCAAGTATTCGTTCTAATTGGATTTGAGTGATTACATTATCATAAGTACCATATCCATAATCATCTCCTTGATAGAGGTCCCAACCAGTAGCTACGATTATTGTTCCTATTTCTAATTCTACAATTTCGTCTTGCTGACTAAAATCTATCGCATCAGTATCACATGCATCTACACAAGCAAAACATTCGACACAAGAGTTTCTCTCAATATTAGAGATTGCTGGAACCGCCTGAGCGAATGCTATATCAATACATTTTCGAGCGGACAGATTTTCATCAAAGTAATTCGGGACATAGATAGGACACATTTCCGTACAACTGCCACAACCGGTGCATAGTTTTTCATTGACAAACCGTGCCTTTCGATTCACTTGCACTCGAAAATTACCAATATAGCCATCGACCTTTACCACTTCGCTATAAGACATTATTTCGATATTTTCATGCCTATCAGCTTCAAGCATGCGTGGTCCGAGAATTCAAATACTACAATCATCCGTAGGGAATGTTCGATCAAGCTGGGACATTCTCCCTCCAATAGTAGTATTTTTTTCGACTAAATACACTTTATAGCCTGCATCACCTAAATCAATCGCAGTACTTAAACCTGCAATGCCTCCACCTATTACTAAAGCAGTTGGATTGACTGGTACTGTTTTCGTAGGTATATCTTCTAACAGTTGGGCTCTTGAAATACCTGCCTTTATCAGTTCGATCGCTTTTTGAGTAGCTTCATCATAAACTTCTTTCGATTGGTGTACATAACTACAGTGTTCTCTAATATTTGAAAATTCTAAATATCTTTGTGGCATCCCTGCCTCTTTTAATATTCCATGGAACACTGGTTCATGCGTTAATGGTGTTCAAGCGGCTACAACTATGCGATCAAAGCCTTTCTCTTCAATTTGTTCTTTTATGTATTCCGCTCCACCGGACGTACACATGTTGAGATATTCGTATGCATATACATTTGGCAATTTATTAATCTCTTCGACGATCTTTGGAACATCTAAAGTTCCCGCGATGTTTATCCCTCACCGACACACAAATGTGCCAACAACTGGCAATTTATCGTTTTTATCTTCCTTGGTCTGTTTTTCAGACAAGTTTTACACCTTTTTAAATATATCCTCCTAATTTTTTAAGAGTGTAAGTTACAAAATCTCTATTTACTAGTGTCTAATAGATTGTATTTATGATATTGTTAATAGTTCTTATTTTTTAAGTTCAATTGTTATTAAATTTCATTGAGGATAAACATATTTTTACAAGAATGGAAATTTCCTTTTATTTTAAATCTAATTGTAATAATTTCTTGAGGTCATTTCGATTATTAGGTAATCTATATTCTTCCAGAAGTGTGATTAAATCTGTTGTTTCCAAACTTTCATCAATCCATAAATTATTATTCAATACTAAGACCCTCAGTACCATCTTTTGATAGTTATTAAGTTGTTTTAATGTCCAAATATTTTGTTCTGGAAGATCGGGAAATACAATCCATAATAATGAATAAATTACGTTTAAGGCTTGAATACCACTCAATTTCGATAATACATTTGAAAAATCAGGAACAACTTTTTCGGGGAATTGTACTGCACAGAATTTGATAACTTCTGAAATGAATCCTAATAATTCCCCATCATTCCAAGGAAATTCAAAGGGAGATAAATTCATTTCCATTATATTAGGTATTTGCTGCAAAATATAATCTATTGGAGTTATATCAACCTCTTCTTTTAAAATATTCACTAGAGCAATTGCTGCAGCTATCTTTACTATAATCGATTTATGTTCTGTAAGAAAGTTTTTAATTAATAGCTCATCTTTCTTATCTTCTAAATAAGAATCCAGCATAGATAATGAGATCAATGAATTTGCGAGGATTTTATCATCTTTTTCACTTTTAATTAAATTCCGAATTTTTGGTATAGAATCTGATGCAGCTTCTCTAAACCAAGCAACTCCAAAAATCGCCATTGTTTTTATGGTTGGATCTTTGTTATCTAATAAATCGTAATAGGTCTGGACTTCCTTTAGAACAGCTTTATATGAATTGATAAAATCATCAACGTGTTTTAGCCAATCGATGTTAACATCTTCTAGACCCTCTGTTTCAGCTTCAGCTTTTAATTCTTCCGGATTAATAGCCCAATCATCTACATTTGGACCTTTAGGCAAAAATGCTTCTGGATAACCTAATGCCAGATCAACCGTGAATTTAATAAGAATTGCTTTTTCTGGAACGTTTGGATCACGAATTAGCTCAAATATAAAAGGAATCGCATAAGATGTTGCCTCATATCGAGTTCCTTGATGAAAGATATTGCCATAAAGTTCCCATAAGGCCTCCTTCCTTTCTTCCTCGTCCATAGAGGCCAAAGATCTAATTAGGATCGGTACATCAGAGGCTTCACCATAAGCGTGCTCAAGGTTAGCCCAATCTATCTCATCTAACCCTTCAAGCATATTAAGGATCCCATTTCGAATATAATCTAATCAAATAAAAATTGAATATTTTAAATATTTCTTTGTATTAAAACCCAAAAGATATTATTACTAATCCCATTCAAACATATAAGAAGATGCAAGAATTTGAGAAGCTAACCATCAATAAATTAATTTTAAGTAAACAACACCTCACAAAAGACTCAAAACTTAATAATATCCTAAAAATCACTGAAGATTTATGCGGATTACATGCAACGGGGACGGTAGAACCATACATTCAACTTTTTGTTCGAACACTAAACTTCAAGAAACAGGATTTAGACGCGGAATTATACACCAAAAAGACTCTCGGCAAAATTCGTGGTATGCGAAAAACTTTGTTTATACTCACCAAGGAGTTGATGCAAATCGTCTATCCATTTGCTCGCAATTTTACTCTAAACCGAGAAGAAAAATATCTGGAATACCGAAATATATCACTAAAAGAATATGATGCCTTATCGAGAAAAATATTAGACCTCCTCCAAAATAGAGAACTTTCTACTCGTCAAATTAAACAGCAAATTAATTCAAAAAAAGATTTAGTCGCAATAATTTCTATTATGTGTGATCAGATGCTCTTAATCCGAGGAAAACCAGTAAGTAGTTGGAGAGACCGGCGACTTTTGTATACTCCTTTTAAAAAATATTTCCCTAATCTAAATTTGTCTAAATATAGCGAAAATGAAGCATTAAACCTCATAATTAAGAAGTATATACGCTCATATGGCCCTGCAACGATTGATGATATTGTTTGGTGGTCTGGAATAACTAAGACGAAATTAAAACCCATTCTTACGAACTTGGAAACAGAAGTAACGACCATTCGCATTTCAAACCTGAACCATAAATATTTGTTCCCTTTAACCGATCTAAACTTACTTGAGAATCGTTCTGCACAAGAGAGCACGGTAAATTTGTTGCCTTTACTCGATCCCTATATGATGGGATATAAGAATCGAGAACGTTATGTTGATATCAATAAATATGAGTATATTTTTGATCGATCTGGGAACGCCACTCAAGTAATTCTTCAAGATGGATTTGTCATAGGGATTTGGGATGTAATTCTAAAACCAAAACCAACATGTAAATTATATTTCCTTAAGGAAATTGATGATACTATCTTGAAGAAAGTTAATTCAAAAGCGAGAAAATTATCAAAATTCATAACCGGGAAGGAGCTTGAAATTCATATCTGTAAGTCTATGGTACCTTTAACTGAAAAAACTATGGGTGGATTTATGTCTCCTCTAAAGAACTCCAAATGAATTTAAAATAATTTAGATATTATATAAAAAAAGAAAAATAAAATTGAATTACTTCTTTAATCCAAATTCAGTCACATCGCCAAATAGGCGTTTCACAGCTTCTATACGAGTTTCTTCTCCAATTTGTTCAACGCTCTTCAAGCTAATTGCCTCCTTAGGACAAACAGCAATACATTGAGGCTCCTTTTTTCCAACCTCAGGATCGATGAATTCTTCCTTCATGCTTTCACATAAATCGCATACAATCGCTTTTTGATTTTCTAAATGTAAGGTTATTACTCCAAAATCACATGCCCGAATACAAAAACCACATCCATTACACTTATCACTATCAACCATAATCGATCCTTCCTCGTCTTTATCTAATGCTTTTTCTGGGCAAGATCTAATACAAGGAGCATCTTCACATTTTTGACAGGCAAGTGCAATGTTAAAAATGGGTTCGATTCGTACACGATGGATTCTGGTGTTTATTGGATTAAACTCTCCGTCGTGAACGAAACTACAAACACTTTCACATGTCTCACAACCAGTACAAAGCTCTGGATCAACAATAATGAATTGATGAATCCGTTTTCGTTTAGCTGACATTTATTTCTTCTTACCTCCGGAAGCGGGTTTTAAATTTCCAATTACAAAATCGAGACCTAATCTTTTCAAAGTCGCATCAGTAGGAATTCCTGTTTCTGGATCCCAACCACGTGCTTTATAATATCCGCTGAGTAGCGTTTGGTATCCCTCTTCTTTGAGTGTGACTCCCTTTGTAGGACCCTTGGTATGTGCTTCTTTAAAGAACTTCTCTGGCGGATGATCATCTGCTCGAGTCCATCCTTCCCGAATGTTAAAGCATTTCGAAAGATTTACGATAGCCTCACCTCTAAGATTGATAGATTCTTCCGTGTGAGGAATCCCTGTAACTAGCTCATAAACCTTGGCCATCTCAGCATCATTTTCGTAGATACCACGAGTGAATTTGCATACTATATAAGAATCAATAACCGCGTAGATATCCTCTACCGAAATAATAGCTTTCGCCCTTTCAAGTGGTTGATCATAGGCAAAACGATCAAATTTTCCTTTCGCATCTAGACCATAGGCTCCATTGCGCAAATGACAAGCTCCACGAATGGACACACTCTCACCTACGGCAAAGGATGTCATTCCATGAAGGTCAAAAGCCGGTAACTCTAATCCTTTGATATGCATACCATAATATCCCGCATCTTTTCGACCTTTTTCTTCTAAGCGTATTCCTGCTTGTCGAGTACCGTCACCAAAAATCTCTCCAGCGAATCCTTTTCCCATTATCATCTCTTCGGTAAATCTTACTAAATTTTTTGTAGAACCAAAGGGTAATTTATATCCTAAATCTTTTTCAGTTACAAGACCTTTTTCAAAACATTCCATACACATCGCGGCAGTAACCCCGCCCGAAATTGCGTCGATTCCTAGATCGTCACATAAAGCAACACATTTAAACACTGTAGGCCAATCAGGATTACCGCAAGCACTTCCAAAACTATAACAGATCTCGACATCAATACTTGCAAATAAGTTTGGCCAATCTGGATGGGTTTTGGGAACTTGGGCAATATGATCACAAGCTATAGAGCACTGAGAACACGCAACTTTTTTTACCACCCAATCAATATTTAAAGTATCTCCTGTAAATGTGCCGTTATCGATTTCTTCCCAGGTTCCCTCTTGATGATTTCGAATAGGAAACATACCAAGCTTGTTATAGCTAGTTATACCCGCGGGAGTTCCTAAATCTCGATATTTCGCAGTAGCTGGACCGTTTGCGACTTTAATCAATTTTTTAGCCATTTTGTAAAATTCAACTGGGTTTGCTACTTTTGTGGCTTTAGTTCCTCTAAAACAAATAGCCTTTAAGTTTTTAGAACCCATAACTGCACCCATGCCTGTTCTTCCCGCTTGGCGGTTTCTATCATTGGTAATACAAGCTAGTTTACTCATTCTTTCTCCTGCTGGACCAATTGCCATGACCGCTAATCTTTGATCTTGAAATTCCTCTCGGAGCAATTCTTCAGTTTCCCAACAGCCTTTGCCCCATACGGTTTTTTCACACGGTACCAGATAATAATCATCATCATCAACAACCAAATAAACAGGTTCGGGAGATTTTCCTCTGAAAACAATCATATTAATTCCCGCTCTACGAGCTTGAGCTCCAATTGAACCAGAAGAAATAGACATTCCAAACATTCCTGTTAATGGTGATTTTGCAAATACTCCATATTTAGAACTAGTTGGGAGAATTGTTGTTGGAAAAGGACCAATCGCCCATATAAATATATTATCCGGTCCTAATGGATCCACACCAGGTTTTAGCTCATCCCATAATACTTTAGCTGCAAAGCCATATCCTCCAATCCAATCTCGACAGAATTCTTCAGAAAGCATAGTTTTATCTATTTTTCCATTAGTTAAATCAACATCAAGTCGTATTTGAGAATAGCCCTTTACTCGATCTGGAATAGATATATCTTTAGATTTACTCATATTGTACACTTACTTTTATTTATTGATATTCAATTTTTCTGAACAATTTAATATAGATAATAACTCTTTATTAGGTTACTTGTTAATCTAAATAACCCCATCTTTTAGTTATTTCCTAATATTAAATTTATGAAAAATCTCTATTGAATGATTTAAATTAGAATTAATTTTTATTTTATTTAAAATTCCCTAATTTTCTTATATAACAGAGAATCTGTTAAGATTTCCTAAATTGATTTGTATTGAATTATATCTATTCATTTATTTTGTATTTCAGATATTCAATTAATTGTATTCTGAAAAGTTAAAACCTATGAAAAATATAACTAAAATAATACGATTTTACAAAAATCAGCCTAAAATGGAAGTTACTACTATTAAATACGAATGAAGCCCTTATAAAGGTGTCAAATTAATCTTGGACTTACTAAACTTTTTAAAAAAGAATGTTATTTCTGCTACTGGATGTACCGAGCCAATAGCTATAGCTTATGCTGTATCATTGGCGTATTATGCTTTATTTCAAGAAAAAATTACGAATGATGTAAATGATTCTTTCAAATTCTTTAATAAAGTACCTGAGATTAAACCTGAGAATATCGAGATGATTAACATCAAAGTAGACCAGAATATCTATAAAAATGCCTATTCTGCTATAATACCAGGAACAAATGGTTTGAAAGGAATAGAGGTTGCAGCTGCGCTAGCCTTATATCAAAATCCGAAAGCAAAATTAAATATATTTAAAAATCTAAATTTGGTTAACTTTAACAAGATTGAGCAAATTCTAAATAGTGATGTCATAAAAGTATCATATTCAGAAGATTCACTTACTGATTATTTACTAAAAATAGATATAAGTCTAAAATATAAATCAAATGATGTTCTAAAAACCTCTCAAGTAAAAATCCGTGAGACTCATGACAATGTAGTGGAAATTAAGGTAAACGGAATAGATTTATACAAAAAAACTAATAATCAAACAAATGATAAGGAGAAAAAAAAATCATTAAATTTGAACACAATTTTAGAAATCGTTGAAACCGCAGATAAATCCGTCTTAGATGAAGTAGATAAGGGTATTTTAATGAATATGAAAGTCGCTAATGAAGGTGGGACTAGAAGATATGGGCTTGAAATTGCTAAGAATCTTAGGTACATCTTTAATGAAGATGGATGTTCAGATTCCATTATCTCTGAAATCCGTAGTAAAGTAGCTTCTGCAGCGGATGCTAGAATGGGCGGAACTAATTTACCCGTTATGACAACTTCGGGATCGGGAAACATGGGAATCACAGCAATTATACCAGTCGTAATCATGGGAGAACGAAGGCATATATCGAGAACTAAAATTAAAAAGGCTGTGTTATTGTCTCATTTAATCACATCAATTGCGGATCAATATCTTGGTCATTTATCTGCGTTGTGTGGAGTTGCTATTAAAGCAGGATTTGGAGTTGCTGCAGCTATAACATATATGTTAGATGGCTCTCAAGCTCAAATTAGCTATGCAATCAATTTGCTAGCTGCAAACAATATCGGATTTCTATGTGATGGAGCAAAGCCGGGCTGCGCGTTAAAAGTTTCGACTGCTGCAGGTATTGCAACCGAATGTGCCCTAATGGCGTTAAATAATCAGAAAATAAGTCATGATAATGGAATCATCTTTGAAAACCCAGATGATACCCTCAAAGGCATAGGGAATTTATGCCATTCACTTTATCAACTAAATAAAGAAATCATAGAATTAATTGAGAAGAGTGTTATAAATTAAAACCTATTTCTTCCTTTTCAAACCAACCATTTTTTTCAGCCAATTGGTTTTCTTAATTTTCCATTCTTTTGTTTGTTCTATAGGTACTGTGTATTGTTCGATTAAACCCACCGATAATAATGAATGAATTAAATTATGAGCTTTTTTGTTGCGAGTAATGATCATTGAGTAGCCTTTTGGAGCACCTGAAGCCCCAACACTGATATCAGAGAACTTACCCGTGAAATCATCACAATCATGGCAATGACTCCTAACTGCGGGGTCTAATTTCTTAATATCGACTTCAAACTCATTGTCATTTTTATCTCTGATGAAGAAATTTTTCTTGATCCAAGTTTTTTTAATATTCTTAGGCTTAACTTTAGTTTCAGCCTGTAAGAGTTCGTATAATTTGTCGTAATTAAAATTCTCAAAACAAAATAAGCTAATAGCATATTTAACTACATGAGCGGGTTTAATATGAAGAAATCGCATCTTCCCTATTGCCCGTATTTGACATGGAGTTCCTACAAAGACTAATCTTAGCTGTTCGATGTCTAAAATTCTTTTTTTCTCAATAATATCCAAAGAAATATTATATAAATCTTTTAACGGTAAAATCTGTGAGGAAATAGAATAACGCGTTCCTGAGGATTTTAATATATCTTCTTTACCATAAATGATTTTTGGAATTGTATTTAAATTATCATCATATAGAGATACAATCGCGGCATCTATCATATTCCTATCAAAGAGATATGATAATATAGTGGATACTACGCCTCCATCCTGACCTACTTCTTTAATCGCTTCCTGTGTGGTCTTAGCAGCAATTATCTCTTCTATATAACCTAACTCATCCTCGATTTTATAGAATTTATTTATCTTTTCTTGGATAGTATCTGTTTGGGGACATATATAATAACACAAACCACACTCCGTGCAATTATCTACAGTTTCAGGAGATTTATATTTAGGAGTATAACCCTCCATTTTAATTACATTAAATCCTTGACTTTCACAATAAGCAACACATGCACCGCATGAGCAGCATTTTCCTGGATGAATTACGGTCTCAAAGAGATCCTTGAAAACTTTTACTTCTTCTCCTTTTGAATCATTTTTCCTAATTTCAGTCATTTATGCTAACCTCACAAGCACTTTCTAAATTAATTAAATTTAATTTTTTAGGGATTTTTGATTCTCCTAGTTTTTTTACCGATTCTGTAAATTCTCTGATTAATTCTGCAAATTGTTTTCCTTCACTTGCAGAGATCCAATGCAATCGAAATCTCTCCTCTTCAATACCTATACTTTTGATAAGACGTTTAAGATGTTCCATCCTCCTTTTAGTAAATTCATTTCCTGTAATATAATGACAATCTCCAATATGGCATCCCGTAATTAAAACACCATCCACACCATTTTTAAATGCATTTAAAACAAAGGTAGGTTCAACCCTTCCAGAACACATAACGCGAATTATTCTGACATTAGGTGGATATTGATATCTTGAAACTCCCGCTAAATCTGCACCTGCATATGAGCACCAATTACAGCAAAAAGCAAGAATTACGGGTTCAAAATCTTCTTGATCTTTTCTTTTTGTGTCTATCATACTTTATCCATCATTTTTTTATGTTTTTTAATTCTATACTATTCCTTTTAATTCCTCAATCATTTTTTCGATTTGCTCTTTTCGATAATGATTTTGGTCAATCGCTTCAACCGGGCATTCAGCAACGCATGCACCACACCCCTTACACACGGCTTTAATTACTCTAGCTTTTTTCATTTTCACCTTATATAACCCCATTTCTTTCTCCACGTCATAAGTTTCTAAAGCATTATAAGGACACACTTCAACACATCTACCGCATCCTATGCATCTTAATTCATCAATATCAGCAGTAATTCCCTCTACAATTGCCTTTCCCTTCATCAAGAGAATTAATGCCCTTGAAGCGGCGCCAAGTGCTTGACTTATTGATTCATTAAGATTTTTTGGACTCTGAGCGGTTCCACACAGGAATATTCCATCAGTGGCAAAATCAACTGGTCTTAATTTGGCATGAGCTTCAAGAAAGAAACCATTCTTATCAATTGGTACCTTTAACATTTCAGATAGTTGTTTACTATCCTCCCATGATACTATTGGAGTTGCTAACACGAGTCTATCGACTATGAGTTCATAATATTCCCCAACAAATGAATCAAACACTTCCAATGTTATTTTTTTATCACTTTTTTTAAGAATTGGTGGTTTGTCTGGTATATATTGAATAAAATTAATCCCTTTTTGTCGTGCTTCATAATACTTTAATTCTTCTTCAAAGAAAACTCTAACATCACGATACAAAATATATACTTGGGCATTGGGATATTTTTCTTTTACGATTAAAGCATTTTTTATAGATTCGCCACAACAAGTTAGTGAACAATAAGTTCTTCCTTTTTCCTCACGAGAGCCTACACATTGGATGAATGTGATAACTTCATTCTTGTTTAACTTTTCTTTATGAAGTAAACTATCGAATTCTAAATTTGTATAAACATGATTATTTTCATTATACGCATAATAACCATTAGGTTTAAATTCTTTCCCTCCCGTAGCTACAATGATTGTTCCGATTTTTAGGCTTCTCTCATTATTTTCTTGGTTAATAAGCGCAATAAAATTTCCTAATGAACCACTTAAATTTTGTAAGGTAGAAGAGGTAAATATTTCTATATTTGGATTAGTTTCAACCTTTTCAATCAATGGATTTATAAAATCTTCTGAAGGATGTTTATCAAGATTTAGGCTCTTCAATTCGCGAACTAATCCTCCTAATTGCTCTTCTTTTTCAATAAGATAAACCTTGAATCCTTTTTTAGCTATTGCTAATGCGGAGGTCATACCCGCCACTCCTCCTCCAATAATTAAAGTAGATGGGGTGATCTCCACTTCAATGTCGTCTAAAGGTTCAGCGAGACGTGTTTTTGCGATGGTCATTTGTATAAGTTCTTGTGCTTTCTTTGTTGCTTTTTCTGGGTCTTTCATATGGACCCAGCTAACTAATTCTCTTATACTTGTAAATAATACTAAGTAGGGGTTAAGTCCTGCTTTTCTACATGTGGCTTGAAATAGTGGAAGATGGGTACGAGGCGTACATGACGCGATGATTACTCGATTCAAATCATGTTCGGTTATTGCTGCCTGTATACTATGTTGAGATTCTTCAGAACATGTATATAAGTTTCTCTCAACATAGACAACTCCGGGTATCTCCTTGATCTTGTCTGCAACTGTGGCAACATCTACTACACCAGCAATATTTGATCCACAATGGCAAACAAACACACCGATTCGTGGTGGATCGTTTGGTGATACTATCTTTTCAGGTATTTCTTCTTTTATCTCTTCAGCTTTTATAATTGAGCTCCTTCCTGAAGCGAAGCTTGAAGCGCCACATGCTTCAGATACTGATGTTGAAATATCTTCAGGCCCATGAGCGCATCCACATGTAAAAATCCCCGGTATACTCGTTTCTATATTATTAAAAGAAGATTTTGGTTTAATAAAGCCATACTCATCTATTTCTATACCTAAGATTTTATTCAATTTCTCTGAATTCTTATTAGGTACAACAGCTGGAAATAAAACTACCATATTTACGGTATCAAATTTAACCTCTCCCGTTGTAATATCGGTATGTCTTATTACTAAATCGTTCGTTTCTGGATTCTCATAGATTTTATTTGGTAATCCTTTGATATAATTAACATGATAATCATCTTTTGCTTTTTCAATAAATTCATTATGGTTTTTCCCAATAGCACGTAAATCATTATAATAAACAAGGATTTCTGTATCTGGAGAATGTTCCATTGTCATTATTGCTTCTTTTGAAGCATACATACAACAGATTTTTGAGCAGTAAGGTTTTTCATTAAAATTACGAGAACCAACACATAAAATAAAAGCCATTTTATGAGGATGTTTTCTATCTGTCTGGCGCACAATTTCTCCACCTGTAGGACCTGAAGCGCTCATAATTCGTTCATATTCTAAAGATGTAAATACATTTGTATATCTTCCATGACCATAATTCTCTAAGGCACTTACGTCCATTAAATCAAAACCAGTAGCAACTAGAATTGATGATACTTGAATTTCAATTTCTTCGGGTTTTTGAGAGAAATCTATTGCTTCTGCTAAACAAGCTTTCGTACATAGTTTACAAATCCCATAGTTTAAATATAAACAACTTTTTTCATCGATAAGATATTTTGCTGGAACAGCTTGAAGAAATGGTATATATGCGGCATGATTATCCTTTAATCCTACTTCAAATTCATTTGGAACATCTCTTACAGGACAAATTGTGGCACAATCTCCGCATCCCGTACATTTTTCTGTATCAATATAGCGTGGTTTTTTTAAAATGGTCACCTTAAACTCATCGCCATCATTAATTGGGTCAACTTTCGATACCTCTGAATAAGTATAGAGATTAATCCGCGGATGACGGGAGCACTCCACCATTTTTGGCGCTAAGATACATATCGAACAGTCTAAAGTGGGGAAGGTCTTATCCAACTGAGCCATCTTTCCACCTATAGATGGAGTGATTTCTACTAAATTGACCACGTGACCTTGTTCTGCAAGATCTAAAGCAGCATTAATTCCAGCTACTCCTCCTCCAATAATTAAAACTTGACTTCCATTATTCCTTTCTATAGCCATATCTATCACGTCCTAATTTCCATTATTATAAGGTCCTAATGACACTATTTTTTCTGTAAAATCTTTAATGAGATTAATGAATTTTGATTTTTCTTCAGGTGAAACCCAATCTAAACAAACTCTATCGGGATTAATCTGTAATAACTTGAGTAATTTTTTCGATTTTGCAACTCTTTCTTCTGCTTTTTCATTCCCATTAATGTAATGACATTGCTTTAAATGGCATCCACAAATGAGGACTCCATCATTTCCCTGATTAAGTGTTTCAAGAATTAATGCTGGTTCAATTGTTCCTGAACATACAACCCTTTTTACTTTAATTGAAGGAGACCCTTGAATTGCACCAGCAGTTAATACATCCGTTTCAGTAAAACCACTCCAATTACATAAATAGGTCATAATTTTCGGTTCAAATGATTTTTTAATTTTCTTTTTAGCCATTAAATTTATCCCTCATTTTATGTATGATTGAATTATTTCTGTGATTTGTGTATTTGAGAAGTATTTCATTGAAATTGCACTTACGGGGCAAACCGTTTCGCATGCTCCACATCCGACACATGCATCGGGAATAATTTTCGATTTATATCGAATTAAGGATAAAGAGGGAGAAACACTATCACGTATAGCATTATATTCAACAAGTGTTTCAACTCTTTCGATAGCATCAAAATTACAAGCGTCAATACAATCTCCACAGCAAATACATTTCTCCTCGCTTACCATTGCAACAGGGCTCAATAATTTCCATCTATAATTCGTTCCCCTTCTGAGATCATAACATAGTAGCCATGATTCTCCGGGCGATAATATAACTGTATTAACATTGAGAGAAATTATTTCTCCCTCCTTTTCATGCTTCAATGGCCTCGCCACACAAGCTTTTATATTTTCTAAACATTCAGTACAAATACCACAACTCAAGCAGCGTTTAGCTTCTTCAATCGCTGCTTCATTTTCCATTCTAACGGTGATATCGTCAAAATTAGTTATTCTATCCTTCACTGGAATTAATTTAATCTCTTCTCTTGGAGCATGAGTAACTCTTTCTAACCCTTCCATCTGATCGATATGAATTATCTCATCTTCGCTATAGTCGGGTATTGTTTCTTTAATTTTTGTAATATCGACTCCCTTTAAATATTGATCGATTATAAATCCCGCTTTATTTCCTGTAGCTATAGCTTTAATTGCAGAGCCTGGGCCAGTAACAATCTCTCCTCCTGCAAATACTCCTTCTAATGAAGTTTGAAAAGTAATTTTATCAACTGCAATTCCTCTTTCGACTTTTATTTCTTTATCTAAAAAGTCAAGATCTCCTCCTTGCCCTACAGAAACAATTATCATATCACCTTCAAATATTTCTTCTGTACATGCTTCAAGAACCGGATTGAAACGTCCATCAGCGTCAAATACAGAGCTACAAATTAATGTTTCAACTCCGGTTACTTTTCCATTTTTTCCTATAAATCTATTTGGTCCTCTACTCACATTGAATATAATTCCCTCTTCCTTTGCTTCTTCAACTTCCCAAGGTTGAGCTGGTATAATATCATCTGACTCTAACATTATCATCTGAACTTTTTCAGCCCCCAATCGCAATGCTGATCTCGCTACATCGATAGCCACGTCGCCACCACCAATCACTATCACATTCTTTCCAACGGTAACATGATTCTCTAATTTACAGCTCTTAAGGAATTCAATTGCATATCTGATATTTTTCAGATCTTCACCTTCGATATTTAATTTTCTGCTATTTTGCAATCCCACCCCAATATACACAGCATCATATTTCTTTTTTAAATCTTTAATACTGAGACCTGTGGAACCAACAGCGGTATTTGTTTTTATTTCAACGCCATACTTTTTAATATGCTCAATATCTGCATTTACTATCTCTGGTGGCAATCGATAATTAGGAACACCTAGTCGAACCATTCCACCAGGAACGGGTTCTCTTTCGAAGATTGTTACGGCGTATCCACGTCTAGCTAATTGATAAGCTACAGTTAACCCTGAAGGCCCAGACCCAACAATAGCAACTTTTTTATCTTTTTTCTCTTCTAAAAATTCTAGCTCGTCATCTAAATTTTCTCTAACGAAATCAGCCACAAATCTTTTTAAACCACAAATATTAACGGGTTCATCCACTTCCCCTCTATTACATATTGTTTCACAGGGATGGTTACAAATTCGACCAATAATTGCGGGTAATGGGCATCTATCTCTAATAACATTTAAAGCTTCTTGATATTGTTCCTTAGATATTAAAGAATTATATTCCTGTGCCTTTACATGCGCAGGACATTCATTCTCACAAGGTGGAACTTTTCTGCTCTCTAACAATATTTTTAAAGACATATTTTCAGGAAAATGAGGGTATATTTGTTCCAGTCCGCTTTCCCTTTCTTTTGGATCAATCGTTCCCTCTGAAAGTGATTTTAAATAACAATCCTCGCAAAGAGAACGTTCTTCTTTGGTAATAGTATCCGCTTTTTTCCTAACTTTAACTTTAAAATTACCTGGTTTGCCTTCTAAATTAACGATATCTGCATTTTCTATTAATTCAATATTAGGATTTTTCTCAATATCCATTATTTTTGGAGCATATAAACAAACAGAACAATCATTAATCGGAATAAAATTATCTGAATCCTTTTCAAATTCTTTAATTAGAGGATATTTTTCAATCAGGTATACTTTTACATCTAATTTTGCTAAATCTAAAGCTGCTTGACATCCACCTATACCCGCCCCTACAATCAGAACTGAATTCTGTTCATCCGTCTCACTCTTCATTTTACACCCTCTTTATTTTCATTAACTCGTTTTTCAGATAATCCCATTACTTCAGCAATAATGTTAGTAAGATCCGTTATTTCTAAATCAATTTTTTCTGATTCTTTTTCCTTCTTCTCATGTATAAAGCATTTAAAATGAATTTGACATTTTGTACAAGTTGTTGTTAAAACATCAGCAACTTTTTTAGCTTCAGATAATCTATCTATTTGCATTAATTTAGTGAGATCATTACAATTTATAAAGCAGCTAACACCACAACATGGTCCATTTTCCTTTACACGATCCATTTCATTAAATATAATCCCATTTTCTTCCATCGAATTCAAAACATCTCTGGGGGGATCATAAACCTTCATATGCCGTCCTAATCTACAAGGATCATGATAAGTAACTTTTTTATAAGATGAATCGCTAAATTTCAGAGTACCATCTTCAATTTTCTCAGCGATTAATTCAGAGAGATGAATTACTTCAAAATTTACATTATCTAAATATTTTGGATAATCTAACTTTAAGGTCCTATAACACTCAGCACATGTTGTAATTATTTTTTTAACTCCTAATTTGTTGATCTCGCGAACATTATGCTCTGCTAAACTTTTGAATAAATCAAATTGTCCTTTCCAAAGTGCATCATGTCCACAGCATTTTATGTTTTCAATAAGAACCGGGGGTTTATCAAGTACTTTATTTAAAATTTTTATACCATTTTGTACTATTTTTGACAAATTTACATCTAAATAGTCAAATACAGTATCTAATATTGGTATACAACCAAAAAAGTATGCTACATCCCCTTTTTTAGAAAATTCATATCCCTCTGGGACCAATTCAGAAGTAATCTCAAAGCCTTTTGGATTATTCGCTTGAAGCTCGTTAATTGTGGTCAGAATTCCATTATGTGTTTCTTCATACTCAATTCCCTGATCAATTAAAGTCTTCCTTGCTAATTTAATAAATTCTATAAAATCCACATTTTGTGGACAATATTCTTGACATGTTCTACAAGTTAAACAATATCGAAGAGCACGATCATCTATAATCTGATTCTTGAATCCGATACCTGTTAATCGAACCATTTGATGGGGATTTCTTGGAAAAAGCTCAGTAGCAGGACAACTTGAAGTACATTGACCACATTGATAACAGGCTAATAAAGTTTTAACTTCTTCCTCATTGTAAATCTCATTTATAAAGTCTATACTGATATCTGAACTTTTTAAGGGAGTTGTATTATTTTCTTCCATTAGCTTCACGTAATTTTGTTTTCCTTAAAAATAAGAATAATATGTAATTTTTTCTGTACACTATTTTACATAATGATTTAATGAATTGTTAGATAATTAAAATATCTTTTAAATAGGGAATTATCAATTTTTTTTTAATCTAACGATTATGTAAAATTATGGGGATTCGCCTTGATCCTTTTCAAATTAATTTAAGTTTATATATATGAATTATTTAAGCAAATAATACGCAGTAAGTTAATAAAGGATTTTAATATATTAAGAATTAATTTTGATATGCCGTATATATAAATCCAAAATATGATTATTGCTATCATCTATTTTTCAGCTACAGGCAACACGCAGAGAATAAAGAACGTTATAAAAGAAGAGCTAATAAATTTAGGTAACGAGATACAAGAATTTAACTTAGCTAATCGAAGTGTCAGGGAAAATTTCAGTAGTTTTAAGTTATTTGATGCAGTCATTTTTGGATTTCCGGTTTATTTTTGGCGCGCTCCTCGATTAGTAAGAGAATGGTTCAAAACTAAGAATGGTATGAACCGTCGATGTTCTCTATTCTTTACATATGGAGGTGCTCATATCGGAGTCGCCCACCATAATATGAAACAAATTTTAGCCTCTTGTAGTTTTAATTTGATTACATCAGCTGAATTTTTAGCTAAACACACATTTAATGTTGCTGGATTTCAGTTTATGGAAAATCGTCCCGATAATGAAGATTTTAAGATTGCTCGGAAATTTGCATCCATTTGCCATCATAAGTTTTTGGAGGAAATCGTTAATCCATTGATATTTGATCTTCCTATTAAAAGTGAAGAAGAAGTAGATAAAATCGAAGTAAGTTTTAGAAGAGCAATTCCTACTCCCTATATTGACGTCAAACTCTGTACAGAATGTGGTGTATGTCAAAAAGTCTGTCCTACTAATGCTATGGATATTACAAAAGGAAAAGCCAGGAGAAATTATTGTATAAGATGCCTTAGGTGCTTATATAATTGTCCGGAAAAAGCTATTAAAATGCCTAATATGACTTCTCATTATAAATTAATGAAAAATACCTTGAGATTAACGGATGAGATATTAAAAAATAAAAAAAGCAGAATTTATTGTTAATAAAATCCTGACAACCATAGTATTTTTAATATTCTGACATATCGTTTAAGATTTATATTTAAACAAATTCTATAATAACTTAATATTCTAATTAATTGATCTTTTCAAATTATCGAAAATAGTTATAATATTATTTAACAATTATGCACCCCAAATATGCCTATAAGACACAAATCGGCCCTTCGATTGGTATCTCTTTAAAGGATTGGCTTAAATTGGTTCTCACTAATGGTAAGGTTGCCTTTAAAAACTATCCACGAGTCTTCTTAATAAATCTCATGAGTATATTTGGGATCCCTTTCAGGTTTTATGAAAAATGGCGCCTAAATAAAAAAATTAGTTCGACTGAGCTTTTAGATCAACCAATCTTTATTGTGGGCCATTGGAGGAGTGGTACGACTCTCCTTCATAATCTTTTAGTTCAAGATCCCCAATTCGGATATATCACAATGTTACAAGCCGCTTTTCCCAAATCGTTCATTACAAGTAATTTCTTTAAGCGATTTATGAATCGATTTTTACCACAAACAAGACCAATGGATGCAATGAAAATGGGGATATATGAAGCCCAAGAGGAGGAAATGGCTATGGGAAATATGTTTCCCTATTCTTTTTATAATGGCTGGTATTTCCCTCGTAGAATGATGGAATTTTATTTTAAATATGTAAGATTTAACCAAATTTCATTAAGTCTGATGGAACAATGGAGACGTATTTATGATTTTTTATTAAAAAAAGCCACATTTTTCATGAAAGGAAGGCGATTGATTTTAAAAAACCCTGTAAATACTGCACGAATTAAGTTTCTTTTGGATCTTTACCCGAATGCAAAATTCATTCATATTTATCGAAATCCTTATGAGGTTTACGCATCAACTCGTCATTTCTATAAAACAACAGTAGAAGCATTTATGTTACAACGCATAAATGATAAAAAAATTGAAGATAATATATTTAAAATCTATTCAGAAATGATGAAATCTTACTTTAAAGAATCTAAACTTATACCTAAAGGTAATTTAATTGAACTTAAATTTGAAGATCTCGAAAAAGATCCTATATTTCAACTTCAAAGGATTTATAATGCATTAGATTTAAAAGGTTACGAGACAACAGAGCCTAAATTTTTAAAATACCTCCAAACGATAAAATCATATAAGAAAAACAAATTTAATTTTTCGAAAGAACTAATCGAACAAGTAAAGGAACATTGGAGCTTTACCTTAGAAAAGTGGGGTTATAAAGCTCCACAATAGATTATAATCAAATTTATTTATTATCGTTCCAATCACTATTGATTTATAAGAGTAAATTATTTACTTTTTAGCGTAATATTCATCTTAAAAAGAGATAAAGATGACAAAATGGATCCAATTACGAATAATTTAACTTACCAATGTCCATTTTGTAATAATCTCCTTGAATCACGATTTTCCAAATGCTATAATATATATTGCGAGGGTCAAAAATTTGGACTCCATAATTATGTGATTTATAAACTTAATCCTGACCTAGGAGTTGGAAAAATTATTAAGGTTTTAGATATCCCAACTTCCCGATCATTAGATGAGGAAGATAATAGCACTCTCAAGCTCTTTAAAGTGGAATTTGAAAATAATATCGTGAAAATTATTCATCCTATTGATCTCATTCATTATTTATTTTCGATCAATGAAAGAGTTAAAACTCATAAAGGATTTGGAGTGATAAATTCCTCTCATTTTTTAAATAAAGATGGACAAATTTCTTATGAATTACTCTTTTCAGATGGAAATATGCTTCAAATCTATGAATCTGATCTTTTAGCTCAATATATAACACCAATAAACAAGATTTTATCCCAAAACACTATAGATCCTCCCCAGCAATTTTTAATTAAATATTGGGCTAATTTGTTTTATTCATATTATACCTCTTATCAAGTTAAATGTATTACAAATTCTCGGCTATCTATGATGCCTCACCAAGTCAATGTAGCACATAGATTATCGGAAGAGTTCTTTCCCAAAGTTATTTTAGCAGATGAGGTTGGGCTTGGGAAAACGATTGAGGCAGGAATATTTATCAAAGAAATGATGGCTAGGAACTTAGCTGAACGTATTTTGATAATCGTCCCTGCGACATTAGTAAAACAATGGCAATTTGAGCTTCAGAATAAATTTAATATGGAGTTTACGATTTATGATGGGAAAAAAGTGAAAGAATTAAAAAAGAAACCACTCTTTCGCCAGAAAACAACTTTTCGCAACCCATTTTATTTCGATAATCTTATTATTTGCTCTCTCCAATTTGCGCGAAATAGAAAATATATAAAACTCTTATCAGAGATTCCTTGGGATGTAGTTGTATTTGATGAAGCTCATCATCTCAGACGGTATCTATTAAACTACTCCACAGGAAATTATAGAAACACCCTCAATTATGAACTTGCTTACAATTTAAGCCAAAATTCTCAATCTTTATTACTTTTATCAGCTACACCATTACAATTGCATTCATTTGAACTTTATTCGTTAATCGAGTTGATTCAAAGAGAAGCATTCGATAATTTTTCAGATTTTGAGCATTTCCGAAAGAATATGCCTTTTATTAATCTTCTTATAACTAACATTAACCAAATAAAAAAATTGAATAATTTTGAAGTAAAAAATACCATTAAATTACTCAAAAAGCTTAATTATGTGGATCGTAAAAAGGAAGATAAATATATACTAGAAAACCTCCAAGACACGAACTTTAAATCCAAATTATTAAAGAAAATTGAAAGTGACCATACACTATCAAAGTTTCTCATACGGAATAGAAAGAAAAATGTCTTTTCGGATGATATATTGAATACTCGGATCGTTAAAACTATTGTAGTAAATCCAACATCAGAAGAACTGAATGTTTACAACGAGATTCGACTCTATTTAGCTAAAATCTATAACTCATCTATGAGTAAGCACAATGTTGGGCTAGGTTTTATCATCACTACTCTTCAGAAACTTCTTACTTCTTCAAAATATGCCCTATTAAAAAGTCTTGAAAGACGTTTGGAACAGATTGATAAATTAAAAAGCCTTAGCATCGGTCTATCTGCATTAAAAGAAGAAGATCCAGAGTTTTTCGAATCTGAATTGGAAAACGAGTATCTCGATACTGAGATCTCTTATCAAAGTAATAATGAAACTAATAATAGTTCACAAAATTCTGAACTAGACCTAATTAACCAAGAAAAAATAATAAAGGAGTTTTATAATAAACTCAAAAAGATTCCATACGATTCAAAATCAGAGAAATTATTCGAACTAATACAAGAAATTTATCAGCAAAATCCACATGAAAAAATTTTAATCTTCACTCAGTTTGTAGATACTTTATTTCATCTAAAGGAATTACTTGAAAAACAAAAAGAAGAGTATAAAGTAGAATTGTTTTACGGTGGGATGGATAAAGAAGAAAAAGATGAAGCTGTAGAGCGATTTCGGACAAATGAGGGCTTATCTATATTATTATCTACGGAAATAGGAGGGGAAGGACGTAATTTTCAGTTTTCTCGAGTGCTTATAAATTATGATCTTCCCTGGAATCCCATGAAGTTGGAACAAAGGATTGGAAGGCTTGATCGAATAGGACAATCTTCTAAGGAAATTTATATTTATAATTTCTTTTTAGAAGGCACTGTTGAAACGGATATAATGTTTGCTTTAAATAAGAGAATTCATTTGTTTGAAGAATCAATCGGTCAACTGGAACCAATTATCGGGAAAATTGAAAAGGATATAAGAAATATCATCTTTACTGAGGATGATGGTGCTAAAAGAAGAAAATTAAACGAATTTAACCGAAAATTGGATATTGAAGTAAAAAAAGCAAGAGAAAGCAAAATGCAATTAGATGATCTGCTAATCGATAAGAAATCTTTTCAAATTGATAATCTAATCACCTCAATTGCTGCGTGTGAAGAAGTTAAACTAAGTCATAATGAGTTATTTTTGTTAGTAAAGTATTGCTTCGAGCTTAGAGATCATAATTTTGGAGACTTTCATATTTCAGATGATTGTGAATTCCAATCTAAAGATATTGTAAATTGTGAGATATTACTTCAACCTCAAAAAGGACTTTTAAAAAGATCAAGAAATAAATTATCTAAGGAATATTATGGTACGTTTGGATTAGATCTAGCAAGAGAAAAAGAAGAGATCGATTTTTTTGCATTAGGTCATCCTTTAATAGACGAAATCATCAATTTATGCCGATCTGATTTCTTCAAAGGCACCTTTACGATTTTAACTGTAAAGCGAGAATTAATTTCGGAATCATTAAAAAAGTTAGTTACAAGTATCAATGAAGCATTCATTTTCATTTACGAAGTTAAGTTTCAGGGCTATATCACAGAAAAACAAAATTCAAGTATCGTTTTAGACAAACATGGAACGAAAATACCTAATCTTGAAAACTTCCTGTTAAATATTGAAAATTTCCATAATCTTTACGATTTCCAAGAAAATAAGGAATCATCTATAAATTTAGAAGGAGAATTCATAGAAAATTTATTAAATTTTTCAAAAACTAATATAAAGCAAAAAACATCGCAGTGGAAAAAAGATATCAAGAAGTTAAACGATAAAATTTTTAAACTCGAGATGAGAAAAAAAGATAAGATTTACAAATACAACAAGAAAGCGCAAACCATAAAACTTGAATCATTGAAACGTAAATTGGAGCAAAAAATTAACCAGAGACCATCAGTGCGTCAAAAAGACAATATTGCTAAATTGGATGATGAGAAGAAAAAGAAGGAGAGATTGGACCGGTATCAACGATTAGAAGAAGAAATCGGCGTTCTTGAACGGGACATTAAAGCAGTAGAAAAAATAATTGATGACCTTTCGTTTGAGTATGAAGATCGTAAAAATGAGATGAATAAGCGTAATTTATCGAAGTTCTATACAAATTTATCTTCATTTGCACTTATTAGATTTAGCGATTAAATCGTAATATTATACATTTAAAAATACATTCTAACATTATATATTAAAAACACTCAAAGCCAAGCGATTTAGATTGCAATTATTTAATGTCTATGAGAATGGTGTTCTAAGAAAAGTAGATAAAGTAGATTTTGCTGACCACAAAGTTTTTCTTATTGATGATGAAAATACAATTTATTTGTGGTATGGAAAGAAATCTTCTCAAAATAAACGAAAATTGAGTGAAAAAAGGGCACAAAAACTCATAAAGACCAGAACTAAGAAAACGGACCTTGAAATCTTACACCAAGGAAATGAATTCGGAAGCTTTTTGACGATGATTGAACCATTAAAACAAGGAATATCCCATAAGGTTAGTCTGGAGAAAAGAAAAGAATTAAAAATTAAAATTGATGATACCTTGGAATTAATTGAAGCAGGAATTACACCTGATTTCGAGGCAGAAATAACTTTAGATGCACACAAACTTTCAGAAGAGAAAAAGAGTTATGAAGAACTGTGCCGTATTCTCGCCGAACTCCAATTAGAGCTTATAAGCACGGAGAAAAAGATAAAATCGGCAGAAATAGAAAAGAAAGCTATCGAAATTTATCGTTCTTCTTCCACATATGATGAGTTATGTTGGTTAATTACTGAACTTCGGTTACTGAGACAAAAATAGGATAATGCTTAAACTTATTATTTTTATTGTACTATTTTTATAATTACAAAGCATTACTGAGAGTGATATAATTGGAAGAAATTATAATAGAAAACGAAGAAATTGGTCAAATTCACGCGAAATTACTTAAAGAAAAAAATCCGAAAACTTGTCAAGCGATTTGGGATAGTTTACCCTTAGATTTGAATTTGTCTCGTTGGGGCGAGGAACTTTATGGAGCAATTCCAGTTAAAATCCCCGAAGAAAACTCACAGTTAGAATGTGAAGTGGGTGATATTGGTTATTGGATACAAGGTTCGGGATTTTGTATTTTCTTTGGAAAAACTCCAGTAAGCTCAAGTGATAAACCTAAAGCTGCATCGGAAGTTAATATCTTTGCGCATATTGAGGTTGATCCTTCTATTTTCAAGCAATTTACTTCCTTTGAAGGTAAAGTGATAAAAGTAAATTAAAAAAAATATTATTTTTATAAATTATTGATTTGCATTCTCATGTCGTTTTTTTTAATCTTCGCTTCCTAGTATACGTTTGATATCTTTTATATCCGAAGGTACCTATCGAAATCACAAGCATAATAGTAAATAAAGTAAAGATACCGGGATTTTGAAAATCTGTTCCAATTAGTACCCCATGAACATAAGCAAAAATTAATGCAATATAATTTAGGTAATGAAAGAATCTCCAATATTTTTTTATTTTCGTTCTCAGTATTGCGGCTAATGCACCAATATAAATGATTATCAGAGCGGGCCGGCCTGCTAACTCCCAAAATGCAAGCCATGAAGAGACGTCGGGAATAAAAACTAAAATATTCATTACTGAAATAGCAAAAACAACAGGATGGAGCGTCACCATAATCAAACCAAAAATAGAATAGATATGATGTTGCTTAACGAATGGTTTTCCAAAAATTTTATACAATTGTACCATAAATGGACTCATCGTTGTTGCAATAAACATCGAAGTGAATCCAAATAGAGCGCCTAAACGGATAAAAAAGCTGAATGCATCTGAGGGTGGTGTAAGCAAAAATAGAATAAAAACGAAGATAAACAAGAGTAGATTAATAAAAATCAATACTATAGCTTTTTTGCTAAATTCCATATTTATCCTCTCTATGGTGGTATTTTTTATAGTAAGTTATGATATATATCTAATTATATTAAATTTTATAAAAATTAATCTGGATAACTCTTTTTAGTTTTTTTTTCATTAGAATATCATCCTAGTATGTTCCTTTATTCGTGAAAGTGTGCTTTCACGAAGATTTATTAAAAATAGAATAAAAAAGTAAAAATTTAAATCTTATAATAAAGCCATGATATTTGCTAATTCTTTCATCTTTTTCATGCCTTTAATCTTGAGTTTTCCTGTCAGCATCTTTATTAGCATTGCTCCTTTTGAAATATTCCCGCTTGAGAAATCAAAAAATAATCCAGCGGGGCATGCGAGCATAGCGTCTACTTCTAAATCCTTAAGATTCACTTTATCGTTCTCAATATGTTGTACATCCAATTTTCCATTCTCTACTATTATCAAGGCACTATATTTTTGATCAGTAAGATTATATAAGAAGCTCATTTTTGCATTTGCATATTGTTCCTTAAATTTACTTCTATTGTTTATAGCTCCCATTTGCGACCATAAGAGTCCTGCAAGTCCTTTTTTTTCTTCCTCTTTTGGAGGTTTTTTCTTCCCTTCTTCAATTTTTAGCCATTCTTCAAATGATTCTCTCTTTGGAATCTCAACTTTTATATTATCTAAATTATCTGCTATTGGCAATTTTCCGTATGTATGAGCTGCTGCGACAGCAGCATGGATGTGGTCTGAAGGCGTATCATAGGGTACATTCATGAGGAAAAGACTTAAATTATGATCACGAGCAAAGGCATCAATATATCTCTTAACTGTATCTACAATTTTTTCAATTGGACCATCACGTAGCAATCGTGCATTTAAGCCTGCGGTTACGGTTACAGGTATCCCTTCCTTGCGAAATTTTTCTGTATAATCACGAACTGCTTCAAGGGGATAATCCTGCCAGCGTCCCATACCTAAAAATATGGCAGGAGTACCTCCCATGCTAGCAATTTCTACATCAAAACTGTCATGAAGGATTTTAGGATCAAATTTTTCTATTCTTTCTTCACAATAATCTCCGGATACGTTCATTGTCATTACTCCGAATTTTTTAACATTCTTCTCAAGTCTTTGATTATATGGGACTACCCATTCTTTCATTTCATCGGGCGATAAATTTGGAACGCAAGCCCAGGCATCAGCTCCTATTCCCATTAGTGCTCCAGTAGCTTCATTTTGAGCCTTAACCGAAGGGGTTAATACATCATCAACAATAAATTTAAATACTTCATGTGCAAAATCTGGCTTCTTTCTCATCGCTTTAATAAGTCCTGGAAAACCCATCAATCCTACTGCTAAGCTAAAGGGTGAACAAAAAGAAACCATCGCCATTCCTGCTTGTGCTAACCCCCCTCCTTTCAATAATGAAGGATACCGACCATCTTTATGAAAATCGACTTTTTTCATTTTTAATTTTTTAAGATCTTCTGGGGTTTTAATTAAGGGATCACGAAAATCAATAGTAGGCATCGAGTTTTCACCATAAATTAACTTACCGCCTAAGGCTTCTACTTCAAGATCATAGATATCATGTCCACCTGCAGGACTATCTAAATTATAATAACGCCCTACTAATTCACCCATCTCGAAATTATAGCTAAAATCGCTATAAAATTTTTTAGCCGGAGATTTAGTAAGATACATCACATGATCATGACATTGAGCTCCAATAGTTAATGTTCCCGTATCTCCTCTTGAAATTAAACTGCCTAAATCTTTTTTAACTTCTCCTGTTTGAGCCACTTTAAGACACCCCCATCAATTTCTTTGCTTTTTCTACACTATCAAATGCATCTTTACCCCACGCATCAGCACCTATTTCATCAGCAAATTCTTGAGAAGTAGGAACGCCCCCAATCATTAGCTTAATTTTATTCCTTAAACCCTCTTTGTTAAGTTTATTTATTATCTCCTTCATTTCTAACATTGTAGTAGTCATGTAACAGCCTAAACCAAGGATATCAGGATTAAGCTCTTTTATCTTTTGTATAAAGAGGTCTTGGGATACATCCTCACCTAGATCAATTACTTCAAATCCTCCTCCACGAAGGGTTGCATTTACCATAATCTTGCCTAGATTATGCATATCTCCAGCAACAGTACCTATTAATATTTTACCTGAGCCTCCTTTTTCTCCACTTGATAATTTAGGCTCTATCACCTCCATAGCAAGACGGAAGGCTTCAGCACATAATATTATATCAGTATGGAAATATTCATTGCGTTTCCATAATTCACCTGCCTCGTCTATCCCAGGGATAATTCCTTGATCAACAATCGTCTTTGGCTCAATACCTTCATTTAAAGCCTTTTCAGCAAGTTCTTGGGCTATATCTTCATCACCCTCTAGAACAGCTTTCTTTAATTCCATTAATACTTTATTTTCACTCATTAAATTCACTTTTTTTAAATAAAATTAATTTTAAAATAAATTATGTAAAAGATTACACTACTAAAATCAGCTTATAAGTTAATAAATATTTAATAAAGACATAGTCATTCAACAAACATTTTATGGTTACAATTATGAAGAAAAGTTGGTATAAATCAAAAGTTTTTGTTATTACAGGCGCAAGTGGAGATATAGGCTCTGAGGTGTGCAGAATATTTGCCCCATTACACATGAAAATGTATTTACTTGACCTTCCGAACCCTAGATTAGATGAGCTAGCTAAGGAGATACTTTCTTTAGGAGCAGAATCAGTGGAAACATTTCATGTAGATTTATTAAATAAAGAGCAAACTGTTGATGTGATTGCAAAAATTGGAGAAAAAGAAAAGTTTATTGATATCTTATTTAATAATGCTGGGATAGGTAGTAGATGTTCGATAACGAATGACGGGACCTTTGAGGATTATAGGAAGGTTATGGCGATTAATGTTGACGCAATATGGATTGTATTGCAGACTGCAATGCCTTTCTTTAGTCGGCCTGCTCCAAGTAAAAAGTATCCAAATAGAAAAGAAGGACAGCTTATATTTTCCTCGAGTGCAGCTGGCAAAACGGGGGTACCCTATATGGCAGCATATGCAATGAGTAAAAGTGCGATTATTGCATTAGCAGATTCAATTCGTCTGGAGTTTAAGATGCAAAATCATAAAGTCGATGTTATTACTTCGGTTGCTGCACCAGCAGATACAAAATTTTACAACACGCCTGAGATGGTTGATTGGATAAAAAAGTATGAAAAACAAGGCTTTTTGTTTAAATTTGTAAAAGCTAAGGATATTGCCAAACGGATTCTCAAAGCTTCTCGGAAGCATAAAAAAGAAATTTATACGCCTCGTTGGTGGTGGTTGTTGGGTTTCCTGTTTGTATTAAGCCATAATTTGATTGGGAACTTGCTCATAAAAATAGAAAAAGAAAAAATAACCAAATCTGCTAAAATTATAATTTCTTATAATTAAACAAAAACTCCGTGAAGAGAATTCCATAGATTAAATCAATGATGACTGGCCAGAATAACCCAAAATTATAATCTCCTAAAAGGAAAAATATTAAAAACACAATAAATACCAAATATTTTTCAAATACGCACATCTGAACTACTCCATGGTTCTTGTCGATATCTTTACTCACGGTATATAATCCTATCCCTATTACAATTACCAATATTAAAAACCCATAAATAAAAACGAAACTTGGAGGGATTTCTAATTCAAATAGTGTTGTTGCTAGCGAACTGGCAAAAAACGTTAAGATAGTAAAAATAACAAAAACCGCGATATTCCATAATGCACCGCTCAAAAATACAATTTTATAATATTTTCTTTTATCCATATGTCTCACCACATATTTTTCAAAAAATAATGGAAACCCAATTCAAAATATTCAACACAATAAATAAGCTTTTATAGTTATTTGGGCATTATGTATTAAAACACATTCATCATAACAAGGGTTTGATTTTATGGAAATTCAATACGGAAAAATGATTCTTTATGGAATTCTGCAGGCTGTGTTGTACCTTGCGGTTCCATTAATTATAATCTATTTCATAGAATTATACAACATTATGACTTTCAGCCAAGATTTCATTACCTACTTAATTGTTATTGGCTGTATAGGCGTTGCATTATCTATGGCAAAGCACGCATTTCCCTCTGACACTTCGGCTAATCGCATCGTTGCATTTATTGGAGCTATATATTCCGGGCTATATCTTTTCTATATCTTTGGAGGTTTTACACCTGGGGTGAGTTTGGGAACTTATTATATTGATATACCTAGCCTTCAAGTTTTGTTAGGACTACAGGTTATAGCTTGGTTATTTCTTATCTCTACTGGAATAAGTGCATTAAAATATTTAATTCAGGCTATAGAACTTCGAAAAAAGAGGGAATATGAAATTAAAGCAAAAAAAACATTTAAACTTAGTCGAGTCTTCAAAGGTTTGGGGACTCTAATGAGTCTCATTATCCTTGGTTATTTTGCCAGCATCGTTTTCAGTGGAATGAATTTAGGAATAAGTCTCGATGATCCTGCCCCTCCCGATTATGATAATAAGGGTACTCCAAGCTTTCTTGACGATAGCCTTAATTTTACATTAACCTTTGATGTAAATAATCAAGGATTGTATGCAATTTATGATGTTGAAATCTTTTTGAATATATTTACTGAATCGACTGCTAATGATACTGCTCTTCCAGAATATACAAAAATTGGAGGATCCTCAGGATATTATTATAGTGCGTTTCATTCATTTACCCTCACACCGGATCAAAGTATAACAGCTACTATTTCTCCTATGTATATAGAAGGACTACTTACAACTAATGCAACACTGAAATTTCAAATTTCATTTTCGACGCTCTATGCTAATATCGATATTGCTGTGAATGTATCAATTTCAATACCATGGTAATTAATAATTAAAGAATTTTTTTCTTTCTCTTTTATTTTCAGTACTTTTCAATAATTAATAAATTAAACACTATATCTTTAAATTCGCTTTAGATTAAGACAATATTATGAATGATGAGGAACCACCACGGCCAAATGGACTTCCAACTGGATCTTCAGCCCCACTTATTGATACTAAAGATATCAACGGTAATTCATTAAATTTGAAAAAATTACTCGGAGAATACAATGGTGTGCTTATTGATTTTTTTCGGGGAAACTGGTGAAAACATTGAAAGGAACATCTTTCCTTACTCACAAAACACATAGAAGAATTTGAAAGAAAGAATGTAAAAATATTATCCATAGCTAATGACAGCCCTAGACTGCTCGCGAAATTTAAAGAAGAGAATTATTTTAAAATAGATCTTATTGCGGATAGGGGAGCAAAGATTGCCAAAGATTATGAAGTCTATTGGTTTGCTCCCGGAGGAACAGGTAAAATGAAGGTAAAGCAAGCAATTCCAAGCAAATTTTTAATTAATGCCAAAGGAGAAATCGTCTGGATTTATATCGGTAAGGATAAAACCGATAGACCTTCTATCGAAATGATGATGGATGCAATTGATAAAAACTTATAATAATCCCATTTGAATGAATCATATATAAAAATTATAGATATATGAGGACAACCTTGTAAAAGTTATGGGAAATACTTTTTTTTTTACTTATTAAATTATGATTAAAGTATAGGATCATTTTTACGATATGAAACTTATTTAGAATCAAAAGATTTAGTCATATGATAGAAATGTCTGATAAGGAATATGCGTGGTATGAGGATCCTAGGGTTGAGTATTTATATCTTGCAAGTAGCACAAAAAATATGCGTGGATATCATGCTCCTATAGTAAATCCAAAGATTACATTTACCGGAACTAATAGTTTCATTGATTTTGCAAATTTCATTGGAAGCTATTTTGGGCCTGATGATAAACGACTTTTAATTGTTGTGGATAAAGAATTACGACAAATCGGGGAAAGAACAGGAAATAGATTGTCAGAGATGAAGGGATTTGAGTTTAAAATTTTTGATAATGTATTGTCCGATGCACCTAAAAATAATCTTATGGATGGAGTTAAAATATGTGAGGAATTTCAACCAAAGGCAATAATCGCAATTGGAGGAGGTTCCACTATGGATACCGCTAAAGGGATCTTCTTATTATATGAAAAACCAGAAGTGAATCTGAATAATTTAATTATCCCAAGTTATTTAGGATTAAGAAAGAAAATAGATTTATTAATAGCGATTCCTACCACATCTGGCACAGGTTCGGAAGCAACTACGACCAGTGTAATAACCGATACAGATAGGGTACCTCCAAAAAAAACAGCCGTAACTCTCTATGAGCTCTGCCCCGATATAACAGTTTTACATTACGATTTTGTGAAAACAATGCCTCCTGAATTAACTGCGGCAACTGGTATGGATGCGTTAAGCCATGCTCTTGGAGCTTATACGTTAACCATGAGTAATATCTATACTGATATGCATAATCTAAAAGCTATTGAATTAATCTTAGAATATTTACCTCGAGCAGTTAAAAGAGGAGATGATATGGAAGCTAGAGAGAAAATGTTATTAGCGGCATATATTGCTGGGGTTGGATTCTCTAATGTGGTGACCAGTTTCGATCATGGCTTGGGACATTCATTTGGAGCTATTTTTCATATCCATCATGGAGCTGCAGTAGGAATATTCCTTCCTACAGCAACCGCATTTCAAGCAAAAGTTTCCAATAGGTTTATAGATATTGCCCGTTTGTTTGGAGTGGATGTAAAAGAAAAAAGGAAAGACATAATATTAAAAGAATTTTTGGAGAAACTTCGAGAATTTGTTCGCTCTTTTGGATTTCCCATATGTGTTAAGGAGCTTGAACATCCAAAAATTAACTATGAACAATATATGCAAGAAATTGATCAAATGGTTAACTATGCATATAAAGATGTTACTAGGTTATTTTCCACGCGAAGAATTACAATACCCCAAGTGCGACGACTCTTTGAAGTTGGTTATGAGAATAAAATAGAAGATTTATTAAATTTGTATTATCATTAAAGGAGAAATTGATATGACTAACCAAAAATTGTTTGGATATAATGGAAAAATTATCTACATCAATTTAAATGAATCAAAAACCGAAGTGAGAGAATTAAGCAAGGAGATTGCTGAACTATATGTTGGAGGAGTAGGTCTATCGGCAAAATTGACTTATGATTTACTTGTTGAACAAGATTATCAAACGTTGGTAAAAAATCCCTTAGATGAAATAAATCCCCTAATATTTGCTACGGGACCGTTAACAGGAACTTCCACCCCTTCAAGTAGTAGATATTCAGTAACGGCTATTTCTCCGTTAACAGGAATATGGGGGGAATCAACTTCCGGGGGCTTTTTCCCATTATCTTTACGGAAAAGCGGTTTTGATGCGATTATTATAACTGGCAAATCAAATACTCCCGTATATATTTTATTGGAAAATCAGAAAGTTGAGATTAAAGATGCTAATTCCTTATGGACTAAAACGACTTATGATACAATTAAAAATATTCACGATGAAAATGATAATCCCAAACTCCGGATTGCATGTATTGGAAAAGCAGGGGAAAATATGGTTAATTATGCTGCCATTATTAATGATGAGGGAAGAGCTGCTGGAAGATGTGGAATGGGTTGTGTTATGGGAAGCAAAAACCTTAAAGCAATTGCTCTCTCTGGTTCTGGAACTATTCAATATAAAGATAAAAATAGTATTGTAAAAACGTCGAAAACAGTGCTAGGGATCATAAAATCATCTTTTGGAGCACAATTTTATTCTCATTATGGTACCCTTTCTGGTATGGATATTGGAATGGTCTATGGGGATGTTCCCGGATTTTATTTCACGAAATCTGAATTTCCAGTGGAAAATATAACTGGTTTAGCATTAAAAGAACAATATCCTGTATTATCCTACGCATGTGCTGGCTGTACGATTGGATGTGGCAGAAGGACGTTCGTTGAATTAGATGGAAAGGAAATAGAAATAAATGGACCAGAATATGAAACCACAGTGGCTTTTGGCCCAATCTCAGGAATATTTACCTTCGAATCAATTATTAAAGCAAACTACTTATGTAATCAAGAAGGGATTGATACCATCTCATGTGGTGTTTCCATATCATTTCTAATCTATCTGGTGGAAAATAAGATTGCTCTAAAAGATATCTCTCAATTTTTAACGGATATTAGTATTAAAGAGATTAGATGGGGAAACGAAGATCTTGTATTAAAGCTGATAAACAAAATAATCGAGAGAAAAGATATAGGCAAAGTATTGGCAAAAGGAACGCGGGAAATGGCAAAAACTTTAAATGTAAATCCTGAATTAGCTGCCCATGTAAAGGGTTTAGAAGTTCCATTCCATGATCCTCGGGCTAATTTAGGCCAAGCTTTGTCCTACATGACTTGTTGTGTGGGAGCAAATCATTGTAAAGGTGATTTTTATTTGGTAGACTGGGGACAAACGAGTTATATGAAAATAAAAAGAGATGATCCACTTAAAATCATTGGGAGAGAAAATTCAGTAATAAATATGCAGGATATGGCAAATATTTATGATTCGGCGGTAATCTGCTCTGTAACAAAAATTAGTGAAAAGTTTATAAGCAAGTTATTACAAGGGTCTACTGGTTTTGATTCATTAGGAAGTGTAAAGAAAGTATTATTAGCCGGAGAACGTGCCACCAATTTAAAGAGATTAATTTCATGTAAACTTGGATGTTCTCGAAAAGATGATACCCTTAAAGATATAAACTCGAGAGCTTTGAAGACTGGAGCAACAGCCGGTATTAGTTCTAACTTAAATGATAGTTTGAAGAAATATTATGAAATTCGAAAATGGAATTGGGAAACGGGTTGGCCTACAGAAGAAAAGCTAAAAGATCTCAATATAAAGTTAAATTTCTTTACCTAATTTCTTACGTGCTTTCTTTAAGTCTCTATCGCTCACCCAAAATACCAATTTTGGAAAGAGCCTTTTCATTCTCCATAGAAATTTTGCAGATCCGGGTAAAATATAAAATTTTTCCTTTAATACATCTTTAAGGATCTTTTCAGCGACTTCCTCAGGTTGTAGTAATCCTGCTCGCTCTGAAATTATATTTAACTCTTCTGGTCTAGTTTTTGCTTCCTCATGAAGCCCATATGTATCTGTATCTGGTGGAAAGATCAGAGAGACTTTAATATTGTAGGCTTTATACTCATTTCGTAAAACTTCGCTCAATCCGACAATAGCAAATTTGGTGGGAGTATATCCTGCATATCCCATTACACCAATAAATCCTGCCACAGAGGACATATTAACGATATGCCCCGCCTTATTTTTAAGGAAATGAGGTAAAATGGTAATTAGTGGTATTAATTGACCGTAATAATTTGTTTCCATATGGAATTTCAAGTCCTTAAATTCAAACTTATCAGTATAGTTTGGATAAGAGATACCCACATAATTAAAAAGATAATCTGGGATCCGATACTTTTCGAAAAATTCATTGAAAAGTTGCTTTACTTGTTCTAAATTAGAAGTATCGCAAGATATAAACTCAACTATCTGTTCCTCATTAACTTTCAGTTTTTTAATCTCATTTACTGCTTCCTTAAGTGTGTCAAGGGTTCTAGCAACGATACATACATTTCCTCCCAGTTGTACCAGTAACTTTGCGGTTGCTTTACCAATTCCTCTCGAACCTCCACATATCATAGCAAGTTTACCATTATAAGGTTGTTTTTTGATCAATTTTTCTTTAACCAATCAATTCACCTTTATTTAATTTTAGAAATTAAAGATACCATACAAAAGACATAATAGACCCATAATCAGAGCAACTGCGACAATGAAAATACTCATATAAGCATCCATATCTTTCGTAGTAAACCGTTTATTTTGTAGATTAAAGGAAAAGTCAATCAACCCTAAGAAAAATAATGCTCCACTTGCTACTATTGTAAAAAAGGTACCAAATCTTTGATTTAGAAGTAGTCCAATTGCTGCTACTATTAAGCAAACAGCAATAAGTCCTATATCAGGGAGTGGAAATGATCTTTCATGCTTTAAATACCATTCTTCTTGATTCGGATCTTTATTTTCAACTAAGAAAAAATAAATCCAAAATCCAATTAAACCAACAGCAAATACAATTTGAAGGATTGCTAATATAGTTCCAATCATGGTTTCACTAGTTTAATTTTAAATTCTTTATTAAATAAATTTCTTTTCTGGTAAATAAAAAGATTTACAAAAATAAAAAGAAAAAAATTGAGTTAAATATCTGTTTTGATATAATACGCAGGAACTCCCGCATCTACAATTCCACCGTCTACGGGAATATTTGTGCCAGTGATGAAATTAGATAAGGGTGAAGCCAAAAAGAGTGAAACATTTACTACATCTTCCACAGTGCCAAGTCTGTTAAGTGGTGTTTTGACATGACCATCCTTCATTGTCATTACCATAGCTTCCTCGGAATCATTATATATACCAGTTACGTGATAACCAGGCGAAATGGCATTAACCATTATCTTCGGCGCTAAACTCTGAGCAAGTAATTTAACCATACCTATTACTCCCATTTTACAAAGCGAATAAGCGGGTATTTTATTATCCACAATCATGCCTGCGATTGAGGCTGTATGAATTATCTTTCCCGCTATAGGTTCAAATGTTTGTTTTTTCATTCTTTTTGCTATATATTTGGAGACAAGCCACTGTCCTCTAAGATTGATGCTAAATAGCTGATCCCAGTCCTTCTCCTTCAATCTTAGTAGATCTGGACCGTAAGGAACACCTATTCCTGCATTATTATTTAAAATAAAAATATTATCTAAATCTGAAAATGCTTGCTTTGCCATAGCTTGCACTTCTTCAGATTTCGCTACATCACATTTAATAGGAATAACAGTTTTTCCCGTTTCCTTTTTAATGTCGGCTGTGGTTTTTTCTAATTGTTCTTCATTGATATCCACTAGAATGAGATCTGCTCCTCTTTTAGCATAAGCTAGTCCAAAACCTCTTCCAAAACCAGAAGCTCCCCCTGTGATGAGTGCTCCTTTTCCTTCCAATGAAAATTTAATTGGTGTCATAATTCTTATTCATTTAAATTATATGTGAATAATTTGCTTTTAGGATATTTATAGTTTCATTAGAAAAAAATCGAGAGAAATAATTGGTTAATAAAACCAAAAATTTAATTACTTGACTCTTTTTAAGTTTTAATATAGAAAGACTATGTGATTCAAAACTATGGTTGATAAAATAATTCCATTTTTAATCGATGTTGGAAATGTTATTCCTGCTCGTTCAAAGGCTACATTACTTAATGAAATGGCTATGGGTTTAATTGAATGTATTAATATCTATGGAAAAAGCCTTAATAAACTTGGAAAAATCAATAGGATATCTGTTTGTTTTTGGCCGGTACGTTTAATTCCTTTGAATGAAACTCGAGCATGTGTGTGCAGTTATCTTTTAAATAAACAAGAGAAAATCAATGCCGGGGAATTCTCTCAAGTACCGCCCAGTCCAAATAATGTGGTAACTGGCGCTGATCCAGAGTCGTTTTTGAGTTCCTTACAATCATATAATAGTACTTATTTGAAAAAATCTAAAAATTTTAAACGAAATACCGTGATGCAGGAAGCTCTCTTTAGTTCAAGCGAGGTGGAGTATTTTAAGAATTTTTTTCTGAATCAGTATAATATAAGCTCATTTAATGAACCATATTTTCTCTTAGAGGGTGGACCAATACCTAAAAGCATAAATCAAGTAAAAATGAGCCCTGAAATTTTCGAATTTATCTCACAGAAGGATGTGCATATGTTAGATTCGTATGGACAGCAGATTATAAAATTATGCGAACGATGGATTCAGAAAGGTGCTCAAGAAGCTGACAAGATACGAAATAGAAAAGTGGATACCAGTGAAGAGGAAAAACAATTAGCAATGCTCAATAAGGAACTCCAAGCTGAGAAAGAACGGAAGATAGAATCATCTCCAGAGGAATTGGTTAAAACGGGAAAATATAAAATAAACGATAAGACTGGAGAATTTTTAAATAATACCAGTGCAATTAAAAATTCAATTGATCGGTTAAAAAATGCTATTAATAAAAACGACCTCTTTCAAGTAGAGGCAGGTGTAAAAGACCTTGATATAAAACATCAAGATTTAGGCAATTCCATCAGTAGATATAAAACAGAAATCGATCAATTAAAGAAAAACATACAAAAAGAGATTAGTGATTTAGAAAAAACGAAACAACAAAAAATTCGCGAACTAGAAAAGAAAATATCTGAAGTAGAGCGCAAAATAGAAGCAAAACATAGTGAACTTAGTGGTGATTTAAGTTCAACTGAAGATATCGTCGCTAAAATTAAACAAGAGAAACAAACATGTCTTGATAATATCGAATCGGTGAAGGATACCGAAATGACTAACGTTCAAGATTTTTTCAAAACATATTCCATTGAAATCAAGACCAAAGATGTTGTTGTTGGAATCCCAATGTTTATCTTCTACTTTGTAGATCCTAACACTAGAAGAACCACTGAGAGAGCCCCTATGTTGCCAATTCTGATTGAAAAAGGAAAACCACAACGTACTAAAGTTTTATCTTCTTTTAGAGATAAACTAAGGGCTCTAATGAACAAAGATAATGCTATGATTAATCTTGTGGAAAAAGGAGGAGAACAAGGTAATCTTATGGACATGAAAAACTTAGATACACAGCTAGAAGACGCAATTAATGATTTGAGGATAAAAAAAATACTTGGAAAAAAAGAGGCAGCGAAAGCAAAGGATATAATTCATAATCTTGTATGGTAGCCATAAACCTAAATCTAAATTTTTTAATATTCTTTTTAATCTCTTAAATTTAAAATATTTGTATAATTATATTTCTTACCTAATTTTGAAAATTTAGAAATGGAGAGCTATAATGGCTAATAAATTAAATTTAACGAAAAGCTTTGAATTGTATGAAGAAGCTTTGAATCTTATACCTGGAGCTATATTAGGAATTCGAAGACCATATAATTTTGTTGAAGGAGAATATCCTATATTTTTTAAAGAAGCAAAGGGCGGGAAGGTTATTGATGTAGATGGGAATTCTTACATTGATATGCTTTGTGCTTATGGACCAATAATAATAGGTCATCAAGAGCCAGAAATTGATAATGCTGTTATTGAACAGATTAAAACTAAAGGATTTTGTATGTCTCTTACTCAACCAATTCAAAATGAATTAGGGAAGTTATTGAGAAAGCATATCCCTTGCTGTGAAAAATTAGTATTAATGAAGATGGGGACAGACGCAACAACTGCAGCAATCCGCGTTGCTCGAGCATATACTAAAAAAGTAAAAATCTTAACATGTGGATATCATGGATGGTACGATGCTTTCAGCGAGGTTCATGGTATAGAAGCTGGTATTCCCGAGAAATTATATGAAGACTTCTATGAATTCCAATTTAATAATATAGTTGAAGTCGATCAATTGTTTAAGGAACATAAAAATGAAGTTGCTGCCGTTATTGTGAATCCAATTCATACTCCTGGAGGGAGAGAGGTTCAAGAACCAGAAAATGATTTCCTTAAAACTTTAAGAAATCTATGTTCTGAAAATGACGCTTTATTGGTCTATGATGAAATACGTACTGGATTCAGGGTAGATATGGGAGGCGCTCAGAAAAAATATGATGCTATCCCTGATTTAGCAGCCTTTGGAAAAGCGATGGGGAATGGCTATCCTATCAGCACGTTAGTTGGAAAGAAAGAATATATGGATGTGTTAGTCGAAAAAGTATTTTTAAGTTCAACTTTCTTTCCAAACAGTTTGGCACAAATAGCAGCAATTAAAACCATCCAAATGTTAGAACGAGAAAAGGTTTTAGAAACTATCGCAGAAAATGGAGATCTTTTTGCTAATCAAGTTAAGGACTATATTACAGATAGCAGAATTCCTTGCAAATTTAGTGGAGCACCTTGGATGCCTTATATAACCTTCGATCCTGATCCTAATTATTTGTATCGTAAACTTAGGGAAGAATTTTATCGACAATTAATACGCCAGAAAGTATTTTTGCAACCTTTTCATCATGGTTACATCGCATACCGGCACACAAAAGAAGATTTAGATTATGCTGCTCAAGCAATTGATAATGCTTTGAAATCATGTAAATCATTAATTTAATAATAAAATCTGGTAAATTTGAATATTTTTTTATAACTTAAATTATTTTATAATATTTCATACATTAAAAATGAAAATTTGTTAATTATTTATAATTAGAAGAATTAAATAATAGATTTGTTTTTTATTCAATATGAATCTATCTTCAGAATCTGAACCTAAACAGAGTTTACTTAAAAATAAATTTTTTATTGTAGAAACAATCTATCTCATTATCATCGTTATCATTACGATAACAATTTTTCTTGATTTCATAGACACGGGATTTTTCCTCGGTCCATTACGCTTCTCTCATTGGATGGGAATAATTGGAGCTTTTTTTATCATTTTTTTCGCACCATTATTTTATTATCTGAAACGTCGTTATCCCAAACGATATAAAATTTTGATGAACATCCATGTATTTGGTTTTACTACTTCTTTCTTACTTGTGTCTATACATTTTGCTGGACAACTTAGTCGTCCATTACAATTTTATCCAGATTTAGGAGCAGGATTAGCTCTCTACATTATCGTAGCTCTCCTCGTTGGCACAGGGTATTTGTTCAGATATAATCCCTTCAAATGGAAACGTAAAAAAGTTTCCCCTCATTTTAACAGGACATTACACGTGGGTCTTATAAGTGGATTATATATCGTAATGATCGTTCATGTCACATTAAACTTTTTAATCTAATTAAATCTAACAAAATTTCCTTTTTTAATTTCTCCTCTTAATCTTTTCGTATATCTGATAATTCTGAAAGGAAATTAACTCTTAAAGTGTTTAGTTCTTTAGCTTGTTTATCATGCCTTTCCTTTAAATCTGCTAATTTATCTTCTAGTTCTTTATTTGTTTCCTCTAATATCTCAACCTTTTTATCAACCTTAGATAATTTTTCATTACCATTTCCTAATAAAGTTATGTGTTCAATATTCTCTACATAGTGATTCATAAATTCTTCTGGATCACTTAACATTGTTTCATATCTCGCTGAAACACCAACTGATGTCCCCTCATTCTTTCCACAATCTCATAATCTATACGGTTTCTTTTTAATTCTGTGTTGAACCATCTTCGAAAACTTTTAGGTGTAACATTTTCTAAAAAGAAATTTTAATCCTTTCTTTTCAATGTACCACCAAAGAACTCCAACCGAAATACAAATTATCCAATTTATAATTAATAAGCCAATATTTACAAAAAGATCCCCAGATGCGATGCCAAGGGGATTAACTATTCCCGCAAATCCTAAAGTGTTCCACACGTCCTCATAAGCGATATATAAACAGACATAATATAGATCTTGAACTAAATAAATATGAAACGTTGCTCTACCGACTGGAGAGATAACTTTTGCTATTGGATTTTTAGGATTTTTCGGCAATAAACGTAGGACTATTAAAAAGATTAGAGCGGAATACACAAAAGTAAGATAATTATAATCTCCCCTTATAATTTCAGAGCCATTAATTACCAATCGAAAATCAAAGAAGTCCCAAGCAATCATGTATATTAAATTGACTGGAAATAATATCCACACAAATAAGTTCCTTTTACTAAACAAATTATGATTCTGTGAAAACCAGATCCCCATACCCACAGCTGATAGATATAGGAAAATAACCTGTCGAAAAGGTAACTCTCGTAAAATATCATCAATTCCAGTTATTGGCCCAATATAAAAAAACAAGAATAAATGCATACAGATTTCAATAAGAAAACAAAGAATAAGAGTCAAAATAGGCTTTTTACTAAACAAATAATATAACAGAGGAAGTAATAGTATTGATTGGATTAATACTGGAATGAACCAATTACCAGGGCCCTCTAAAAGTGATTTTTGAAATACAATATATTCTAAAAACCAGTTTTCATTAAGCGTTTCCGGGAAATATGCTCCATAAATGATAAATCCAATTATAGTTGATATAATATAAAAGATAATATAAGGAAATATAAAACGCCAGAATTTCTTTTTAAAGTATGAGAGTGAATATAACTTTTTTAAAGATGCATCTCCTTCTCGGGCAAAAGATTTTCCCATATTAAAACCTAATATAACCAAGAATACGGGGATAGACATTCTTTCCCATAATTGATAACCAATTCCAAATATTTGACTATAAGCCAAAGAATGATCTAAAACGACGAAAGCAATCATAATTGCTTTCAATAAATCAATCTGGAAAAGATTTTTTGATTTATTTTCCTGTTCAATAACTACATCATCATTCAATAAATTATCTTGCATTCTTTTATTCTCTTAAAGAATATTAATTGAATTCAAATGTCTTTGTAAACTAATAAATGTTATATATCATTACTTCTAAAATCTTAGAAGTTAGATACACCCGTATAAAATATGACCGAAACAATCATAAAATTTTATTAGTTAAACAATTTTTTATCCTCACTAAAGTTATATTATTTCAAACGTATAATTGAAATAACTATGGAGAAATTGATAATCACTGCTGCTATATGTGGTGCTGAAGCCTTTAAAGAGAATAATCCAGCTATTCCATATACAGTAAAAGAAATTGGTATAGAAGCAGAAAGAGCGTTTTTAGCTGGAGCTAGCATTATTCATCTTCATGTTCGTGAAGATGATGGAACTCCTACTCAAAATAAAGAACGGTTTAAAGCATGCATGGAAGAGATAAAAAGTAGGATAGAAGAGGTTATTATTATGCCGTCTACGGGAGGAGCTGTTGGTATGACAGATCAGGAGAGGCTTCAACCCATATTTCTTGAAAATATTGAAATGGCTAGCTTAGATATGGGAACAATGAATTTTGGAGGTCAAGAAATTTTTGTAAATACCGAGAAAACCATAAAACACTTTGCCGAAGAGATGTATAAGCGAGGAATTAAACCTGAACTAGAATGTTTTGACAAAGGGATGATTGATACCACTTTACGATTGAACGCTCAAGGTTTAATTAAATCCCCAATGCATTTTAATTTAGTGTTTGGGGTTAAAGGTGGAATAAACGCAACTATCAGAGATTTGGCATACCTTATTGATAATCTTCCTCATAATTCTACCTACACAGTAACTGGTATTGGTCAATATGAAATGCCAATGGCGGCCTTAAGTATAGCTTTAGGTGGACATGTTCGCGTAGGCCTTGAAGATAATATTTATATATCTAAAGGAGTGTTAGCTGAGTCGAATGCTCAATTAGTAGATAAAATAGTTCGTATCGCAAATGAGATGGGCAGAGAAATTGCCTCTCCATACGACGCGAGAAAGATTTTAAAAATTAAATAAAAAATATGAAAAGATAAGATTGGGAATAAAATGTATAAAGATTTCGCAGATGTTTATGATTTAATTTATTCTTTTATTGATTATAAAAAAGCTTGTAAAAAGCTCTCTAAGTTAATTAAGAAATACAAGAAATCTTCTGGAATAGAGTTACTTGATGTTGCTTGTGGGACGGGTTCCCACTTATTTTATTTACAAAATGAATTTATTTGCTCAGGTACAGATATAAATACAGAAATGTTAAACATTGCCGGAGAAAAAGTAGAAAATGCGACTTTTATTCACTCCGACATGATAAATATGGATCTTAAAAAGAAATTTGATATCATTACCTGCCTATTTAGTTCAATTGGTTATGTAAAAACATATGAAAACTTAAAAAAAACGATTGAAAATTTTTCTAATCATTTAAACCCTGGAGGTGTGGTAATCATTGAACCATGGATATCAAAATCAGATTATCAACCCGGAAGGCCTTCAATGAATACTTATGATAACGATAATATAAAAATCGCCCGGTTAAACACAGCAAAACTCAATGATAATTTGTCTATCATGGAAATGCATTATTTAATGGTCAAAAAAGATGAGGATGTACAATATTTTAAGGATTGCCATGAGTTAGGCTTATTTGATCATGAAGAGACAATCCAGATAATGAAAGATTCAGATTTGGAAGTAATATCATTTCAAAAGGGAGTAATGGTTGATAGGGGTCTTTTTTTAGGGATCAAGAAATAATATATCAAAACTAAGATGTGAATGAATATGAAAAAAGGAAACAAATATGGAACCCATAGGGTGATCAAGCCTATAGGGGCTCTTCCACAACCAGCTCAGAAAATATCCAATGATGAAAACTTATTTGATAATGAGATATTAGTTGATGTTGATTACTTGAATATTGATTCAGCAAGTTTTACTCAATTAAAAGAAGAAGCACGCGGCGATTTAAATAAAATAGAAAAAAGGATTATACAAATAGTAAGTGAAAAAGGAAAAATGCAAAATCCAATTACAGGTTCAGGGGGAATGCTAATTGGTACAGTGGAGAAAATTGGGGATGCGATTTTAGGAAAAATAGATCTCAAAAGTGGGGACAAAATAGCGACATTGGTCTCTCTTTCTTTAACTCCTCTTAAAATCAATAGGATCAAGAAAATTTATCCAGAAATTGATCGTGTAGAAATTGATGGTAAAGCAATTCTGTTTGAAAGTGGAATTTTTGCAAAATTACCTAAAGACATGGAAGATACTTTGGCACTAGCAGCACTCGATGTTGCAGGAGCTCCCGCTCAAGTGCAAAAGCTTGTGAAACAAGGAGACACAGTACTGATTCTAGGTGCAACAGGCAAATCAGGTCTGATGTGTTCATATATGGCTAAAAGAATGGTTGGAAAAGAGGGGAAAGTTATTGGTCAGGCAAGAAATGGATCGCGAGCTAGTTTTCTCAAAGAAACACAATTTTGTCATGAGGTTATAATTGCTGATGTGCTAAAACCCATTGAAGTATTGGAAGAAACATTAAAAGTGAATAATGGAAGAGAAGTAGACATCTCGATAAATTGCTTAAGTATTCCGAATACAGAAATGTCGAGTATTTTACCGGTTCGAGATGGTGGCATAGTATATTTCTTTTCGATGGCAACTAGTTTTACAAAGGCCGCATTAGGAGCAGAAGGTGTAGGAAAAGATGTTACCATGATTATTGGGAATGGTTATACCAAAAATCATGTGGAAATAACGTTAAATCTTTTGAGAGAATCTGAAAAGTTAAGAAGAATATTTGAAGAAAAATATTGTTAGCTAGAATTTTTATAATCCTCTCCACAATAACAAGTTTCGGAATTAGGAATTTCATTTCCACAGGGACAAAAATTTGGATGGTTATATTTCTCACAAATTCTATTGATAGTCTCACAAGAGAACATTAAATTAAGTTTTTCACTTTCTTCGTGTGCCTGATCTATAGTTAACTCCAACTCATTATAGAGGAGAAGTTCTAGTAGTTGGGCATGACGCAATAATTCCTTGGCAAGATTTACTCCTTTTTGAGTAAGCTCGACATGAGAATAACGTATCCATTTAATTAACTCAGCTTTTTCAAGTCTTTCAAGACAACTATTTATAGTTGATAAAGCTATTTTAATAGCTCTAGTAGATTTGATTTCTGATTGAATTTTCTTCAATCTTACCTTTTCATCGTTCCGGAAAATAATTTTTAATATTTGGTAATCGATATCCAACATATTTTATCAATCCTTATTTAATGATTGTGTCCTCCTAAAAAGAGAAGCAGTGTCATTAGGACTATACCAAGAACAATTAGGAATAATTGTTTAACAATTTCTTTCGTTTCTGTACGTTCATGAAGTTGAGGAGTTAAGTCAGATAATGCAATATATATAAAACTGGCAGCGGAGAAAGCCAAAAAGATCGGAACGACTGTCTCAAAAACATCTAAAATGAAATAACTTATAATTGCTGAAGGTATGGTAGTAGAACTAGATAGAATATTATATAAAAATGCTTTTTTGTTTGACATTCCACTATGGATCAATATTGCAAAATCACCCGTCTCTTGTGGGATTTCATGCATAATAATTGTGAAACTCGCTGCTAAACCAATATTAAAATCAGTTAGAAATGCTGCAGCAATTACAATGCCATCAGTAAAATTGTGAAATGCATCCCCAATTAAAACTAATGGTCCAGGTGCATGAGCATGAACCTCACATGCATTATTTTGACAATTTCTCCAAATAAGGAATTTTTCTAGAAAGAAAAAAAATAAGATCCCTCCTAATATTATGGTAGTTATAAGATGTGGCTCCGTTACAGCCTCTATTGACTCTGGAATTAAACCCAAGAATGCAGCGGTTAATAATGTTCCCGTAGCAAAGGATAGTAATGCGGGAATTAACTTTTTTTGAATTTTTTCTCCTAATACAACAAATATTGAAGCGGCTGCGATAGCCCCGACACTCCCCAAAATACTAAAGAGTATAACCCATATTAACATATTTTTCCTTACTTTTAGATTAATAATTTATAATTCTATTTAAATCAAAGATTTCCAAAGAAAGATTAAGATCATTATACCTATTCCAGCTAAAATTAGTGTTATTTGCCTCAATGAATATTTAAATCCCACTTTTTTATGCAGTTCTGGTGTTAAATCAGATAGTGCGATATAAATGAAACTAGATGCGGAAATCGCCAGTACGTATGGTATCGCTAGGCTGAGTATATCTAAGATAAAGTATCCGATAATTGCTGCGGGGATAGTCGAAAGACCAGAAAGAGTATTGTATATGAATGCTTTTTTCTTAGTGTAATCTTTATCAATTAAAATAGCTAGATCTCCAATTTCTTGTGGGATCTCATGAGCTATTACTGAAATACTTACTACAATTCCAACAAATGGATCTAATAAGAAGGAGGCAGCAATTACTATACCATCAACGAAATTGTGAAAAGCATCACCAATTAGAATAATCGGTCCTGCTGCACTTTCGGTGACTTCGCAGGAATCCTCATGACAATGTCTCCATATGACTAATTTTTCTAAAATGAAAAAAAACAAAATTCCTCCTAAGAAAAATGACATTACAAGCTGAATTTGATTCCCTGAATTTATAATGGCCGTAGGAATCATTCCTAGGGATGCGGCTGCGAGAAGTGTTCCGATAGCAAATGAAACCAAACAACTTACAAGTCCTTTTTGGGATCGTTTTTTAATTGACAAAAAACCAAAGGCAATTATAATTGCCCCAACACTCCCTAAAATGCTAAATAATATAACCCAAAATATCATCTTTTTATAAAATTCTTAATTTATTGTATATTTTTTCTTATATATTAATTACGATAGATCGTAAATCTTCATTTTTAAACATTTCGCTCCCAAATACAATATAATATGATTTTCAATAAAAGAGCGATATTTATTAAACAAATAACTATTTGAACAAAAAATCTTTAACTAACTTGATATATCGGGATTTAATAAAATATTGAATCATTATGAAAGTAAATAGACGAAAGGAATTATTTGGAGATGTCAGTGACGATGATTGGAATAATTGGCGATGGCAATTTAAGTCCAGAATTACAACCTTAGAAGAGTTAAAAGAGTATATTCCATTGACTAAGGAAGAAGATGACCCTCGAATTCAGGAGAAAATGCGGATGGCTATTACTCCATACTATCTCTCATTAATTGACCCACACGATCCATGGGATCCTATCAGAAAACAAGCTATACCGACAATACACGAACTTGCCCGAGCATCAGAAGATCTTGAAGACCCTCTCCATGAAGATGTGGACTCTCCTACTCCTGGTTTAACACATAGGTATCCTGATCGTGTATTATTTCTCGTAACTGAAAATTGTTCAATGTATTGTAGACATTGTACCAGAAGGAGATTCGCTGGTCATCATGATAAAGCACCGCCTCAGATACAAATCGATAAGTGCATTGACTATATTAAGGAGACTCCAGCTATTCGGGATGTGCTTTTATCTGGGGGAGATGCACTTCTCATATCTGATAACACTTTAGAAAGTATTTTAAAAGAGCTAATTGAAATTCCTCATGTGGAGATTATTAGGATAGGTTCAAGAACGCCAGTAGTCATGCCCCAAAGAATTACTCCCCAACTTTGTGAAATGCTGAAAAATTACCATCCGATTTGGTTTAATACCCATTTTAATCATCCTAATGAAATCACTTCAGATTCTAAACGTGCTTGTGAGATGTTAGCAGATGTTGGGATTCCTATGGGCAACCAATCAGTCCTATTAAGGGGAGTAAATGATTGTATTCACGTTATGAAAAAACTGGTCCATGAATTAGTAAAAATCCGCGTTCGCCCTTATTATATATATCAATGTGACTTATCAATAGGCTTAGGTCATTTTCGGACAACTGTATCTCAAGGTATCGAAATTATCGAAGGCCTCCGTGGTCATACATCGGGATTATGCGTTCCTACCTTTGTTGTTGATGCCCCTGGAGGCGGGGGAAAAATTCCTGTAATGCCCGATTATACAATATCTCAAGGTCATAAACGAGTGGTATTAAGAAATTTTGAAGGGGTTATTACAACTTACGAGGAACCTGAAGATTATGTGCCAGGATGCAGATGTGAGGAGCAAGAGAAACAAATTGGAGTTTCAGCGCTATTAAGTGGACAAAAAATAACGATAGAACCTAGTGATTTAGAACGAAATTTAAGACGGCGACGATTAACCAAATAATATTAAAAATTTTATTTTTTGCCAAATATGGAGTTTATAGAATTTATACAAAAGATATTATTGGACCATAAAATCATATCAATTATTGGTTTGGCTAAAAACGTAAGTAAAACAACGACATTAAATCATATTTTAAATCAATTATCATCCACTCATCAATTAGGATTAACTTCAATAGGAAGAGATGGTGAGAGGTATGATATTATTTCAGAATTCCCTAAACCACGGATTAAAATAAAAAAGGGTACTTTTGTTGCCACAGCTGAGGAGAGTATAAAAAATAGTGAAATAGATGTAAAGGAAATATTAAATACGAACATCTCAACACCAATGGGAAAGGTACTGATTTTAATGGCAATGAGCGAAGGCTTTATTGAATTAGCAGGTCCATCGAATAACTCTGGTCTTAAGAAAGTATGTAAACAATTGATAGATCTTAAATGCGATTTGATTTTAATAGACGGTGCTTTTGATCGAAAATCTTTCGCATCTCCCTTAATATCCGATGCTACCATTCTAAGCACTGGTGCTTCAGTTTCAAAAGATTTTAACAAAGTTGTGGATGAAACTACTCATATAATTAAGTTATTATCCATTGAAATTGAGGAGGATCCAAGCGTACGTAGCCTCATCAATGAATTATTAAGTCATGAGAAAGTAGGATTCATATTTGAAGATAAATCAACTAAGAGTCTGGATTTGGCAACAGCATTAACTTCAGGAAGTAAAATTGGAAAAATGCTAACCGATAACTTGCGATACGTAATCATTAATGGAGCTATTACGGATAGACTTCTGGAAGATATTATGAAATCAACAAAAAAGTATGTTGGTATTACTTTTATTGTTGAAAATGCCACAAAGCTGTTTATAAGTAAGAATATATTTAATAAATTTCTAAAGAAAGGTGGAAAAATTAAAACTTTGCATCCAATTAATATTATTGCGATCACCATAAACCCCACCTCTCCATATGGATATAATTTCGATAAAAATGTTTTTTTTAAAACTTTACAAGATAAAATTAAGATCCCAATCTTTGATCTCGGACCAAATTAAATAATAAATAAAGGAATTAGGAATCATGAAAAAAAATAGAGAGCTTAAAAATAAAAAGCTAAAACTTAACCAATCTTTAATAAGAGAAGCCAGAGAAATGGCAAAAAAAACAGCATTGGAAGTTCAAAATTTTATTGATCAGCATACTACCACCACCATCGAAAGAACAATATGTCGATTATTAGGAATCGATGGAGTGAATGAATTTGATATACCCCTCCCAAATGTAGTTGTAGATACACTATGGAAAGAGAACCATCTCGGTAAGGGTGTTGCTTTTTTTATGGGGAATGCGATTCTTCACTGGGGTTTAAATCCTCAAGCGATCGCTGAAAAAATGATAGAAGACGACTTTGATTTCCATGAAATTCCAACTCACGATATTTCTGCTATAAAAGATGCGATTAATCCAATTGTAGAAACTACACTAAATAGGATACTTCATAATAAGCAAGAAAGAGAAGATTTTTTGAAGAAATATGGAGATAAAACAGAGCCTTTAATCTATGTAATCGTAGCTACAGGTAATATTTATGAAGATATAATCCAAGCTCAAGCAGCAGCAAAGCAAGGAGCTGACGTTATAGCCGTAATACGATCTACAGGGCAGAGTCTATTGGATTATGTCCCTTATGGTCCTACAACAGAGGGTTTTGGAGGAACTTTTGCTACTCAAGAAAATTTTAAACTAATGAGAAAGGCTTTAGATGAGGTAGGAGAGGAACTTGGAAGGTATATTAGGTTAACCAATTATTGTTCAGGGTTGTGCATGCCAGAGATTGCTGCGATGGGAGCATTTGAACGATTAGATATGATGTTAAATGATGCACTCTATGGAATTTTATTTCGAGATATAAATATGAAGAGAACTATGATAGATCAGTATTTCTCTCGTGTGATTAATGCATTTGCGGGAGTAATCATTAATACAGGAGAGGATAACTACCTAACTACCGATGACGCTTATGAAGCCGCCCACACAGTTCTCGCATCGCAGTTTATTAATGAGCAATTCGCATTATTAGCCGGGTTAAAGGAAGAACAGATGGGATTAGGCCATGCGTTTGAAATGAATCCCGATCTAAAAAATGGCTTTTTATATGAGTTAGCTCAAGCGCAAATGGCTCGTGAGATCTTCCCAAATGCGCCATTAAAGTACATGCCGCCTACTAAATATATGACTGGAAATATTTTCAGAGGCCACGTTCAAGATGCACTATTCAATATCATTACGATAATGACGGATCAAAGAATCCATCTCTTAGGAATGCTTACAGAGGCTATCCATACACCGTTTATGAGCGATAGAGCTTTATCAATTGAAAATGCTAAATATATTTATAATAATCTAGCTGCCTTTGGAGAAGAAGTTTATTTTAAAGAGAATGGCATCATCCAAAATAGAGCAAATAAAGTATTAGAAAAGTCATTAGATTTACTTAAGGAAATCCAGCATCATGGCTTATTTAAAACTATTGAATTAGGAAAATTTGCAGGGATCAAAAGACCCATTGATGGCGGTAAAGGTTTAGAAGGGGTTTTAAAAAAGGAAAAGGAATATTTTAACCCCTTTCTGGAAGAAATGTTAAAAAAACTGGGAGGTGATGCTTAAAGTGGGAGGTGGATTATACTCTACTGATTCAAAAAAATATGATAAAAACCTTGATTTAACTCAAATCATACCATATGGCGACACGATGAATGATGGGAAGGTTCAGATTAGCTTTACGCTCCCCATCAAGAATGATGCAAAAGCAACTAAAGTAGCCATGTTATTTTCAAAAAAAATGGGCTTAAAAGATCCGTCAATAGTGCATCAAGAAGAATTATTCGAGAATTTTACTTTCTTCATCATTTATGGAAGTCTTATCCACACTATTGATTATACAGCCATAAAGTCAGATCAAATTGAAACTGAAGAAATGTCTATGGATGAGATAAATGATTATATAAAAGAAAATCTAAAACGTAAAGTTATCGTTTTGGGAGCTACTACTGGGACCGATGCTCATACGGTCGGTATTGATGCGATTATGAATATGAAAGGATTTGCTGGGCATTATGGATTAGAACGTTATGAGATGCTTGAGGTCTATAACTTGGGTTCTCAAGTATTAAATGAGGATTTCGTACAAAAAGCAATTGAATTAAAAGCAGATGTATTGCTTGTATCTCAGACTGTCACTCAAAAAAAGATTCACGTTTTAAATTTAACAAATCTAGTTGAGTTATTAGAGGCAGAAGGAATAAGAGATGATGTGATTTTAATCTGTGGAGGTCCACGAATAAGTAATGAACTTGCTAAAGAATTAGGATATGACGCTGGGTTCGGTCCTGGAACATTTGCTGAAAATGTAGCAAGTTTTTTCATAAAAGAATTAGTAAAAAGGAAAAAAAGAAATTATTAAAATATTTTACACTGGAATATCCCTTTTATTAAATATAATAATAGATACTATTACTAATCCAATCGAATATCCTATTAAGATTATATTATTTATTAAAACATTATCCCATACTTGATTAACCATTAGATTGGATGTTTCGAAGTAATTAAAAATACTTAGATATTTAAGAAATTCTAAATTCTCTCCAAAACTTTGCCAATAGACTCCTATGATATAAAAAAATATTACCAGTCCAAGCGTTAATCCTAAAGATTTACGTGGGGTCAAAAATGTTGAGAAAAATAGTCCAGTACTTATTAAAGCAACCAGAAATACAAATAACCAGACAAAGGCAATAATGAGTTCATTAAAATATACGATATTTGGATCAACATTTGGAAATGCAAATATTCCTGCGATTACAGCAATTCCCGCCCAGAAAGTTAAAAATGCTGCTGATGTAACATGCCTTAGAAACTTTCCAATAACAAATTTCCATCTTTTAATTGGTTTTGATAACATTATATCAATGGTTTTATCGTCAATTTCCTTCGGAATATCTTGTGAAACTTTCATCATAAAATAAATTCCAAAGTAGAACCATGAAAGAGAGAAAAGATATACATTTATAAATCCTGTAAATATTGTTAAAGATATAGATTCGCCAATCATTCGTTGTATTGCTTCAGGATAACCCGCTACTAACTCTTCCAAATCTCCAAAGAGTTCTGGGTCAAACATAGTCGTAAACCATAAGAAAAACAAAGCCATTAAAATACTAAAGATCAAAAATCCTTTGAGATTTTGCCTTAAATCATTCCAAGTTATTCTTAGAAATTTCATATCAATCCCTCCTTTACATCAGTCTTTCCTTGATAATATTGGAGGAAAATATTCTCTAATGTAGAATGTCTGATAGAAAAATCTTTTATAGCTGTTCCATCCCACTCTTTTTCAAATATTTCATGTAATATTTCCCTTGATTCTCGAGGAGGAAGTAAGAATTCAATTTGAACATCAAAATTGTATTTCACTATAGCTTGAGGATATTCGCTTGATAAGAAAGAATAAAATGATTCCATACTTCTTGGGGATTCAAAAATCAGCTCAATATGTTTGAGATTTTTAGCTTTTAGATCTTGTACATTAGCAATTTCAACTATTTTTCCTTCTTTTATTATAGCAATGGTATCGCAGAATTTTTCAACTTCTGGTAAAACATGACTTGAAACAAAAACAGTTATATTTGACTCTTTCTGGCGTTCTGATACTATTCTATAGAATTCTGACTGCATTAATGGATCCAAACCAGATGTAGGCTCATCCATAATAAGAAGATCAAAATCTCCCATCAAAGCAGTCAAAACTCCCACTTTTTGTTTATTTCCTTTACTTAAAACTTTAGTTTTCCTTCCCATGTCTATTTGAAGGCGTTCTGAAACATCCTGAACAAAATCCCAATCGATCTCAATATCGTACAGTGTCGCAAAATACTTAATTAAACTTTCGGCAGTCATTTGTTTATATAAACCTAATTCACCGGGTAAATATCCTACTTTATTGCGATACTTTACATCCTTCTTAGGATTTATGTTCTCACCGAAAATAGAAATTTGACCTCCATCAAGATTAAGGAATCCAAGAATACAACGTATAGTAGTGGTCTTTCCTGCCCCATTCGGTCCTAAAAATCCAAATCGTGCTCCTTTTTCTACATTAAACGAAATATCATCAACAGCCTTTACTTTTCCTTTATTATAATATTTTTTAAGATTTTCAACTTCAATAACATTCATAGTAAAAATTCCTTATTTTCATAAATTTTAAAATTTAAAAAGATTCTATGAATTATATATTCAAGTATCTATTTAAATATTTTCACAATCTTTAAAATTTGAAAATAAAATATAAATATATTAAAACTCTTAATACTTAATAGAGATGCCTAAAGATGAGAAATTATCAAAAGAATATGTTTATCAAAAAAGAATTCGTGAAATTGAAAAAGAGATTATTGATTTCTTTGTTAAAATTGGAGAACAACGCTATTTAACTCCTAAGTTTTCAATAATTTTCGGATATTTAATTATTCATCGAGTTCTTTCTCAATCAGAATTAAGTGACCTAACAGGTTATTCAATAGCAACGGTTTCAAATACGCTACGATTAATGCTCAGCTTAAATTTAGCTAGTAAGCGTCTAAGGCCTAATTCACATGAATATGAGTATTATATCTTCGGGGAAAATACAAGCTTAACTCCACAATCGAGTAAATTTAAATTGGAATCCGTACAGCAGGGTTTAGATTTTTTTTCTAATAAAAAGCAGCAGCTTGAAAAGAGCAATCTAAAAGAAAGGAAAGGGTATAATTTATTACTCCAAAGAATAGAAGAATTACTTAACTTCTTAATTGTTTGGAAATCAATGATTGAATTCCAGACAACATTATTTATTGAATTTATGAAAAAAAACCAGCTATCCATTTAATCCTATGAGGAATATCAACCCTATAGATAAAGATGTAGCCAAATTTGAAAAGGAACTTATCGAATTCATGATAAGATCTCCGCTCTTTTTCGACCAAAATCAAATTTTTTCGATGATTAAATCATATTTTGTAACTCGTAAATACCTTGATCAAGCATCTCTTAGAAAAATTACCGGGCTTTCTGCTGGAAAAGTATCCCAGGAACTACATAATCTCATTGAAATGGGATTAATAGAAGAAAATAAAATAGAAAATTCTCGAAAGATTATCTACTCAATGAAATCAATACAAAAATCATTTCTTGCATCTGCAATTAATGCAGTAAAAGAGATTGCTGAATGGCAGTCTAATTTAAGAAAAATAAAAGAGGAGCTAGATAGAGATAAAGAAGAATTGCAAAAACTTAGAGGTTATTCTGACATTTATAAAATTGTCAACCTCTTTTCGATTTCTTTACCTTTGAATGAAAAAATGCTAGAAAAACTACAAGAATATTATAATAAATGAATTATCGATTCAAAACAATTTTCAAATATTTTAATTATTTCTCCCACGATTTCATTATAACATGAGTATTGCTTTGTACTATTCCCTCTATTAAGTCAATCTGATTGGCAAAAATGTCAAATAATTCTTCTGAACTTTCAACTTCAATTTCTGCAAGCAGATCATAGTCTCCAGTTAGCGACATTATCTTTTTAATCTGTTGTATCTTTTTTAATTCTTCAATTACCTTATTAATAACACTTAATCCTAGCTTGCAAAACATAACAGCTTTGATTGTCAATCTAAATCATCCCTTTTCTTTAAGTTATTTTTTCAATCTTATTGATAAAATAAATATCTACTTTTTTAATATCACTTATGCTTTTAAGTTTTTTATCTACAAGGTAGTAGAAATCTTTAATCGAGCTAATTTTTATATTTATTAATAAATCATGATAACCAATTAAAGCATGTATAGCAACAATCCCATAATTTTTTAATATTTTAACGGGTAATAACCCCATCGAACCTTTTCTTAAGGTAATTAATAAATAAGCATTTACCATATTTTTAACTTCATGGGCATAACGTAAAATTATGGAGATCACTATCAGAAAGATGAATATTATCAGAAGCTCAAAAGGAAAGAATTCACTAACTAGAATTACTGACAAGATGATTGAACCCATCGGATCTATCAGATTTAAGATACTACTCCACTGGCTATAAGTTAGATTCAATGATTTCCAATTTACATTCGCAAGGTATATGAGTAAATAAGGAATGATGGTCGAGAAAATAATGAGATAAATGATTTCCCATCGTTCAAGATATAAGAAGATATTTGTAAATTCATTAAAAAATAAGATAATTTCAAGCTTTAAATCACTAAAAATCGGTAAGAAATTTAAGACCATTAAAAAGGGTATCATTAGTAAAGTTCCAATAAGAAATGATAAAGACATTTTAATTAAGAATCGTGGAATTTTGTAATATTTATTTTCATTAATGCTGGTTAACTCCAATTTGGAATATGAATCCTTATTAATGCCTACATAAAGAAATGATATCGAAACACTAAATAAGATAAGATAAACAAATCCATTAAGAGAAATTGGTTCACCATGAAGTTGAGCACTTTGATATGAGACAAATAAAATTATTAAAATTGCAAAAAACATCAAAGCAATATATAAGGCTTTAAAAACATCGAATTTTTCAAAATTTCGACCTGCTTCATATATAGCAATGATAATTACGCTTAATAAGAAACCAATCATCGTAAATGAAATTGACGTGACCTTTAATGTGAGAAAAAAGAAGACAAGATTGAGAATAACTCCGCAAAATCCAATTAAAATATAATAGTGATAATTTCGTATATTGTTGAATCTTCTATTCTTATGCCTAATATTTTCAAACAGGAGTTTGATAGAAATTTTTGCATTATTGGTTAAATGATTATTTATTAGAGTAAACAAAATCGCAATAAATAATAGAAATGAGCCCGAGACAGTAAATCGAATAAAAATTATCATAAATACGGAAATCTCGGAGACCAAATCAGAAACTAAAACAGGAATAAAACTCCATAATAGATTTGCAACAACTATGTTGATTACATACTTGTTCTGCATTAGAATTTCACTTCTATTGATTCTTTAATTTTTTCCCATAAGCTTGGCGAGAGTATATGTAGAATTATTTGAATACTTTACGATCTTCATAATAATTTACTCTAGTTTGATTTATAAAACCATCTGTGCCCATTTCATTCCCAACATTAAAATTGATATTGATGGTCTAATGTTATAGATAAAAATATAAATTATCGGCAATAATCTTACAAAAGAATTACAATAAGAAGATATTATGCCAAGTTCAAAAGATTTTATTGATATGGATCATGAGTATTGTGCTCATAATTATCATCCCATACCCGTTGTTATTAGTAAAGCTGAAGGGGTTTGGGTATATGATCCAGAAGGTAATAAATATTTAGACTGCTTATCAGCATACTCAAGTCAGAATACGGGACATTGTCATCCCGAAATTATTAATGCATTGAAAGAACAAGCTGATAAGGTCACACTTACATCTCGTGCATTTCATAATGATATGATGGGCCCGTTTTTGAAAAAGCTCTGTGATATTGTTGGACCACATGTTAATGATCCAAATAATTCAGGAATCATGAGTATTCCAATGAATACGGGAACAGAAGCAGTAGAAACTGGATTAAAAGTCTGCCGTGCATGGGGATATATAAAGAAGAAAATTCCTAAAGACGAAGCAAAAATAATCATCTGTAGAAATAACTTTCATGGAAGAACGATAACTATAGTAGGTTTTAGTACAGATATTTCTGCAGTACGCTATTATGGAAATTTTGGTCCTTATACCCCTGGGTTCGTAATAATACCCTATGGAGATGCTGATATCTTAGAAAATACTATTTTAGAATTGGGTCCTGAAAAAGTTGCGGGATTCTTATTCGAGCCTATTCAAGGAGAGGCGGGAGTAAATGTTCCTCCAGAAGGATATGTAAAAAAAATCCGAGAAATTTGTACCAAATATAATGTCTTAATGTTAGCTGACGAGATTCAAACTGGTTTTGGCAGAACTGGTGAGTTATTTGCTTGCGATCATGAAAATGTGAAACCTGATATGTTACTTTTAGGCAAAGCTCTTGGTGGAGGTGTTTATCCTGTCTCGGCAATTGTGACAACTAAAGATATTGTTGGACCAGACGTAATCAAACCTGGAACACACGGATCCACTTTTGGGGGAAACCCACTTGCATCAGCAGTTGCTATGAAATCACTTGATATTCATATTGATGATCACCTTGCCGAAAGAGCGAAAAGAAGAGGGGGATACTTCATTGAAGGGCTTAGAAAGATCGCATCGAAAAATACTATCCTCCCTATCAAAGAAATACGTGGTAAAGGATTATTAATGGCAATTGAATTTACAACAGATGCGAGGCATATTGTAGAGATGTTGAAAGATAAAGGAATTTTAGCTAAGGATACCCATTCCACCACTATACGTTTTGCTCCACCTTTAATAATTACAAAAGAACAAGTGGATTGGGCTCTACAAATTATTGAAGCAGTACTTGTAAAATAATAAAACTTCAATTTTTATTATAAAAAAAAAAGGAAAAATCGATTACCGATTTTTTTATTTTTAAGATCTAAATTACATATAAAGATTTAATACTGATTCAGCAACTTTCATAACATCCCAATAATTGTAAAGCATGGGTTTGTATGTCCAAGTTTCATATAAAGCAAGTTGATCGTATGCATGGTTATATTCTCCTAAATAATTAAGAAATCCGCTTTGACCTGGTGGAATAACATTCACTGCATGAGGTAACGCGAAAAGGTTTCTCCAATCATAATAGTTCCATACAATCATTTCTGCTATTTGATTGTAAGTACCACGGTTCATATAATGCATTACCGGCCTAGGTAGGGCTCCAATTTGGTCAGGAATCCATTTAATGACAGGAGTAAGCCAGGTAGACATATCTGGCCCAAGATTTTCCGTTAAATTACCAATAGTCCATTTGAGCACTCGGCAAATGACCTCATCTCGGTCTTCTCCATTAAGATAATCATAATTCAATGGTAACTTAGAAGCTGAGCCGTCAAAGACGTGAATTATCGTACTTGGCCACACTCTTGCATATTCTCGGTGTATAGGTCCAACTTCAGCATATGTCGGAAGATCATCTTCAAACACTTCTTCAAATATTCTATCGTACCAATCGTCAAAGATTGTTAAACCTGTGTCGTCATAAGTAGCATCGACAGCAGGCCACATAGGATCTATATAGTCATTATAATGGTGATCCCAAGCCTCCAAATAGTCAATTACTTCACTTGGAATAGTTGGATCTGTTTTAGCGGCATCCACTACGAAATCTAAGAGATTCATTCCGGGAATGTGATTATATCCGGCGTCTCTGACAATTCTATTCATATCTTCGAAAGTAATATCATTATCTGCAGCTAAAAGTTCCATTATTATTCCAACTCGATGACCTTGACCCCAACCAGCATCAGATTCTCCAAAAGGCCAATTTGTAACAGGCTTATTATTCCAATTAGCAAGATAACCCTGTGAAGGATTGTAGCATTTTGGCATTTCTTTAACGCCAGTAACACCAAGCCACTCTTCTTCTCCAGTACCCCATAATGGTAACCTGTCATCAATCATTCTACCATTCTTTCCAGTAGTAGGTTTTATTGGCCATTTACCTGAATGAAAATATGCAATATTTCCGTCCCTATCAATCCAATAGAAATTATGGGCAGCATGTACTTTTCCAGCTGCAACATACATGTCCCATGCATCTGTACTTTGTTGGAAAAGAGACCATCCTTCTTCAGCTGCAAGTTCATCCTTGTAATAAGGAGTTTTCATCGTAAAACAAAGATTGTTATCAAGATCCCATCCAATTATCGGGCCATGAATAGTTCGATAAATATCTCTATCTTCATAGGTTAATTTTAAAGGACCATAAAATCTTTCTGTTCTTTTTTCCATGTCAACCCATTCACCATTATACCTATATTGATATTGATTATCTGGATTGAGAACCTCTATGTAGGTATCCATGTTATCTGAGACTCCAGTAGTTGAGGTCCATGCGCCCCATTTACTTACACCAATTAGAATACTTGGAGCATGAGGCATCATCATCCCAACAGCATCGATTCCTGCACCATGTAAACCAACTTCAAGAACAATCTGGGGGATAGATTGACCCATTTGTGGACCACCTTGTAGAAGAGGATTTCCATTTGTGGCTTTAAATGGACTTACCATAAACGCATTACTACCAAATTTAGTAGGTAAACCCAACGATTCAAACAAATGAGTCTGTCCCATCTTCATTTCTTCATACTCACTAGATACTGTTCCTAAGCTTGGAAGATCAGAGCCACAAACAAAATCCATCGAATAAGAACTAGAAAATTCAGGCCAACTGTCGTATTCAGGAGGAATAGTCACTTCTGCTCCAGGATCATTCTGTGGGAAATGATCATTGAACATTGCCCATCCAAATTCATCTCCATACTTATCTTGTAAAGCTTCTAGGGCAGCAGCATATGAGAGTTCGTCACCCCCACAACCACCGAATCTCCAAGCCATCATTACCACTATTGCAACACAATCTTCAATCGTAAAAGGCTCAAGAGGTAGCCCAAATGCTAGATATTCGACTGGCATCATAGAGGGATCCCCTGAAGCAAGTTTCGTTAACGCTTGTGAGATGTAAAGATTTATACCATCAACATATGCAAGCATCATTTCTTTTAGTTTTGCACTGGCTCTATGAGGTACCCAATTATCAAAAATTTCCCTTAATTCTTCTTTACTATACGCCATACTTCTAATATTATAATCAACATCTATGCTAGCAAGGCCAAATTCAGCAAGACTTCCATATCCTTGCCTGCGATATAAATCTGCTTGCCATAACCTATCCTGAGCCATCGCATACCCACATCCATAGGCTAAACCCTCTTTGGTTCCTGCGTAAATATGTGGAACACCATAATTATCTCGGACAATAGTGATTTTATTACCGTAAAACCAAAAACTACTCTCAGCTTCATTATTACTAGAGTCAATACTAAATGGAATCGTTATAACTGCAGGGAGTGTGGTTATTAAAAATACTAGTGATATTAACACTACCAATAGTTTTTTCTTCATTATTTTTCTCCATTTTTTTGTTACTTTTTTTAGTTAGATTTCATAAACAATTTTGTAAAACCAATATTTAAGTCTTATTATTATAGGTTTTGTGGAAAAAAAGGTGAAGTTTACTTAGGTTTTATCACACTAAATTAACTTTTTGATCATTTTCGTTAAAATTTTACTTCAAAAAATAAAAAAAATAAAAAAAAAATTAAGTCGCTTTCTTGATCTCAAATTTACATTCAAAATATATTCTATTTAACATAGAAGTGGGTTCCTGCTTTCTCTTCTAAAGCATCCTTAATTTTTTCAATAGAAGTTATAATAGCTCTTTTCCCTCCCTTTTCTAAGAAGTTAATTACAGCTTCCACTTTAGGTCCCATACTTCCTGGTGGGAAATGTCCTTCATTTAAATATTTTTTAGCTTCAGATATAGAAACTCTTTCTAAAAATCTCTGATTTGGCTTTCCATAATGAAGTGCAACCTTTTCTACATCTGTTGCGATTAATAAAATATCTGCTCCAACTTGCTCCCCTAACTTTGAACTCGCAAGATCTTTATCAATAACTGCTTCTACACCAGATAAGCGTTTTCCTTCTTTTATAACTGGTATACCCCCTCCACCACAAGCAATAACAATCCATCCTCCTAGCTCCATCAACCGCTTTATTTCTCGCCATTGATAAATTTTTTTTGGTTTTGGAGAGGGAACAACTCTACGCCATCCTTTCGCTGTTTGAACATATCCTGGTTTAGGCTCATCATATGCAGGTCCTATAGGTTTTGTTGGATTATGGAACGCGGGATCTTGAGGATCAACTTTCACATAGGTGAGAACAGTAATAAAAAGTCTTTCTTCATCTAATCCTATTCTCATTAACTCTTCATCTAGCGTTGACTCAATCATGTATCCAATTTGACCTTGAGTTTCTGCAACCAAAACTTGTAATGGTCTTTTAGAAACCTCAGAAGTAGCCTCTTGTTGCATTAAAAGCATCCCAACTTGAGGCCCATTCCCATGTGTAATAATAAGTGAGAAATCTTTAGAAAGCTCCGCTAATTGACTAATTGGGACTCTTAGATTCCTGAATTGCTCTTCTGTAGTACCTTCTTCTCCAAATCTAATTAATGCATTTCCACCTAGCGCAACAATTAAGATCGTCATTCAATTAGTCCTTTATGTTTCAAAATGATTATGCGTTAAAATAAAAAATAATAATATTTTACTTATTATTTAAAATTTTTCTCTAAACTCAATTCTTTTTGCTTAATCAGTATAATTTTGCTACTATTTTGTGGTTGGTTCTTTTACTACCAAGCTAGAAGCAATATTTTTAAAATTTTCGGCTATTTCTTCATAATCAGCATCATATTCAAACCACCAGAGGTCCTTTTCCTTATATTGATCGATATTGATATGTAATGGGCGTGTCGCTTCAATAAATCCAAATTTACCATGAGTTCTACCAATACCCGAATTTTTAACTCCGCCCCAAGGAGTTGCAGCAAGCGCAAAGGTATATACAACCTCATTTATCATTACTGTACCCGTTTCTAATTCTTTAGCAATTTTTTTACCAAATTCAATATTATTTGTCCACACACTTGACACTAATCCATATTGATTATCATTTACCATTTCAATGACATTATCTTTGCTTTTAAATTTTAGAACAACAAGTACAGGACCAAAAATTTCTTCTTGAACAATGTGCATATTGGTGTCCTGTGCTTCTATTATCGTTGGCTCGTAAAAATATCCCTTCAAATTAGGATTTCTTCTCCCCCCGATTAAAACCTTGCCTCCTTCTTTAATTCCTACTTGAACCATTTTATCTACCCAGTTTAGTTGTTCTTCATTGATCATCGCACCTACATCTACGTTAGACTTTGTCGGGATATCTTGCTTTAATTTGCTAGTTAAATTTACGAGATTTTCAAGAAAATCATCGTAGATATCCTCATGAAGAAAGAGTCTCTTAACCGCAGCACATACTTGTCCGGAGTTCGTAAAAGCGCCCCAACGAGCAGCTAATACAGTGCGCTCAAGATTTGCATCGGGAAATACAACCATCGCTGCCTTTCCTCCGAGTTCAAGAGCAACCTCAGTAAGCGTATCCGCTCCTCGTTGCATTATTTTTTTTCCAGTTGCGGTGCTTCCAGTAAATATAATTTTATCTGCATTATCTATTAAAGGATTACCAATCTTTGAACCATTTCCATATACAGTTTGTACTAATCCTTTTGGTAAATCAATCGCATTAAATATTTCTTGGATTTTTTCACCTACAAGCGCGGTTTCTGATGAAGGTTTAAATACGACACTATTCCCTGCCATCAGACTCTGAACTATCTGTTGGAAAGGTATTGTAAAAGGATAATTATAAGGTCCAATCACACATATTACTCCAATTGGTTTCCTTAAAATAAGGCTTCGTTTATCTAACGATTCATAGAATCCTAAAGAAATTTCCTCCTCTGATCCTAAGAAGTCAACTACATTAGTATAATAGTAAAATGTGGAATCTACCACACCATAAACTTCATTAACGAATGCTTCTGAGGGAGGCTTGCCTACCTCTTTAGAAATCAATAACGCAATTTCATCAAATTGTTTAGAAATTACTTCATTAACCTTCACTACGCGTTTTGCCCTTTCTTCCAGTGGAACTTTCGCCCAATTCTTTTGAGCCACTCGAGCATCTTTAAAAATCTGATCCAGCTTTTCTATTGGAGTTTCTTCCACTTCTCCGATTAACTCAAGAGTTGCTGGATTTATACTTTTAATCATTATAATTTAAACACGACTAAAATGTTATTTAAACATTTTTTACATGTTTTATAATTGGGTTTTAACTTAGATGAGATAACCCTTAAGTTTATGATTAAAAAAATTATAATTAATAAGTAGAATTCAAAACTTTCCCCGTAAAAACAACATGATTGCTTTTTGGATGTGTAAACGGTTTTCCGCTTGGTCAAAGACTATTGATTGGGGTCCATCAATTACTTCTGCTGTTTGTTCAAACCCTCGCATTGCGGGTAAACAGTTCATGAAAATTGCATCCGTGTTTGCTGCCTCCATAACTGAGGAAGTAACTTGATATGGCATAAATGCTTTTTTCCGCGCGTCTTCTTGTTCCTTGGGAATGCCATAGCTCATCCAACTGTCTGTATATATAATATCCGCTCCCTTTGCAGCATCTAGTGTATCATGTATAACTTCTACTTCAGCATCGGTTTTTTTTGATAGCTCTGCAACCTCACTTAGCACTTCTAGTTCTGGCGTATATTCTGGAGCCTCAGGGCAAGCTACATATATTTTCCACCCAAATAAGGCGCACATTCGCATTAAATCATAAGTGACATTATTATGAGCATCACCGAAATATGCCAATTTTTTTCGTTCGAGATTTCCTTTCTTTTCCTTAATCGTTTGGAAATCTCCTAAAATTTGACAGGGATGGGCGTAATCATCTAGCATATTAATTACTGGTACACTTGAATATTTGGCAAGATCCCAAATATCTTGCCGCTTATATACCCGAGCTGCAATAATATTTACGAACCGTGAAGCAACTTTTGCGGTGTCTGAAATATTCTCTTTTACTCCTAAAGGTGAATCTTTAATTGAGTAAAAGATGGCATGACCTCCTAATTGTTGCATACCTGTTTCAAATGAAATGCGTGTTCGAAGGGAAGGCTTTTCAAAAAGCATAAGAAGGGTTTCATGCTTAAGTGATTTATAATATTTCCCTGGATATTTTTTTATCTCCATTGCTTTGTTTATAATAAGTTCGCATTCCGCTCTTGAAAGATCTGAAATCTTATGTAAATGTCTAACCATATTTTATCAATTTTTTATTATTTCTAATTACTATAAAATAGAAGATCCCTTAAAATTTACTCTGAAACTTCTAGTTTAGGTCATATAATATACAAAAGAAAGTTTCTATTATGACTTATTTGGATTCATATTTGATTTTTCATAATCTTCTAATTTTTCATTCTTAAGCTGCCTTAAACTATCGAAGTCATAGGTTTCCTCGAAAAATAAATCAAACGGATCTTTAATATCTTCTAGTATTGGCTTAGAATAAAAATTTTCATACAAAAACGAGCCTTTATCAGTTATATCTATATTGTCTTCTCTGTCTAGTGTTAAAATTCCATTAGCAATCATATCTTGGACAACAGCGCTGATCCCACGCTCTTTATAAATATAAAGACCAAAATAAGAAAAGCTTGTATAAACTTCTTCGCTTTTCCTTAAAGAATCCTGAAACCTTTCGTTTAATTCATTTACAGTAATTTTTGTTGTTAAATTATCATAATAAACTAATAAGATCCATTTAATTATGTATTCTTTAATATTTTCTTCATATGACATTTGAAACTTTTCAAATTCAAGTTCTTCACCTTGTCCTTTTATAAATTCAACGAATATTTCAATCACTTCTCTGAATATGAAGTAACTGATGATTATTGCAATGATTGGGTCAAAATAATACATAAATGGTATTCCCTGGGATCTACCAAATTCAGAGAGTAATGCTCCCAATATTATACCTATAGAAAGCAAAATATTAACCCTAGAATCAATTGCACTAGCAACTAACGAAGAATTTCTATTCTTTTTTCCAACGAAATTTTTCAACACCCGTAAATAAGTGTTCAAAAATATAGATACAATGGAAATGATTATTGCTATATATGGGACTTCAATCGGTTCGGGCCCAGTGATTAATGAAATTATTGACTCATAAATGATTGATGAACCCGCAAAAATCATTAATAATATTAGAAGAATATTCACAAGCTTTTCTTTTTTAAATCGAATTCCCAAACCTATTAATATTACGGCTAAACAATCGAGGAAGTTCTCGATCCCTTCTGCTCTTAGTGATTCTGAACTAAATGTACCAATTGATATCTTGAGTATACTAAGTAGAAATAATCCAATGAAAGATCTGATTAAAACTCCCTTGCTATTTAAAACTGCGAGATATTTCTTAATTTGAGAATTTAGAGTATCTTTCCATAATTTATATTGCTCTCTACCCTCCTTGCTTAAGTTGACTATAAATTTTTCATCTATATCCGCCATTCTAATACCACATAATTGATATATTGAAGATGCGGAAGTTTCTTCATTAAAATAGATTTCTGGTATGAAAACATTAGTAATTCCCCTAATTCGATTTTTTAAACGGATGAATTTCATATTCCCCTCTTTATATAAGTAATGTAAAGCGGCATATTCAACTCTATTAATAGGAAATAAACTTGATTTTCTTCTATGAAAAGAGACTGCGATGATTCTAATCAAGTGATTAATTGATATAAGCGTGAGAACTATAATTCCTAATAAAAAAATAAAATTAGTTATAGGACCAAAACCAATATAACTATTGTATCTTAGGTAATAAAAAAGGAAATAAATTTGTACATAGAGAAAGATTATTCCAAATAATATCCAAGGAATTAATAAATTTCTAACAACTTTCTTAATGTGGAATTGCTTGAAAAAATTATTAATTGCTCTTCTTAAAAACGGGGCAATGAAAAAAACACCAACATAAGTAAATATAAAGCTAAACTGAAATGTACCAGTCAGTATTATTTCTATGATCGATGAAATTAAAGAAATTAAAAAATAAGAAACTAATACTATTTTATAGTTAAATTTCCATACCCTATTGAGTTTCATAAGTCATTCATTATTTTGGATTTGCTAATTAAAAATTAATTAAGAGATTCTTAAAAATTATTTCAAATACTTTAAAATTGTAAACTTTTGCTGTTTACTTCAAAACTTCCTCTCGAGAATAATCTCGATTAAATGAAAGATCTTCTAAAATCTCTTTATCTTGAGTTCTTAATTTTTCCCTTACAAGACGACTAAGCAACTCTCCCACTGCTGGACCAAGCATGAAACCCTGACCACACATCCCGACTGCGAGAAGAAAGCCTTTTATATTATCTATTTCACCAAGAATAGGATTTCCATCAGGAGTCATTGGGTATAATCCTCTCCACGTCCTTCTTACTTTTATATTTTTTAATCGTGGAATCAAGTTGATCATTCTCTTAGTTATTTGTGGTAAGAATGAACTAGTTTCTCTTCTGTCTACTCCTATAATACTAGGTTCAGGGGTAAGACAGAAAATGATTTTTCCTTCATTGTTTTGATAAAAGTAGTAGTTTTTAGAATTTCCAAATTTAGGATCTTGTGCCGGGCGTATATCTACTATCATTGGATTAAAAAATTTTTTAACTGGTTCTGTTATTCCAGCTTCATGAGATTCTGATTGCACATCAACATCTAAATCAACCATTTTTGCTATTGACCTAGCATTTGCACCTGCAGCGTTAATAACAAATCGACTACTATAGGTTGCTTTATTTGTTTTTACTCCAACTATCTGATTATTTTTTGTTAGGATATCAATTACGGTCTCATTAAATTTATACTCTGCCCCATGTTCCCTCGATTTGCGATAAAAGGCGTGTAAAGCTAACAATGGAGAGGCATTTCCATCTTCAGGACTATAGGTTCCGCCCAGTAATCCATTAGAATTTATACCAGGAATAATTTCTTCGATCTTTTCTGAATTTACATAATTGATGTTTAAACCATAAGTTTTTTGAGCTTGGACAGTCCTTTTTAGTACATCTTCATCTTTTTTTGTATATACGACGAAACAATAGCCTCCTTGGCTCCACCAGATATCATCACCATGTTTTTCTTGCCAACTTGAAAAGATTTTTATAGAACGTTGACATATTTTAATTTTAGCTTTATGAGTATGTGTTGCCCGAATGCCGCCAATTGCATGTTTATTATCACCTTGCGATACAGAAGGAAAGGAATCAATCACTAATGTCTTTAATTCTCCTTGTGAGAGCGCTAAGGCAGTGGGTACACCTACACTACCTGCACCGATAATAATTGCGTCATACTCCACTCTTAAGGCTCCTCCTTGTTTTTATTCACTTTTGTAAAGATACCCATCGGAACTTCAATAAAAAGGGGACGTTTCGTACCTTCATTAATTTGATCAACAGAAACACCCTCCTCTCTAAATATACGATTTATTAAAGGTGTACACGTTTTTCCTCCACATGCCCCCATACCTACTTTAGTTAAAGCCTTGAGTTCATTAAAATCTCTAACTCCGTATCGTATCCATTTCCTAATCTCTCCAACACTTACTCGTTCACAACGGCACACAATAATATCATCATCCGTTCTTTGAGATTGGTAAAGATCGATCGATTCGTCATAGGTTGCTTTATCGAGCTTAATAGCAGTCGCTATCTTTGCAATATTTTTTGGCAATTTTACCGAAATAAGTTGAGTTTTTGGGAACTCTTTTAAAATTCGAGAACGAGAAACAGGGAACTTGCCAAGATCACCATCTTCACTCAACACATACAAATTCTGCCCAACTTCTAACTTTTCATCACTTAATTCTAAGGGAAAGGTGACAGATGGATTATCTTTGTCCTTTCGATAATCTACTAATGTGACTGCTAAACCCGGACAGACAGCTACACATTTTCCACAACCGATACATTCTTTATCCCCCATAAAATAAGGCAATTGGGTTATTTGATCGTCAATAGTCTTTATTTGTTCTTGAGGACATACTGTAGTGCAAGGATTGCATGGAATTTCTTGAGTACAATGAAAGATCGGCATTACTCCTTCTTCTTGTTTAGGTAGTTCGATCATCTTAGGTGAGGGAGGTTTAGCTTTCATTATCTCTGCTTTTCTCTCTAAATCGGTTAAATTGAAACCATGTGAATATCCCATCTCATTAAGCATTTTTATTGCCTCAATCTTTCCGGTATATATCGCAGCTGAGGCTTCTGCGATTTCTTGGGCGTCGCCTGCAACCCATACTTTAAATCCAAATTGTATTGCTTTGGAATAAAATTCATCTACGGGATTTAAACCCACGGCTATTAAAATAGTATCACAAGAAAATGTTTTTTCTGAACCTGAAATTAAATTTCCCTTATCATCTAACTGACTGATAGTAATAGATTCAACCTTATTCTTTCCATTTGCCGAAATAATTGTATGTTTTGTTAAGATAGGAACCCCTAAATTTCGCAGTTTATCCTCGTGGACTTTATATCCCCCACATTGGGGTAGTGCTTCAATTAAGCCTACAACGTGAATTCCTGCCTGAATAGCATGGTAACCGGCAATTAGTCCTACGTTACCTCCTCCTACGATGAAGATTTTTTTAGCACATCTAACAAAATCACGATTTACGAGGGTTTGAAAGGCGCCTGCACCATAAACTCCTGGTAAGGTATTTCCTGGAAATACCAACATTTTTTCCCGTGCTCCCGTTGCAACTAAAAGATACTCGGGCTTAATTAGCATATATTCCATGTTTTCCTTTAAAACTCCTACAATTCCATCGCTAAAAACCGCTATTGCCGTTGATTTTAACCATACCTTCACAGAAGCCAAATTTCTTACTTCTTCACCGAGTATTTGACCTATTTCTATTCCTCGTTTCCCCGCATAAACATCTTCTTGAGATCCGAAAAATTTATGGGTTTGAAGAACTAATTTTCCTCCTAAATGATTCTTATCATCAATTAAGAGAGTATCAATATTAAATTCCCCTAATATTTTTGCAGCAGATAATCCAGCTGGGCCCGCTCCAATAATTAAGACCTTATGTTCAACTAATCGAGGATTTCCCGTTTGTGGATTATTATCAACGTCAGGTAACTCCGGTAAACCATTACAAGGCTCTATTTTCATTTCCTCTTCAAGGAAAGTCATACAGGCTTTAACTGGGATGCCATTTGCTATCACATTACATTGAGAACATTGTCCGTTAGCACAAAAAATTCCTTGATCTGCATTATCCTTAGGATGATGTCCAAAAATTTTTATGTTATTGAGAAATAAGGCAGATGATATAACCATTCCCTCAAAAGCAGTTAACTTCTCACCATTAAATGTGAATGAAATCTTCTTTCTTTTCGGTATCTCTAAAATTGGGTGCTGGCTTATAGTGTCCATTTACAATCGTTTTATTTTCTTATTTGAAAATTATTGATATGGAGCGATTATATCAATCATATCATCATAACCCAAATCTAATTCCTTTAATTTTTGAATAGTTGGACAACCATTTTTATTCCAACCTCTCTCAAAATACACTGCATCCTGTAATTTTGTATATTGTTTTTCCCGATGTTTTCTTAAAATTTTGATCTTTTCTTCTACGTTTTTATTTGAAATATCAAATCCAAGTTCTTTTAATTGGCTATCATATCTTTCAATCCGACTATTATATTCTAAAGGGGTCACTGGTCCCATTGCTCGATAGGGAAAGTTGGAATCGTGTTCTCTTAACCCCTTCCCTTGTCGGATGTTAAAAATCCTTTGAAGGTTATATACCCGTTCAGACATTTTAATTAAATCATCGGGTGCGGATTGACGACCAGTTACCGCCGAAAAATATTTTGCGTACCACTTAACGTGATCGGGTACTTTCGCTCGGACTAACTCACCAGTTTCGGGATCTTTTATTGGATAATCTGCTTGGCTTTCAGGTTGAATGTCATTCCAAGGTAATTTACAAAGTCCACATAAACTAAACCATGTTCGCCAATACGGAAACCACCGCAATGCTCTTGCCTTATCCTCAAATGTAGGTATCGATTGACGGATAACATCCTCAAAAATAAGCCAAGCTTCGTCATGTTGGGGCCCTTTATTTGTAAATCCATAACCACCTTGTTGAGAAAGAGATTCTTTGGTAACATACTCGGAAAACTCTAATCCTTTATGTTCCATTCCAATGTCTTGCAGAAATTGAGGATCAGCATTGTATTTCTCTACGAATAGTTTTTTCATTTCTCTTATTCCTTGACCTGCAATAGCTCCAAAATTCTCGTCTCTCGCCATCTGGTGGATTAATTCTACGGCATCTCGTGCATTTCCGAAATTTAAATCCAAACCTCCTGTGATATCTTTATTTAAAATTCCCGCTTCAAAACATTCCATGACAAACGCGATCCCCGTCCCTACGGATATGGTATCAAGACCGTAAGTATCACAATAAAAATTGACCTCTAATACCCATTTAGGATCCCACACTCCCCAATTAGAGCCTACTCCAGCAATTGTCTCATATTCTGGACCATCAACAATAATTGATTGCCCTTTAAATGGTCCTGTCATTACTTCATACCCTTCTGAATAATGAGAACAACTAACCGTACAGCCTATCCAACAACCATCTGCTCCTTCCTTCCCAGAATATATCTCTTTCCATACATCACGTGCATAAGGTATATCTTTACCGGGAATCTCTTTATGTGCTCCATATCGAAAATTTTCAGTTGGAAGCAGATCTGCTGCATTCATGATATCTGGCAAATGTCCTGTGCCAACCCTTCTCATTTCGTTCTGTTTGGGATCCAACCTAATTACTTCTTGCGTATGGATTATACCTACTTTTCGAGCCTCTTCTAAATCTGCTGGATTATTTGAACCAATTGTTGCTTTTGGAGAATGGCACACCAAAGCTTTAATATTTTTATCTGCAAATACAGTACCAATACCTCCGCGTCCTGCTTGTTTACAAGATGCCCAATCTCTTCCCTTTACAAACCAAGAGAAGTTTAATATCCCCCATTTTGTATGTTTCGCAGCTGGACCAGTGCTCACCACTGAAACCCGTTGCTTTTCATTTGGATCCTCAGCATATTTATCAGTTAACTGCTGTGTGAGTTCATGGGAATATTGAGAATAATTATCGTCCTGCTCCACGGACTCAATCTGAACTACATGGTTGAGGCCATCTATAAAAATGATAACTTCTTCTTCAGATTTCCCTTGGATCTCTAAGGCATCAAATCCCGAAAATTTCAGATAGGGACCAAAATATCCTCCTACATTAGAATCAATAATAATCCCTGTTAAAGGAGAAATAGTGGTCACAATTGACTTTCCAGAACCAGGATAGAAAATACTACCACCTAATGGTCCAGAAGAAATACAGATTTCATTCTCAGGATCATCCCATTTAACTATTCTATCCTTGGGTAAATTATTCCACATTAACCATAAGTCAAACCCTTTGCCACCGATGAATTTATCTTTCATTTTATCCGATACGGTTTTTATTTGGATGTCTTTCGTGGTTAAGTTAATATATAAGGTTTGATTAGTATATCCTTTTTGAACTTCATCAAATTGATATTCTTTTCTCGCTAAAATCATGAAAACACACCATTGGTGAGGTATCTTATCCTCACGTTTAATAAAAGGGTTAATAGTATTGAAACCCTCATAAATATAAAAAATTACTTATTAAGGAATTTTTGAATAAAATCATCTAATACCTTTTCAATAGTCGGTTCTTTTACCGGCTCAATATCATAAGATACTTTAACAATTGGTTTATTCACATTTACTAACTTTTTCAAATCGATAGGACTTCCATTTAAAATTATATCCGCTTTTACCTTGTTAAGGGTTTTTTCTAAATCTTCGATCTGCTGATCAGTGTAACCCATTGCTGGCACGATTTCGGTAATTTGAGGAAATTCCTCATAAACATCTTTCATAGAACCTGCTAAATATGGTCGCGGATCTACAATTTTAGCTCCGGCATTCTTTGCAGCTACATAAGCGGCGCCTATTGCCATCCCTCCGTGTGTGAGCGTTGGACCATCCTCCACCACGACCACCTTCTTTCCTTTCAGCTTGAGTGGGTCTTCAGCTTTCACCACGGAATTTGTATATATGCGAATTGCATCCGGATTCAACTCTTGGAGATTCTTTTCGACAATCGCAACATCTTCTGGTTTCGCACTATTCATTTTATTGATAACAAAGGCATCTGCATATCGTGTATTGACCTCTCCGGGATGATATTTATTTTCGTGTCCTGGTCTTAAGGGATCAACGACAATAAACAAAAGATCGGTAATATAGAATGAAATTTCATTATTTCCTCCATCAAATATTATGACATCCGCTTCTTTTTCTGCTTCTCTGACAATCTTCTCATAATCTACCCCTGAATAAATAACAAGTCCTTGTCGGATATAAGGCTCATACTCCTCACGCTCCTCTATAGTACAATCATATTTATCTAAATCCTCATATTTCTCAAATCGCATAACGTTTTGCTGAACTAAATCTCCATAGGGCATAGGTTCTCTTATAGCAACTACTTTATATCCCTTCGATTTTAGATATCTGTATACTGCTCTTGATACCTGACTTTTGCCGCATCCTGTCCGTACCGCACATACTGCAATAACTGGTTTATTTGCTTTTAGTTGCGTAAATCGACCGGAAATGAGACGATAATCAGCACCTGCACTCAACGCACGAGATGCTTTATGCATAACCTCCTCATGTGAAACATCAGAATAAGCAAAAACAACTTGGTCAACATTATGTAATTTTATTGCTTGTTCTAATGCTTCCTCTGGTATCATGGGAATTCCTTTTGGGTATAATTTTCCAGCTAATTCAGCAGGAAATTTTCTTTCAACGTCCTCTGTGGTACCAACGTTCTGTTCACCTGCGATTGTGAAGGCGACAACCTCGTATTCTTCATTATCTTTAAAGACTGTGTTAAAAACATGGAAATCCATCCCTAAAGCTCCTATAATTATAACCTTTTTCTTCATCATATAAAACCTTTAAAATACTAACTGTAATCGATCAAAATATTTAATTTGGGAATTGTTATTAAGCTTATTGATTCGAATTTGGGGAATTATAACCCATCTTAGAATTTTCTAATAATAATTACCTCAATGTGATTTGAGTCAATCAACCCAAGCCTACACATGTCTTTGGTAAATTAATTGCGGTATTAAAATCGCACTTAAAATAAAAAGTAATTTAAACGACAATATATTCGCAAAATATAGGGAGGTAAAAATCACTAGAATCATTTTTAGTGATAAATATATATATTAAGAGGAAATATTATGAAAGAAGTACCTGATTATGAAAAGTATCCGATTAGCGAGGAAGAAATGGGAAAGCGCTATAAGAATTGGACAAAAGCCTTAGCTCAGATGGCAGTGTTGCTTTATACAGTAGGTAAGGAAGTCGGAGGCGAAAAATTCGTCGAAAGACTTAAGGAAGAAAATCGAGAAAGAGGTAAGAGAGATGCGGCAACAATAATGAAAATAGTGGGTTGTAAACCAGAAGATTTCAAGGATTGCATGAAGATTCCCAAGATGGTTGATTTCATAGATGATAGATATGCGAATTTCTGGGATGGGTATATTGAAAACACGCCTAAAGCTTTTGAAAAAGCACTCTTTACTTGTCCGGTTACCGAACCATGGTCGATGGAACCTGATCTTTGTGAAGTATTAATTGGTGAGTCTCTTAAAAGCTTTGCCAAAGCATTAAACCCGAAGTTTAAAACTGAAGGATTTACAAAATTACTCACTAAGGGTGATAAGTGCTGCCGATACAGAATTGAATTGCAGGAGGACTAAATTTTTAACTAAATTAGTAAAAAAAGAGAATGATCTGGAAGAAGATCATTCATTTAAAATTTTATTAAGTGTTTCTATCGCATTTTCTTTAATCGATTTTGAGGTCATTTTCTTTATGGTTTTTGCCATCATTTTATAGGCTCCCGAGACTTCAATCTCTATTTCAACGATAAGACCAATACCTGACTCAATCTCTTCAAAACTTAGAGTATAAAAAGTTGTACCGGCAGAAGGAACGACTTCAAATTTCGTGGAATGTTCGGTTCTTGGGCCAATCTCATTAGTTGATATCTCTACTCCCCGAACCACTGTAGTATGTTTTCCAATTGCATCAAAGAACATATCTACTACCTCTTGAAAATTGACCGGTATTTCTTTTATTTCAAAGATTAATTCTTTTTCTCCGGCTTCTTCCTTTTTCCTTTCTTTTCCTGTCACTACTACCCTCACACGATCAATATTCTGGACCCGTGCATGAGGAATATTTGGATTGCCTTCTCTATGCGAGCTTACACGAATCGTTGGGAAGTAGGTACCAGGTTCCGAAAAAGTATAAGTAGTTTTTACTTCTACATCAGTACTCTTAGTGTCTTTGAGGTTCTCATGTATTGGATAGTCCCCAGTACCTTCGAAGTCCCATTCTGCATCAACTATTGAACCTGCATCTGGTGGTGTTTCAATCACTGCAGAAAACTTAAATTTTTTTCCGACCTTGGCTTCTGCCCGCTTACCTCCATTTACTTTAAGATTAACCACTGGTTGGATCCCCTTACGTTCCGAAGCAGTCGAAGGCACTTCTACTTGGGCATCCACTACTTTATATTCAGTACTTGCTGGAGGTGCCACGCCTTTTTCGACCCATGCGCTCAAATCGCGTAGGGCTTGTTGCAAAACACCACCGTAATTGATCACTCGTGTAGTTATTACTGGAGGAGTATCAAACTGCGTAACCACAGGTGGTACATGCATTGCATGATCAATGTACCAGAGCCGGTAGGTATCGTCAAACTTATCTCCTAGTGTCTTTTTTATTCTCGAGCGATACCATTCGGCACCCCATGGATAGGCGATTTCATCCATCAGCATATTTACTACAATCATCTTACCATCAAATTGACCGCTTAAGCGTGCAACAGTACTTTTCGAATAACGAGTACATAATAACTCGTCGCGTTGTGGGTATATTGGTTTACCATCATGATCTCGAAATTGTTCATAACCATAATAATCAGGTGAGGGAATTTGGTGACGATGGTAAGTTTGAGCAGCAAGGTACACAGAGTTGTCTATCTCTACTTTATCACCTGCTTTAACTTTTGCCAATTCTTTAAAATGTTCCTCTCCGAAAGCAATCATGATGAATTTTTCAAACGCTCCAGCAATATAGACTACACAGCCCTCAGCCTCACCACTCTTCAAGATTAATGAAGCTCCTTGAAAATCTTTATCCGGTAAATCCTCCATCACAAACCCTGCTGGTACTTTTATCTCACTCTTACTCCCCGCAGATAAAGTTAGACTAAATCCCATTTCCTTCAAATCTTCGGGGAAGATTAATTTGTTGATCTTTGTTTCGTGCTGAACTCTGGCATTTAGGAGGGACTCGGGTGCCTTTGCACCAAGATATCCCGGTTTATTCCAAAAATCCTCAAAGTAGGTAGGATCCCATTTGACCATTTGATCAAAAAACATGGTTAAAACTCCCGTATACCCAAATGCGATCCTTCTGTAATTAAACCAAGCACGTGGTGGAAATCCCATTTTAGTCACTTCAGTGAGCGCTTCTTGTTCTTCGGCATTTAAGCCAGCATAAATATCACCACTACCACCTGGTTCCATTGCATCGATAATACCAGACATTTTATCTTTTAATATACGCATCGCATGAGCTTGCACCGTAAAATTATTGGGTATAGCTATCGGTGTTGCGTGAATAAAAGGCACAGCACCATCCCAAACACCTTTCGTGTTTTCCACACAAGCAATCGTTTTAAACGCCCCACCACTTCCACCATAAACATAACCAAAAGGGCGATGGGGGCCATACATTTCAGAAGCTAAAACACGCGAATACTTCGCTACTGCCGCACTAGCCCGATAAGCGGTGATGGTCGGATCATCCCCTACAAACATGTTTAGTCTCCCTAAATTTGATTCTACAAGATATGCGCCACTCTCGATAGCGAATCCTAATGAATAGCTGGGATCAGGATACTCTGGGTTCTGAACAGCATTCTCGTTTCCCGATATCGCCATAAGATATTGGAAAAACCGACCGTCATATTGTTCCGTTGGGGGGAAGTAGATTGAGAATCGAGTATCGGTACCCTTAAAACCACCATGGATATATCGATGACGTACTGGATTGTCACGCCACTCATCAATATCTATGTACGGCTCAGTGAAAAGAGGATCATCTAAATCAATAGGTTTATTTGATTCTATTTTAATTCACCTTCTTAAATATTTATTTTAAAATTTTTAATTCATTTTTATCTCAACTTTAGTAATTTGGTTTTTTATAAGTCTAAATCTAGTTAATTCTTGTTTACATAATCCAAAAAAGCTTTTACTATAAAGTGAAATCTGGGATCACTGACAACACTAATATGGTCTTTTCCTTCGATTTGGATATGACAAGAACCTGGTACTAATTGAGCTAAAACGGATTTATCTTTTGCTAAGCGATCCTTAGATCCAAAAACAGTCAGAACTGGCACATTGATATTTTTAAGAGCTTCTTTCCTTTTGGAATCAGTTGGGATTATACCGTCGGGACGTTGAATATCCCCCTCTAAAACATATATTAATGCTTCAAGATCTTGGGAGTTAGAATCTGTATAAGTTGATATTACTTTTCGGAATCTTAATGCACTTTTATTTTTTACATCATTAATATCTGCTTTTTTTAAACCCTTTATCCATTTTTTCATCATTATTTTACCAATAAATTTTGTTCTTTTTTTGGAATAATGGAGTGGGAATCCTCCAATAATCGCACTAATAAAAAGTTCTTGATTTTCAATTAAAATATCTGTGGTAATTCTTGCCCCCATAGAATATCCAAAAAAATTAGCCTTCTTGATAGATAAATGATCAAGTAATTTAACAATATCATCATTTATCTTTTCTCCATACTGATCAGCATCTTTAGGCTTATCACTTTTTCCATGTCCACGACAATCCACAAGTATTAATTGATAATCTTCCTTTAGAACATCTACCCAATTGCTATCTTTCCAATTACCTTGGATGTTTGCGGCAAATCCATGAATCATTATCACAGGTGGCCCTTCCCCTTCAATTTCATAATATATTTTAATTCCTTCATTATCAAAATATGGCATTTTTAATGACTCTTTTAAATTATGTAAAATTTTTTTCTATACTATTTCATGATTAAATTAACCAAGATTTTAGTTTTCAATCACATCTTTAATTAGCTAATTGTAAAAAACCATAAAGTTAAAAAAAAAATTATTTTTTTTTATTTAATAAACTTAAGCTTGAATATTCAAGTTTTTAAAATTACTTAATACTTCACTATCAAATGAAGAATTTAAAAAAAATCGTTCTGAAAGTACCTTTAGATCCAAAATCTAAGGTTTTCTTTGATCTATTAGAGAAATATGAATTACTTCAAATCCACCGACAAGATGATGATCAAATCTTTGTAACCCAAAAGGTAAAATTTAAGGATTCTCAAATGCATCCGAAAATGTTAGAAAGCGATCGTTATGGGATGTCATATATAGAAGTAATAGAAGAGGATAAGGCGAAAAACGAATACATCTTTTTTTCTAAACATAATTGGGTTAAGGAAACAAAAAAACTCCTCGATAAACATGACCTAATTATCGATCCTCCTATTATTCTAGATAAAAATCGACTTTTAACAAGTATTATTACAGAAAGTAAAAATATTGATCAATTCGTTAATTCTCTAACTAACTTTTATAAAGGCAGATTGGAGATTCTAAGTATATCTCATATACCTCTGAACTATGAAAATCTGTTCTTAAAATTAACAGATCGTCAGAAAGAAATAGTATATTATGCTGTTCAACATGGATATTTTGAGATACCTCGCAAAATAAAATCAGAGAAAATCGCTGATCATTTTCAAATTACTCAAAGTGCTTTATATGACCATTTAAGGAAAATAGAAAGGACCATTTATCACTCAATATTTAATTAATTATTCTTGAATATGAATCAGATAATTTACAATCAAAAAGTAAACTATTTGGATATATTCATACTTAATTCTTAAACACTTTTGTTAAAAATATGGTTATGAGATTTTTGATAAATAACTTTTAAATAAAATATAGATTTTTGAAATTATAATAGAATATGATATAAATAGAAATCATTATGATGTTTGAAATTTTAAAGAGATATAAGTTATGGCTGATTATATGGATTATATTTATTGTTTTGTTTAATATATTGCTCCTTTTAAATGGGCAGCTTCTAGGATCTTTTACTATATATGCTGTCTTAACTCAAAATTTCTGGTTTGATATTGTCTTAATTTTTTCATTCATTCCAATTCTTTCAATACTTGCTTATTTCTTGGGAGGATATCTTTTTACACCACTCTTGATATTTCTTCATAAAAAGACAATTGGAAGGTCTTTTATTTATGGAATAGAAGAACGTGAGCAACCAAAGTTGTTTAAGGGAGCCCTTCGTAAATCAGTTTTTCCAGCATTAATGGGTTTTAATATAGCAATTTTATTAAGTGACGAAACTGTGATTCATAATTTCATTTTTACTCCAACATTCTTATCAGGAGTTCCTCCTGCTGTCTTACAAATTCTTACGATAACGATATTTCTTCCCCTTGTTTCTGCTATTGGAATTGCAGCTTTTTCAGCTACTTTTTTCTTAATTGATTCCGGTATTAAATATACCAACAAAGAACAAAAGAAAGTAAGAAATGGTTCTTATCCAATTGAGGTTAGATCGATTGGAACTTATTACTTATATTTTCTTAAAGGTTATGCCGGTATTTCTGTAATCATTAGTATCATTCAATTAATATCAAATTATATTGCTTCAATTCAAGATGTTGGCTCCATTATATACATTATCAATCTCATTCTTTGGCCATTAATGCCCTTAGTAATTGCGCTCTTTATGATTCCAGCTGTTATTATTCAGGATGCCACTTTTAATAGTCGTAATAAGTTTGTAAGAAAATGGGCAGGAAAAATGAGTATTAGCGGAAAATTGGTAGATCCTCTAGGAAATAAAGAACAAATCTAATATTAATTATAAAATATTCTTAGACATATTATTACAACAATAAATACGTAAGTAGGATGAAAAAATGATAGCACGGATCTGGCATGGTTGGACTTCATTTGACAATGCTGATACCTATGAAGCTTTACTTAAAAAAGAGATTTTTCCATCAATTCAAAACCGAAATATAAAAGGATATCGAAAAATAAGTCTTTTAAAACGCCCTTTAGAAAATGAGGTGGAGTTTATCACAATAATGTTGTTTGATAATCTAAGTGCTATCAAGGAATTTGCAGGAAAGGATTATGAAAAATCTTATGTCCCAGATAAAGCGCAAAAAATTCTTTTAAGACATGACAAGTTTTCACAACATTATGAAATTATTAATGAATTTAATTACTAATTTATTATTTTTTTTTCAAATTTTCTTTAACTCTAAACTCCACTATATTTCTTATAAGATCATAGGGTATAGGTTTGTTTAAAGGAAATTTAACCGAACCTTTCGCGACTTCATAAGCTGATAATTCATCTTTGAAGTGTTCAATACCTGAAGGTGTAGGATAAAATCCAATGTGGTTCTTATAAGCCGCAAAATGGACTAAATTTCCATTTAGTCTAAATGTTGGGATTTGATAGTTAATTGTCTCTTCAGCTTGTGGTGCCGCCTTCTTTATCACATCCCTCAGATTTTCTAAAATTTTTTGGACATTTTCGGGAAATGTGCTGATATATTCATCAATAGTTTTAAATTGATTCTTTGTAGATGGCATGATGAATCATTACCTTTTTAATAATATAATGCTGATTCCTATACTATATAAAATTAAAAAAGATCGAGAACTTAACTTTAAAAAAAGATTAATTAAAAAAAATGAATTATATAGGCATTATTCTCGGTATTACAGTAATTATTATTGCGTATTTTACTCTTTGGCCTCTTATTAAAGGGGCACCCTGGGTTCCAACTCGAATGAAAAAGGTACGTCAAATGCTATCTGTGATTGATATTCAGTCTGATGAAATTATTTACGATTTAGGTTGTGGAGATGGACGATTTATAGTAAGTGCAGTACGCAAGTTTAATGCAAAAGCTATAGGTATTGAAATTAATCTTTTGCTTTATCTATGGTGTCAGTTATTAATAACATTCTTAGGTTTGCGAAGGAGAGTTAAAATTCGTTATGGCAATTTTTTTAAACTTGATCTGAGTGATGCGGATGTAGTAATATGCTATTTATTGCAAGAGACGAATGATAAATTGGAAGATAAACTTTTAAAAGAATTAAAGCCGACTGCCCGTGTAATTTCAAATTCCTTTCTGTTTAATAAACTTCCAGTTGTTAATGAAGATGAAGATACTGGAATTTATATTTATAGGGTTAGATGAGAAAATCAAATAAAATGAATTTTCATTAATGATATTCAATTGACACAGTATCAAGACGCTTAACCGCCACTTTCTTTTTTCCCCAAAGAATCTCTGCTTCTTTTACCCAATTCTCAAAATTACTAGGCTTGTCAGGGTACTCTTCATAATGCTTTTTTATTTTTCCAGCAAGACCATTTGCCTGTAATAATCGTTTTATATGCTTAAAAGATAATTGTCTGCGGATTAAACCTCCTAAGATTTTAAATAGGAATTTTATCATCTCTCCAAATGTCATTTCCTCTTCATATTCTTTATTTGGTTCAGGAATATCCTCCCCTTCACCAGTTTGATAAATCAAATCTTTCTTTAAAAAGTAATTCCATTCCTTTTCATTAAAGTTTAACACACCTGATAATTGAGTGAAGAGACTTGCGAATTTTGCTCCTTGATTTCTAAAGTATTTTGTATTTATCTCCCAGAGTACATCTCGACTCAACTCCTTTCCCATGTTTAAATTATCCGAGATTATATCTGAAGCAATCATACATAAAACCCAAGTTGCAGTTACTCCATGACCTGAAAAGGGATAAGTTATTGCGGCCGCATCTCCGATGCATAAAAGCTTATCTGCTACTAAAGAATAGGGTGGCCTCCGATAAGGAGTAGAACCTTGTTCCTTTTTTACCACTTCGTAAGGTGGAAGATCCATTCTATTCAAAAAGTCCTCACGTGCTAATCGAGCATTTTCAAATGAGCCTGGTTGGCCAACCCCGAGAATGGCACCATTAGGGTCATAGGATGGACCAAACCACAATAACCACCATTGATAGCCTGTATCTGGGGTTGGATGAGGCTCATCTGGATTCTCCCATTTAACATATTGTAACAGTACATACATGACGTCATTAGGACCTAACTCAAATGTTTCTATTCCATAGCTTTCGGGAATAGAAGTTCGAATGACTGCTTTTTTTCCTGAAGCATCTATAATGAGTTTTGCTCGAATTTCGATAGATTCTTCGTCCTTTTCCGTAATTACACCAGAAATTTGTCCATTATCAAATATCAACTTTTTAAATTCGCATGAAAACCATAATTCAGCTCCCTCTGATTCAAGAAGCTTATACATACGATATAAGAATGGAGTTAACCTTACAATCGTTTGAAGTGCTCTAATTTTAATATTTGTTTTAAGATCAGGTGTAACTACTGTAGAATGCTCTCTAATTTCGATACAATCGGGACTACCTACTTGAAAAGGTGGAATACCCGCTTTTTCAACTCTATCGGATTCAAAGTGAATAACATCTAATCTCTTTCCTACTTGTTCTCTTTTATCTTTTTCAATAATGATGACGGACAATCCTTTTTTTGCAAGAAGCCATCCCATGTAAGAACCAGCAGTTCCAGCGCCTACAATGAGTATATCACACTTTTCTGTCACTTTTTCTTTCACTCCTAACTTTTTTTCATTCTATTTTTAATTATATATAAGTGTTAATACAACTTATAGTTAAAGACTTCTCATCCATTCAAATTATTAAAAATCACTTTGTAATTTATGGAATGAGCTAACAAGTATTTCTCTTCAGATAATTAAAAGATTTATGCTTGTTATCTTAGATCTAAAATGCCAAAATGATATTCACGTGAGTATTGGTTGCATCTTAAACAATAATATATAGGAGGTTTATTCTTAGGGGTATGTAAGACTCTTTCCATTTTTCCACCGCATATCGGACAGAATTTTTCGTGTTCTTTCTTTTCTGAAGTAATAAACCAATTTGGTTTTATTCTGGTTTTAGCTTCCATAATTATGAATTATGAAAAATGATAAAAGAATGTTTGCATTTGATCAGAAGAATGATCAGGATCAGTAATATAGATTTATAAATAATAATTAGAGTCCTTGTAAACAGTTTTTATAATTAATCTTTATTTTATGATTTGATTAATGATTGCCACCGCTTGATCAACCCCATTTTCTTCTTGGATTTTTTTTCCAAGAACACTTGCTTGTTCTTGCATTTCTTGATCCGTGCTCACTTTTTCGATCGCTTTCACAAGTCGATTAATGGTTAAATTTTTACGTGGAATTGGAGCAGGTCCAACATTCAATTTATTTACAAGATGCCCCCAGAAAGGTTGATCCCCATGGTATGGAATAATAATAGATGGAATTCCTGCCCTAAGACCAGCAGCTGTAGTTCCCGCACCACCATGGTGAATTACAGCCTTAACTTTTGAGAATAACCAAGCGTGGGGAACTAAATCCACTATTATGATGGAATCTGGTAAGTTTTGCCCCGATAATCCTCCCCAACCCGAATATATTACTGCACGTTCATTAGTTTTTTCCAAGGTTTTAATGATTAAATCAGTAAATTCTTCTGGTTTTTGGCTACTCATACTCCCAAATCCAATGTATAATGGGGAAGGTTCCGTTTGAAGAAATTTTTCTAAATCCTGAGGAGGAGTCCAATTTTCTGGGGGATCTACAAACCAAAAACCAGTGAGATGAATATTATCAGACCAATCCTCTGGTCGAGTAAAAACTGATGGACTTATGCCGTAGATAATAGGATCGTTTTTCAGTGATTCAGATTTAAATGGCCCAAAAAAGGGAGATTTTTTTAATTTAAGTATATCTTCTCTCACTATTTTATCTGTTGGTCTATAAGCCTGCCATACCATTTGCTGAGTAAGACGATGTGAAAACCGATATCCAAGCCAAGAGGGAAATTTAGGAAAAAGAGCTCCAGAAAATAATTTGGTTGGAGTAAAAGGGATATTATAGGCTTGAACAAAGGGAATATTTAACTTTTCTGAGACTGAATGAGCTGTGAATAGACCGCTTATTCCTGCCATTATCATATCCACTCCTTGGCAAGCATCTAAACTTCTTTCTACTAATAACGCCGCGTTTTTTTTGAGTTCCTCTCCCATTCGAGCCATAGATCTTAGAAGCTTACCGCTCTCTAACGCTTCGCGCATTTTCTCAGTTCTAATAATATCTTCCATACTAACTTCAATTGGCCAAAATTCTAACCCGTGCAATTTAACTTGTTCTTCATAATTTTGGTTAGATACTAATCGTACTTTTTTTCCATCATTTAATAAGCCTTTTCCAAGGGCGAGGAAAGGTTGAACATCTCCTTGGCTTCCCGGAGCAATTATCGTTATTTGCATAATAATACCATATTAATAATTGTATACTTAAAAATTAATCTCGCTTGCTTATTAAAATAATTCAGCTGGATGCGAAATTACTTCATAGAATATCAAAAACCATTAGATTTAATTACTTTTTCATCTTAAATCTAGATTTGTACAAAATTGTATATTCAATTAATTCGAAATCCTACAAGGTGAAGAAAAATATGCCATATATAGTTGTGACAACCTGGTCTCCCCTCACTAAAGGGAAAGAAATTATAGATATCTATGCTCAGATTAGAAAAAAATTCCCTGTGGATAAAAATTTAACTAAGGAACTTATTCAAGGAATACTCAAGGTGGAAGGAGATAAATCAAAAAGTATATCCATAAGCAAGGTGAAAGAAGGAATGATGGATAAAGCACTACTCCGACAGCAAGAAGCGATGGCCCCATTTCATGATGTCGAGGGATTTAAATATTCTATTGATGTGTATTTTGATTTTCCTGAAACATTTACCATGATTGGAAAGCAAGCACCCGATTAAATCAAGAAAATATGTTACCAACTATTTAATTTTAATTTTTTTTTTTTTTTTATTATGCTATTCTACAAACATATTCCTAAATTTACTTACCAATAAAAATTGGTTCTCTTTTTTCTTTTAATGCTTTTAAAGATTCATTGAAGTCCTTACTACGTATTGCTTTACTCCAAACTTTATTTTCCAAATCTAATTGAGTTTCAATAATCTCCCGAAAGTATGAGTGCATCGTCTTTTTCATTAACTTAATCGATAGGGCTGGTCCTTGAGGAGGAATAAGTCTTAGCGCTTGCTTTCGAGCATAGGACATTAATTCACCTTCGGGAAGTACTTTATTTACAAGACCTAGTTTTTCTGCATCTTGAGCTGTCATTCGATCTCCAAAATAGAAGAGTTCTTTAGCTTTATTGATACCAATCATGTATGGTAAAAGAATAGTAGTCGCGAAATCGGGCATAACTGCTCTTTTTACAAAGTACAATGCCCACCATGCATCTTCTGCCATATAAACTAAATCTGAACAGATTACTGGAAGGGTAAAGCCCCCTCCTACAGCAAAACCATTGATTACGGAGATTACAGGTTTGGGAAAATCCCAAAACTTTAGACATAATCTTTTTGATGCCATATCTCTTAAATTAATTTCTACGCGAAAATTCTTTGGTATATTTTTTACCATATCTTCCAAGAAATAACCTCCCGAAGAAAATGCTCCTGCTTCTTTTGAACCAGTAAGAATCACAACGCCGATTGTGTTATCTTTTTCTGCATGATCTATGGCATACCAAAGTTCTAATAATCCTAATGGGGAAAGTGCATTTTTTTTTTCAGGCCAGTTGAGAGTAATGGTTAATATTCCATTTTCCTCTTTTTCATATTTAATTTGCCTAAAATCTTTTATCAACATTAATTCAAGAAATCAGTGAAAAAATAATTATTTTTTTAATTCTTTTTAATGAGATATAAGAAAAAATAGGAGTATAAAAAAGTTAAAGCTACTTTTGGTAGGCATTCCACTTTTCTTCTAAATTAGGGTCGATAAGTGTGTCCATAATATACTTTGCGTATTTTTCTCCTGTAGCACCCGTATCTCTTCCCGTCATCTTTAACTTCCTTTCATAAGTAGCACAGATATCTAATGCCATTTCAAGCTTCTTAGCTTTTTTCACGAAACCAATATGATTGATAAGAAGAGCGGCGGCTTTTATGATGCTTGAAGGGTCTGCATATTGAATTCGTCCCGTTTCTACCATTCTGGGGGCTGTTCCATGGATTGCCTCGAACATTGAATATCGCTTGCCAATGTTTGCACTACCGGCAGTCCCAACACCTCCCTGTATCTGAGCGGCTTCATCGGTGACAATATCTCCATATAAGTTCGGTGCAACGATTACCTTAAAGTCTCTTTGACGCGCAGGGTCAACTAGCTTAGCTGTCATGATGTCGATGTACCAATCATCCCAATTAACTTCAGGATACTCTTTCGCAATTTTCTCCGCCATTGCAAGGAATTTCCCGTCAGTTCTCTTTACAACATTTGCTTTAGTTACCACTGATACTCGATTGATATCATTTTTCTTAGCATAATCAAACGCAAGCCGAATAATTCTATCCGAACCTTGAGTAGTAATTACTTTAAAGTCAATGGCCAAGTCATCGGTTACATCAATTCCTTTAGATCCTAAGACGTATGCTCCTTCTGTATTCTCCCTAAAAAACATCCAGTCAATGCCTAATTCTGGAACTTTTACTGGTCGAACATTTGCAAAAAGATCTAACTCCCTTCGCATCGTAACATTCGCACTTTCGATATTAGGCCAACCATCACCCTTTCTGGGCGTATGTGTGGGTCCCTTCAAAATGACATGACATTCTTTTAGTTGTTTTAAAACGTCATCTGGGATTGCTTTCATTTCCTTTGCTCTATTCTCAATTGTTAAACCTTCAATATCCCGTATTTCTACTTTTGCACTATCAATCTCTTCTTTCAACAGAAACTCCATGATGTGACGAGCATGTCTAGTTATTTCAGGACCAATTCCATCTCCACCAGCAACACCTACAATTATTTTATCTATTTTAGAATAGTCTATCCAATCTCCAGCACTTTTTAGTGCCTCCACTCGTTCTAACTGTTCTTTTACAAGTTGTTCAAAATGGGTTTTTGCTTTTTCAATAATATCATTCATTCTAAATTGCCTTTTTATTTTGATATATTTTTTTTCTAATTTTGTATAGTATATTATTTTTGACTTTATAAAAAAAAGATTTTACTTTGTAAATAAAATCTCATCATATGGTTGCCTATACAACCTTGATCGTTGGCGCTTTTGGTCAAAAATATGTCCCATCATTCCAATGGAACGACCAAGGACAAAAAGACCATTTAAAGCTTCACTTTCTATAACATCTTCAATTTCTTCTCGTGAAAAATCTAAGTTTTCCAGTAAATCCAAAAATGTAATTCCTATGCACCCATCTACGTTTAGAATTAGATTATTACGTTTCGCAGTCGTGATCTCTTCAACTTTTAAAGCATAATCTAAATAAGGATGCTTTGGAAAGTTATTAAGTACAAATTCCTTGAGCAGTTGTACCCGCATGTCAGGATTTTGGACAGATTTAATTCTATGCCCTATTCCAGGAATATTGATCTGAACCACATTTTTCATATAATTAACAAACTCTAAAGGTGTCAATTCTTTTTGTAATGCTTCTCTAATATATTTAGCTGCGTCTGAAATCGCGCCCCCAAATCTCGGGCCAATTGTTAGAATCCCACTGGCTAATGCTGACATAAGATCCTTTCCTGCACGTGCGGTGATAATTGCATTATGTGCACCAGAGACTGCTGGACCGTGGTCTGCAGTAAGTTTAATGACCATTTCTATATATTTTTGGGCAAATTCTGGTAATTCCTTTTTGAACCAGAGTAGTCCAATAACATATCCAATTGATTTTTCCTGTTTTATTATTTCATCGAGAGGAACTTGATTGAAGGTTACTATTTCCCCTCTATCATCTGAAATTGTGGTCACTACATCGGAAGATCTTCGAACTAATCCTAATCTTTGAGCATCCTTGTAATCTAATGGTACCTTAGGGGGTTCAAATTCATCCACTGGACTTATTTTACCCTCTGCTTTCAGTTTTTCAAAAGTTTCTCTTATGGCTTTATCCAGATTTTCATAGGAGTCAGGAACTATGGCCCCTGCTTTTCTTAAAGCATTATTTTTCGCTTCTGCGGTTTCAATATCACTGCCTGCCATCGCTCCTGCATGGCCAAACTGCAAACCCGAAGGTAATATTTTGGCTGCAGTACCTGCGACCCAGATCACGATCGGTTTTGTAATTTTTCCCTCTTTCAGCGCATCGACAATTGCATATTCATCTTTCCCCCCGATCTCTCCTAATGCAACGATGATTTTTATGTGAGGATTCGCTTGATATCTCATCACATGATCAATTAATCGAGAACCAGGGTATCTATCTCCACCAATAGCAATTCCTTCATAGATACCATCAGAAGTTTGAGAGATCATGAAATTCATCTCATTTGACAATCCTCCTGACTTCGATACAAATCCAACTGATCCCGGTCGATATAATTTTGATAAGATAATATTTTCAATCGTACCTGCTGTATTTGCAATCTTAAATGCACCCGCTTTTATACCTCCCACAGTTGCTGGGCCGATAATTTTTTTTCCCCTTTCATTTGCTAGTTTAATTAATTCTCGACTTTGTCTTTCTGGTACTCCTTCCGCTATTATAACGATAGTTTTTAACGTGTCTGATTCTATGGCTTCTTTGCTTGTAGGAAAGGCTGATCGAAATGAGGAGAAATTGATTAGTACAGTAGCATTAGAATGCTTTTTTATCGCTAATTCGAGTGTTTTATAAATTGGAATTACAATTTCCTCCGCACCCCAAAATACTTTATGATAAGCAATTGCTGCATCTTGGGTAGGTCGAATCACTGCGGCAACAGATGGGGTTTCTCTTCGACATACATAATCAAAATCTAGCATTCGTTGGATTGCATTGGTTTGAAACCCATAAATTATTGCTTGTGTATTTCTATCAAATAAATCATACTCTTCCATCATATTCACCTCTTCTAATTATACTTGCTCCTCTGTTTTTTTAATTAAGTCGACCACCCTTGTCATATGAGTGTATCGATCGTAAACTTCTATAGGAATTCCAGTTTCTTCTCCTACTTTTTTCATAAGTTCTAAACCCTGTTTTTCATTAGGTCCTCCACGTCGTACAAAAATCTTTACGTTTGCCTTTTTTAATTTTTCAACTGAATTTCGAATAGCATTAACGATACCCGTAAAGGTTGCCTTCACATCAGTAAAATTGGCAATCCCTCCACCAATTATTAAATATTTGGGATGGCCTTTCGGATCAGGATGTTCTGTAATAAGATCAATTATAGTTTGAGCATAAATCTCAGTGTGCTCCCTTGATGGATTACCTGAATACTCTCCATAATTCCCTAATTCTGATCCAAGTCCTAAATCAACTATAGTATCCGTGTAAATAACCGAAGCTCCACCTCCTGCAACCATTGTCCAGACTCTTCCTTCAGGATTTAATATCTTAAGTTTCAGCGATGCTCCCGTCTTCTCGTCAAGTTCACTGATTTTAGCTTCTTCTTTTGACATTACTTGACCAAATCCAGCGGGGAACTCAATGGGGTTCTTTGGATTTCCCCATGTGTCTGGATGAAGAAATTGGGCAGTATCATCTAATCTTGCTTTCACATCTAAAGGAACAATTCTCTTATCCTCTGTAATAGCAAAAGGATTAATTTCTAAAAATGCAAAATCTTGATCTTGATATACTTGAAATAATCCCTTAATAAATGGGATTAAAACCTCCTCATATTCACCCAAATCTGGAAGGTTACTTTTTAAATCGAAATTATTAATATCAACCCCTATAGGTACGGGAATGTGATGCACCTTATCCCAATTCTCTTCAATAAAGATACCCCCTTCAAAACTAAAATGAATAATGTCGGATTCCCGATCGGATGTAATTGAGACGTAATATTCCTTTTCATGAGGTATAAATGGCTCTACAAGTAATCTCTTCAATTCCCCACGAACACTACCAATCTCAAAAACTCTACCGAGATTGTTATGACAAAAATTTTTCATATCATCAGAATCAGCATCAAGTAAGAGGAGGTTTGCCTTCCCTCGTTTCCCAAAGAGTTGATCTGGTTTAACAACAACTTTTTCAGTTTTTATCCATGGATTTTCTATGATAGTTCTATCTAAATCTGTAGCAGAATCAATAACAGCCAACTTATTATGATATTTAAAATCAGGAATATACTTGGGTAATTGACTTGCTAAGAGTTTTTTTGCGTCATATTCAAAAATACTTTTTTGCGCCAATTCTCTCGTTCTCACTTACTATTATTCTAAATTATATATATGAAATTAATAATAAGTAGAGAGTCCTTTTTAATATAAATTTTTCCCACAGAATTAATATGGGAATAGTTTCCCTTGTTTTAATGAAGAGCGCTTAGATTTTTGAATGAATTATGATTTGTAAATATCAGATTACTGATAATCGTAAAATCATTGTAAGGATCTGATGATTTACTGATCATTATTAATGATATATCATTTTCTTTATAGATTCAAGACTTATAAAAAAAGAAAAAATTAATATTTATTCTTTAATAAAAAGCTCTTTTATGAATCGGGGTAAAATAAATCCAATATAGAACTCTATAGCACTTGAAATTAAAATTATTCTCGCTATCGTTAGAGTGACGATATTTAGAGGGAGAGCTGCATCCATCATTGCCCCAATACTCCATGATATAAAAGCAACGATTAAGAACTTACCTTTTAAATTTACCGTAACATCTTTAGATCGAAGTGATTCAAGTCCAAATAGTACTCCTGTTATTAATACAGTAATTACAATGAATAAAGCAAAAATCAGAACAATACCTCTATACGTCACATCAAAAATTCCCGTAATTTCTCCGATTACATTTGGATCAACGATAAGGAAGTATACAAGATATATCTCATAAACAATTCCAATTATTGCATAAATCGCTACTATTAATTTTTGTTTACTTTTAAATTTCAGATCGGTAAATGCAAGAATCCAAATCACTAGAATTAATGGAGAGGCGATATTACCAATAGTGAAATAAATCGCTGGGCTTATGCCTGAATTTGTAATTAAATATGTCAGAAATGCCACAGTACTCGGTAACCAAGGAGTAGTAAGTCCAATCCATGTTATACCCACCAGTAATAGTGTTCTATTTTTGAATTGAAAGTATTTAGAAGCAATAATAATGCCCACAATCAATGACACTATAACAAAAATCAAACTGAAAGTTCCATTTAAAATGTCAAGTGGTTCTAAAGTCATTTCTATCATCTATTAAAATAATTATAGAGAAATAGTCTTAGAACTTCTTTATTAATTTATCTTAATTTCATATTTCTAGCGCTTATTTGACAAAAAAGTAAGGATATAAAAATATATCTTGAAAAACGATTAAATTAATGATATTTACTCATCTTTCGTTAATTTTGTGGTTACTGGGGTACAACCCAGTACTTCTTTAAACTGTAACATATAATTCATATCAATAGGATCATGAGCATCTTCCCAAGATAGCTTTAAAAGCTCTTTAGCTTTTTCTGGTTTTTCTGAGATGATATTATGGTTTAATTGTGGATCGTTATTGACATCATATAAGCTTCCCTCTTCAGTGTCCCATATAAAACCGTTATACCAATAGTCTCCATCGAAGACAGCAACAGATCCACCCCACGCAACTGTGACATGATCATAATATATTAAATCATCATCTTCAACTAATCTTAGTAGGTCTTTTCCTTCCATTTTATTCGCAGATACACTACAAGCATTACATATAGTCGTTGCAATATCATGATGATAACAAAATTTTTCACAAGTTTTTCCACTATGTTTTCCTCCTGGAAAACGTATCATAGCTACAAGATCAGCAACTTCACGCCCTAATGGATTAGCTGCTTTCGCTATAAGACCGTGTTCTCCAAGCATATGGCCGTGATCTGAAACAACAACTATAATTGACTCATCCCATATTCCTATTCGTTTAATATAATCGATGAAATAACCGAACCATGTATCTACAAGTGAAACTTCTGCCGCATATCTTGTTTTGATATTCTTTAATTCCTGTGTTGTAAGGATTCTTGCGGGTCCATAAAGGGAGTGAGTGATCTTTCGACAGCCCTCTTCCCAGTTAGGATCATTTTCATACATCCTTATATAGTGTGTGGGAGGATTCCACGGCTCGTGTGGGTCAAAAGATTCTACTGTTAAAAACCCCTTACCTTTTGACAATGCTTCATAGTTCATGTCAAGCCATTCTCCTGCAGAACGAAAAACCCTTGCTGGAAAAGTATCGCTTTCTGAACGCCACCATCGTGTATTTTGTAGAAATTGACGCATCATAACCTGCGCAAATACAGTACCCGCTGTTATCCCTTTCTTTTTAGCTGTTAAATATTGATTGAGAATATCCTCGGAAATCTCAGGTCCAGAGAGATATGCATCTTCCTCTTGTCCACGTATCCATTTCCATTGATCAAAACCACGTTGAAAGTTATATCCTGGTTTAAACTGATGATAAACATCTGAGAACAAAGCAGAAACATACTTCTTTCTACCAAAACGCTCCGCTAGGGTATCATGGGCATCGGAGATAGTACTCCAACCGGGAGCCCCAAGAGCATCTCCAATAAAATCCCCCCGTACCATCCTTGACTCACCGGTTTTATCCTCCGTAAAGGGAAATACCCGTCTGCCCGTATATATTGCTTTTCTCGCAGGTAGAGTAGGTAATGAATCAGGATACATTCTTGTAAATTTTACTGATTCTTTCGCAAATGCATCCAAGTTTGGAGTTTTTATCCAATTATTACCATAACATCCAACATGGTCTTGTCTTAAAGTATCTATAATAATTAATATTGCATTTACTATAATAACCACCTAGATATTTAATTAAAAAACTATATAGAAAAAAAATTTTACTTAATTTAATTTTATTAATTTTAGATAATTATATATCAAAATAGGAGTAGATAAAAATGGATTTTCGGATTGAGAAAGATGTTTTAGGTGAGTTGGAAGTTCCTAAAGATATTTATTGGGGTATAAATACTCAAAGGGCTCTTCAAAACTTTAAGATTAGTGGAAAAAGAATGCCTAAAAGTTTTATCATAGCTCTAGCAATATTGAAAAAAGCTTGCCTATTAGCAAATACAGAATTAAAGTTAATAGAACAAGATCTTTCCGATGCAATTTTAAAAGCAGTCAATGAGATAATCAATGAAAATAAACATTTAGAACAATTTCCTATAGATATTTATCAAACTGGTTCGGGAACACAAACCAATATGAATATGAACGAAGTCTTAGCAAATAGAGCAAACCAAATACTTGGGCATCCAATAGGCCAAAAGAAACCAGCGCATCCAAATGATCATATCAATAGATGCCAATCTTCTAATGATGTCATTCCAACAGCTATGCATATTTCTATATTACAAATGATAAATCAGAAACTCCTTCCTTCCTTGGAAAATTTATTAAAAGTTTTAACTAACAAGATTGAAGAATTCCACGAGGTTGTAAAAGTGGGTAGAACCCATCTTCAAGATGCCGTTCCTATCCCTCTCTCTTTAGAATTCAGCGTTTATAAGCAACAAATAGAATTAAACGTTAACAGAATCTCAGACGCATGCAAAGAATTATACCAACTCCCAATAGGAGGCACAGCAGTAGGAACAGGATTGAATGCAAGCGAGGAATTTGCTGTTAAAACTATAAAACACCTTTCAATACTAACAGATATACCATTTAAGCTTAATCCAGTTAAAGCAGAGAGTATCTCCTCTCATAATCGAATAGTGAATATAAGTAGTATAATTAAATCTTTGGCACTCTCACTCTTAAAGATGGCAAATGATATTCGTTGGATGGGAAGTGGACCAAGAGCCGGACTTTCTGAACTCATCTTGCCTCAAAATGAATCGGGATCCTCAATTATGCCTGGAAAAGTAAATCCAACTCAATCAGAGGCTCTTATCCAAGTATGTCTGCAAGTTATAGGCAATCATACTACGATTACCGCAGGTGAATTCTATGGAAGTATTTTAGATTTAAATGTGTGCAAACCACTTATGATTGCCAATCTTCTCGATTCTATAGAATTCCTTAGTAATGCTGTCGATTCTTTCGCCCAAAATTGTTTAATGGGCATAAAACCGAATGAAAAAGCAATGAGTATCCAATTAGAAAATTTGCTGATGGTGGTAACTAACCTTACTCCAATAATAGGGTATGATAAATGTTCTGAAATAGCTTTAAAAGCTTACCATAGTGGAAAGACAATTAAGGAAACAATCATGGAAATGGGAATAAAAATTCAACAAGATTTAGATGAACTCCTTAATGGACGTTCAATGGCTTATCCTAATAAAAAAAAGTGATATATTCCACAATTTAAAAAATATTTGAAGTTTTTAGCGAACTTTTTATATATAATTAGAAAATTAAAAATCTGGTTTAACAACTTTCTTTTCCCAACGATTTTCATAGTCTTCTTTAGTCGCATCACGAACAGTGTCTTTTTCGCCACAAAATTCACAATATTCTCGAAAAGTGTGTAAAAATTCTCCACAATTTGAACATATATATTTATAGGTTTTTTTAAATAATTTCTTATCCATAATTATTGAAACCTCCTTGAAAATAGAAATATATTGACCTTTTAATATTTTTCCATTCCTTTCTTATTTCCCTCAAGTTCCAACAAGTTGAAAATTTGATTTTTATAATTTATTGGTGTAATGCTTAAAGTCTAATTTTCTAATATCATAAATAAAAGCTATAGGTGTAATTATGTCAGAAAAAAAAACTTTAGAAGAAATCCGGGGAATCGCTCAAAAGAAACTGATGGGGATATGTGGTGTGTATAAAATCTGCGATGGAGATTCCATGCGAATATGTCAAGGTCAGAGTTATGGGAAACCCTTAAGATTCGGTGGAATTGGTACCGGAACATCGTTTTATAATAATGTAGATGCTTTAAAGAGATATAAGCTTAAAATGAGATTAATAGGAGAACATTTCGAAGCTGATACTACTTATAACTTCTTTGGAAATAAACTCAGCATGCCTATCATGGGGGCTAGTGTAGCAGGAGTTAATAGTTTTGGGGGGAATGAGGTAATTACCGAGAAAGAATTTTGTAGGGCAGTAGTACTTGGCTGTAAAGAAGCAGGAACTGTTGGCTGGAGAGGAGATACCTATACTTATTCATTAGATAATACATACGGAATAGATGCCATCTCTGAAGCGAATGGATGGGGTGTAAAAATAGTAAAGCCGAGAGAACAAGATACAATAATAAAATTTTATCAGAAAGCAGAAAAAATTGGCTGTATTGCTGTTGGTATAGATATTGATGGTTGTGGCTCTTTTGCAATGAGTAGCCATGGCAAACCTGTATTTAGAAAGAGTTTTAATGATATAAAGCAATTGGTTGCTTCTACCAACTTACCCGTCATCATAAAGGGAGTGATGTGTCTAGAGGATGCTTTAGCGGCGGTAAAAGCAGGTGCTTCGGCGATCGTGATCTCAAATCATGGAGGGAGGGTTCTTGATCATACACCCGGGACAGCAAGCGTTTTAATGGATATTGCATCAAAAGTAAAGGATAAAGTGAGGGTCTTTGTTGATGGAGGAATAAGAACCGGTTATGATGTTTTAAAAGTGTTAGCGTTAGGTGCTGAAGCAGTTTTAATTGGACGTGATATTGTAAGAGCAGCAGTTGGTGGAGGAATCGAGGGTGTGTGTATTCACATGCAATATTTGCAGAAAACATTAGCTAAAGCGATGAAAATGACAAACTGTAGAAATCTAAATGAAATCTCCTCAGAAATTTTGCTTTATAACATCTAATCGTTGGATTCCTCTTTTATATGTTATCTTATCTACAAAAATGGTAATTACTAAAGTAACAATATGAGTAAGAATTAGATACATAAAGGGAAAAAAAAGAATCCATAAAACTAGTCCAAGCAATTTTGTATTAATTGCCTTCCTTTTTTTATTTAAGATGTTTGGTATATGATTATAGATTAGTTTCCTCTGAGTTGATTTCTCACTTACAATTCCTTTTCTGTTATAACCTTGCTGGTATTCATTGCTTCTATGATTAGATTTAAAATCCCTAAAGATCCAGATAAACCACCCACTAAAATATTCTTTAGAATTTATGGTTCGAATGGTGTAATCCAATAGCTTAAGCTGATATTCCTCACTATACTTAGGAGGATTTTCACTTTTATCTCTAAATCCATATTTAGCACCAGCACCAAATTCTGTAAAAATCCAAGGCTTATTCGATATTGGTGGGTGGATCCAATCTAAAATTAAACTCAACATCTTCATACTTCCAAAATACCAACCAAAATAAGTATTTAAAGCAGCCACGTCCGCGTTCCTACGTAAAATATCTGAATTTAATTTTCGGGACACAAAAGTAACTATTCTTGTTGAATCATGCATTCGTGCGAAATCCATCAATCTCTTAATAAAACGAGAACAATTTCGCCTATGAGTTGGAATCTCATTGCCTACACTCCACCAAATCACTGATGGATGGTTATAATCCCTTTTTATTAAATCTCTTAGCATTTTTGCGGCTAATTTGAAGGTTTTTCTGCTTTTATAGTTACAATCCCAATAAACAGGTATCTCTTCAAGAATTAAAATTCCTATTTTATCAGCAATTTTAATTAAACTTTCATCATGAGAATAATGGGCAGTTCTCACTGAATTAAATCCCAATGCTTTAATCCTTTCAAGATCTTCCTTTCTTTTCTCATAAGGAATTGTCCGACCATAAGGCATATACTCTTCATGTAAACTAATTCCCTTAAGTTTAATTCTCTTTTTATTGAGAAATAGATGTCCAAATTTAACTTCAATTTGACGCATCCCGAAATCACATTGATATAATAGTTCAGTTGAATTTTCAGAAGAAATTTCAAACATTTGAATTTGGTACAAAAAAGGAGTATCGGGAGACCATAATTTAGGGTTATTTACAAATACGGTAATTTTTTCCTCAGTAGAGTTTAAGGATATTTGGCCATTTTGGATTATTAAATCATCAGAAATATCAATAATCTGCCATTTAAGATTTAAATTTCCAATAGTTTTATATCTTATATCAATCTCAGCTTTTTCTAGAGTAAGTATTTCTGTGCTGATTTTGACTTCTTTAACTCGACTTTTATTTAGTATTAATAAATTCACGTCTCGATATATTCCACCCCAATTAAACCAATCAAAAAATAAAGCTGGTATCCCATTTTTACGGCGTATGTTATCTACTCTTACAGCTAGAAAATTATTGTCCTTTTTGATGGAATCATTAACTACGAATTTAAACGGAGTAAATCCTCCATCATGTTCACCAATAAATATACCATTTAACCAAACTTTTGTGCTATAATTAACCCCATTAAATTTTAATTGAAAATCGTAATTAATAAAATCGATTTCACTGTCTAAATTAAATTCTAAATAATGCCAAAAAACTCCTTCAAATAGGTGAAATTCTTCAATTAAATTAAAGCTACTAGGAATTTTCGTTGGAATTAAATTCTTTCCCATACTTTTTAAAGTCTCATGGCGAAACCATTGATTTTTTATTCCTATGTTTTCTAAGTCGGGTAAGCAGTTCCATTGACCATTTAATGAACGTTTCTGCATTATTAAGTTCTATTATATTACTTTAATCTAGATAGTATCCCTGATTGGAAAAATAATTGAACTCTTAAAAACTTATAAGAAAGACTTTAGGTTAAAATATAGAAAAATTTTACGATATTTGCCCATAGCATACTACTGTGTCATATTCTAATTTAATCAAACCTTCTTCTTGATACCTTTCAAACAATTCTTTAACCTCTTCCATCATTTCATCGAAATTAGGTTCATGAGCTAGTGGAATATAAGAGGAGGAGAGTACTCTTCCCAAAAATGAATCAAAATCCACTAACTGGGAATTGTAAAATACTTTTCTTTTATATTTGAAAAAAAGGTCTATATTCTTCTCTTGTTTCATAATTTCTTTATAATCTTTACCATATTTTAAGACAAACTGCTCATAATCCATTTGCAAACCAGGGTTTGTTTTTTTTCTTAAATTCCATATTAAAATTGCATAACCCGAAGATTTGAGAATTCTTATAAATTCCTTTTTAGCTTTACTGACATCAAACCAATGAAATGCTTGACCAGCAGTTATTAAATCTACACTATTATCCTTAAGCCTTGTATTTTCAGCACTTCCATCAATACTTATGAACTTTTTATAACTTTTAAGTATAGCTTCAGCAGCTTCTCTCATTTCATTATTAGGTTCTATCCCATATACTTTGTTTCCATTTTCTAAGAAAAGTTGACTTAAAATACCCGTTCCTGAACCTATGTCTGCGATGATCGAATCTTTTGACAAAATACTCTTACTCGTTAAAAATTCAATAATAGCTGAAGGGTATCTCGGTCGATATTTTACATAATTCTCTACTCTAGAAGAAAAACGTATCTTTGGGTCCATAAAAAAATTTTTATTATTCATTTTTAATATCATAACGAAGAGCTTTATAGAAAATATAAAAAAGAAAAGTAAAAAGTGATTTGCTTTTGAATTCCTACTTTGCATATTTTTGTTTAATAAGAGTAAGTTTTCCGCCTGCTTTTAGTTCTTTTAGATCGGTTTCGCTCAAGGAATGAGTGAGTTCAAATTCTTTATTTTTAGTCAGATTTTTCAGAACGGCTTTACCCGAATCCAACATAGATAGATCGATTTCGAACTTATCTCCTTGATCAATCTTATCATAGTCCTCTTTATTAACAAAAGTTAAAGGCACAATTCCAAAGTTTACAAGATTAGCAAGATGAATTCGAGCGAAAGATTTAACGATCACAGCTTTAATTCCAAGATATTTTGGTGCGATTGCCGCATGTTCCCTACTAGATCCTTGTCCATAATTCTCTCCACCTACGATAAAACCTCCTCCAAGTTCCAAGGATCGATCATGGAATTGCTCATCAATTACATTAAATACAAACTTGCTAATTTCTGGAATATTTGATCGTAGTGGGAGAATTTTTGCTCCGGCAGGCATGATGTGATCAGTGGTAATATCATCCTCAACCTTCAGTAAAACTTCTCCTTCTAATTTATCGGGAATCGGATTAAACTCAGGAAGCGGTTTAATATTTGGACCTCTTATGATTTCAACTTTCTTAGCCTCTTCTGGAAGTAAAGGTGGAATAATCATATTATCATTTACCATAAATTTCTTTGGCATATCGAATTTTGGTAATTTCCCAAATTTACGTGGATCAGTGATTTTTCCTTCAATTGCTGCCATTGCTGCTGTCTCAGGACTAACTAAATATGCGTTTGCACTTTTAGTCCCTGAACGACCTAAAAAGTTTCTGTTGAAAGTCCTCAAAGATATAGCGTTAGACTTTGGAGCTAGGCCCTGTCCAAGGCATGGACCACATGCATTCTCTAAGATTCTTGCTCCAGCTTCCACTAGATATGCCATCTCACCAGAACGAATCATATGGTCAACTACTTGACGTGAACCCGGAGAAATTGTTAATACTGTATGTTCATTGATTGTTTTACCTTTTAACATATGAGCTGCTATTTTAAGATCACGTAGAGAAGAGTTTGTGCAACTACCAATGCATACTTGATCTACATTGAGCCCTTCTAACTCTTTAACAGTCTTTACATTTCCAGGGCTATGTGGTTCGGCAATAAGCGGTTCTAATTCGCTTAAATTGATTTTAATGGTTTCATCATAAACTGCATCCTCATCGGGCATGATTTCTTCCCATTCACCTTCTCTTTCTTGAGCTATCAAGAATTCTCTTGTGATTTCATCCGATGGAAATATACTTGTTGTGGCTCCTGTCTCTGTCCCCATATTAGTTATGGTCCCTCTCTCTGGAACGGTGAGCGTTTTTATACCTGGGCCCACATATTCTAATACTTTATTTACTGCACCCTTGACTCCAATTCGCCTTAAAACTTCTAATATTACATCCTTCGCTGAGACAAAATCAGGCAATTCTCCTTTTAAATAAACCTCTACGATTTTTGGCATTTTTAGACGAAAAAACTCTCCAGACATGGCTGCAGCAACGTCTAAGCCACCTGCTCCTATCGCAATCATCCCAACGCCACCACCTGTAGGTGTATGTGAATCGCTTCCTAAGAGCGTCTTTCCTGGACGAGCAAATCGTTCAAGATGAACTTGATGACAAATACCATTTCCAGGGCGAGAAAAATAAAGGCCATACTTAGCCGCGATACTTTGAAGGTAACGATGATCATCTGGGTTTTTAAAATCCGTTTGAAGAGTGTTATGATCAACATAACTCACTGAAAGTTCTGTTTGTACACGTGGAACCCCCATCGCTTCAAATTGTAAATATGCCATCGTTCCTGTCGCATCTTGGGTAAGAGTCTGGTCAATCTTGATTGCTATATCAGTTCCTCGTTCCAAAGTTCCCTGAACTAGATGCCTTTCAATAATTTTTTCAGTTAGTGTTTTTCCCATTTTTTTCCAACAATTTGAATAATTTATCTCTTTTCTTACTAAGTAAGGTATAAAATTAATTAAAAAGTAAATGTTATTAAAGTTTACTTTTGGATTTTCTAAATTTTCCGCCGATATTTTTATCCTAAATTAGTAGTAGAGCTTCATAATTCTTTAGGAATATTAAAATCCATATTCAATAACATCTATTCACACACTTATACGATATTATAACTGATAATATCATTAATGCGATTATTAGATAAAATGGAGCCAGTATATTAATTTCACCTATGACACTGAAGATCATCGGAGCCAAAGCACCAAAGAAAAAACCAATTGCATTATTGAATCCTATTCCTGAACCTTTTAATTCAGGGTTAATATCTTCAATTATTTCTAATAGTAATGTATTTCCTGCAGGATCGAATAAGGCTATTCCTATACCGATAATTGCGCAAAGAACCACAAATATTATTATATTATAAATTAAAATGTCAATAAAAAACGGGATTCCAAAAATAATGACGATAGATTGACCAATTATCATCATTTTTCTAGACCCTTGCTTATCAATTACTCTACTAGAAAAAAATACAAAAAAAACATATAAAGCAACAATCCCAATCAAAATATAACTAGTTTGGATTTCATCCAAAAGAAATTGTACTTGAAGAACCCAAATTAAATAAACAACAATTCCACCAAACAAAAACCATCTTACACAGTTTAATGTAACAGAAAATTTAAATTGATTATTCTTAAATAAGATTTTGATATTATTGAGATTAAATGACATATTACTTCTTTCATGATTGCTACTCATTACGTTTGGGTTATTTTTATCTTTTAATGCGATAATTAAGAAAATAGCAATTAAGGATATTAAAAAACCTGAAATAGAAAATATATTTCTAAAACCTAAATAACTTGAAATATATCCTCCGATAAAAATGCCTCCAAAATAGCCTATATTCATTGCTAATGAATAATATCCCATTCCCTTACCATGTTGTTCCTTTTCGAAAATATCGCCAATAATTGCTTGTAAGATTGATGTAAATGCCCCTATTCCTTGAATCGCTCGATAAATTATTAATTGAAATATATCTTGTGCGAAAAAACACAAGAAGGTACCAATAATATAGATAGTTATTCCAATAATTACAATTTTTCGCCTTCCAAATCTATCTGTAGCAAATGCATAAGGAAATTGAAAGATGGATTGAGTTATTGAAAAGATACCGATAATTATTCCATAAGAAGTAAGTGAACCAGCTAAACTTAAAACAAAAGAAGGTAAGCCCATATCAATGATACTAATTCCAAGACTTCTAAAAGCTACAGCCATTAAAACTGCAATAAGAAGAATTTTCACTTGCTTATGGTATGGCTTAACTAGAGAAGTCATATAATACCCCTAAATAGAGCTTGTTTATTTTGGAAATTAAAAAAGAAATATAAAATTATTTAGCAGAAGCTAAATAAGCTAAAATTTAAATAGCTGTGTTGTCTCTGGAGCCAGTGAGGTAGAACAAAAATGGAAAATTCTCAGTATGATATTCTTTTTATAATGGATAATATATGTGCCTTCAATATTTTAGATGCTTATTTTAGACTCAAACACTTATCAGAAAAAAACTCATCGAATTTTGTAAAGAAAGGAATTATTAAAAAGAGAGTAAAGAAATGAATGGGATTGATTTAAAGAAAATAAAAAAACCAAAAGATTTTACTGAAGAGGAATTTGATACTTTTAAAGAAAAATTGAGTGCATTTAAACCTCTAAACGATAAAGAATGGGAATTATTCATCAAATTAAAAGATGAAATTGATAAGGACTCTCACATTATCGGAGTGAATTTCTATAGCAAGACAATAAATTTTGTTAAGACTGAAGATGGTTGGAAAGGAATCTCGGAGGCTCGATTTGAACGAATGAGAACTAACTATAATAAATTACATCGAATTGAACCAACAAAAGAGATTCGAGTAGAACCTTTTGGCAAAACAGAAGTGATTTGGTGTTGTCTCATTTTTATATTTATAATAGCTCTTATTCTCTTATTCATATTTATCATAAATGTAATTGAATGGGAACGGTTTTGGGATATTGTTTTTAGAAATGTTTACTAAAAAATCTAGAAGTAAGAAAAAAGAATAAAAATAAGATTCTTTATTAAATAATTGATGAAAGAAAATGAGTGAGAAAAAGAATTATGATGTTCTTCTCGTAAATGATGAGC
>JAEOSU010000033.1 GCA_016840165.1 Promethearchaeota archaeon
GAGCCGTAAATCGTAGCCATTGTTTCATCATTTGCCCCAATCGCAAATGAAATTAATATGGATATTATTATGAATATGATGACTATCGTAGATAAGCTCATTTTAGTTCCTCTTAAGTTTTTTAACGACTAGGATATTTGATAATTAAACCTCTCAAGAAATCTGATACTTCTTCCGCCCAGTTTGCAACTTCGTAGATTATAGTGACTAATTTTGAAGTAAGATACACCCTAGTAGGTTCTTTACTTTTTTTATATAATACCTCTAAAAGGTGAAATCTAGCTTTTCGGGCTTTACGTCTGATTTCTTCTATTTCAAAAGTTTTCGCATAAGCGCTTTCAAAATCAGTTTCGATTAATGTAGCACAATTGATCAATAATTCAATAGTTTGCATACAACTTTCACAAAGAGTTTTAAATTCATCTATTATATCGTCATATAGCTCAAATGGATAAACCTGCATAAATCGTGCTAAAAATTCAGTTTTATCATTGATTTGATCGACATTCATTAAAATTTGATATCGATCCTCAACTAAAAAAGGTAAGGCACGTTTTTCCTTAAAAAGTACTTCAGTATATTTTTCTTTTAATCTATCACATGTATGTTCCGATTGTATAACTTGCTCCAAATCTGCTTTATTTAGTTTGTTTTCAATAAATTTATTGATTAGATCATGTAAAATTTTTGCGCCTTTCAGAGTCTGCGCTAAATACTCTTCATTAATCTCTTGCAATTGGTTTCTTTTTTCTTTTAATAATTTCATAACCTTCACTAAATTCGAGAATTTCTATGTATATGGTATAAAAACTATTTATAATCTATTAATTACCATTACTATAAAAATGATATTGCTTTTTAAAGCTAATTTATATGCTATAAGAAATAAATAAAAAGATAAATGTAAAAAAAGTCTGATTAAAATAGATCTTCATCCATAAAGATCGTTTGTTCTCTCTGGGGGCCAATAGAGATAATGGCTGCTTCCGTCTCTAATTGTTCTTCAATAAATTTGATATAGATCTTCATCGCTCTCGGCAAGCTTTTATATCCACTCTTAGCTATTTTTGTCCATCCCTCTTGAGATAAAGATGGCCATCCTTCAAATGATTTATAAATTGGCTTACACTTTTCGATTATTTCGTGATGAATTGGCCAACTTTTAAGAACTTTACCTTCATATTCATATGCAGTACATATTTTTAGAGGATCAATTCCTTCTAATGCATCCAATAGGGTAATTGCAATACTATCGATTCCATTGATCATCGAGCTATATTTAATATTAAATAGATCTAACCATCCAACTCTTCGTGGTCTACCAGTAACCGTACCGTATTCATGGCCCTGTTCCCTTATTCGATTAGCTAAATCATCAAAGATCTCAGTTGGAACATTACCTGCTCCTACTCGAGATGTATAAGCTTTTATAACACCTAATACCTTCCCTATTTTCTTAGGAGGGATCCCGGTACCTGCAGAGATTCCAAGTGCGCTGGCATTTGATGATGTACCAAAAGGATACATACCTTCATCGATTCCTAATAAACTACCTTGAGCTGCTTCAAAAACAATCTTTTTATTATTATCTAAGGCTTTATTCAAATAATAAGCTGTATCTATAACGTAGGGTTTAAGAATTTCTCCATATTTTTTATATTGCTCAAAAATTTCCTCGAATTCCATTTTCCACTCTGGGTTATAAAGCTGAATTAAGCGTTTCTTAATAGAATATAATTTTGCTAACTTTTGTCGTAAGTACTCAGGATGGATTAAATCAAAAATCCGGATTCCCCAACGTTGCGCTTTATCTGAATAAGTAGGGCCAATACCTCTTTTTGTAGTACCTGCTTTATATTTTCCTTTTGATTGCTCTTCTAATCCATCCAGCACAATATGGAAAGGAAATATAACGTGAGCAGTAGAACTAATCTTTAAATTAATCTTTTTGTTTAAAGACTTCAAATTTTCAATCTCTTCAATCAAAACTTTAGGATCAATAACACATCCATTTCCTATTATTAACTCCTTTTCTAAAGGTGCCCCAGAGGGAATAAGTTTAAACTTATATTTGATTCCATTTGCTTCAATGGTATGGCCTGCATTATTTCCTCCATTAAAACGTACCACGATATCAGCTTTTTGAGCTAAATAATCCGTAATCTTACCTTTACCTTCATCACCCCAGGAAAGCCCACAAACAGCAATAGTATTATTATCGTTACTCATAATTTACTTTCCATTCAAAATATTAAACTCTTATTTTACTTCTAATAAAAAAAGGTGTTTTAACACCACCCATATTCGAAACATGTTCCAAAATGGATTATTCTTTAAAATTTAAAAAGTTTTTAGTTCAAAATTTAGATATAGAATGATTTTTATAGATGTGTTTTCTTCAGTTTTATAGTAATATGCTCGAACGAACTATTCTCTTCGATTTGTCTCACAACGAAATGTTAAATATCTATGACGAAAATTTTTCAGACTTTCTTTTTCTTCTTGAACAAGCCAATTTAATTACTAAAGTAAATGAAAATGAAGAAATCACCTTAAAAATGCTACAGGATACCGATATTCTAGTATTTGGAAATCCTATTGATGATTACTTCTCTACTATTGAAATTAAAAATATCTGTGATTTTGTAAGAAATGGAGGAAATTTACTTTTAATAAGTGAATATGGTGCTGATTATCTTCAAAAAACGAACCTAAATGATTTCTCTGGAATGCATTTTGGGCTCTTTTTCGAAAAAAATCTCATTAAGGAACTAAATCAGACTAATCAAAACCTTTCTAGTATTCTTCATATCAAGAAGTTCCAAAATCATGATATTACAAAAGGTCTGAGGGAGATAATAATCGGAGGATCTTGCTCACTTTTCCTTAACAAAAAGGCAAAACCACTATTCTTTACTAACGAGAAAGAGGTTTGGTCGGAGATATATAATAACATCACGGGAAAATGGATGAAAGACAAGGAACAAGAACAGATCATAGCTGCTTATACTGAGTATGGAAAAGGAAAAGTAGTCGCAATTGGTGATATTGACATATTTACTAATGAGAAAAATATAGGAATTAATACTTTAGATAATACCAACTTTATCCGTAATTTAATCAATTCTTTAACTGAACCGTTAGAAGAATCTAATGTTATCTCGTTTCTTTTGCATCAACTGGGAGAGACACAAAATGATATGAGAGAACTTACTAAAACTATGAATAATGTAATTGAAACTTTAACCATATTAGAAAAAAGGCTCTCCTATTTGGAAGAGAAAGCCAATATTCTCAGTTTAAAAAAAAAAGATGCCAATCTATTAAACACAGAATCTCTTGAAGAGGATTGAATCTATTCCTTCTGCATTTACTGCAGTTTTACTTCAATATCTAAATCTATTTATGTTCCCTAAAATTAATTTCAACTAATTTTATCCTTTTTTGTTTTAAAATTATAAATAAAACAATGGACTTTAAATGATTGAATCAACATACGATGAAATTTTTACTCTCTTTAATGAAATTACAAACCATTATAATCGTAAGGATCAATACATTGATATTCTTTATGATTCAAGTTCTTCGACGATAATTATAAAAACTCCCTCTTCTGAAGATATTACTGTTAATACCAAAACATCTGGAGTAGTCGCACGTACATTTATCGGCAACTGGGAGGAAGTAGCCTTCGATGGGAGTGGAGATATAGGATTAATTAAAGAAAGACTTCCAAAAGTTAGAGGAAAAGGTGAAAAAATTGCAGAATTTGAGAGTTGGAAGTTAAATAAAGAACTCAAACCAAAAATCAATCCAAATGATATTTCAATTGATGAAAAGGTGAATAGGGTTCGAGAAGTCTTTGATTATGTCATGAATTATGATGAAAGAATATTTAATGCTCAAATCATCTATAAAGAAACCTCTACTGAGCGTATCTTTGTAAATAATGAAGGTTGCCAATTAAGACAGTTGATACCAAGAATTAGATTCGGAATCATACCTATAGCTAAAGAGGAAGGTACTGTAGATTATGATGTCTATATAAAATCAGGGGCAATGGGATATGAATTATTGGATTTAATCACTGATCAAGTTGTTGATAAAGCAGTAGAAAACTCACTTGAATTGATGCAAGCAGAGCTCCCTCCCACAGGTAAACATACCGTTATACTAGACCCCTCAATGGCAGGAATGATCGCCCATGAAAGCTTTGGTCATGGTCTAGAAGCTGATCAGGTATTAAGAGATCGTAGCTATTTAAAGAAACATCTCAATAGCAAAGTTGCATCAGATATTTGTACTATTTATGATACACCTTCATACGAAAACAGTTATGGCTCCTATTTTTTTGATGATGAGGGCATTAGAGCTGGAAATAATGTGTTAGTAGAAAATGGTATTCTGAAAAATTTTATCTACGATCGTCGTTCTGCTTCTGTATTGAATGCTCAACCCCAAGGAAACGGGAGAAGAGAGAGTTATGCACATCCGGTCAATCCACGAATGTCAAACACTTATTTCGGTTCTGGAGACTTTGCTCTTGATGAAATGATCTCAGAAATTCAATATGGTGTTATGTTGGTGCATGGGAGCTTCGGAATGGAAGATCCTCTTGGAGGAGGTATGCAATGTAGCTCTAAGAAGGCTTATCTCATCCAGAACGGAGAACACGCCAAGATTCTCAAAGGAACGGCCCTAAGCGGGGCGGTACTTGATTTATTAAAAAATATTGATGCTGTGAGTAATGACCCAATAAAGCTAGTAGCAGGAACTTGTGGTAAAGGTGCTGAAGATTATGTCCCAGTCACCGATGGAGGAGCCTATATTAGAGCAAAAAATGCATTAGTTAGTCCGGGGTGATACAAAATGACTTTTGATAAATTAGATATAATTGAAAATAGTTTAAGGTCTCAGCAGATTGAAGAGTATGAAATCTATCTTGTAGAACGTAAGATTTTCGAATCTATGTTACTAAAAAACAAACGAGATTTAGAAAGAGAAATTACTGACTTCGAATATTATATTCGCATTCTCTCTCAACATGATGATGCGACTGGTATAGGAGTTATAAAAGGAAATTCCGTTGATCAGAAACAACTAGAAAGAAATATCTCCTGGTGTGTGGGGCTATCGAAAGTAAATACAGGGCCCTTATATCATTTCCCAGAAGCTATTAAACCTTCTAAGCTTGATGTTGCGGAAGATAAGTTGGTAAATAATCCCCTGTCAATAAAGAATGATTTAGTTGAGGAATTGATTTCAAATTGTGCTAGTGAAAAAGATATCGAGGCACCATTCGGCAGGTTTAGAACTCACATTCATCATAATTACTTACGAAACAGCAATAACATAAACCTAGATTCTCTAAAAACATTTTACTTTATAGAATTATCATTAAAAGCAGAAAGAAATGGAGAATTATCCGAATTCTGGGAAGTAGCTTATTATAAAAATAGGGATCATTTAAGACTTTCTGAGAGAGTGAAAGAATGGGCAACTATGGCTCTTGATACACTGGATGCTCGAGTACCTGAACCAAAAAAAGAAGCCATAGTTATTTTTCCACCAAATGTCTTAAGAGAAGCTATTAATCCTGTGGTTGGAACCCATTCATTAGCAAAAGCTCATTTTGAAAAAATCTCCCAGTTCGAAGTTGATAAGCAAGTAGCAAGCAATCAATTCTCATTAGATGATGATGGATTACTTGAAGGAGGTCTTAGTTCAAACCCATGGGATGCTGAAGGAATTCCTCACCAAAAAACCATTGTTATTGAGAATGGGATGTTTAAAAATCGATTATATGATCATAAATACGCTCTTTTGGAGGGTACGAAGTCGACTGGAAACGCAATAAGATCTGTGGGTGGATCAGTATCGAATGGGATTAGCAATTTTAATATTCATGCGGGTAATATCTCTAAGCAGGAAATGATTTCGGAAATTGCTGAAGGTTATTATATCCAGAAATTTTCATGGCTTAATCCTAACGCTGTGCAGGGGTTTTTTGGGGCTGAGATACGAAATGGTTATTATATAAAAGATGGAGAGTTTAAGTATCCTATTAAGCTTGGTAATGTGAGTGGAAATGTGCTAGAGATGATAAAAAATTGTCTCTATATATCTAAAGAACGAGAATATTCTCAAGAATCATATTTCCCCTACATTGCATTGAAGAATTTAACTGTATCTTCTTAATTTTAATATTTTTTCCTCTTTTTAAAAAAACGAATGTTTATGTACTCAAGATTCAATGTTGATGCTCATTTTCACGCTTAATTTCTACTGGAATTAGATTATAGTTCCTACTACCTAAACCTATCTCCTCAGCAGTTTCTAATTGAATTTCCCAGTGTCTTGAGGGAATACCTTTCTGATTCATATCTAGCTCACCTGAATCAGGATCGTATCGAGGAATATATGAAAACCAGTCATTTTTCATATTTTTCGAAGAAAATCTGTCTATATCAGCCAATGCGGAGTGCGGATTAATATAAGAATCATGAACCAGATCGATGCATGCTTGGTCTAAAGCTACTGGATCTAATGACGATAAAACTCCGATATCTGGTACAAATGGAACATCAGAAGAGCCACAGTCGCATTGCCATGTAATATCAATAACATAATTAATGAAAAATATTTTCTCTTTTCCAAAGTGCTCTACTACACCTTTAGCATTATCTACAAACTGCATATTAAACTGCTCTCTTGTCGAAAAACCAGTATCAATGACTTTTTTATCACAAATCGATCGACACATATAGCAATATCGACATTTATCCCAATCTTTCTTTAAGATAAGATCTTTATCCTTTGACATAGCACCTGTGGGGCAGATATCAATACATTTAGTACATTCTGGTTCACATTTACTAAAATCAACGTCGAATTTTTTTCCCATATGTGCTTGGATTTTCCCTCCTTTTGAAACGCAACCAATCCCAAGATTTTTTATCGCACCTCCAAACCCTGCATTGGAATGACCCTTAAAATGAGTAGCCATTATCATATAATCGAATTCTCTTAATCTCCCAGCAACTAATACCTCATTAAAACGCTTTCCATTTATAGGTTGAAGTTCATAATCTATCCCATGCGGGCCATCTAACATTAAAATAGGAGCACCCATAGTTTCAGGAGTAAAACCATGCATTAGAGCCGCTCGGAGATATTCCTCTTCATTTGCGCGTCCACTATATTCTGTATGTACTCCTGAAATGGACTCAGGTAATCCCCATCCACAAGATTCAGCAAGGGAAGGTATTGCACCCTGTTCTTTGACATAATCACTTAAAAAGCGCAAATAACTCGGTCGAAGATATCTTGTATTCTCAAGGGCTCCAAAGTGAGTTTTAATAACCACTTTATCTCCCTTTTTTACTTTATCTTTGAAACCGAGCTTTTCTAAAGCTAATGGACCTTTCACTTTACTCATACTTCCTTCATAGGTGCGTGAACGAGCCGTGAAATAGTAAACATCTGCGATCAAATTTAATTTTACACCATTTTCTTAATTAATTAAAGAAAAAAATAATTAGTGAATATTAAATTTGGTTATTTATAAAAAAAAGGTTAAGAAGAATAATTCATTCTCATTGTTTATTGAGTAGATATATCTAGCATCTTTTGTCCGATTGTTAGGAATACGTTTTCTACGTTTTCTCCTGTTTTTGAAGAACATTCTATTAAATTAAATAGGTTGAATTTTTTTCCATACTCTTGAGCATATTCTTTTTCAATTACTCTTTTTCCAATTTTTTCTAAATCACATTTACCACCGACTAATAAAATGGGTAAATATTGTTTTTGATAATCAGAGGCTTTTGCTATTACATTTAACCAGTCTTCTAAGTGCATCAGACTACTGAATCTTGAGATATCATACATGAATATCCCTCCTGAGGCACCAATTACATAATTTGGTAATAAATTTTTAAATTGATTTTCCCCTGCAAAATCCCAAATCTGTAAAACAATAAGTGAATCATCAATCCTTATGTGCTTAGTGTAAAAATCAACACCTATGGTCATTTGAAAATCCTCTCTATATCTTCCTGAAATATAGCGATTAATCAGAGTTGTTTTCCCTACACCTCCGTCTCCGAATAAACACATCTTAAATTTAAAACTTTTCATTTTATACGAACATCCTATAGTTAACTAGAAATTAGTTTTTCTCTTGTTTAGTAATACTAATTGATTATTAAGGCTCTCATTTTCTTTCCTCAACCTTTCAACCTCCTTCATGAGAGTATCTGTTATTGTTATCACTTGATCTTTCGAGAATAGATCATCATCACTTAGTTCTTGAACATCTACAGCTCGTATCTCTAATGATTTATCAAGATATAAAGTAGTTAAGATATTTTTTAACTGACCATGAAGGAATGAATATGAAAAAGGAAATTTCTCTCTATTTTTCACCAAACTCTTACTGAGTTTAATCACATGTTCCTCATTACATACACAACAAAAATAGTTTTTATTTAAATAACCATTTTCCTTATCCATAAAATAGTTATAATAGAACTTATTTTTAAATAGATCTTTATTATTCAAGTATGTTTCAAATTTAGTAGTCTTAAATTGATAATTGAAATTTAATCCCAATGCTGTGGAATGTAATCATTGATGATCTAAAAAACTGAGTTTTATATGTTGCATCCTTAGTAATTCTTTTCGAAAAATAATCAATAATTATTTTAACGGTAAATAATTCTTTTATACATAGAAATAATTGAAAAGATCTTTAATATGGCTCGCTGTCCTGAATGTGCAGGTAAGATGACATTTAATCCAGCGAATAGAATGATGGTATGTAATTCTTGCGGTCTCTCATTGACACGATTTGAATTAGATCGTTATTGGAGTAAGGTTAGAGATGAACGGACTTCTGATGCCGATGTAGTCCAGAGAGAGAAGAATCGCAGGAAGGAATGGTTAGATTGGTATAGTAAAAGCAAGGATGAAAAACGCTACGAATAGTCATTCTTTTCATTAAAGCTGGGTAAAAATAACGGAGTTTAATTTATATTCAACATACAATAAGTCAAAAATCGGGGATGAGTCATTCTTTTTTTAGAAAAGTAGGA
>JAEOSU010000034.1 GCA_016840165.1 Promethearchaeota archaeon
AATACTACCTGGGATTTCTAAAATTAATATCTATTGGTTTTACAGAATTATGCGCATAAATGCGAAAATCTGCGAATAAATGCACAAATTTTTGAAAATCTCTACATTTATGTTTATCAGTTGATAAATCACGCAAAGTTGAACTTACTTTAAAAGAATGCATGCTTTCTTGATGGGAAAACTATATATTCTTAATTACAAAAATCATGCATTCTTATTTGGCAATGTTGTGCTTTCATATTTGCCAAAAATTGTACATTGTTATCTGCTGATTAATTTTTTCTGAAAATATTACTGGAAGAAAATCTGTAAAGAACATATTTTTTAACTATAGATTAGTACACTTTTAAATATTATTACTGGTACACTTTTGAATATCATTAACTATAGTTACAAATGGCGATAAATCCGAGATTTAATAATTGATTTCCTTCACTAGTGTCCGATTAAATCCAGTTGATTTTCAACTGTTTATTATATAGTTCTTTGACATCTTTGTAATTTTGATTTGTAAGAAGCTCATTTATAGGCGTTTTATCAAGTAGAGATATGCTCAAAATTTGCAATATTTCGTAGGTTGAACGGTCAACGTTCAGTTTGTTACGAACCAACGCGACCAAGCAGTAAGCAATTATAGCTGAGTAGACCTGTATTTTTACTGCATTTAGGCTCGTACCCCAAAAAGATCTGACCTTCAGGTGCTGTTTAATCCACTTGAAAAACAGTTCAACTTTCCAACGATATTTGTATAGATGAGCGATCTCCTCTGCCATCAGATCTGAGTTATTGGATAAAAACATCAAATCATTATCCGTTTCTTCATCGTAGAATTTAATACGTCGAAGTTTTTCCGGATAATTTTTTGAGACATAAAATCCAGTCAATTTGCCAATTTGATCGAGCAGTACTCCATTGTCTTTATTGACTTTGTTGGAGTACAATCTTCGGAACTGAAGATTGTCTTTTGCTCTTACCACAAAGTAGGCATAACTCTGATGTATTCTAAAAAGCCGTTCATAATCTATATATCCCCGATCAAGGATATAATAACCGCCTGGTTCATAATATAATAAATCCAAAGCGTTCATATCATGCACTGAAGCGGGAGATACATGGATAAAGCAAGGTATGGAGGTTTTAATGTCATACAGCGTATGTAATTTAATTCCACCCTTTGTCTTACGGAACGTAGCCCACCAGAACACACTCAAGCACAGATCTATGGTTGTAGAATCGAAGGCATATATATTTCCATCAATGTTCAGCTGAAAATCCTGATCCACAATGGAAGATTTTCTTGCCAGGTCGATCAGATAGAAAGCATATTCTTCAAAGATTCTGCAGTCACGTTTCTCATTGGCATTGGCAAAATTGGATCTTGATGTACCCTTACCAAATCCAAGATGATAAAACTTGGTTTTGTGGGGTTCAATGCTAATCATCAGGTCTCTCAAACTGTCTCTGCCAGTTAATTGACCAAAGATCATGCTGAGTAACTGGTTCCAACAGGAGAAGTGCCTAACATGCTTATTACCTTCGTATTTGTGTACTAATCGATCAAACACACGTTGTGGTAAAAAATCTGTAAGCTGAGTGAAAATATATTTTCCTTGATTCATGGTTTTTGGCTTTTAACAAAGCTAAAACCAGAATTTTCAATTCAAATCGTCACGCACCTAAAAAGCTCTACAAACCAGATATATCAAGGATTTCAAAGAACGCTATATTAATTTAATCGGACACTAGTGAAATTAGATAGAAAATTATTATTAATTTATTTATATGCCCTATAAAGAAAAGAAAGTTGAAAAACTATATTATTCAATAGGCGAGGTTGCCAAGATATTCGAGGTGAATACTTCTTTAATAAGATTCTGGGAGAAAGAGTTTGATATAATAAAGCCTAAGAAGAATAAAAAGGGAAACAGATTTTTCACAAAACAGGATATTGACAATTTTCATCTCATCTATCATCTTGTAAAAGAAAGGGGAATGACATTATATGGAGCTAAGAAGAAGCTCAAAGAAAATAAAGATGATACAATGAAGAACTTTGAAATTATTAAATCTCTTAAATAAATTAAGAACATCCTTTTAGTAATTAAGGATGTTTTATAATACCATTCTTTCTTTATTTAATTTTGAATATTTTTATAATTCTTATTTATAAAAGTCCTTCAATCTTCCGTTATATATGAAATTATCTGAAATAATTTCCATTATTGAATCGTTTGCTCCATTAGCTTATCAGGATCCATACGATAATGCAGGCTTAATTTTAGGAAATGAAAATATGGAAATAAAAAAAGCATTAATAACAATAGATGTCACAGAAGAAGTTATTAATGAAGCAATTGATGTTCAGGCAAACTTGATTATATCTCATCACCCTGTAATTTTTAATGAAATTAAAAA
>JAEOSU010000035.1 GCA_016840165.1 Promethearchaeota archaeon
GCCTAAATATTTAAGATCTTTAGCCAAGCAAATTATATTTACTAATGGTTTTCCATTTACAATGATATCCACTGGAGTTTCAATTAGAATGATATCATTTATGTTTTTCTTAGTATTTTTATGAATTTGTGTAATATCAACTACTCGTTTAAACATAATATTAACTAAGATAATATTGTATTAAGCTAATAAGTTGTAAATTATTAAAAAGAAATTGGTTAAAAATCATAAAAAGTTAACTGGCAATATAGATTCTGCCATTAGTCTCTTTTTTTACGCTATGATCTCCACTATATTCAATAAATTTGCCTGTTACTTTTTCTCCGTTGGCTAACTCAATCTCAGAGATTTCCCCTACTTTTTTATATGATGGTAATAATCTGGGGGCTTTCCCTTTAATTATAATTTGGCCCCAAGCTTGGTCTGCACCCGTGTAAAGATTAACATCACCCTCTACGATAATAGTTCCTCCGTGGTTATGCATTCCTAAAAAAGATTCAGCACCACCACATCTTAACATCGGGAACTTTCCCGCTCCTTTTGAGCTTCTAGCCCATAGCATTGATTCTCTGCCAACTTTACCTTTGACTTTTATTATTCCATTTTCCATACCGATCCAAAATCCACGATATGCGGCACCAATATAATTTCCGGCATCGCCAGTTATTTCTAATTCTCCCCCCTTTAACATGGCTCCCGCCCAATCTCCTGCGTTTCCATTGACCGTTATTTTTCCTCCTTTCATTTGATTTCCAATGTGCATCCCTACATTACCATTAATAATGATTTCACCATCTGTCATTTTCTCCCCTATTCGTTTCACATTAGAAAGGTCTCCCTCAATAGCAATGGTGGTGTTTTTAACATCAGTTGATTTTCCCGAGACATCAAAGAAATCTCCTAAGCTTACAATTTCATTTCCATAGAATAATTCTAACTTTTTAATTTGCGCCGCAGTTTTTCCAGCAAAATTATCAGGCGTTATTACTTCTGCCTCTAAGGGAAATTGGGGTTGCTTTTTTAATTTTAGTTTTATCTCTGCCATTCTTATTCACCTTTTTTTTCCTTTACTTTTTCAATTAATCGCTCTAAAATTTCTCGATCTGGTAAAGTTTCTCCAGGAGGATTTTTCACTTTTCTTAACCTTAATGGTACATGATCCATACGATACGCTGTTCCTTCCGTTTCAATACCTGCAAACGCTGCAGGCAAAATAATATCTGCATTTACAGAAGTAGGAGTATGATGAGGTTCAATTGAAATTATCGGGTGTTTGAACATATTTTTAACCGCTGCAGCAGGAAAATTACTCGCAGGATCGGATGCCACGATTAATAATGCGTCAATTTCATCTCTCAATAATACATCAACAGCTGAGAACTCCCCTGGATTATAGCGGGCGAAGCCACGCGAAAAATCAATCGAATAGGCATACCCGGTGTTCCAGGTAAAGACAGTATTGCTTCCAGTAATGTTATAATGCCCTCGCATAGGTGTTATCAAAAATTTTGTATGATCATTAAGTTCTCTGGTCAAACATATAGCTGTATCAATATTCCTATGATGAGAAATAGATTGTGTTAACCCCATACCAAAGAAGATTACTCCATAATTACTCTCTTTCATAATGTTTGCTAATTTTATTATATCTTCCTTCGCTACGCCCGCAACTTCTTTTTGATCAATTTCAACTCCTCTTAAAGTAGCGCGGATGGCATTCATAAGCTCATAATCTTCATTTGGATTTACTTTTACATATAGGTCTGCTATTTGAGCTGTATTAGTGTTTCTTGGGTCGACTACGATAATATATCGATCATTACGACCATCTTGTCGAAAATAGCCCCTTACAAAATCACTATAGCGACCCAGATGTCTTGGATGAGCATGAACAGGATTGCATCCCCAGAAAATGACTAAATCTGCTCGATTCTTATATTCTCCTAAAGTAGAAGTAGGCACTCCTACGTCCTGTTCAGCTAGCAAAGTTGGTCCATGGCAAACCGATGCTGTATTATCTAATATTCCACCTAAAATCTCTGCTAACTCAACTCCTTTGCTTTGAGCTTCACATTCAGTACTGGCAAACCCATATAGAAGTGGTCTTTTTGCTTTTACTAAGATATCTGCAGCTTTATCAAGAGCTTCATCCCATGAAATTTCTTTATAGGAACCGTTCTCTCTAATTAACGGAGCCATATATCGATGACCACTCGGATTCGAAGAGAAAAATTTTCGCGTCCCAATTTGGCACCCATTCCGAACTTCTATAACTTTTTGCTCTTTTTCATCAACATCAATTTCAAGATCATCGCATAATGTCCCACAAAATGGACAAACTACATCATAAAACGTTTTATACTTTTTTTCAACCATTAATTTCCACCATTAAGCCTCTCTTAATTTACTTATTAACTGAACTGCATCTAACACTTTCCCATTCGCAACCACTTCTACCTTTGCCTTGATTCCCTTGAACGTTGGTGTTCCCGTAGATTGAGAGCCTGGATTTACTACTTGGTTAGCCCAGGGACCCATGGGAATGAAAATTATACCTGGATGAGGTCCTTCCTCAGAAATAGTAGAATAGACTAATACCTCTCCATAATCAGTTGTCACTTTTACTGGAGTGCCAGCGAGACAGTTAAGCTTAATAAAATCATTCCTGTCAAAAGCACATATGCCTGCTGCCCTTACGTTCTCTCTTGTATTCTTTCCTCCCTCTAATGCTACTCCTTGATTTATAGTCCGTCCTGTTATCAAAATTAAATCATTTAAACTCATTTTTATTACTCCCCCTTTTCATTCCATCTTAAGTTTTTTAAACGTTCGGTTAATGGAGGCCAAAACATTTCACTATACTCTCCCGATGTACTTATTTCGATGATCTTTAATTGTAGTGCGCCCGTTGGGCATGCATTATCGCATGCTCCACATGCTACACATGCATCGGGGTCCGCTACCTCTACATTCTTCGATTTTTCCCAGCCATGTTCAGGTCGCTTCGCAATTACAATTGTACCTGAAGGGCAAACCTCTGCACATGAACCACATCCTTTTGCACACTCTTCATCGATAATAGAGACTTCCGCTTTCGCGTATTGTTTGACAGTTCTTTCAACTCCTTGATTATTTTTGATCTTTTTTGCTTTAAATTCAATTTTAGGCACTACTTTTTGGGCTACTATGGGAATATCATTTAATTCAATTACTTCTCCATTTTTTTTTAGGGTTAAAGCACTAAAAGGGCACATTACCACACAGGTTCCACAAAACACACATTTCTTTGGATTATAAACCTCTGGTATAATATCCTCGGTTTCAGGAGACCTACGTGAGGCTCCTACTGGACCACGTGTAATTGCTTCTTTGGGACATACACGTGCACATGTTCCACACCCCACACATTTTTCACGATTTAAAATGAGTTCTAAACTTTCGGTAAGAAATTGAACTTTAACATGTTCTTCTTGTTCATTTATAGTTCTTGATATTTTTGGAAATGACATTTTTATTCTTCCTCCACAGTTTCTATTCTAATTGCCCGCGCAGGGCAAATTTGGACACAGACTCCACAACCATCGCAATTTACTTCGCGGTCTTCTTTATAAATGGGATATGCAACTCCATTTCTCACGAGAAGCACGGCATTTTTTTCACTTAAATAGCTATCCTTTCTTAATTGATTAAAATTTAATGGACAGCTGACTACACAATCATTACATCCAAAACAACGATTATTATTAACAGTAATTTTGAAAACTCTCATTTTATTTTGCCTCTTTTTTAATTGGATTAGGTCCTAATTCTTTTAACTCATGGACAAATTCTTCGACAATTTCTGTTAATTCTGCCCCCTCTGAAGCGGATACATATGTATATTTTACTCTTTTCGGATTGATACCAAACTGCTTCAGATATAGGTGTAGCATGGGTAATTTTCGAATAGTTTTATAATTTCCCTCTACATAATGACAATCTCCGGGATGACAATGACTTACTAAGACCCCATCAGCACCATTCATGAGAGCGTTTAATATAAAATGAGGTTCGATTCGCCCACCACACATAACTCGCATAATTCTTAGATTAGCGGGTCGTTGCATGCGTGAAGTCCCAGCTTGGTCAGCTCCAGCATATGTACACCAATTACAACATATCCCTAATATATAAGGATTAAAATCTGTTTTTGTCATTATTTTTCAGTTTCAAAAGCTTTAAGTTAACTTACTTTTCAGTTATAATTTTAAACATAGTATCATTATGATATGACAAACTTAATTTTTAGAAAGTATTGTATTTTAAAAAATTTAGTATATGAATTCTTATGTTTGGAAATTGAAAGGATTTCGAAAAAAAAGTCTATTTTTTAAAAGCTAAAAATAACAGTTATTCCAAAAATTTTAGATGAATAATTTTAGCCGCTTTAACCCTTTCTGATTTCTTTATTGCTTTAATTGTTTTTTCATACCATTCAGAATTAATTTCTAGTCGTGACCAGATAGTATACCACTCTTTGATTTTTATCTTAGGAGACCAATTAGGAAATATTTTCTCCGGATTTCCAACTCCAAAATGAAATCTAAGATCCTTTTCACCTGCTTTTTTTGCTCTTCTATTTACAACCCTGTTAGCTAAATTAGATGTCGCATCAAAGATTAACTCTCCTCCTGGAAAATGCTGTGCCATAGAAATGAATAGATTTTTCACGCTCTCTTCAAAAAAATAATAAACAAATCCTCCTGCTATAAAAAAAATCCCTTTCGACGCCTCATATTCAATCTCATTATACCATTCATCAAAAGCTGATTTTGCTATAGTTTTGTTTCTTTCTGTATCAGGGATAAGGCTTTTTCGAAATTTTGCTGCTTCTGGTAACTCGAGATTGAAGCATTGAATCCTACCATTATCAACTCTCGAAAAAGTGGTATCTAAACCAGCTCCAATGTTTACCAAGGTTGATTCAGGGTTATCTTCAAGAAATCTTTTGAAAGCAATATCAAAATTCTTAGCTCTAGCAAGTAATCCTAGTCCTCTCCATTCTCCTAAATAATTTTGGATTTCTGAAAAATCATAATTCAATTTAGTGATAATTTCACGTGCCATTGGGTCATCTAAAAATTCAGGATATTGCTTGCTATATTTTGCCCGTGCCCATAAAGGTCCCAGCATAGTTTCTTGAATTTTATCATCTGCAAAAATTCTTTTTTCACTCATGACTATAAACAAAATTTTTATTTATTCTACTAATGATTAACAGAATTTAACATTCTCTTGTAGAGAATTTGAATTAAAAATTATAAGAAATATTTTTAAATATCTCCTATTCCCACTCTCATTAAATTCAATTTAATAATTCATTATTTTTCTCTAATGTGATAAATAAGATGGCACAGGATGTTTTTACGTTTTTAGTAGGCGGAAAAGCAGGTGAAGGGGTGAAGAAAGCAGGATCTGTTTCCGCTCATATTTTTTCAAGCATGGGACGGCATGTATTCCAAATGGATGATTATATGTCTCTAATTAGGGGTGGACATAACTTTTCTGTTATAAGTACAACACCTAGATGGATTGGGAGTCATTACATGAAAGCTAATTTAGTTGTAAATTTTGACAAACGAAGTTGTGATGTTCATAAAAATGACATTACAGAAAATGGTATAATCTTTTTCAATTCAGATGAACAAGATCTTGATCGTGGTATCGGTATACCTTTGACTTCAGAAGTAGAAAAATATCCTATGAAAAATCTTATGTTTGGAGTGGGTGCTGTAGCGATTTTGGCTGCTGCAATTGGATTTCAAAAAGAAGAAATGAATAATATAATTAAAGATGAATATCCAAGAGGAATCGAAGATAACATTAGATTCGCAGATACTATTTATGATCTTGTATATCCTGACTGTGGCAACAAATTTAACTTAGAAAGAGGAGATAAGAAGAGACCAATTATTACGGGTAATGAGGCAATTAGTTTAGGAGCAATAGCAGGTGGATTAGATGTTTATTACGGATATCCTATGACTCCAGCATCTTCAATCTTGCATACGCTTGCTCAAGAGGCTGAAAATTTTGGATTAGCTGTAGTTCACCCCGAAAGTGAAATAACAGTTATAAATATGGCAATAGGATCAGCTTTTACAGGAGCTAGAACCATGGTGGGAACAAGCGGAGGAGGTTTTTCTCTTATGACTGAGGGTTTCTCTTTAGCGGGTATGACAGAAGCACCAGTATTAATTGTTTTATCTCAGAGACCAGGTCCAGCGACAGGTGTTCCAACTTATACAGAACAAGCTGAATTAGCTTTTGCATTAACCGCAGGCCACGGAGACTTTTTAAGAATAGTGGCTTCACCCAGAACCATTAGAGAAGCATATTATCTTACTTCTGAAATGTTAGATTTAGTATGGAAATTTCAAACTCCGGGAATATTGCTAACTGAAAAACACCTTTCAGAGAGTAGTATGACAGTTCAAATTGAGGTAGAGAACTCAGGTTGGGCTGAACCAAAAATTCATAAAGCTGGTGATTATAAACGCTATTTAGATACTGATGATGGTATTTCTCCCTTGTTATTTCCCCCATCAAATCAAGTTATTAAATGGAATTCTTATGAACATGATGAATTTGGTATTACTACTGAAGATAGTAAGAAAATTTCATTTATGCATGATAAAAGAAACAAAAAGTTAACAAGTCTCATAGAATATTTAAAAGGGAAAGAAACTGTTAAAATTATTCGAGGAAATCTACCAATCAACATTTTTACTTATGGCTCTACTTATATGAGTGTTTTAGAAGCAGTTCGATATGGAAACCTAAATCCCACTATTATTGCTCCAATATATTTAAGTCCACTGCCGATTTGGGAATTGAAAGAATTTAAAAGTCAAGACAATGTTGTTATTGAACAAAGTTCTACAGGACAATTTTCCAAGCTCTTAAGTGAAAAAGCTGGATTAGAAATTAGAACTACAATTAAACAATATAATGGTCGACCATTTGATCCAATGGATTTATCGCAAAAAATTAAGGAGGTGCTCGGCTAATATGGCAGATCTTAAAACTAATGCTGAAATTACATGGTGTCCTGGGTGTGGAAACTTCGGAATCTTTACAGCTATAAGAAAGGCAATCCCTCTACTTGAGGAAAAGGGAATAAAAAGAGAAAATATAGTCATGACAGCGGGTATAGGCTGCCATGCGAAAATTTTTGATTATCTTAATTTGAGTGGAATTTATGGACTTCATGGTCGAAATTGCTCAAACTCCGAAGGTATTAAAGTTGCGAATCCAGATTTAAGAGTAATTAACTTCTCTGGAGATGCAAATGGATTAGCAGAAGGCCTTGCCCATACGATGTTTGCAGCAAAAAGAAATCAGGATATAACCTTTATCTTACATAATAATAGCGTGTATGCTCTTACAACCGGTCAATTTTCGCCATTAGCAGAAAAAGGGTGGAAAGGACCTTCTACCCCTCGAGGTAGCTATGAAGAACCATTTAATCCTATATCTTTAATGATTGAGGCTGGCGCAACTTTCGTAGCAAGAGGATTTTCGGGAGATATTGAGAATCTCACTAATCTTATAATAGAGGCAGTTAAACACAAAGGTTTCGCTTTTATAGAAGTCTTGCAACCTGCTGTTCCATACCATAAGTGGGAAGAATATAGAGAGCAAGTTGAATATCTTGAAAAAGAGCCAAAAAGTTATTTTGAAGCTATTAAAGCAGCTAAAGAAAACCATAAGTTTACAATTGGGATATTTTATAGAACTACAAAACCAGTATATCATAAAGAGTTATATGGAGATCATAACCCAATTACTAATAGATTGGCAAGAGATACGAGATTAGATAAAATTCGAAAAATTCTTGAATCTAAATAATCGATAACATTTATTTTAATAGATAGTATTAAAAAAAACTGTATTTATGAATAAAATTATGTCATTTACTTAGGAGAAAATGTTCCTTGATCTACATCCTTGATGAATTGTACTAACCCCTCAAAAAAAGTCTCTTGGTCATCATAAAGGGCCAAATGAGAACCATTTGGGCACAATAGAAATTTACCTTGTTGCACTTGATTCGAAACCCATTTCATATGTTCAGGATCCATGGTATCGTAAGTAGCTCCGATTACTAATGTGGGGACTTTTATTTTTGGTAAATCAGAGGTTCTATCCCATTTTTCTAATGTCCCTCGGACACCAAATTCACTTGGACCATTCATTTTTACATATATATCCTCATTAAGATGATTAAACATTCGTTTAATAGGATCTGGCCACTGCTCAACGGTCATACGAATAAGATGTTTAGTATAGTAATTAGATTTCATTAATTCCATGTAGCGTGGATTATCAAAATCTTCTTTTGCTTCCAACTCCCTGATTTCTGCTAATACATTAGGATCTAATTGCGGTCCTAAAACTTCTTCTGCATATTTCCCGTAAGCTGGACAACTCATCATCATATTTGAGATAATTAAACCTTTGAGATTTTCTTGATATTTCAATGCATATTCAACAGCAAGAATACCCCCCCAAGATTGTCCAAAAAGGGTGAAGTTTGATTTATCTAATTTTAGAGCTTTTCTAACTTGCTCTACTTCCTCAACAAACCTCGAAATTTCCCATAGTTTAGGATCCTTAGGCCGCTCACTATAATAGGAGCCCAGTTGATCATAGTAATAGTATTCGAATCCCTCTACTGGAAAAAAGCTATCAAAACATTCAAAATATTCATGTGTTGCACCAGGACCTCCATGAAGGAGAAGGACTTTAATTGTAGGATTATTTCCAATCCTTTTAGTCCAAACTTTAAACTCACCAGATGGAGTCTGGATAGGAATCATTTTAATGCCCCCGGCTAAAATATCTTCACGACCAGTAGTATCAAAGTATTTAGTTAAAGTTTTCTCAGATGGCATAATAATATCATCAAAATTAATAAAATTGGTTTTCTTAAGCTTTGGATTAGATATTTATATCTTAGATAAGTATTTATTTAACTTTTCTGTTAAAACGGTTTTAATTTTGCTTTCAAATAATGAGTCGATAAAAAATGATTTATGGAATGAGATACAATTTAGGATAGGTCAAAAAATGTATCATCCAAGATTAAAAGGCCAGCATTATGAAATGGGTCGAAAGATGGGCAATATTTTTAAAAGATATAATGCAGATTTTCCGATTAAGTTGGATCCATTTCAAACTGAATTTGGTAAGAAAAGTGGAAATTTATTAAAACAATATTTTCCCGAAGCAGTAGCAGAAATTAAAGGAGTTACCGACGTGATAGAATATGATAATGAGGTCTTTACTTCTTGGATGATGTGTATGGGATGTTGTCATACTCTTAATGATGTCGATAACGTAGAAATAAGAGGATGTACGGCATTTAGTTTTATAAATAATGGGGATGTGTTCTTTGGAAGGAATAACGACTTGCCTCCATTTTTAAAGAGAGTAAGCAAAAGTATATATTATCAGCCCAAAAACAAATTAAGATTTATTTTGAATACTTCATCCTTTATCAATGGAGAGGAAGGGATAAATGAGATGGGATTGGTTGTGGCAATGACGTTTGTCATTCCAAAACTGGAAGAAATAATGCCAGGTATTAATTCAGTATTTTTAGTTCGTTATATCTTAGAAAATTGTAAAACTGTTGATGAAGGTATTGAAGCTTTAAAAATGCTACCGATAGCATCAAGTTGCAACATACTCTTAACAGATAAAAAAGGTGATATGGTGGTAGCAGAATGTAACCCACTAGAAATACAAATAAGAGAGCCCGAACAAAACAAGGATGGCGAAGTTTTTATTGTCACTGTGAATCATTTTACCTCAAAAGCGATGTGGAAACATGATGCAAGTGATCGCAATGTGTATTTATCAGAGGCTAGATATAATACGGCATCTGATGCTTTGAATAATGTTGATTGCAATGATGGTACCGAGCATGCTAAAGCTATACTGAGTGGAAAATTTGGATTCATGTGTCAATATGATAAAATACTAAATTTTGAAACGATTTGGTCTTCAATTTATGATATTTCTAATAGCAAAATTTACAGAGCTGAGGGAAACCCTCAAAAAGTCAAATACGTTAATGATAAAAGATTATTTACTATATAGAGCGTTTATTTATGCTCATATTTTGTTATTATTTTCAGTAGTTTTATTCTTTTTCATTTCTGAATAACAGTTAAAGATACCATAACCATTCAAAGCTACATAACAACTGTTAATTATTCCAAGACTTATGACTCCAATTGAAAAGGTAAAAATCGCAATCAATAAATTAATAATAATTGCAATTATCCACCCTATTATTCTGAAGTTAGGTTGGCTTGCTTTCTTGCTTACAAAAAAATAGAAAGCGACAAATGACAATATGGTAAATACCCATTCTATTAATTCCACTTATATATCACTTATAATTTAATTTTCATAAGATTCGAATTAAAAAATATTACTATATAATTTAATCTGAAGCTAATATATAAATGTTTTCATAAAATTCGAACTAAAAAAATAAATACTTTAAACAATTATAATTATATTAATGAGAAAAAAAAGCCCCCCATTCCTTTTTGAAGGAAGAATTCGAGATTTTGAGAAAGAAATTCTTAAAAGTCGGCTTGAAATTGCACGTTTTTCCTCCCTTTCAAATACTATGGGGAAAATTTTAGCTTACATATCATTGTATCAAAGATTAACTCAGAGTCAACTAAAATATTTAACGAAGTATTCAAAATCAACAATTTCTACTAGCTTAACCACTCTTATTAAGATCTATTATGTAAGAAAAGAAAAAATTCAAGGATCCCGAGAATATGAATATTTCATTTCTCCTCCTTCAAGGATGTCTATAGATTTTGCATTAGGAAGCGTGCAAAAAGAAATTAGTTTTTTAAAAAATAAATTGAAAGAATTGAACAGTAAACAATTAGAAAGTAAAAAGGGTTATAAACTAGTATCAGTAAGATTAAAACATCTTTTAGATGTGTTTGAATGTTACCAACAAATTGTAGTAACTCTAAAAAACACAGATACTAATATCGAGCTTAGTTTGAAAGAAAAACATATAAAAAGTCTCTCATCGGAAGATTTTAATAATTTAGAATTAAATTTCGATCCAGAAATAAAAAAAATCGAAGAAAATTTACTTGATTTTTTTATGTATGAATCTGCTTACTCAACTTTAGAAGAATTTACATTGAAGATTTATACAATATTTCTTATGAGAAAAATATTGACTCAAGAAAGAATAAGGGAGCTTACAGGATTATCATTAGGAAAAGTATCACAAGTCGTGAATGCACTTACAAGAAATGGATTAATTAATAAAATTGATAAGATTCAATATCAAGACTATATACCTGAAGAGATTAAACGCCAAATAATTTATTCCATGGCATCGATTAAAGATGCATTTTTTATTTCAGGGATTAATTCCTTAGAAGACATGATAAAATGTGAAAAATTGATGCTTAGTATTAAATCAGAATTGAATGATCATAAGGAATCCTTGGAAAAACTAAAAGGATATGACCAAGTTTTAACTTACGTTAAAAATTATTTGGCTATAATACCCATCTATAAAAGAGCAGTTTCTTTATTTTCAAATCTTTTACATAAAGGATAGCTTTCCTTTTTTGATGATTTATAATTAATACAAAAATAATATGAGGAAATATTTGATTAAATTCGCCCAATTGCTTTAAAGGGTAATGATTTATTAAATAAATCAAAATCAAATATTCGCCTTCCGTCAATAACGTTCGGTGTCTTCATGTGCTTCTTAAAGTCATTAGGAGTTAATTCTTTAAATTCATCCCATTCTGTAATCAATAAAGCACATTCCGAGTCTCTTAATACGTCCTCTAAATTTTTAGCATACTTAATTTTCTCTCCTAATTCAATTTCAGCAGTGTGTCTAGCCTTTGGATCATATCCAACAATCTCTGTTACTCCACGTTTGAGCAGTTCATTTACGATGCGAATACTTGCAGCTTCTCGCATATCATCCGTTCCAGGTTTAAATGCTAACCCCAATAATGAAATTTTCTTTTTCTTAAGATCACCAGCTAATTCTTCCGCCATGTCTACCATCATAATTGCTTGATCGTCATTAATATCCAAAACAGCTTCTAATAATCTTGATTTATATCCTTTCGATTTTGACCATGCTTTTATTGCGTTTACATCCTTATGAAAACATGAACCTCCGAATCCAGCTCCTGCACCAAGGAATCGCGGATTAATCCTATAATCCAGTCCAACCCCTTTCATAACCTCCACCACATCCACATTTGGAACTAATTGAGCGAAGTTAGCAAACTCATTTGCATAACTAATTTTAGTAGAAAGTAAGCAATTATTTCCATATTTAACCAACTCTGCAGATTCAAGGTTCATTCGAAGGATAGGGCAATTTTTAAGATGATCGCCATAGAAATATTCATAGAATTCTTGGAGCATACTTCCACTCTTCTCATCGAATTGTCCGATTACTAATCTGTCTGGATGCAAAGTATCTTCAATACTCCTTCCTTCAGCTAAGAACTCAGGTTGCATACATAACCCCAAATCTTTACCTGGCTCCTTTCCAGAAATTTCGGTAACAATTTTGCCTACTAATCCTCGTGTAGTGCCTGGTACAACAGTTGATCTAACCACAACTAAGTGATATTGATCTTTCTCCTTTAAAGCTTTACCAATTTCTGTTGCAGTACTCTCAATAAAGCTTAAATCGATACTTTTGTCTTCTCTCATCGGGGTGCCTTGAGTGATCATCGATATATCAGTTTCTCTTATTGCTTTAACAGGATCTGTTATACATTGGAAAATATTAGTAGTCTTTAAACGATCCATTATTTCTTGAAGTCCTTTTTCATAAAAAGGAGCTATACCATCATTAATCTGTTCTGCTTTTTTTTGATTATGAGTAGAAGCAATAACTTTAATATCCCTATCTGCAAAGCAAACTGCTGAGCATAATCCAATAAATCCCGTTCCTAGTATTGACACTTTATATTTATACATTTTAAAATTCTTTTTCCCATTTTCGATGATGAAATCATATATAAAATATCAATTAAAGCTTGCGATGATTTTCAAATAAATTTAAAATAAAGTGAATCTAGTATTAAATTTAAGGTTTCTATTTGAAATGTTGATTCATGGGAATAACATGGGTAAATAGTTTCAAATCCTAATCAAATTATTAAGGTAAATAAAAAAATGAAAGATTTGAGAGAAAAATTAAAAATACCGGACAAAGCAATCAAATCAATTAACGAATTTATTTTAGATGGTAAGAATCCCTTGATCAATGAACTTATGGAATTGATCGAAAAATATGGTGGCGTGGAAGAAATTAATCGGAAAGCAGAAGAAGCAGGTAAGCTTGATAATCTGATGCAAAGACTTGAGAAAAAGCAGCCAAGTTATGTGAAAGATCTTGAATGGTTGATAAAGCAACGAGATGATCATAAATTTATTAGTGTAGCTGATTATCGACGCAAAATTTTAGGCGATAAAGTTGAACATATGAAATTTAATGAAGACTTCGCTGTCACGTTAGAACTCTCAGCCTGCCAGTATTTTCCGTTCTTCATTGATATAGCAAGAGATGCGATTGAAACCCAACAATTAGTTCCAGGGAGAATAATTCGAGTCCGAAAGATGAAAGAACAAGAGGAAGATGGAGATTTGCTTGCTATGGCAGCAGCGATGCAAATTATCGGAGTTAGCTGGGTAGAAACGCTTGATACCAAAGGTACTACCCCCGGACCAGATGGAATGCCTGTAAATGTGCATCTTGGTGGTCCCGAAACAATTACTGGATATTTTGGGGGAGTAGGACAACCTAATGACTTTGCGCTAAAGTGGATTGACGAATATTTATATTATTATACAAATTATGGAATAAAGCAAGTCCTCAATGTGAATCCAGGCACAGTTTTACTTGGATATTTCATTCATAAGTTGGGGATAAATAATGAATTTAAAATAAGTGTTTACATGGGTAATGATAATCCCTATGCATGCTTATGGACGTTATTAACTGCGAAATTATTTGCACGAGAAGATGGAACAAGTCCTCTCATTGGTTTTAATTTAGCCAATTCTGTTAACAATCAAACAATTGAACTTTCTGCCTATATTCGAAAGAAATTTGGCTTTGAAGACGTAGTTCGCCTTGAGCATCATATCGTAGAGACTTGGAAATCAATAGTTAGACAACCCTATGATCGAAGGGACGACTTAATCGAGTTAGCTAAAAAAGTAAAAAATGTAAGTGCAAAACATGAAGGTGGCGATGTTGAGGTAGAAAAGACTCGAGAACACCCATCTGATATATTGGAATACTTTATGACGAAAGAAGAAATTAAGAATCAAGGATTATGGGAATATCATCGGATAACTCATTTAGATAGATATAGAGCAGTGAATTCCACCGCAAAAGCATTAACCAAAAATGGATTAGCATTTATCGCTGCTCGAAAATTACATCACATAAAATAAAAAAGTAAGGTGAAATGAATGGGAAAGTTTGATTTTAGACTTAAAGGTGTTTCCGTTGCGATGGTGACACCGTTTAATGAAGATGAGTCAATTAACGAAGACCAACTTAGAAATCTTGTTAATTTTCTTATTGATAAAGGGGTAAATGGACTGGTTCCCGTTGGTACTACCGGAGAATTTGTCAATATGACCTTTGAAGAACGATTAAGAGTTATTGAAGTCGTTATTGACGAAGCCAAGGGTCGAGTGCCAGTTATTGCGGGTACTGGTGAATCTGGAACAAAAATGGTCATAGATGCCACAAATGCAGCAACAGATTTAGGTGCTGATGCGGTATTAATAGTCACACCCTATTATCTTAAGCCAAAAGCCAAGGGACTATATGATCATTATTATTATATTTGTAAAAATACTGATATTCCTATTATTATGTACAATATTCCCGTCTGTACAGGAATAGAATTGCCATGGACGGTTGTAGAAGATCTTGTGGATATTGAAAATATAGTTGGGATTAAAGATTCGAGTGGTGATTATAAATATTTTTCAGCTCTATTAGAAAAAGTAAGCGATAAGATATCGGTATTAATCGGATGGGATGAAAATGTGCTCGGTGCATTGGCAGGGGGAGCTGCAGGATGCATATTAGGTTCTGCAAATGTCATTCCTCGATTTTGGCTGGAAATATATGATCATGTAAAAAATAATCGACTTAAAGAGGCTCAAGAAACTCAAAAAAAAGTACAAAAAATAGCACGAATGTTAATAAACTCAGGAGCTTTAGGAGCAAAAGAATGTTTAAATATAATGGGAGTGCCTGTTGGCATCACCCGTCGGCCAATAATACTTGGAGATTCTCTTTCGTATGAATTACGAGATGAATTTAGGGTCGAGCTTGAAAAATTGGGTCTAATTGAAAAGAAAGAAGTTAAATTCGAAATTGGAGAGAAGGAATTAACTAGCAGATTTTATGCGGTGGGTGTTACACCCGAAAAAATCACTGATTTTAAGCTAAAAGTAGGTGAATCGCTTGTGGGAAATCGAGCAGAACTAGCTCATATTGACCTTTTAATTGGTGATAAAAATGGACCTGTAGGAGAGGCCTATGCGAAAGCGTTAACCCATCCTGCGAAAGGAAGAGAAGGTCTACAGGTGATATTAGAACCAAATATGCAAGTTAAGCCTCCTACCGTTATGATTCCGACCGTAAAAATATCTTCCTTGCGTCATGCAAGCTTAACTTATGGACCTGCACAAGCAGCCATCGCTAAAGCAGTTGTTCAATGCGTCGAAGATGGAATTCTACCAAAAGAAATGGCAGAAGAGATTGTTCTTATCGTCAATGTGTTTGTACACCCTAGTGCTAGTGCGAGAAAAAGGGTATTTATTAATAATTATAAAGCTACTCGAAACGCGATTCGAAAAGCAATGGAAGGGTTGCCCACCATAGAAGATAATATCCGGAATGCAGAAAATGCTCGTCATCCTTTACGGAATGATCCATAAGGATGATTTATAATAAAATATATTTCTAATACAAATTTTTCTTTTTCTTTATCTATTAATGGAACATCCTAAGGTTTTTTGGTCTTTATTATAATTGATTTAATTCCAAAAAAGATTAAGATTACGCTTAATAATGCCCAGAATGCAATTAAAATTATTGGTTGATTCGGATCAATTGTGAATAGAAGAATAAATGCGATTAAGTTAATAATACCAACCGAAATAGAAACAATCCCTAAAATCTGACCAGATTTTTTTTTAGATTTTATTCCTTGTAGATATTTTTCATCTATAAAAAGTATAACTCCGTCAATTATAAAAAAAACTCCAACTAATACCATTGGTACCAAAACTATGATATTAATCAATCCTAGTCCTGTGAGACGGAAATCTAACATTGTATAAAGAGCAGTTAAAATTGAAGCAATTCCATTGAGTATCAGAAGTAAACCTTTTAATTTTGCATTTATAGTTTTTTGAGAGACCATGATAATCGCTAGAGTTATTGAACTTATACTAAAAATAAATAAAGGGATTGACAAGACAATAAGTAATGCATTTGATAAATTAAAGGTGACAAACATACTCCAAATCGTCATCAAGGAAATAATAAGCAAAGTTATTCCAAGTACTAACAAAATCAAGCCATAACTTTTATTATCCAATTTTTCGCACCATTCATTGGTATTCTGATTTATGTAATATCTAATTTATAATGCTAATTTATAATTTTTTGATTATTTATTTTTTATCAAAAATTATGATCAAATTCTATTGAATTCTAACTCCTAATGCGCAATTATTAATAATCAATAATATCAAGTTTAATATTTTCAAGATCTCTCTATCTATTATAATAAAAAAGGTATCAATAATGCCAGCAAAAAAAGTAGAGTTAAAAATTGGTGATACTGCTCCAGATTTCTGTCTTCCTGATAAAGATAATAAGGAAGTATGTTTAAAGGATTTTAAAGACAGGTATACAATAGTATATTTTTATCCGAAAGATAATTCACCAGGATGTACCACTGAAGCAATAGGATTTACTGGTATACTTCCAGATTTACAGAAATTAGATGCAACTGTGGTTGGAATAAGCCCAGATAGCCCTGAATCTCATAGAAAATTCGCTGAAAAGAAAAACTTGAAAGTGACATTGTTAAGTGATTCTGAAAAAGAAGTTCTTAAGAAATATGGCGCTTGGGGTTTAAAGAAATTTCGAGGAAAGACTTATATGGGAGTAATTCGAAGCACATTTTTAGTTGATCCGAAGGGAAAAATAGCACACATTTGGCCAAAAGTAAGTGTTAAAGGACACGCAGAAGAGGTCAAATCGTTATTAACAGATTTACAGTAAAATTAACTTTTTTATAATTATCTTATTTTTTTGAAAGAAATGGATTGGAGGCAAATAATACAACAGTTTTCTAATCCGATTACCTAAAAAAATCCAATAATAAGGTGTAAATCAAATGAAAGATAAAGGAAATTATAACCGTTTAATTAATGAAAAAAGTCCATATTTGATCCAACATGCCCAGAATCCAGTAGATTGGTATCCATGGGGCGATGAGGCATTTCAGAAAGCCAAAAAAGAGAACAAACCGATTTTCCTGTCAATAGGGTATTCTACTTGCCATTGGTGTCATGTTATGGCCCATGAATCTTTTGAAGATAACGAGATCGCAGATTTAATGAATAAAACTTTTATATCAATTAAAGTTGATAGAGAAGAACGTCCCGATATTGACAGTATATACATGACCGTTTGTCAATTAATGAATCGTTCCGGTGGTTGGCCACTTACCATCATAATGACCCCTGAAAAGAAGCCGTTTTTCGCAGGGACATATTTTCCAAAAGAAAGCCGATTTGGAAGGATGGGCTTAAAAGAGTTGATTCCCAAGATTAAAGAACTTTGGAATAACGAGAAGGAAAAATTAATTGAATCAAGCGAAAAAATTACTGCGCTCTTACAAGAAGCAACTTCAGAGGCTCCAGGGTTGAGTTTAAATGAGAGAGACCTTAAAAATGCAATGCAACAATTAACTACTAATTACGATGAAAAATATGGAGGTTTTGGAGAACGTCCGAAATTTCCTAGTCCCCATAATTTATTGTTTTTATTAAGGATGTGGAAAAGAACTGGAAATGAGCAACTTTTATCCATGGTTGAGAATACTTTACAAGCTATGAGACTAGGAGGCATATTCGATCATATTGGATTTGGTTTTCATCGTTATTCTACAGACCGTACATGGTTAGTCCCTCATTTTGAGAAGATGCTATATGATCAAGCGATGTTAGCAATCGCCTACACCGAAGCTTATCAAGCCACTAAAAACCCTATGTATGAGAGCACATCAAAAGAGATTTTCAATTATGTTTTAAGAGATATGGTTTCAGAAAACGGAGGTTTTTATTCTGCTGAAGATGCTGATAGCGAAGGCATTGAAGGAAAATTTTACGTTTGGAATTATAGCGAACTCCAAGCTCAATTAGAAAAGGAGGATTTGGAGTTTTTTACGACTGTTTATAATGTAAGAAAGGATGGCAATTATCGTGAAGAAGCAACCCAGAAAATTACTGGTGAAAATATTCTACATTTAACTAAACCATTTGAAGAACTAGCAAATGAATTTAAAATGTCATTAGAGAATTTTTTTAGCAGATTACATAATATTCGCCAGAAATTATTTATTGAACGAGAGAAAAGAATCCATCCTCATAAAGATGATAAGATTCTGACTGATTGGAATGGATTAATGATCGCCGCTTTGGCGTTAGGAGGATACGTGTTTAATGAGCCTAAATACATTGAGGCAGCAAAAAGAGGAGTAAATTTCATTTTAAAAAATTTAAGAGACACTGAAGGTCGACTATTACACCGATTTCGCAAGGGAAGTGCGGAACTGAAGGCATTTTTAGATGATTATGCGTTTTTCATTTGGGGTATACTTAATTTCTATGAAGCAACGTTAGATGAAAAATATTTAGAACTAGCTATAGAAATGATGGAAGATCAGTTGCAATATTACTGGGATAAAGAGATTGGTGCATTTTACTTTACAGCAAATGATGCTGAGGAATTAATTGCCCGTAGAAAAGAAATATACGATGGAGCAATTCCTTCAGGGAACTCAGTAGCAATGTTAAATTTGTTAAGATTAAGCCAATTAACTGGTGAACAAGATTATGAAACTAAAGCTGACATTCTTGGAAGAGTATTTACTGAGAATATTAAAAATAGCGCTCTTGGTTTTACTTTCTTTCTAAGTGCGACTGATTTTGTATTGGGACCGACCTTTAGTTTAGTAATTTCAGGGGATACAAATAAAAAAGATACAAATTTACTCTTAGAAACGATTCGAGATAATTATCTTCCAAATAAAGCATTACTTTTTCGACCTACTGACATAGAATCGCCAAAAATAGATGAAATATCAAATTTTATCACCTATTTTGATAAACATGAAGATAAAGCAACGGCATATATATGTATTAATAAAACTTGTAAACCTCCTACAAATAATCCAGAAAAAATGCTAGAATATCTTAATCCAAAAAGAAATGGTAATCTTGCAAATTAGGATTAATAAACAAGAATAGAGCTCTAATAATTCATTATAGATTAAATTCTTCGATCTTAGCTATTACTATGTTCTTTAATTCTTCAATTTCTTTTACAGAGTTCATCTCCTTCTGCGAGATAAATAATCTTAACGTTCCACTGTACAGAAGGTAAGCTGAGGGAAACTTAGCGTCTTCAACTTTAAATTTTTCATTAAATTCGTCTTTATGGAGAAATTCAAACTTGAACTTATCTTTTTTTTTAAATTCTACTGGTACATCTAAATTATTTACAAAATTTTTCCAATCTTTCTTCATTCCAAAAGCTCCAAAGGTCACTTGGCAGAGATTACACTGATATGTACTCTTTCGAAACGTTTTATGTAATGTGTCTTTAAGTCCGGTGAATAGCCCACCACTATCTGCATTATATACAAAAATTAGTTTAGTCTCCTCTTCGTCACTCATGTAATATCACATTTTCTTAAATATCTAATAGTATATTTTAGTTTAATCTTCAGATTTTTTTAATTTAAAGTTTATAAATCATAAATTTCCTCAATCAAAAAACAGAGAGAGAGATCATCAAAAGTCGAAAGGATTAAGAGTTATGTGAAAAATAGTTTCCTTATTTTTTCCATTCTATTCCTGTTTGTATTCCAATCATAACCCCCCATTCGAGCTTGAGAACGAAAGTGTATAATCTTATCTGTATCATTAAATAGAAACTCAACGTCATCATTGAATCTAAAAAGTGCAGTAGTGAATTGAAAATGCATATAATTTTCACTCTCTTCAAGTAATTGGGTTCTGTTAAAGGAACTTATAATGTGCTTGATTTTTAATTTAGCCTCTTCAAGAGTGCTGGTGTAAATAATCGGCTCGATATAATGGGTCTCATCAGTTTTATCTGCCATAGTTGAAACACATACATGATGGGTATCACAGGGATAAAATTTTCCGTTTTTCAATCCAACTCTTCTTTCTTCTTTTGGCATTAAAATCACTATATTCTCTTTCAATATAGAGAATCTTAAGATAATATAAATAAATTATTTTTATAAAATCTAAATTTTTCCTCATAGAGGGATTAGAAAATAAAATAATACAAATAAAAAGGTAATATTTTAAATGTCTAAGATATCCTTGACATCTTCAATTATTTTAGCTGAATCGAAATAGCCAGTATTTCCTGTTTCTATAAAGATTTTTATTTCTTCAGCATAGCGTTCTTCAAAATCTTTGAGAAAATAGGCGAGTCGTTCCTTTAAACTCTTTTTTGCAGGAGTTGATAGGATTAACGCGAGTTTTACCCATTTACCATACGTTGCATGAATATAAAAACCTTTATAATTGATTTCATTCATGGATTCAGTTCCCCCAATTTCAGAAACGAATGAATCCATAGCACTCAAGAAACCTGAAACTAATTCTTTATCGATATTCAAATCTTCTCGAGAATAGGTTACCAAAGGGAGACCAGTCTCACGATCAATAACCAATAATGTTCTAAAGATCTCTCGGTACATTGGTTTTCTTGCGAGAGATTGTTCCTTTTCTAGTGCTTCATCTTTCGGTAATAGTTCATACATTGAGAATTTCTTAGGATTATAAGAATCAGACTCACTAAATTCATATTCAGAAAACTTCACGACTCTAGAAGGGGCACGTATAGGTTCTCGAGGTAATTTGCGTATATATTTTTCTGCACCATTTTCATCTCTATCTTTCGATTTTTTCCCTTTAGTAATACCAAGCACTCGCTGATGAATTGGATCAATGATATAAAGCCATACGTTTAATTTTTCCATATCAGCAATAATTCGCTCAAACCCAATATCATAAACACCTCTTGGTGTAGTAACCAATATACTCCAATGTGATATTTTGGAGGATTCATTTAATTGATAAAAAGTTTTTAGATAGGATTCTTCATTCATTTCTGCGCCTGTTCGAACAAAAACTGCCTCTGTCCTTAAGCGTGGCGTTTTCTTTATTAAATACAAGTCTAAATTATATACAGATTCATCTAACGCAGTGGAATCAAAAACCGAGATGTTGAGATCTGCACAATAATCACTAAAGATCTCAATAAGCTCATATTTTGAGATAAAATCAAATCGCGTGATATATTTTCCAATCCTATTATCCTTAAGAAGCATGTCAGCGATAAATGATAGACAGTCGGAATATATCTCGCGTAATTCCTTTATATTGTGATATTTTTCATAGAAATGTTTACTAATATAATCCAGATATTCAAGTTTAGTTAGATCTTTCTCTTTTGGAACTTGAATGTTATTATTTTTTATAAAAATTTCCAATTCTTTGAATCTTGCCCTCACAATAAGGCAGTTCAAACAAAGTACTCCAATTTTTCCTTCATTTTCTTGTCGAATTTTCTCTAAAATATCTTCCAATGAATTTGATCCTTCAGAGCTCATAATGAATCTTACACCTAAATTTAATAAAAAAATTGTTATTAAAAATTATTAATGTCATTATGTTTTAGAAGTTAATAATCTTTACTCCTAGATATGATTTTGATTTAATTGCTATTCCCAGAAGTTTTCATTTGTTAAATAAAACATAGCTTTCTTTCAAACGCAAGATTGCAGTAAGAAAAACAAGAATTGCAAATAACCATAAAAGGATCAATCTCCACGGAAATAAAAGAACGGTAAGAAATAGAATTATCAAGGTTTCCGACCTTTCCATGAATCCTTTTTTATAACGGATAACTTTTCTTACTCCGTTATTCCTCTCGATTTCTTCTGATAGCATGCTGACGATTAAAAACATTGAAATACATAAAATCATTGCCCCCAAACTAAATAATCCAGGCCAAATTAAAGATAATGGATCAGTAGATACGATTGCAATAATAATCAATGTCTCAACGGTTCTATCGGAGAAAATGTCTAATATTCCTCCAAACTTCGTCGGTTTCTCAGCTCGTGCAATCGTTCCATCCATAGTATCTAATACAAATGAAAATACCATTAAAATACATGCTAAGATATTGAATTCTAACGTAAAAGGAAACTTTATGCTTAAATAAATAACAAAAGCAGCTAATATGCCAAAAACTAATCCTATAATCGTAAGTTGATTCGCAGAGACCCTCCCCAATAACACTTTTTTTACAAATCGTTCGTATGTGTTTTTTAGTTTTGTATTGGATAACCAAGTATCGATCATTAATTATTAAATGTTTTATTATTCTAAATTTATTTCCTCTCTCCACGCTTCTTCTAAATGTGGATTTTTCTTGAGAAAAATGAATTTTTATATATTTAAAATTTCCTTAACAAGTGAAATAATCTCGTCCTGATTAAATAGATCTGAATCCCCAGACTTACGAAATTTTTCAATTAAATCAACATATTTTTCTTCAAATATTTCTATTAAATAACTTAATCTATCCTTTAAACTCTTGTCAGCAGGCTCAGAAAGGAAACATGCGAGCTTTGTTGATTCACCATATGCTGCTTGTACATAAAAGCCCATATAATTAATCTCCTTTAACCTTGTACCGCCAATTTGGGAAATATAGGAATCCATTGCTGTCAAAAAACCAGATGCTAAAGTTTGCTCTTTGAAATTTTCACTAGTATAGGAAACTATTGGTGTGCCTGATAAGATTTCTATGATTATTAAATCTCTAAAAATATTGGTATATTTAGGGTTTTCTTGTTCCTTTAAAATTAACATGTTATGCTGAAGATCATCATAAATTTCAAATAATCCAAAATCATTGGTACTAAACGATTTAACCTCGCTAAAAGTATAATCGGATAAATTAATCAATTGAGACGGAGCCCTTAAGGGTTCCCTTGGGAGATTCTTAATAAATTCATCTCTTTCTGTAATATCAAATTCATTGTTTCTTTTTCCTTTTAAAATCCTAAAAATTAATTTTCTTGAAGGATCTACAATATAAAGCCAGTAATTTAATTGGCTCATTTCAAAAATCAGTTTTCTAATACCTATTTTAAGTGCACCAATAGGGGTAGTTACAAAAGTAATCCAATTAGCGACTTTTTTTGCTTTTTCAATTAAAGATTTAATTTCTGAATATGAATTCGCATTGATCTCAAGCCCCGTCATAGCGAATACGGCTTCAGTTTTCTTTTTTGCTAAATACATATTCATCTTAGGTCCAATAGAACCTGAATTGCTGTTATAGACCGTAGTCCCTGAATCCGCACAATAATCTGCAAAAACATCGATTAAATCTTGTTTTACAATAAAATCAAGGTCATTTAGACATTTACCTATATTAGAATCCCTAATTAACGTATTTCCAATATACTCTAAAGCATTATCGAATTTTGTTTGAAGTTCGGAACCATAATACATCTTCGTTAAATGTAAAATTATAATTTTAATAAATTCTAACCTTGTTATGAAATCTTTTTCAGGGATTTCTATTCCATATCTTCTAGAAAAATCATATAAATCATCAACCTTACAATTAATCAGAAGATAATTTAGACAAATAAGCCCAGCTTTCTGTTCACTCTTTTCTTTAAGGTGAGAAATTATGTTATCAAAAGTAAAATTTTCTTCTTCAATCATATCCATTTTTCAAGATGTTAAATAGAAAAACTAGTTTTAGTTCCCCTAATTCTAAATTAGTAGCAAAAATAGTTATTTATAAGTGTACGCTTTTAAAAAGAAAATAATGGTTGTAGTACGAACTTGATATAATTAAAATTTATATCAAGTTCAAAAATATTAAAAGTTAAAAAATAAAAAAATTACTTTCCCCCATTTTCAATGGTGGGTTGTTTTAAAGCTACATTTATGATAGAATCAAGTTGAAAGTTGGCAAAATGATTTTGAACCATAGCTCCGGAAGGGCATGCTGAAACACAGGTTCCACAACCTTTACATAGAGCGGGATTCACTACTGCAACTTTCTTAAATTCATCGAAATCTATAGCTCCAAACGGACATAATGACTGACAGCTTCTACATCCTGAACAGAGGTGTTCAATGACGACTGAATAGTAGGGTTCAATTTCTACTTCACCTTGTGCCATGAGAGCGGCTGCACTTGATGCTGCTCCTTTTGCTTGAGCAACGGTATCGGGAATATCTTTTGGCCCTTGAGCTACTCCTGCAACGAATATTCCATCGGTAAGTGTATCTACTGGTTTCAATTTTGGATGTGCTTCCATAAAGAATCCATCTGCCGAACGTTGAATGCTAAGTAATGAAGAAACTTTATCAGAATCTGCACGTGCTTCAAGTCCACACGATAGAACAAACATATCGACTTCAAGTTCAATTGGTGTTTGAAGTAAGGTATCTTCTGCGCGTATTATGATTGAATCATTCTTTCCTCCATATACTTCAGCGATTCTGCCTCGAATATATTTAATTCCATAATTTTCCCCAGCAGACTCATAAAACTCCTCATATCCCTTCCCAAATGCTCGAATATCCATATAGAATATGTAGACTTCCGCTTCTGGATGTTTCTCCTTATATTGGCGAGCCTGCTTCGTTGCATACATACAGCACACTCGTGAACAATAGGTATGCCCACCCTCTCTGAAATTCCTACTACCCACACATTGGAGGAATGCAATACTATGTGGTGGTTTCACATCAGAAGGTCTAACTGGTTTCCCTAATACGGGACCAAATGAGCTTAACAACCGTTCCATCTGGAGCCCTGTTATCACATTTGGATACCGTCCATATCCATATTGTTTTAACTCAGTGGGATCATACAAATCCCATCCTGTAGCAACTATAATAGTTCCAACTTTAACTTTTACGTATTCTGGCTTATCGTCATATTTTATAGCTTCTGGCTCACAGACATCCGTTCGAGCACATATACCACACTTAATACATTTACCCATATCTATTGTGTATTCACCCGGAACGGCTTGCGGAAATGGGATATAAATAGCTTTTCGAGTGCTCATACCAAGATCAAATTCATTACCACAAACAACTGGACATGTTTCGACACAAGCACCACAAGCAGTACACTTCTCTTGGTCAACATAATGAGGTTTCTTCATAATGGTGACTTCGAAATTTCCAACATATCCCGATACATCTACAACTTCTGAATAGGACATTATATCAATGTTTTTTTTCCGAGCAACATCGACCATTCGAGGGGTAAGAATACAGGCTGAACAATCCATTGTGGGAAACGTCTTATCAAGCTGAGCCATATGACCGCCGATAGTGGGTGATCTCTCAACAAGATAAACCTTATAACCTTCATCTGCTAAATCTAATGCTGAATTCATACCAGCGATACCAGCACCAATAATTAAACATGAAGGTTCCACTTTCACTTTCTGAACTTGCAATGGGACCAGTTTTCTAGATTTCGCTACTGCCATACGGATATGATCTTTTGCAATTTCGTATGCTCCTTCAGGATCTTGCATGTTTACCCAGGTCGCATGCTCTCTGATGTTAGCTTGCTCAAAGAGAAATTGATTTAATCCCGCTTCTTTACAAGTTAACCTGAATGTTGGTTCATGCATTCTTGGAGAACAAGCAGCCACTACGACCCTATTAATAAGCCCCGCTTCAATATCATCTTTTATCATTTTTTGGCCATTATCAGAGCACATGAACTTATATTCACGCGCTAGAACTACATCTGGAAGCGTTAAGGCATAATCTTTCAATTTAACAACATCTACTACTCCTGCTATGTTAATCCCACAGTGACAGACATACACACCTATTTGCGGTCGTTCTTTAGCTGTGACTTTTCTTTCTTCTTGTATTTCAGTCATAGAATATCTCCTCTTATATTAATTCCTCCTTAATTTTTTCAATAAAAGGTTCGATTGGAATAAATGGTGACACACCCGATAAATCATGATTTTTTACCAATCCTAATTCATTAGGATCGATTCCAAAGGACAAACCAAGTAGCTGCGTAAGATAAATGACCGGGATTTTAAATTGTTCACCAATTATATCTTTATAATAATTATTTGCTTCCATTTGCCCAAGATCTAGCTGGAGATGGCAAAATGGACAGCAATCTATAATAATATCTGCTCCTGAGTCTCTAATGTTTACCAGCTTTTCACGAGAAAAATCTGCTGCTACTTCTTTCACAGCAGTGCGTACTGCCCCCCCAGCTCCGCAGCACATAAACTTATCTTTATAATCAATGCTTTTAGCACCAGTAATCTCAACAATTTCATCTAAAAATGTTGGATATTCATAATCTCCTCCCCAAGGACGCTTATCACTCGGTTTTAAAATATGGCATCCATAATGGACAGCAACTTTAAGATCTGGAAATTTATGTTTAACAAAACCTTTTAAATGATCTAAACCCATATCAAGATACATTGCCTGAACAATATGTTTTGGCTCGATCGAACCCTTGAATTTGCGACCAACTTTTGCTAAGTGCTCATTAACCATTTTTTTCAGTTCAGGCTCATGAATTAATTCCCACCATGCATCTCTTAGCGTTCCATAACACCCATTGCAGCCCGTGATTATATCAACGCCCAATTCTTCCGCTATAGTTAAATTTCGTGCAGCTATTACGAGCCATGTTGGAATGTGAAACGCCCGAAAGACACCAGGTGCCGGACAACAACTTGCGCCTTCCATCTCAAGGATCTCTGCCCCCAGATGATCAAATACAGCTCTTATAGATGACTCTATCATAGGATATCGATTTGGAGCGACACAACCAAGAAAAAAAGCATATCTCCATTTTTTTTCTTCACTCATTTCTCTTTAACCTCCTCTTTTTCTTGTTCTTCCTGTTGTTTTTTCTTTTTTTCCGCAACATTATCCATTAAATCACGAAACCCGCTCAATTTCATTAATTCTTGACATTCCTTAAGCGCTTCAGGATGGCTATGAACCGTTGGTGGTAAGGGTGGCAATCCATAAGATACTCTTAAATCTCTCCACTTTTTATTTGCTTCTCCAGATGCGGGTACTCCATGACCGGTCGCATAAAAAACCTTATCGGCAAGGTTAAAATGATTATCTAAAATGTAGCCTTCCTCAACAGCGATATTCCTTAATTTAATAATCATATCCGTGACTGGTATATTTCTCGGACATCGTTCATAGCAATAATAACAAGTGGTACATAACCAGATATCAATATCTTGAAGAACGGATTCATCTCCGGTTAATGCTTTTCGAATTGCTGATCGGGTTCGATAAGCAGTGCGTCTTCCAGATGGACAACTGCCTGTACATGTACCACAATTAATACATGCCCGAATCTTCTCTAATCCCGCATCAACGAATTTTTGGGCAATCCGAGAATTCTCTTTTTCATAAACTTTCCGTTTAATATATTTTTCTACATTATCACTCATGTTAATTTCAAATCTAATAATTTAGTTAAAATTGACGGCTAATTTGAAAATGGTTTTACATTTAAGTAGTTTGTTCAATCAATTTTCGATTATAATCTTATGAAGTGAAAAGTATTTTTTAATAAAAAACTTGTTATTGTTATTTGATAATTAAAAGGGGAGAAATTGTTATTTCTAATATATTTCATTATTAAAAAACTCACATTGATAATTAAGAGGTAAAATAACGAGCTCCCTTAAAAAAGATTAATGTGGAAATAAAAACTTATATAAGAAAATGTGATAATAAACTTTGTAGGGTTAAAATGAGAAATACAATGGAAGAAACCAATAAAGATAAGATTATTAAGATATTAAGAGAAGAAATAACTCTCATAAAGCGCATAAATTCTGAGGTCCTCAATGAAAAAGATAAGTTAATAACTAATTTGCATAACATTATCCAAGAAAAAGAAAAAACTATAGAGACTTTGAAAAAGCGATTGAAAAAAGAAAGCGAAACAGAGTTCCTAATCGTTTAAGACTTTTTTATTCTCTATTAACTCTTTGATATATCTTTTTTGTTGGTCCTCTGATAAAAAGCCTAGTTCTTCCTTAATCTCCTTCAATTCTTTCTCAGTCAAATCCAATTTAAGTAGCTCTTGTCTAATCTCTTTCGAAAGCACGTTAAAAATTCGCGCAAAATATCGTTTAACTACATCATATTTTTCAAAACTCTCGTCATCACTAATCCTAACCACCAGCATTACTCCGTTATTATCAATAATTTTGTCTTACTTGAAAAAAGTTATAAATTGTAATAAACAATTAGTAGTCCAATCTTTTATCCAAGTTCTTTAAGTAAGTGAAAACTAAAAATTCTCTCAAAATGATTGCTCTAGCTTTCTAATGGCATTTGATATGAGTTTAGAATTAGAATTGTGAATTTTCGAACGACATAAATTTTGTGTGTAAAATTTATGCGATATTGTCCACTTTTTCGCATTACTAATTCGAAAAACTTGCAGTTAGCATAGATTTAAATATACTCACTATATCTTATATGGTAGCTTAAAAGATGGTCTTTTAATCTTTTATTCAAGGTATTTGAGGAGACGTATGAATCTTAACTTTGATGATCAAAGTTATATAAAGAGCGAGTTTAAGGAGAAACTTCGCTGGTTTGAGCAAGAGTTTGACCTAATTTTCAAAAATAAGACTTATAATTATACAAAAGAGGATATCCATCTCGCAAATGAAATCTTAGACCGATTATCAGAGACGATTAATGAATATAAAAATGAGAAATTGCTCTATTATTTAGTTAATACATTGAATAGTATAGAACAAAAGCATCCTGAATTTTTTTCTAAGTAATCTCTAAAAAAAAGGACCGAACTTTTTATAAATTCGTATGAGATTTTCCTTATAGAATCTTATCTTCTCGTCATTCGGATTTAATCTTGCTGCTCTTTCCATAGTAGCTTCTGCTTCTATGAAATCATTATTATCCATGTGTGTAATTGTTAATAATCCCCATGGTTCTAAGAGTGAAGGTTTTAGTTCTATTGCTGCTTTAAAACAATCAATGGCATCTAGATACACTCCTATTCGTCGCTTTGCAATACCTAAAAGTAGCCAAGCCTCTTCATTTGCGGGATCTTCTTCTAAAAGTTTCTTTAAAAATTTAATAGCTTTGGAATTCTTCTTTTGGATTAAAAAATCATTTGCCCGGAGTAATTGCTTGTCTAATTTTAACGTTTCTAATTCCATATTTCTCAATTAAACTTCTCTTATAATAATAAATATCCAAATTTATTTATATATCTTTAACATTTGTTATCATGATTTTTAATATTCCGGTATCATATCATTTTTCTTTAAATAGATATATATATCATAGGATATAATTTAAATTAATAATTAGGAAAGTAGGATAATAAA
>JAEOSU010000036.1 GCA_016840165.1 Promethearchaeota archaeon
CAACGGGAATGAAAATAAAAACTAGCAAAACCACGATTGAAATGAACCTATATTTCATAATATCCGAAGTTGGGAAAATTCATTGTATTTTTTAAGATATCTAAGTGTAAGAAAGGTTTTAAAGTTTGAAGATTTTTAAAAGCTTCTTATTAAAGAGGAGTTTGTTTAGAAATTCTTTTTTGGAAGGAAATAATAATTTACCTAAAGAATCAAATTAAATTGCTATACTAAATTCGATGAGAGATTTTCAAATAGATAAATTGGAATTTGAAAAATACCATGGACTAGGCAATGATTATATCATAATTAATAACTTGAAATATAAAATACCGGAAGATAATTTGAGTCAATTAGCAAAAAAATTATGTAGAGCTCATTTTTCCGTTGGAGGAGATGGGTTACTTTTGGTTTGTGAATCCCAGAATGCTGATATTCAAATGCGAATTTTCAATAATGATGGTACTGAATCAGAAATGTGCGGGAATGGAATTAGGTGTTTTTCAAAATATGTCTATGAGCATGATATTATAAAAAAAGAGACTATACAGATCGAGACGCTTAAAGGAATAATTATAGCTAAATTGCGTATCGGGAAAAATATAGTTCTAGCAGTTCAGATTAATATGGGACATCCAATATTAGATTGCGAACAAATTCCGGTCGAAATAGACGATCATCCCTCACAATGTATTAATGAGCAGATGGTAATTTTAGATAAAATCTTTAACTTCTCAGCTGTTTCTATGGGAAATCCCCATGCTGTAATTTTTACAAAGAAATTGATATCAGATAGCGATTTGAATAAGTATGGCGCGATAATTGAATCTGACATACATTTTCCACGAAAAACAAACGTTGAATTTGTACAAATCATCTCAAAAAAAGAGGCTTACGTTCGAGTATTTGAACGGGGGGTTGGGATTACAAATTCATGTGGAACGGGAAGTTGTGCTGCTGTGGTAGCAGGATCAATATTAGGACTATTCGATAAGAATGAACCAATTCTAATTCATAATGATGGCGGTGATCTAATGATTCATTACAACGGAAAGGAAGTATTTATGGAAGGGCCAGCAATTAAAGTTTTTGCTGGATATATTGAAAAATTAATGATTTAGTATAAATGTTGAGGTAATTGTAAATGGATTATGCTAATTGGTTAAGTAGAAAAGATTTAGAATATAAAAACAATCAACTTTACTTTTCTAATTTTAATGTTCAAGAACTCACTGTAAAGTATGGAACTCCACTATATATCACGAGTGAAAAAATTATTCGAGCTAGGTATAATGAAATCGATTGTGTACTCAAATCGGTATTGCATGATTATCAAATCCATTATGCGGTAAAAGCGAACTCAAATTTAAGTTTACTCAAAATATTAGAATCAGAGGGTTCTTATTTTGATTGTACCTCCCGGGGGGAGATATATTCTTGTTTACGGGCGGGAATTCCAAGTAAAAAATTGCTTTATACCGGTAATATTTTCACAGACGAAGATTTCAAATTTGCGATAGAAAATGAAGTCATTATTAATTTAGATAGCTTGAGTCAACTATATAGGGTAAATAAGATATATGATAGTTTAAAAAATGAGAAAAAACTTATCTCATTTAGATATAACCCTGAATTTGGAGCGGGACATCATGTTCATGATATCACAGCAGGTAAGAATATCAAATTTGGAATCCTAGATAATCAAATTGTTGAAGCTTATCAAAAAGCGAAAGATTTTGATTTTCATCGCTATGGTATTCATATTCATATAGGGTCAGGAATAAGCAATGTAATGAAGTACCAAAAAGCAATCGAGAAATTTTTTTCCATTATCGAAAAGATCTCTAAAGAGGTTTCAATTGAATTTGAATTTGTAGACTTTGGAGGCGGTTTTGGGATTCCTTATCATCCCGGAGAAGAAACGTTTAACTTTGATTTATATAAGGAACTTGTGATAGCCCCATTTAAATCACTTATAGAAAAAGGCAATATTGGTAATCCCCAAATGAAGGTTGAGCCCGGAAGATTTCTCACAGCGGAGTCAACCATCTTGACTACTCAAATTAATACAATTAAAGATAACGGTTATAAACGATTTTTGGGAGTTGATGCGGGATTTAACACTTTAATACGACCAATGCTTTATGGTTCGTACCATCATATAATTCCTTGCTATAAACTAGAGAAAGGAGAATTTTTAAAGTATGACATTGCTGGGCCGATATGTGAGTCAGGCGATATACTTGGAAAAGACAGAGAATTTTCAGAGTTGAAGGAGGGAGATTATCTCGCAATTCTCGATGCAGGCGCATATGGATTCACAATGAGTAGCAATTATAATTCTCGACCTCGAGCAGCTGAGATTTTACTTTCAAAAGGGACATCTTATCTAATTCGAAAGGCAGAAACTTATGATGATCTATTTAGATCTCAAAAAATACCTAATCATCTTAAATAAGTCACAAATTATTTTGATTTAATGAAAAAAGATAAAAACTCTGAAGGTTTCAATTATCACGAGATAAAATTATAAACAAAGAGTGGATAAGGATTGGATACCCTTTATTCATTCTGCATGAAGAGTTGGCATAATGAAATTTGAGTCAATCAAATTAATGATAATACTGATCTGCTCTGAGATTTCTTTATAATTTTATCTCATTTCTAAATAATCTCTAATAATCCTTGGAAATGTTTATAAAATCGGAATGTATAATAATTTTAGTTTTAATGAGAGGTGTTCTTTATTCCAGTATTTGTTAAAGATGATATCAAAATTAATTATATATCTGAGGGTAAGGGTGAACCTTTGGTACTAGTGCATGGTTTTGGA